>NZ_PVBJ01000006.1:0-390505 GCF_002968565.1 Neorhizobium sp. T25_27
CCACCGACCATGCCGAGCCGGATGCGCGGCTCCCGCGCCTGTTCGTCCTTGCCTTCGATTGCCATGATGTTTCTCCCTTATTCGATTTCTGCAAACCCTGTGGTGGATTTCGCCCCGCGATCAAGCTAGATTTCCGCCGCGAGACAAAAGGATGCCCCGACCGTGAACACCCAGACCCGCCTCCGCTGAGGCTCCGCGTATTTCAAACAGCCGCCCTTCAGACGATGGGCGCGCCTCTTGCAAATCCATGGAAAAGGTCCGGTCATGCCCCTTCTCGACGCGACAGCCACGCATCCCATCACCCTTCCCGACGGCCGGCTTTACCGCGATACCGTTTACCTGAAGAACGTCATCGATCATCCGCGGATGGAGATCGGCGATTTCAGCTATTACACCCATTCCGGAGGACCTGAAGAAACGGCCGGCATCCTGGCGCCCTACCTTTTCCGCGGCAGCCGAGAGCGGCTGGTGATCGGCAAGTTCGTACAGATCGCCAGGGGCAGCTATTTCATCACTAGCTCCGCCAACCACCCGATGACGGGTTTTACCGCCTACCCGTTCCGCATCTTCAAGCCGGAGACGTTCGGCTACAAGGATCTGCCGGTGAAGGACACGATCATTGGCCACGATGTCTGGATCGGCCACAATGCCGCGATCATGCCGGGCGTGACTATCGGCCCCGGCGCGATCGTCGCAGCCGCGTCGGTCGTTGCGCGCGACGTGCCGCCCTATGCCGTCGTCGGCGGAAATCCGGCCGGCCTCATACGTATGCGTTTTCCCGAGGAGATCATTGCCGAGCTTCTCGCGCTTGCCTGGTGGGACTGGCCAATCGACAAGATCGAGGCCAATCTGCCCGCGCTCGAAAGCGGCGATCTTGCGGCTCTGAAAAGGGCTTGACGACATCATGACGTGGCCTCAGCAGCCTGTTCCTGCCTGTGTTCGATTGTCATGAATTTCTCCAGGAACTGAGATCGGAGCGCCTCCTCTGTCACTCCGTGACATCTCCCCACAAGGGGGAGATTGACCGCGGACGCTTTGCCTCATCCATTTTATTGGGGCTCGGCGGTGCTCCATCCGATCTCCCTCCTTGTGGGGGAGATGCCCGGCAGGGCAGAGGGGTGTTCTTGCTCGGTTGTTAAAGCCCCAGCATCCGCCGGTTCGCCGCCTCGTCCGTGCCGCCGCTGGCAAAATCGTCGAACGCCTTTCCGGTGACGCGGATAATGTGGGCCTTCACGAATTCGGCGCCTTCGCGGGCTCCGTCCTCGGAGTTTTTCAGCGCGCATTCCCATTCGACCACGGCCCAGCCGTCGAAATCGTTGGCGGCCATTTTGGAGAAGATCGAACCGAAATCGACCTGGCCGTCGCCGGGCGAGCGGAAGCGGCCGGCGCGGCCGACCCAGCCCTGGTAACCGCCATAAACACCCTGCCGGCCGGTCGGGTTGAATTCCGCGTCCTTGACGTGGAACATCTTGATCCGGTCCTTATAGATGTCGATATTGTCGAGATAATCGAGGCATTGCAGCACGTAATGCGACGGGTCGTAGAGCATGTTGGCGCGCGGATGGTTCTTCACCCGCTCCAGGAACATCTCGAAAGTGACGCCGTCATGCAGGTCTTCGCCGGGATGGATCTCGTAACACACGTCGACGCCGCAGGAATCGGCATGGTCGAGGATCGGCGTCCAGCGCTTGGCGAGCTCGTCGAAGGCAGTCTCGACCAGGCCGGCCGGGCGTTGCGGCCAAGGATACATATAGGGCCAGGCGAGCGCGCCGGAAAAGGTCGCATGCGCCTTGATGCCGAGATGTTTCGACGCCGTCAGCGCCATTTTCACCTGCTCGACGGCCCAGGCCTGGCGTGCCTTCGGATTACCGCGCACTTCTGGCGCAGCAAACCCGTCGAACCCCTCGTCATAGGCCGGATGCACAGCGACGAGCTGGCCCTGGAGATGGGTGGAAAGCTCCGTCACCTCGACGCCGTTCGCCCGCGCCACGCCGGCAAATTCGTCGCAATAATCCTTGGAGGAGGCAGCCTTTTTGAGGTCGATGAGCTGGCCGGCCCAGGTTGGTACCTGTACGCCGACATAACCCTTGTCCGCCGCCCATTTGGTGATCCCGTCCCAGCTATTGAACGGTGCCGCATCGCCCGCGAACTGGCCAAGAAAGATGGCCGGGCCCTTGATCGTCTTCATGATGTTTCCTCTTCCGAAATTGGATGGCCTGCAAATGGCAGCCTCAATCCCCGATTCCTGTGCTGCTCACAGGAATCGGGGTTGGGAGGAGCGGCGCCCACTCGAGCAGGCGCCGCCGATCTTCGTCAGGAAGCCGTTATCAGAACGGCGAATCCGGGAAGTAGAAGTTCTTGGCATTGTCCTTCGTCACCAGCGTGGCATCGAGGATGTAGGTGCCGCTGACCGGGACCTTGTCGTAGAAATTGCCGGCGGTGAGTTCCATGGCGGTAGCCACCATTGCCGGCGGATAGAGCACGTCGACCGGGATCATCTTGTCGCCGTCCATGACCTTCTTCACCATGTCCTTGGAGCCCGCGCCGCCGACCACATACTTGATGTCCGTGCGCTTGGACTGAGCGATGGCTTCGAGAACGCCGACGGCCATGTCGTCGTCCTGGCACCAGACCACGTCGATCTTCGGGTGCTTTGTCAGGAAGTCCTGCATGACCTTGAACGCGTCGTCGCGGCTCCAGTTGCCGAACTGGCGATCGAGCACCTTCACCTTGGAACCGGCAATGCCCTTGTCGAAACCGTCCTGGCGCTGCTGGTCGATCGGGATCGGCAGGCCGCGGATGACGACGACCTGGGCGTCCGGCGTGGTCTTCTTGATGTATTCGCCGGCGACCTGGCCGAGCGCCGGGTTGTTGCCGGCAACGTAGAGGTCACGGATGGTGCTGTCGTTGACGGAGGGCGCGCGGTCGACGAGCGCGACGAACGTACCCTTGTCCTTGACTTGCTGGATGGCGTTGACGAGCGGATCCGGATCGGACGGCAGGATGACCAGCGCGTCGAGACCCTGGACCGCGAGATCCTGCACGGCGTTCGCCTGGCTTGCCGCGTCCGGCGAGGTCTTGACGATGACGTTGAGGCCTGGATGCTCCTTCATCAGGAGCTTGGCGACGCGTTCGGCATGGAACACGACGCCGGCAGTCCAGCCATGGTCGGCGGCCGGAATGGAAACGCCGATCGTCACCTTCTTGTCCTGTGCGAAGGCGGTGCCGGCGAGAAGCGCCAGCGACGCCACGGCCAGTCCCAAAATTTGTCTGCGCATTGTTTCTCTCTCCCACAATATCAGGGTCTTTAATATTTCAGGACCGGGCGCGACCCATCAGCTCGGTCAGTTCTCGTTGGCCCGCTTCTGCGGGCTAATCCGCTTCAGCGGCCTACCTCCGCATCAGCGACCTCTGGACCAGCATGGCGATGATGATGATCGCTCCCTGAATGGCGCCGATCAGGTATTCGCTGACGAAGTTGGACAACAGCATGATGTTGCCGACGATTTCCAGAATGAAGGCGCCGCAGATCGTGCCCCAGATGCGGCCGACCCCACCGCGGAGCGCGGTGCCGCCGACGACGACGGCGGTAATCGCCTGCAGTTCCCAGAAGCTGCCGGTCGTGGCGGACGTCGAGCCGAGGCGCGGCACGTAGAGCAGCACGGCGACAGCGACGCAGAGCCCCTGGATCACATAGGTGACGGTGCGCACCCGGTTGATCGAAATGCCGGAATAACGCGCGACGTCCTCATTCGAGCCGACCGCGGTGACATGCCGGCCGTAACGGGTGCGGTAAAGCACGAAGGCGGCGATGGCGGCGGTGACGAAGATGACGATGATCGGGATCGGCACGCCGACGAACGAGCCGGAATAGACCGGCCGGTAGAGCGCCAGAATATCGCGATCGCGCACGGTGATGGCACCGCCCTGGCTGAGCCAGGTGGTGAGGCCGCGATAGATGCCCATCGTGCCGAGCGTGGCGATGAACGGTTCGATCCGGCCGACCGTGGTGATCAGGCCGTTTGCGAGCCCGCAGACGGCGCCGATCGCAATCGCCAGCGCCATCCCGGCAACCAGTGCCAGCGCCGGGTCGGCGACCGTTCCCGAGTTCAGGAACAGGATCATCAGGCTGGCGACGAAGGCGAGCATGGCGCCGACCGAAAGATCGAGCCCGCCCGAAGTGATCACATAGGTCGCGCCGAGAGCGATGACGGCGATGAAGGAACTGCGCGTCACCACGTTCAGAAGATTGGCGGAGGTCATGAAGTTCGGGTTGGCGAAGTAGCCGAGCACCAGGAGAAGGGCGAGCGCGATGAACGGCGCGATCGCCGCCATGTCCCAGTCCTTGGAGGTCTTCGGTGCCTTGGCCGGTTCGGTAGCGACATTCGCCATCACGCGGCCTCCTCTTTATTGACGCCTGTCGCCAGCACGACGATTTCGTTTTCGTTCATATGGTCCCCCGTCACTTCGCCGACGATCCGGCCGGAGCGCATGACGAGGATGCGGTCGCAGATACCGATCAGTTCCGGCATTTCGGAAGAGACGACGATGATCGAACGCCCCTCCTCTGCCAGTTTGGCGATAAATTTGTAGATCTGTTCCTTGTTGCCGATATCGATGCCGCGCGTCGGCTCGTCGATGATGACGATCGACGGATCGAGCAGCATCATCTTGGCGAGCAGCAGTTTCTGCTGATTGCCGCCGGAAAGCTGGCCGGCGAGGATGTCCTTGCGGCCGGTTCGAATGTCGAAATCGCGGATCGCCTTGTCCAGCGCGTCGCTTTCGCGCTTGCGGTCGATCTGCAGTGCGCCGATGAACTTGCCGAGCGAGGCGAGCGTCAGGTTGACGATCAGGTCCTTGGTGAGCAGCAGGCCCTTGCCCTTGCGGTCTTCGGACAGATAGACGATGCCGGCCTTGAGGCTCGCATGCACGTCCCTGAAATTGACCGGCTTGCCGAGATGGCGGACGGTGCCACGGCTGGTGCGAAGGCCGACCATGCCCTCCATCAGCTCGGTGCGGCCGGCACCGACGAGGCCGGCAAAACCGAGGATCTCGCCCTTTTTCAGCTGGAACGAGGCATCCTGCGCATATCCGGGAACGTTGAGATGCTCGACTTCGAGCACCGTCTCGCGCGCCTCGGCCGCGTGGCGGTCCGGATAGAGTTTTGCGACGTCGCGACCGACCATCAGCCGCGCCATGTCGGCGGGCTGCAACTCGCTGACGTCATGGCTGGCGACGAGCTTTCCGTCGCGCAACACCGTCACCCGGTCGGCAATCTCCTTCACCTCCGGCAGGCGGTGGGAAATGTAGAGGACGCCGACGCCCTTGGCGCGGATCTGCCGGATGACCTTCAGCAGCGCATCGGTCTCGTGCGGCGTCAGCGACGCGGTCGGCTCGTCGAAGATGACGATCCGGTGCGGCACAAGCAGCACGCGGGCGATCTGCACCAGCTGGCGCTGGGCGATCGACAGGCGGCTGACGATCGTGTTCGGGTCGATGTCGCTGCCGAGCCCGCGGACCGCTTTTGCGGCGCCCTCGTTCATGGCGCGGTCGTCGATAAAGACGCCCTTGTGCAGCTCGCGGCCGAGATAGATGTTTTGGGCGACGGTCAGATCCGGCGCCAGCAGGATTTCCTGGTGCACCAGAACGATGCCGCGATGTTCCGCATCGACCGGGCCGGAAAAGGTGACGGCCTCGCCGTCAATCCTCATCTCGCCGCGGGTCGGCGGCTGATTACCGGCAATGATCTTCATCAAGGTGGACTTGCCGGCGCCGTTCTCGCCGATGATCGCGTGAACCTCGCCGGCCCGCACGTTGAGATTGATGTCCTTGAGGACCTCGACGATGCCGAATGTCTTGGAAAGGCCGGTCGCTTCGAAGAGCGTCACGGCGGGGCTCGCCTCCACAGAACTCATCGCGCAGCACCCATGACCATAGGGCAACGCACGGCCCGACAGCGAACCGCTGCGTTACCGACAGCACGCCTGTATATGATAATCTGCACCCAAGCTCCTCCCATGAGAACGCTAGCGCAGATTCTGAGGTACGTAAAGCAGATTTGCCGTAAACCAAGCGGGAACGTGTAGGAAGCTTCGTGCAAATCATCTTGCGGTTGGCGACAGCGGCGCCAGCTCGTCTGGCGCAAGCTTGGTGAGGGTGAGGCGTTCGCCTCACCCGCCTCCGCCATCAAACGTAACGATTAACGACGTTTTCCAGGTATTCCTGGCGGCCGGACTTCGGTTCCGGGTTGATGTCCTGCTTCTCGACCCAGGAGGCGATGTCGTCGAGCTTGTATTCGCCGCGCAGCATTTTCTGGTATTCGGGGCTATCCCACTTCTCGTAGCGGGCATCGAGCGGCGCCTTCAGCGCACCATCGTCGAGCATCTTCGCCGCTGCCTTGATGCCGCGAGCGCAGCAGTCCATGCCGCCGATATGGCCGATCAGCAGGTCCTCAGGGTCGAGCGACTGGCGGCGTAGCTTCGCGTCGAAATTGGTGCCGCCGTTCTGGAAGCCACCGCCGGCGAGCACATGGTAATAGGCGAGCGCCATTTCCGGCACGTTGTTCGGGAACTGGTCGGTATCCCAGCCGGACTGCATGTCGTTGCGGTTCATGTCGATCGAACCGAAAATGCCGAAGGCGTTGGCCACGGCGATCTCGTGTTCGAAGGAATGCCCGGCAAGGATCGCATGACCCTGCTCGATATTGACCTTCACTTCCTTGTCCAGCCCATGCTTCTGCAGGAACGCGTAGACGGTCGCGACGTCGTAGTCGTACTGATGCTTGGTCGGCTCCTGCGGCTTCGGCTCGATCAGGATCGTGCCTTTAAAGCCGATCTTGTACTTGTATTCGACCACCAGATTGAGGAAGCGGCCCATCTGGTCGAGCTCGCGCGACAGGTCCGTGTTCAGCAGCGTTTCGTAACCTTCGCGGCCGCCCCAGAGCACGTAGTTGGAACCGCCGAGGCGCTTGGTGGCGTCGAGGCAGGTCTTTACAGTCGCTGCGGCAAACGCAAAGACGTCCGGATCCGGATTGGTGGCAGCACCCGACATGTAGCGGCGGTTGGAGAAGAGGTTCGCCGTGCCCCAGAGAAGCTTGACGCCGGTTTCGGCCTGCTTCTTCTCGAAATAATCGACGATCTCGTTGAGGTTCTTCGTGTTCTCGGCGAAGTTATTGCCTTCCGGACGCACGTCGGCATCGTGGAAGCAGTAAAAGGGCGAACCGAGCAGCTGGAAGAATTCGAAGGCGACATCGGCCTTCATCTTCGCCGCTTCCATCGTGTCCGAGAACCACGGGCGCTGGAAGGTCTGGCCGCCGAAGGGGTCACCGCCCGGCCAGGTGAAGGTGTGCCAGTAGGCGACGGCAAAGCGAAGGTGATCCTCCATGCGCTTGCCGGCAACGATCTCGTCCGGATTGTAGTGGCGGAAGGCGAGCGGATTGGTGCTGTCCGGGCCTTCGTATTTGATCTTCTGGATGTCTCCGAAAAAGCCTGTGCTCATGGTGTGTTTCTCCTTGGGTTCGAATTGTTGTTTGGCGGGTGGGTTACCCCCTCATCCGACCCTTCGGGCCACCTTCTCCCCGAGGGGAGAAGGGAACTGAGGCACCGCCGCGAACCTCTTCTCCCCTCGGGGAGAAGGTGCCGGCAGGCGGATGAGGGGGCGCCTCATATTCAATGCGCCAGCGACCTGATCGCCGGATAGAGCGCCCGGTAGCGGGCGTATGCGGTGTCGTATGCCTCCGACAGCCCCGAGACCGGCTCGATGGTCTCGTCCGTCTTCGGTGCCGAGCAGACGGAAAGCGGGTCGGCGCCGGTGGCGGCGATGAGGCCGAGGCGTGCGGCGCCGAAGGCAGCTCCGAAATCGCCGTCGGCCGGAATGTCCACCGGCACGTCGAGAGACGTGGCGATCGACTGCAGCCAGTAGCGCGAGCGCGAACCGCCGCCGATGGCGGTAACGCGGGAAATCGAGGTGCCTGCGGATTTCAGGGCTTCGAGATTGTCTCTGATCGCGAAGGTCACCCCTTCCAGCACCGCCTGGGTCAGCACCGACCGGCTGCTTTCGTGTTCGAGGCCGATGAAGGCGCCGCGGATGGCCGCATCGTTATGCGGCGTGCGCTCGCCGGAGAGATAGGGCAGGAAGGTGACGCTGGAGGGAGCCTTCAGCGCATCGCCGAGTTCCTGGGTGAGCTCGGCGGCGGTCTTGCCGGTGATGAGCGAATGCCAGTTGAGCGCGTCCGTCGCCGACAGGATGACGCCCATCTGGTGCCAGGTTTTCGGCAGTGCGTGGCAGAAGGCATGCACCGCACTTTCCGGCTTCGGCAGATAGGACGCGTTGGCGGCAAACAGCACGCCGGACGTGCCGAGCGATACGAAGGCCTGGCCTTCCGCCACCGTGCCCATGCCGCAGGCCGACGCCGCATTGTCCCCTGCCCCGCCGGCAATCACGACGCCCTCGCCCATGCCCCATTTGTAGGAGAGCTCGCCACGCAGCTTGCCTGCCTGCTCGGTACCTTCGACCAGCGACGGCATCTGGCTTTCGGTAAGGCCCGTGGCGGAAAGCAGTTCGGACGACCACTTGCGGGCGCCGGTATCGAGCCAGGATGTGCCGGCCGAATCCGACATTTCGGAGATGTGCTCGCCAGTCAGCCAGAGGCGCAGGTAATCTTTCGGCAGCAGAACCTTGGCGACCTTCGCGAAAATCTCGGGTTCGTTTTTGGCGACCCAGACGAGCTTCGGAGCAGTGAAGCCGGGGAAGACGATATTGCCGGTGAGTTTGCGGAAGATCGGGTTGGCATCGAGGGCCGCGGCTTCCTGATGCGAACGGGTATCGTTCCAGAGAATGCAGGGGCGCAGCACCTTGTCTTCGCTATCCAGCAGCGTCGCGCCGTGCATCTGGCCGGAAAGGCCGATGCCCTTCACCGCCGCCAGCTCCTTCGGGAATTTTGCCTTGAGGCCGGCGACCGCTTCTTCGGTGGCGCGGATCCAGTGGGCAGGATCCTGCTCCGACCAGCCGGAATGCGGACGCGAGACGTCGAGCGAACCGCTCGCCGAACCGATGATCTTCTGATCGCCGTCGATCAGCATCGCCTTGACGCCTGAGGTGCCGAGATCGAGACCGAGATACATGGTGTTTCTCCTAATGCTCCGCCCTTCAGGGCAGATTGTCTTTCAAGAATATGTCGATACGGATGCGTTCCTGGGCGGCGAGCACCGGCAGGCCGTCCGCCTTGGCCTTCAGCACGCGGATCGCGCTTCTGACTTCGTGGCCCGCATCCTGGTTCAGAACCGCGTCGATGACACCGTTTGAAAGTGCTGCGCGGGTCGAGGCGGTGAGTTCGTGGGCGATGACGAGAGGCCGGCGGGGGCCGTGCGCCGTCTGCAGTGCGCGGATGAGGCCGCGGTTGCCGGCACCGAGACTGTAGATGCCGGCAATGTCCGCATTGCGGCGCAGCGCCTCCGCGACCATCGTCTCGGAGAGCGCCGGATCGTCGCGGCCTTCGAGGACGGGCAGGATATGGACGTTCGGATAGGCGTGCGCGATGACGGTCGAAAACCCTTCGAGCCGCTCGCGATGGTCGCGCACCAGCATGGAGCCGGCAAGCACCGCAACGGTCGCCCCCCGTTCATCCATGAGCGGGCCGCTGAGGAACCGTCCCATCAGGCTGCCGGCGGTGCGCCCGGCGGCGATATTGTCGATGCCCGCATAATGATCGCGGGAGGACTCCGGCAGGTCCGACACGAGCGTCACCGTCGGGATGCCGGCCTCGCTGAGGCGTCGGGCGGCCGCACGGACTTCCGGCGCGTCGATGGCGACGAAGGCGACCCCGGCCGGCTTTTCGGCAAGGACCGCCTCGAGCGATGCGACCAGCGCGCCCGGATCGAAGGGCGGCACGTCGACGATGCGGATGTCGGTGCGCTCCGAGCTGGAGCGGGCAACGGCGCCGCGGACTTCCTCGGTGAGACCGATCATGAAGGAGTTGTCGTTGGCCGGCAAAATGAAGACGAAGGAATAGGTCCGGCTTTTCGCAAGATTGGCGGCGGCGAGATCGCGCACGTACCCGAGCGAAATGATCGCATCCTCGACCTTGCCGCGGGTGACGGAACGCACGCCCGGCCGGCCGTTGAGAACCCGGTCGACAGTCGCAAGGCTGACGCCGGCGATCTTCGCGATGTCGTGGACTGTGGGCTTCATGAATTCCTCCGCCAACCGTGTTAGCGGAAATTCTGAGGTACGTAAATCAAAATTTGAGGTACGTGTTTCACGCAAGCTCGAACACCCAAAGAAAAAGGCCGTCACTCGCGTGGCGGCCCCTCTCCCGGCGGTGGAATGCTGCAATCAATGCCCGCCGCCACCGGCGCCCGCGGGGCGGGCTGGCTTGGCGATCAGTAAGACGAAGAAGATCAGGCTGCCGAACAGCCCCGTCAGGATGAAGAAGACATCCATGAAGGAAAGCAGCAGCGCCTGCTGGGTGATGATGCCGGAGAGCCTCTGGAGCGCGACGGCGCTGCCGTCGAGGCCGAAGGAATTGTAGTTGGCGCCGACGCTGTCCAGCCAGTTCAGCGCTGCCGGATTGCCGTAGTTGACGTGCTCGGAAAGCCGGGCGTAATGCTCGTCTGAACGCTGCGTCAGCGCCGTATTTATGACGGCAAGGCCGACCGCACCGCCGAGGTTGCGGGTCAGGTTGAAAAGGCCGGACGCGCCCTGGATGCGCTGCGGCGCGAGCGTCCCGAGCGCAATATTGCTGATCGGCACCATGCACATCATCATCCCGAACCCGCGCAGGATCTGCGGCAGCAGCAGTTCGTAGAAATCCCAATCGGCGGTGATACCGGTCATCAGCCAGGTACCAGCCGCAAACGAGCCGAAACCGACGGCCATCAGGATGCGCAGGTCGACATTGTTCGACAGCCGTCCGACGAGCGGCGCCGAGACGAACATGGCGATGCCCGAAACGAACATCGTCTCCCCGATCATCAGCGAATCGTAGTGACGGACGCGACCGAGATAGAGCGGATAGAGATAGGTGAGCCCATAAAGCCCGACGCCCATGATGAAGGAGAACAGCGAACCGAAGGCGAAATTGGCGTTGCCGAATGCCCTGAGATCGACGATTGGGAATTCGACCTTGAAGGCACGCCAGAAGAACACCACGGCGCCGATGACGATGAAGACTGTGCCTATGACGATCTTTTCGTCGCTGAACCAGTCCTTGTTGTTGCCTTCTTCCAGAACGTATTCCAGCGCGCCGAGGAAGACCGCCATGGAGGCGAGCCCCCACCAGTCGAACTTCTTCATCAGCTTAAGCTGCGGCTTGTCGAAGTCGATCAGCGTGAAGGTGACGACGGTGACGATGATACCGGGGATGACGTTGACCAGGAACAGCCAGTGCCAGGAGAAGGAATTGGAAAGGTAACCGCCGACCGTCGGGCCGATCGTCGGGGCAAGCGTCGCAACGAGGCCGATGATCGGCGACACGATGCTGCGCTTCGACGGCGGGAAGATGGTGAAGGCCGCCGCGAAGACGGACGGGATCATGCCGCCGCCGATGAAGCCCTGGATGGCGCGATAGACGATCATCTCGTCGATATTCGTAGCAGTGGCGCAAAGGATGCTGGCCAGCGTGAAACCCGCCGCGCACATGGAAAACAGGATGCGCGTCGACATGATGCGGGCAAGCGTGCCCGACAGCGGGATCATGATCACTTCGGCGATCAGGTAGGAGGTCTGCACCCAGGCGATTTCATCCGAGCCGGCGGAAAGGCCGGCCTGGATTTCCGCGAGCGACGCCGAGACGATCTGGATATCGAGGATCGACATGAACATGCCGAAGACCATTGCGAAGAAGGCAATGAGCTTGCGTCTGTCCATCGGCTGGTCGGCCGGCATCGCCATAGGGGGCGGACCCGCCGTGGCCGTTGCTCCTGCCATGGCCGCTCTCCTTGGTTCTCTTTACTTGGCAGCGACGGCGCTGATGCCGGGCGCGGTCCGGGTATCGACGTCGACGACGACGCTCAAGCCGGCACGAAGGCGCTGGCGTTCGAGGTCTTCCTTCGGGATCGAGATGCGAACCGGAACGCGCTGCACGACCTTGGTGAAGTTGCCGGTGGCATTTTCCGGCGGCAGCATCGAGAAGACGGCACCGGAAGCCGGCGCGATCGACACCACAGTGCCTGTGATGTTGTGATCCTCATAAGCATCCACATGCACGCGGACTTTGGAACCCGGCTGCAGGTTGCCGAGCTGGGTTTCCTTGAAATTCGCCTCGATATAGAGCTCGGTCAGCGGCACCAGCGACGCGAGCCGCTTGCCGGTCGAGACGAGATCGCCCGTCTGGACCGAGAGGTTGCCGATGACGCCGTCATAGGGCGCTTTCAGGACCGTGAAGTTCAGATCACGCTGGGCCTGGTCCCGGGCGAGCTCCTGAGTATGGATCGTATTGACCGCCTCGTCGCGCTGGGCACGCAGGAGGCCGATATTGGCCTGGGCCGACGCGACCGCCGCCTGGCCGGCAACGAGATTGGCGCGGGCCTGTTCAAGCGCGATCTCCGCATTGTCGAGCGCCGCGGCGGTGCCGACCGCACTTGCCTGCAGGCTCGTCGCGCGCTTCTGGGTGATTTCGGCACCGCGAACCGCGGCTTCGAGAGCGCCCTGCTGGGCCTGGGCCTGCTTCAGCGCCGCTTCGCCGCCGACGATCTGCGCGTCGATGCGGGAGACGGCGAGATTGGCGGATTGGATAGCCGTCTGTGCCTTGCGAAGTGCAAGCTGATAATCGCCGTCGTCGAGCGTGACGAGCGGTTCGCCCGCCTTGACGGCCTGGTTCTCGACGACATTGACCTTGGCGACATAACCGGACACCTTTGGCGAGATCACCGCGATATCGCCTTCGACATACGCGTCGTCGGTGGAAACCAGGAACCGACCATCGATCCACCAGTTGTAACCATACCAGCCAGCGCCACCGAGGAGGGCAAGCGCGATGACAGGCAACAGCAGACTGCGGCGTTTCTTCTTTTCAGGCGCCTTGGCGACCGCGGGAACCGCAATCGCCTCGGCCGTCGCGGGCTGTTCCGCAGCCGGCGAGTCCTTAAGGGCCTCAACCTTGGCAAGGCCAGCGTTTTCCGTCGTCACGGCGCGCAGTGCGCCGGAATTCTGAGAGGACGTCATCTTGTATCTACCGTCTTGGGAGCGTCGTATTCCATCGAACCGATCGGTTCAGCGAGCTTGACATAGACCCATCGATGACACATATCAAGGGCAATCGAACCGCTCGGTTCGAAAAGGTTAAAAAAGGGCATCGAAATGGCCAGGCAGACAAGGAAACTGGAAAGGTGTGATCCGGTTCCCGCCGGACGTTTCGCAGCGGGCGAGGACCCGGCGAAACGGGAGCAGATTATCGACGGGGCGAAAAGCGTCTTCATGAAGCTCGGCTTCGACGCGGCAAGCATGAACGACATCACCCGCGAGGCAGGTGTTTCGAAAGGGACGATCTACGTCTACTTCCAGAATAAGGAAGACCTGTTCGGCGCGATTATCGCCCGTGAGCGCGAACGGATTACCCTGCGCATGCGCGACATCCTTGCAGGCAGCGAGGAGGTCGAGGACGGCCTCTACCGTTTCGGCATGGGTTTTGCGACGCACATCACCGCATCGCAGGTGATCGAGGCGATGCGTACGGTGATCGGCGTCGTCGATCGCCTGCCGAGCCTCTGTCGGCATTTTTTCAATTCGCCGACCCAGAACGTCCGCACCGTGCTTGAGGATTTCATCAGACGCCACGTGGAGCTCGGCAATCTCAAGGTAGAGGATACCGATCTCGCAGCCCGTCAATTCGTCGACATGGTAAGCGGCACCTTCTTCAAGCTTCGCCTTTTCGGCGATCTCGACGACGTCCCGCCGTTCAACGAGATCGACCACGTCGTTACCGGAGCGATCCGGGTTTTCATGGCAGCGTATGGCGTCCATGACAATTCCGTGACCGCAAAAACGAAAGAACATGCCTGATTTCAGGAGGTTGTAGCGCAACCTCCTCTTGTCTTCCGCTCATCAGCCCTTAAATCGGTCAGGCAATTACGCCTTGAGATTGAAAGAAGGGAATGTTGATGCAGGATATCGTCGTGCTGGTTCAGGATCCGGCCGCCTGGGTGGCGCTTGTCACCCTCGTCGTCATGGAAGTCGTGCTCGGCATCGACAACCTCATCTTCATCTCCATCCTCACCAACAAGCTGCCGCCCGAAAATCGTGAGCGTGCCCGCAAGATCGGCATCGGCCTGGCGCTTGTCATGCGTCTCGCCCTGCTCGGCACCGTCGCCTGGATCGTCCAGCTCACCAACCCCCTCTTCGAGGCCTTCGGCCACGGCTTCTCGTGGAAGGATCTGATCCTGATCGCCGGCGGTCTATTCCTCGTCTGGAAGGCGACCAAGGAAATCCACCACTCCGTCGATGTCGACGACCACAAGGAAGACTTGGTCGGCGCCGGCAAGGATGTACTGAAGATGAGCTTTGCGTCTGCGATCGGCCAGATCCTGCTGCTCGACCTCGTCTTCTCGATCGACAGCATCATCACCGCCGTCGGCATGACCCCGCATCTGCCGATCATGGTGGTCGCCGTCCTCGCCGCCGTCACCGTCATGCTGATCGCCGCCACCCCGCTTGCAAATTTCATCGAGAAAAACCCGACCATCGTCATGCTGGCGCTCGCCTTCCTGCTGATGATCGGCGGCACCCTGATCGTCGAAGGTTTTGGCGTGCACGTGCCCAAGGGCTACATCTACGCCGCCATGGCCTTCTCCGCGGCGGTGGAAGCGCTCAACATGTTCGCCAAGAACGCCCGCAAGAAGAAGGGCGGCGGGCAGACGCTGCATTGATGGTGGCGTTTCCCTTCCATCAAGTCGAGCATCACCTTGATGCCATATTCAGCATATGCTAGATAAAGCATCAAATGGCGCGAGCGACCCTAATCATGGATCGGAAATTTCATCTGGATGATGGAAGGATCATCCAGATGAAGGTCTGGCAGCTTCCCGATCCCAACGTGGAACGTCCACATGGATTGAAATATTCGCTTTTCTTCGGACGCCCGGGAGAGCGAATTATTGGCTACGACAACGAAGCTGGCAAAGGCGATCATCGCCATTATCGCGATCATGAGGAACCCTATCGTTTCGAGAGCCTCGAACGGATGATCGGGGATTTCGAAGACGATGTCCGCCGGGAGTTGAAGGTATGAGCGAAGTTCGGATCCACGTTTCTAATATGGACGCGTTTTTCGAAAACGCGACAAGGGCCGGAGCACGGATCGACGCCGGCGATTTCAGCCTGCAGCCGGGCGAGATCGCCTTCGAAAGCATGGATCTTCTCTTAAAGGTGCTGACCGCCAATCGCTGGCGGCTTCTGCGTGCCCTGAAAGCGGCTGGCACCTCCTCGATCCGCCAGCTCGCTCATTCCCTGAAGCGGGATTATCGCGGGGTCCATGCCGACGTGGTCGCTCTGGCCGAGGTCGGTCTAATCGAAAAGACCGCGGAGGGTCTGGTCAAGGTTCCCTGGGATCGCATCACGGCAGAAATGGCGATCACTGAAGCGGCCTAGTTGGAAGGCAAAGAATTGCTCCGGCTTTGCCGGGCCGCTCAGTTCTTCGCCAGTTCCCGCTCGACCGCGTCGACCAGCCGGCTGTCCTGCGCGTCGACATCGGGCGCGAAACGGGCCTTGATCTCGCCGTCGCGGCCAATCAGGAATTTTTCGAAGTTCCAGACGATCTCGCCATCTTCGACTTCCATGCCAAAGCCCCGCAGTTTTTCCTTCATCGGGCCGTCCCCGGTGGTCGGTACGCCGGAGCCGGTGAGGCCCTGGTAGAGCGGATGCTTGTCTTCGCCCTTCACGGAGATCTTCGAGAAGATCGGGAACTTGACGTCATAGGTGAGCTGGCAGAATTCGACGATCTCCGCGTCGGTGCCGGGCTCTTGGCCCTTGAAGTTGTTGGCCGGGAAGGCGGTGATCACGAAACCATCGCCGCGCTTGTCTTCGTAGAGTTTTTCGAGGCCTTCATACTGCTTGGTCAGGCCGCATTTCGAGGCGACGTTGACGACCAGCATCACCTTGCCCTTGTATTCGGCAAGCGTGGTCTCGCGGCCATCGGCCAGCTTCACCGGCACGTTCAAAACATCAGTCATCGACAAATCTCCATTCAAAACAATTCAATAGCCCCACGGCCATACCCTAGCGAAGCGACCTGCGTTGTCCAGTGGATAGGGTCCCTCTTGCGCCCACTGCGCTGGAACTTTAAGCCTCACCACATTGATCGGCTGCGCGACCGCACCATCTCCATCCTTCTGCCAGCGGTGATTCTCCCGCTGGACCTCTCGACGTCAAGGGCGGCATGACCACTCAGCAGATCCTCGCGTTTTCCGTCATCGCCATCATGATGGCAGTCTTTATCTGGGATCGGTTCCGCTATGATGTGGTCGCCTGCTGCGCGCTGGTATTGGCCGTCGCGCTCGGCGTCGTGCCGGTCGGCAAGGCGTTTTCCGGCTTCTCGGACGACATCGTCATCATTGTCGGCAGCGCGCTGGTGGTCAGCGCCGGCGTGGCGCGGTCGGGCATCGTTGATACCGCGATAAAGAAATTCTTCCCGAACCTCAACACGCTGCACACGCAGCTCGCGCTGCTGATGATCGTCGTGGCGGTGCTTTCCGCCTTCATCAAGAATATCGGCGCTCTGGCGATCATGATGCCGGTCGCCTTCCAGTTCGCCCGGAAATCGGGCGCCTCGCCGTCGAAATACCTGATGCCGATGGCTTTCGCCGCCCTGCTCGGCGGACTGATGACACAGATCGGCACTTCGCCCAATATCGTCGTCTCGCGGCTGCGCGAAGAGCTGACCGGTACGTCTTTCACGATGTTCGATTTCACGCCGATGGGGTCGATCCTGACCGTCGTCGGCATCACCTTCCTGCTCTTCTTTCATTGGCTGGTGCCGAGCCGCACCCGGGAGAACAGCTCGATCGAAGAGGCGGTGGAGATCACCGATTACACGTCCGAGGTCTCCCTGACCGCCGACTCGACGATGCTGGAAAAGCCGCTCAGCGACCTTCTGAAGCATGCCGACGGCGAAGTGCTGGCCACTGCCGTTTTGCGCGGGACGTCCCGCATGTCGCCCTTTCCGGACCTGACGTTGCGCGAAGGCGACGTGGTGATGCTGGAAGGCCCTTCGAAGGCGCTCGACCGGATCGTCTCCGGCGGCAGGCTGAAACTGTCCGGAAAACCGCTGAAGGAAAAAGGCCAGGCGCAGACGGACGTGATCTCGGTCGAGGCAATCATTACCCAGGAATCATCGCTCAAGGGTCTGTCTGCCAAGGAACTGGCGCTCTCCTACACGCGCGGCATCAATCTTCTGGCGATCAGCCGGCGCGGCGAACGGCTGAAGCAGCGGCTGGGCGAGCTGACGCTGATGGCCGGCGACGTGCTGGTGCTGCAGGGCAGCCGGAAGAACCTGCCCGCGGTGCTGCAGGATTTTTCCCTGCTGCCTCTCGCCCAGCGTGAAATCCTGCTCGGGACGCAGCGGCGTGCCTTCATTCCGTTGGTCATCCTGGCGCTTGCCATGGCCGCGACCGCAGTTGGCATCGCCCCGGTTCCCGTCGCCTTCTTTACCGCCGCCCTCGGCATGGTCGTTTTCCGGGCGATCCCGCTCAACGACTTCTACAAGTCGATCGACGGCCCGATCCTCGTCATGCTGGCGGCGTTGATCCCCGTTTCGGATTCGCTAAGGACGACCGGTGGCAGTGAGCTGATCGCGGGCTGGCTCGGCCAGGTGGCCGCGACGCTTCCGGCCTGGGGTGCCCTGGGGCTGATCCTTGTCACTGCCATGGCGGTGACGCCGTTCCTCAACAATGCCGCGACGGTGCTCGTCATGGGGCCGATCGCCGCGAGCTTTGCCACCAGTCTCGGCTTTCGGCCGGAGGCGTTTCTGATGGCGGTGGCGATCGGCGCCGGCTGCGACTTCCTCACCCCGGTCGGCCACCAATGCAACACGCTGGTCTTCGGCCCCGGCGGCTACAAGTTCTCCGACTATCCGAGGCTCGGCCTGCCGCTTTCTTTCCTGATCATCCTCGTCAGCGTGCCAGCGCTGCTCTATGTCTGGCCGGTGAGGTAGGGCTGCGGCCAAGTACCTTGCCGCCAAAAACCTTGACGCTCGCGGCTGAATATGGCCTAAGCCTGCGCCAATCCGCATTTCAAAAACAGGCTTGGCGCCTTCCCGGCCGCCACAGATAGAGCATTCTTCATGATCGCCACGAAGCCCCGCGTCCGCATCGCCCCCTCGCCGACCGGCGAGCCGCATGTCGGCACCGCCTATATCGCGCTCTTCAACTATCTCTTCGCCAAGAAACATGGCGGCGAATTCATCCTGCGCATCGAGGATACCGACGCGACGCGCTCGACGCAAGAATTCGAGCAGAAGGTTCTGGACGCGCTGCGCTGGACGGGCCTGACCTGGGCCGAAGGCCCGGATGTCGGCGGACCTTATGGCCCTTACCGCCAGTCCGATCGCAAGGACATGTACCAGCCCTATGCCCAGCAGCTGCTCGACAAGGGCCACGCCTTCCGCTGCTTCTGCACGCCGGAGCGCCTGGAGCAGATGCGCGAGGGGCAGCGCGCCGCCGGCAAGCCGCCGAAATATGACGGTCTTTGCTTGAACCTGACGGCCGAGGAAGTGACCTCCAAGATGGCGGCGGGCGAAGGCTCGGTCATCCGCATGAAGATCCCGACAGAGGGCTCCTGCGACTTCCATGACGGCGTTTACGGCGACGTCTCGATCCCGTGGGATTCGGTCGACATGCAGGTGCTGATCAAGGGCGACGGCATGCCGACCTATCACATGGCCAACGTCATCGACGACCATCTGATGAAGATCACCCACGTGGCGCGTGGCGAGGAATGGCTGGCCTCGGTGCCGAAGCACATCCTGCTCTACCGGTATTTCGAGTGGGAACAGCCGGTGTTCATGCACCTCTCCCTGATGCGGAATGCCGACAAGTCGAAGCTGTCGAAGCGCAAGAACCCGACCTCGATCTCCTATTATTCCGCGCTCGGCTATCTGCCGGAAGCGCTGATGAACTTTTTGGGCCTATTCTTCATCCAGATCGCCGAGGGCGAAGAGATGCTGACCATGGACGAACTGATTGAAAAGTTCGACCCGGACAACCTCTCCAAGGCCGGCGCGATCTTCGACATCCAGAAGCTCGACTGGCTGAACGGCCGCTGGCTGCGTGAAAAGCTGTCTCCGGAAGAGTTCATCGCGCGGACGCTCGAATGGGCGATGGAAAACCAGCGCCTGACCGAAGGGTTGAAACTGTCGCAGAGCCGAATTTCCAGGCTCGGCGAGCTGCCGAACCTTGCCGGCTTCCTCCTGTCCAACGATGTCGGCCTGACGCCTGCTTCGTTTGCTGGCCTGAAGACGAGCCCGGCGGAAACGCTGGAGATCATCAATACGGTGCAGGCGGATTTCGAAAAGATGCTCGAGTTCAACACCGAAACGATCGACGCCGAGCTGCGCGCCATTTCCGACCGTCTCGGCAAGAAACTGCGCGTCGTCACCCCGCCGCTGTTCGTCGCCATGTCCGGTTCGTCCCGTTCGCTGCCGCTGTTCGACTCAATGGCCCTGCTCGGCCGCTCGGTGGTTCGCCAGCGGCTGAAGGTCGCGGCGACGGTGGTGGCCTCGATGGTAGGCGGCGGAAAGTAAAAGCATACGCGACGGGTCCCCTCCCCCTTGAGGGGAGGGTTAGGGAGGGGCCTTTCCTCCTGAATTCAGGAAAACCCCTCCCTGTCGCTTTGCTCCGACCCTCCCCACAAGGGGGAGGGTTACGCCGAGCCAGCCGCACCGGCGAAACAACATAAACCTGCCCGAAGAAGGCGAAACACGATGACCGACAACACGACGACCGAAACCGCCCTCTCCTCCGACGCCACCCAGGTGCGCGCCCAGAAACTCGCTTTGCTTCGCGAAAAGATCGGCGACGTCTATCCGGCGCATTTCCACCGGACGATGACCAATGCGGAGCTGGCCGAGAAATACAAGAACCTGGAAGCGGACGTCGAGACGCAGGATATCGTCACCGTCGCCGGCCGGGTCTATTCCTCGCGCAATTCCGGCATGTTCATGGACATCCACGATGCATCCGGCAAGGTTCAGATCTTCTCCCACAAGGACACCACGCCGCAGGAAGCGCGCGACCTTTTGCCGATGGTCGATATCGGCGACATCATCGGCGTGACAGGCGTCGTGCGCCGCACCAAGCGCGGCGAGCTGACCATCAACGCCCAGAACATCACCATGCTCACCAAGTCGCTGCTCCCGATGCCGGAAAAGTGGCACGGCCTGTCGGACATCGAGCTGCGCTACCGCAAGCGCCATCTCGACATCATGACCAACGAAGAGTCCAAGCTCCGCTTCCAGCAGCGCAGCCGCATCGTCTCGGGCATCCGTCGCTTCATGGAAAACGACGGCTTCATGGAAGTCGAGACCCCGATGCTGCAGGCGATCTACGGCGGCGCCACCGCGGAACCGTTCAAGACCCACCACAACACGCTGAAGCTCGACATGTACCTGCGCATCGCGCCAGAACTGTTCCTGAAGCGCACGCTGGTTTCGGGCCTTACCGACAAGGTGTTCGAGATCAACCGTAACTTCCGCAACGAAGGCGTCTCCACCCGGCACAATCCCGAATTCACGATGATGGAGTGCTACTGGGCCTATGCCGACTACGAGGACATGATGGACCTCGTCGAGCGCATGTTCTCGACATTGGCCATGACCATCCACGGCACGACCGAAGTGAAGTTCGGCGACAAGGAACTGTCCTTCAAGGGCCCGTTCAAGCGCGTGCCCATGCCCGATGCGGTCAAGGAAGCGACCGGTATCGACTTCCTTGCCATGAAGACCGACGAGGAAGCCCGCGCCGCCGCCAAGGCCGCCGGCTTTGCGGTCGAGAAGGACTGGACCTGGGGCGAATGCCTCGCCTTCATCTTCGAGGAAAAGGTCGAGGGCACGCTGATCCAGCCGAGCCACGTGACGCATTTCCCGAAGGACATCTCGCCCTTCGCCAAGGAAGTCCCGGGCGAACCGCGCCTCGTCGAACGCTTCGAGACCTATTGCAACGCCTGGGAATTGGGCAACGCCTTCTCCGAGCTCAACGACCCGGAAGAGCAGCGCAAGCGCATGGTCGAGCAGCTCGAACAGGCCCATGCCCGCGGCGAGAAGGACAAGCAGCTCGACGACGAGTTCCTGGATGCGATCGACCAGGGCATGCCGCCCGCCGGCGGCCTCGGCATTGGCGTCGACCGCTTGGTCATGCTCCTGACGGACTCACCGTCGATCCGCGACGTGATCCTGTTCCCGGCGAGACGCGCCAAGGCGGATTGATAGGGTTGGCCTCCGCCACCCCAGTCGTCATCCTCGGGCTCGACCCGAGGATCCACCGGCTGGGCACTGCGGATGCTGGATCCTCGGGTCGAGCCCGAGGATGACGACGGAGAGCTCGGTTTACTCCCCTCTCAATGCACGACCTTCTCAGCCGAGCCCTTCGCATCCGAAGTCGACGCCGCCTGGGCGGGTTTCGCGGGTGCGGCCGGAGCCGGCTGGCCCCTGAGCTTTGCGAGCCATTCGGCGCCAGCGGCGTCCGCGTCCGTGGCGCCGGCGGTCTTGGCGGGAGCCGCTTCGGCATGCGCCGTTTCCGGCGGCTTGGCGTCGGAACGAACGGCGTCGCCATCGGTCTGCTTCGACCAGCGCTTGCCGCCTTCCGCAGACGTGCGGGGCGCGGGCGCGGGTTCTGATGCCTTGGCGGCAACCGCGGCTGCAGCGGGTTTCTCCTGCTCGCCGCCGCCGGAGAACATGCCCATTATCGAGGCGAGAAAACCGCCCTCTTCCTTTTTCGGTTCGGCGGATGCGACCTGGGCAGCCGCGGCCGGCTTCTGGTTGCCCTGGCCCTGATTGGGGGCCTGATGGGCGACGGACTTGTTCGGTGCTGCGGGTGCCAGGTGCGCGGCGGCTGCTGGGGCAGCGTGGGCGGCCGCAGCCGGGGCGGCGGCATGGGTTTCAGCGGCGGCAGGATTGCCGGCGGGTGCATGGTCTTGCGCAGGGGCTTCCTGCCCAGAGCCGAAGATCATGCCGGTGACGGAACTGAAGAAGCCGCCGCTCTCCTTGGCAGCGACCTCGCCGCCATGCCCCTCGGCCGGAGCGCCGTGAACGTCCGCCGGAGCGCCGTGACCGTTCGCGACCGGTTCACCGTGGCCGGCGGGTGCGCTCGGCGCGCCGTGACCGTCAGCCTTCGGCTTCTGGCCGTGCTCGCCTTCCGGCGTGGCGACGACCGGGCCGACGCAATCGGCGTGATCGGTCAGCCGGGCGGTAAGCGCCTCGACATCCTCGAGCGGCAGGTCGATGCGCATGCCGTAATATTCGCCGTTCGAATTGGCGGTACCGTCGAGGTAGTATGCCGAATAAGGCTGGGCATCGGTGCCTTCGGGCGCCTTTTTCGGGTCTGGAATATAGACGACCTGGGCGCCGATCGCGCGGCCGCGCATCTGGGCACGATCGCGGGGGCCGGCCTTGTCGATCATCGCCACCTGGACGAGATCGGCCTTTTCCTTCTCCTGGACCGCCTTGGCGACACGCAAGGCCGTGCGGATGCGCGCCAGTCCGTCACCGGCCTCGTCGCTCACCACATATTTGCGGATCCAGTAACGCTGGTCCCGCTTGATCTTGACCGTTTCGAGCGCGGTACATTCCAGCCCGTTGATCTCCAGATAGGAGGGGCCGAGGATCTTGTCTGCGCCGATGAGCACAGCCGCCGCGCCGCTGCCACCGCCGAGCACGACGATACTGCCCATGAGGATGAAGACGAGCTTCTTGGAAAACCGGAACTTCAGACCCTTCACTTGCCGAACTCCGGCATGCTCAACTCCATTTTTACGCAGAACAACAGGATGGAATAGTGCCGGGATATTCGCCTATTCTTGTTGAGGAAGCTTTAAGCCGGGGGGCTCTTTTCGCCCTCTGGGGGAGTTTCTCGCAGGTGGCCTGCTTCAATCCGGAACGCACCTGCTTTTGATGCATCCCTCTTGCGCAAATCGAACCGCGGGTATATACCCGCTCCATGCCGAACGATACCTGCCACTGCATTCTGCTGCGCAAAGCCTCCCGAAAGGTCTCGTCCTATTACGACGAGGCCTTGGCGCCGCTCGGCGTCAACATCGGGCAGTTCAGCCTGTTGCGCAACATCAACCGGCTGGCGCCGATCTCGCTGACCGATCTCGCCGTCCAGGTGGAACTGGATAGGTCGACGGTCGGCCGCAATGCCAAGGTGCTGGAGCGCATGGGTCTGGTGGCGATCGGCCATGGCGAGGATCAGCGGGAAGCGATGTTGACCGTCGCGCCGCAGGGCCATGCGATCTTGAAAAAGGGCGCGCCGCTGTGGGACAGCGTCCAGGACGATATCGAGGCCCGGCTCGGGACCGAGAAAACCAGACAACTGCAGGAACTGCTTGCGGCCCTCTGATTTTTAACCAGAAGCGGGTATATACCCGATTTTTATCACGCTGCCGGTGCGGCATCGACCAGGAAAGGGACAGATCATGATCTCCAATCGCGCCGCCCAATGGATGGCGGCCAGAAATCTGCATTATGGATGGGTGGTCGCCATCACCACATTCCTGACGATGCTCGCGACCGCCGGCGCCATGGGCTCGGCCGGTGTGATGATCCAGCCGCTGCATCAGGAGTTCGGCTGGGATATCGCCGACATCTCCTCGGCCATGGCCGTCCGCCTCGTGCTTTTTGGCCTGCTCGGACCGTTCGCCGCCGCCTTCATGAACCATTTCGGCGTCCGCCAGGTGGTCACCTTTGCCCTGGCTCTGATCATGGGCGGTATTGTCCTGTCGTTGTTCATGACCCAGGTCTGGCAGCTCGTGGCGCTCTGGGGCGTAGTCATCGGCGTCGGCACCGGCATGACGGCTCTGGTCCTCGGTGCGACGGTCGCGACCCGCTGGTTTTCCAAGAGCCGCGGCCTTGTCGTCGGCCTCATGACCGCCAGCAACGCCACTGGCCAGCTCGTCTTCCTGCCGCTGCTCGCCGCCATGACGGAAGCCTATGGCTGGCGCACAGCGCTCACCTTTACGGTCGTCGTCATCTCCGCCGCAATGCTGCTGGTCCTGCTCCTGATGCGCGACTATCCGTCCGATGTCGGCCTGCCGGCCTATGGCGAGACTGCGGTGACGCCGGCGCCGAAGCAGGACCACAAGTTCCTGGCGACGCTCTATTCGCCTATCGGCGCGCTCGGCCACGCCTCGAAGAGCGGCACCTTCTGGGTTCTGTTCGGCACGTTCTTCGTCTGCGGCCTCTCGACAAACGGGCTTATCCAGACCCACTGGATCTCGATCTGCGGCGACTTCGGCATGGCAGCGGTCACCGCTGCCAGCACGCTTGCGGTGATCGGCATCTTCGACTTCTTCGGCACCATCTTCGCCGGCTGGCTGTCGGACCGCTATGACAATCGCTGGCTGCTGTTCTGGTTCTACGGACTGCGCGGCCTGTCGCTGGTCTACCTCTCCCTCTCCGGCTTCAGCTTCGTCGAGCTGTCGGTCTTCGCGATCTTCTACGGCCTCGACTGGGTGGCGACCGTACCGCCGACCGTAAAGCTCGCCGCCGCCGAATTCGGCCGCGAACGGGCCGGACTGATCTTCGGCTGGGTGTTTGCCGGCCATCAGATCGGCGCGGCCACGGCTGCCTTCGGTGCCGGGTTCCTGAAGAGCGACTTCAACACCTACATGCCGGCCCTGCAGATCGCCGGCGTGATGTGCATGATCGCCGCGGTTTCCGTCCTGCTGCTGCGCAAGCCAGGTACCGCCAAGCTGGTACCGCAGCCGGCCTGATCACGCTACACCTCTCCGGCGGCCGTCATTCGCCGCCGGAGATTACCTGCCGTTGCAAAACTGCAAACTCGCCGGATATGATATCCGGTGCGCAAAGCGACCCGCCATCGCCGCAGGAGGCATCATGTCGTCGATCACCTCGGGCAATGTCGTTCAATATGCCGACAGCAGCAAGCTCGCTGCTCGCGGACGCCTCAACAGGGAATATACGATCGCCGAAACCGGTTGGTTTCCGTGGGTTGCGCGGCAACTGCCCCTGCGGGAGGGTGACCGTGTCCTGGATATCGGCTGCGGCCCGGCCTGGTTCTGGGCCTCCGTCATCAACGATATACCTGAAAATCTCGACCTCACGCTCGCCGATCAGTCTGCCGGAATGGTGGAAGAAGCCGTTGCACGTTCCACCCAGCTTGCGTTCGGATCAGTGACGGGCCATCAGGCGGAGGCCGCCGCCCTGCCCTTTGACGACGATAGCTTCGATGTCATCATTGCCATGCACATGCTCTACCATCTGCCCGATCCCGCAGCCGGAATCGCGGAAATGTTCCGGGTGCTGAGACCAGGCGGTTGTCTCGCCGTCACCACCAATGGCATCGGCAACATGCGCGGGATCTACGAACTCACCACCGTGTTCGGCAGCGAGCCATTCGATCCGAGCGCGGCCGTTTTCGGATACGACAAGGCCGAGGAGTTGATGCGCGCGAGGTTCGGCGATGTGACCTTCTCCCAGCACCCGGCAAGAATGCGGATTACAGATCCGGAGGACGTGTTTCTGGCATTGACTTCCTACCCACCCGGCGACGGCGCGGACGAGGCTCAATTGGACGCGTTCCGGCAAGCAATCGCCGCCGCATTCGAGCGCGGCAACGGCGTGCTCGAGGTGGAGAAGGAAACCGGCCTGTTCGTCAGCAGAAAGCCGGACTGATCCCGGCGCGGACCTGAGCCTTCGCCAAATACAAAAAGGCCCGTCGCGAGACGGGCCTTTCTTCATGCCGGCGGTGGAAGCGGGTATCAGGCGGCCGCGAGGGTCAGTTCTTTCTTGACCATCTGGCGCAGCGACGCGAGGTCCTTGGCGAAGGCACGGATGCCTTCCGACAGCTTTTCGGTCGCCATGGCGTCCTCGTTCATCATCCAGCGGAAGGACTTCTCGTCGAGCGACTGCAACGGCTCCGCGTTGAAGGTTTCCGGCACGAGCTTGCGCTCCAGCTTGCCGGTGTCCTTGTCGAGCTCGTCGAGCAGAGCCGGGCTGATCGTCAGGCGGTCGCAGCCGGCCAGCGCTTCGATTTCGCCCGCGTTGCGGAAGGAGGCGCCCATGACGATCGTCTTGATGCCGTTCGCCTTGTAGTAATTGTAGATGGCACGCACGGAGACGACGCCCGGATCGGTCTCGGCGGTGTAGTCCTGGCCGGTCGACTTCTTGTACCAGTCGAGAATACGGCCGACGAAGGGCGAGATCAGGAACACTTTGGCTTCGGCGCAGGCGATTGCCTGGGCCTGGGAGAACAGAAGCGTCAGATTGCAGTCGATGCCTTCCTTCTGCAGCACTTCCGCGGCGCGGATGCCTTCCCATGTGGAGGCGAGCTTGATCAGGATGCGGTCACGCTCGATGCCGCGCTCCTTGTAGGAGGCGATGATCTGGCGGGCCTTGGCGATCGACGCTTCGGTGTCGAAGGAAAGGTCGGCATCGACTTCGGTCGAAACGCGGCCCGGGACCAGCTCGGACAGAGCGGCACCGACGGCGATCGCCAGGCGGTCGGCCACGGCGGACACGACGGCATCCGGCGTGCCGGACTGCTTGCGGCCCCAGGCGATCGCTTCCTGGACCTTGTCGGCGAAGATGGGCGTGCCGAGCGCCTTCAGGACGATGGTGGGGTTGGTGGTGCAATCCACGGGCTTCAAGCGGGCGACCGCCTCGATGTCGCCGGTATCGGCAACGACCGTGGTCATGGAACGAAGCTGCTCTAGTTTAGACGTCATCCGAATATTCCTCGATATATGGAGAACTAAACGCCTGTTGCGCGATTTAGCTCCTCCGGCGCGTTGGTAAGAACTATCCCCCGCCCGCGGTTAAAAAGTCAAGACATTTGTCCTTCGGAATTGACATATGTGTCAGTTGGAACAAGTATCATCTCGCTTGTCCATCATCGTCCCGGAGGCCCGTTGGCTAGGCTCAGACGCGAGACCCACACCGCCTATTCCGAAGCCGCCTCCATGAGGCTGCGGGCGGCGTGGCTTTATTATAACCAGGGATTGACGCAGAAAGATGTCGCCGAACGGCTGGGCTTGAGCCGCTCGACGGTGATCCGCCTGCTCGACGAGGCGATGAAGCGCTCCGAGGTGCAGATTTGGATCAGCGAGGGCATCGATACCTGCGTCGAGCTGGCGATCCGGCTGGAAAAGGCTTACGGCCTCGACGAGGCCGTGGTCGTGCCCGCCCCGCGCGACAACAGCGCTGCGGCGCTCGCCAGCTCGGTCGGGCTGGCGCTGGGGCAATTCCTCTCCGAAGTGGTGCAGGACGACATGACCATCGGCGTCGGCTGGGGCCGCACGATGACCGCTTCGCTCGGCAGCTTTCGCCCACCGCGGCGGAAGAACTGCAAGGTCGTGTCGCTGCTCGGTGGCATCGTCGCCGTACACCAGACCAATCCGATCGATTACACCTGGCGTTTCGCGGGCCAGCTCGGTGCCGAGTGTTACATGTTCCTCGCCCCGCTTCTGGTCGACTCGGTCAAGACCAAAAGGGCGCTGATCGAGGAATGCGGGCTGAAGACGATCTACGACCTTGCCGAAAATCTCGATCTCGCAGTGGTAAGCTGCGGCGACATCGGCCCGCATTCCACCTCGCTGTCGGAAGGGTTCATCTCCAAGGCGGAACTCGACCGGCTGATCGCCGCCGGCTGCGTCTGCGATACGATGTTCAACTTTCTCGACGAGGAAGGCCGCTCCGTGGATCAGAAGCTGAACGAGCGGGTGATGTCGGTGGATCTCGATACGCTGAAAAAGGCCCGGCACATCGTGCTGTCATCGGGTGGCGCGCACCGGGCGGTCGCGATCCGCGCCACGATCCGCAGGATCGGGTGCCACACGCTGATCACCGATGAGACTGCGGCCAAGGAATTGTTGCGGCTGAACGAACCCTCCGAGAGCGCACAGGGGGCGGCCTGACCCCTGGCTGCACTACCGGCCGCGCGTGAACGAACGGGCAATCAGGCAGCCGTCAGGAACTCTACTCCGAGGGAATTGATCCGCCGCCAGCGGACTTCGCATTCGAAACGTCGACCATCCGACAGGGCGAGACCGAAGCTTTCCGGCACGGACAGGGCATTCTCGATCTTGATCAACGCGCCGCCGGCCGAGATTTCCTTGACGATGCAGTCGAAGGCCGAATGATCGCCATTGAAGATGATCTTGGCGCCTAGAAAGCTTTTCGATCTCTGGTATTTGCGCTCATGCACCTGACCGCGTCCTTCGACGATTACTTCAGGTATCGCTTATATGCCCCAATGGGCAATCCCGCAATCCTCAGAGGCCGTCCATGACTTTTGCAGGCGACTTGGTATCTGCCTCTCGCAGGCCGGCAATGGAACCTGAACGCTGAACTCAAGCGTTCGGCCCCTTACGCATTTCCCGCTTCCCATCCCAGGATCGCCCGCTTGCGCGTCAGCCCCCAGTGATATCCGGTCAGCGCGCCGCTCTTGCCGAGCGCCCGGTGGCAGGGCACCACGAACGAGATCGGGTTGGCTCCAACAGCCGCACCCACCGCGCGGCTGGCGGTCGGCTGGCCGATATCGTTGGCGACGTCGGAATAGGTGACGGCCTTGCCGAACGGGATCTTCAGGAGGCTCTGCCAGACGCGAACCTGGAAATCGGTACCAATAAGCACGACCTTCAGCGGCCGGTCGCAGGACCAGTTCGCACGGTCGAAGACGCGGCCGACATAAGGCGCCGTCATCTCCTGGTCGGGAACGTATTCGGCATTCGGCCAGCGGCGCATCATGTCGTCGAGCGCGGCCTGTTCATGGCCGAGATCGGCAAAGGCAAGGCCCGAGAGGCCGCGATCCGTCGCCATGACCAGTGCCTCGCCGAAGGGCGACGGGTGGAAACCGTAACGGATCGTCAGGCCGCCGCCGCGCGCCTTCCATTCGCCGGGCGACATCGCCTCATGGGTAACGAACAGGTCGTGAAGGCGGCCGGGACCGGACAGGCCGAGCTCGTAGGAGGCTTCGAGCAGCGGCAGTTCCTCCTTGCCGAGCAGGCGCTTGGCATGGTCGAGGGTCACGGCCTGAAGGAAAGCCTTGGGCGACAACCCGGCCCAACGGGTGAATACTTTCTGGAGCTGGGTCGGCGACTGGCCGAGCTCGGAAGCGATGGCCTCGAGCGACGGCTGGTCGCGGTAATCGAGCGTGATCATCTCGATGACGCGGCTGACGGTTTCGTAGTCGGAACCATCGGGCGTCACGTCGATAGGCGGCGAATCGATCTGGGCGAGAGCGTTCATGATCTATCTCCTCTGCAGCGCCGCGCACCGGCCAACCTGGACCTTGGGCGCGCAAAAATCGCTGTGCAACTGGTATGCTGCTTAGATGCGCCTTCGGCTTGACCGAAACCACCCGTTTCTTGCCCTATTGCAGGTTTTCCAACCCACTTAGACCCGCTGCTTGACGGTCGCCAGGGCTCCTCTGAAGGCCTTGGCGAAACTTTCCCGATCGTCCGGATTGAGGAAAGAGCCGATATCGGTGCCGCGTCCCTCGCCCGTCACAGACATGGACGTGATGCCGAACTCCTCGTGACGGCGGACGTTGAAGCGCGCCCATAACGGATTGAAACGGTGCTCCACCACACGCCCCACCGGCGAGAATTTCCGGATCGACAGGTTGCTGCGCGAGACAGTCACTTCCTCGCGCGCGCGGCCCGAGCGGTAGCTCATCTTCAGGGCGATGTAGAGGCCGAGGAAATCGAGCCCGAAGAAGAAGCCGATCGGATAGGCGCCGGTAATCAGGAAAAAGCCGCCATAGAGAAGGCAGATGCCGCCCGTCAGCACCAGCACGACGCGAAAGCCCGTTCTGCCAAGCGAACGGTAGGGCGTCAGTTCGGCTGCGAAAACGGGCTGTTCCTCGGAAACGTCCACGTTGATTTCCCTCCTGCGGGATGCCTATACAGGCATATGGAGACTCCAAAGATCAAATCCAAAACCAGCACCTCGCAAAAGTCAAATCACGCGCCCGAGCGCAAGGCCGCACCCAAAGCCGCACCCAGGGCGGCGACCAAGCCGAAGCGCTTCAAGTCCGCCTATACGAAGGCGGAAATGGAGGAGATTTTCCGCCGCTTTTCGGTGCAGCGGCCGGAGCCAAAGGGCGAGCTGGAGCACGTAAACCCGTTCACGCTTGTGGTGGCGGTGGCACTGTCCGCCCAGGCGACCGATGCAGGCGTCAACAAGGCGACGCGGGCGCTGTTCAAGGTCGCCGATACGCCCGAAAAGATGCTGGCGCTGGGTGAAGAAGGCGTCACCCAGTATATCAAGACGATCGGGCTCTACCGCAACAAGGCGAAGAACGTCATCGCGCTCTGTCGCATGCTGATCGATGAGTTCGGCTCTCAAGTGCCGAAAACGCGCGAAGAGCTGATCCGCCTGCCGGGCGTCGGCCGCAAGACGGCGAATGTGGTGATGTCAATGGCCTTCGGCGTGCCGACGCTGGCAGTCGATACGCATGTCTTCCGCATCGCCAACCGGCTCCTGATGGCACCGGGCAAGACGCCCGACGAGGTCGAGGAAAACCTCCTGAAGGTGATCCCCGACCAGTATCTCTTCCACGCCCACCACTGGCTGATCCTGCACGGCCGTTATTGCTGCAAGGCGCGAAAACCGGAATGCGAGCGCTGCGTGATTGCCGATCTCTGTCGCTCACCGGAAAAGACCGTCGACGTGCCGGCGCCGCTTGTGGAATTGCCGCAGCAGCTCATTGGCGAGCCCGTCGAGTAAAGCGGCGATCGCGGCCTCCCTGAGCCCTGCCCGCCTAAAGCTTGAAACCGGGATCGCGCTTTGAGACCGCCTTGTGGAGATGCACCATCAGGCCCGCGGCAAACAGCGGAGTCAGCAGGTTGACGATCGGGACCGCCAGGAAACACGCGATCAGAAGGCCGCCCAGGAACACGGTGGAGGAATGTTTCGAGCGGAAGGCGCGTGCTTCCGCAGGCGTGCGAAACCGCATCGCCGCGAACTCGAAAAATTCCCGGCCGAGCAGATAGCCGTTCACCATGAAGAAGGCGATCAGGTTGATGCCGGGGATGAACAGCAGGAAGAGCGCGATGATATTGCCGACGATGACGACGCCCAGAAACTGGATCGAGCCGATGATCGCCTGGGCGAGCGGCATCGCCTTGCCGGGCGTATCGTCCGGATAATCGCGCGTCTCGACGACTTCGGCGACGTCGTCGAGGAACAGGCCGGCGATCAGCGCCGTGATCGGCGCGATCAGCAGAGCGAGCGCCAGCGCCAGCCCGATGCCGGCAGCGATCGCCGCAAACAGCGTGAGCCAACCCGCCCAATCGGGCTGGTCCGGGAAAAAGGCCGCGAACCATGGCCAGGCATAAAGGATGAATATCTCGCGAAGCGCGAACCAGATGCCGATCAGCACGAGGGCGGTGAGACCCAGCGTCTTCCAGAACACGGAACGGGTTTCGGGTGCGAAAAGGTTGGCGAGCGAAAGGCGTGCGGCGTCGAGGATCATCGGCGTCTCCAGGTTGGCGGGAGAGATGTAGGTGGGAGGGAGCGGCGGAGCAAGGAGCAGTGAGATGGCGGATATAGGAGAAGCGACCGCAGCCGGCTCCCCGCTCAGATATTCAGGAAAAATCTTGCGGACATGTCACATGGGCGGATCCTGTCTCGTCATGGTGTCGTAACCAACAGAAGGAAACGAACCATGAGTGCCAGACTTAACCCTTTCGCCGCCGCTCCCTCGCTGATGAAGGCCTGGATGGGCGTCTCGACCGATGTTGATGCGAGCCTCGAGCCCAGCCTCATCGAACTCGTAAAAATCCGCTCCTCGCAGATCAACGGCTGCGCCAACTGCATCAATATGCACACGATCGAAGCGCGGGCGCGGGGCGAGAGCGAGCAGCGCATCTACCTGCTGTCCGCCTGGCGTGAAGCTCCATGCTATTCCGATCGCGAGCGCGCTGCGCTAGGTTGGACCGAAGCCCTGACCCGGCTGTCCGAAGGTCATTCGCCCCAAAGCGGCTATGAGGCCCTGAAGGCCGAGTTCACGGAGGAGGAACAGGTGAAACTGACTTTGATGATCAATGTCATCAACGGCTGGAACCGCCTGGCGGTTGGCTTTGGCCTGTGGAACAACGCCGCGGGTGCCAAGACCGCCCAGGCAGCCGCCTGATGCAGGGTCTCGACCATTCGGACGCAGCAGCCAGCTTCGACCCGCTGCGTCCGAAGCTCATGCGGGTCGCCTACCGCATGCTCGGATCCGTGTCCGACGCCGAGGACATGGTGCAGGAGGCCTTCATCCGCTGGATGAAGGCCGATCGCCAAGGGATACGCGAACCGGAGGCATTCCTGCGCCGCACCGTAACGCGGCTCTGCCTCGATCAGCTGAAATCCGCGCGGCGACAGCGCGAGACCTATATCGGCCCCTGGCTTCCCGATCCGGTCATGGAAGAGGAGAAGGAAGAGGACGTCACCTTGCCGCTGATGCTGGCGCTCGAACGCCTTTCACCGCTGGAACGCGCGGCCTTCCTGCTGCACGACGTTTTCGGGCTGGGATTCGAGGAAGTCGCTACCACCATCGAGCGTGACATGGCCGCCTGCCGCCAGCTTGCTGCCCGCGCACGCACCCATGTTCGCGAGGCGAGAACTCGTTTCCAGGTCGACAAAAAACGGGGCGTCGAGCTTGCCGAGGCCTTCTTCGCCGCCTCGCGCAGCGGCGACATGACAGCGCTGGGTGCCATGTTGGCGGCAGACGTCAGCGTTCATGCCGACGGTGGCGGCAAGCGCCCTGCGGCCACGGAGCCCGTTCTCGGCTTCGAGGCGGTGATGAAAGTGCACGCCTATCTCGCGGATCAATTTCAGAAGAACGGCTCCACACTCGTTCGCGCCGGGTTCGTCAACGGATTGCCGGGCTTCGTCACGATGGAGGCCGACGGTGAGCTGCAGACGACCGCACTCGATATCGAGGACGGGAAGATCACGGCCATCTATATCGTGCGAAACCCCGACAAGCTGAGGCATCTGCATTAGCGTTTGCGAGGAGGTTCCCGGGCGCCGAGCCCGGCTCCATCCCACGCAACTCATCCCGGCGGCATCCATCGCCTTCCCTGCTTCGAACAGGTTGCCGTGTACTCCACCACAACCGGCGCAGAGAGAGATGGCGATGGCACGTCCAATCCCGACAAGCGTCGGTTAACCTTCCGCGCGCAGCCGAATACAACTTTAATTGTATATTAATACAACTTTAAACATCTCCGCCACGCCAGGAACTCTCCTGTTGGCTTCCGGTTCAACCGCGTGCAGGCTGCAATCCAGCGGCTGACGACCGCTTGATTTTTGCCTTCGGCTGATATGCTTTTTGGATTTGTTCGGAATGATCTCTTTTGTCGTCCGGCTGAGAAGCCGTGCACATTTCATCGTTAGGAGCAATGTCGGTGCGAAAAATGCGACCTTCATGGGCGCAAGCGCGCGCCGGAAGAAAGACGCAAGGCAGAGGCTCGGAATTCTGATCGCCGGCTTCCTTGCAGTCTATTTCATCGTCGGCGCGCGCCTCGTCCAATACGGTCTTGCCGAACCGGCCGCGACGGGAGCAATTTCCAGTAGTCCCGTCGCATCCAGGCCGGACATCGTCGACCGCAACGGAGCGCTCCTGGCCACCGACCTCAACATGACCTCGCTCTACGCCGACCCGCGCCGGATCGTCGATGCGGACGAGGTCGTCGAAAAGCTTGCCTTCGTCATCCCCAACCTCGACTGGAGCGAAACTCACAAGAAGCTGAGATCGCAGACCGCATTCCAGTGGCTGAAGCGGCAACTCACCCCGAAACAGCAGGCGGATATCCTGGCGCTCGGCATTCCCGGCATCGGATTCAGACCGGAGAAACGTCGGTTCTATCCAGGCGGCGTGACCGCCTCTCACATCGTCGGCCATGTGAATGTCGACAACCAGGGCCTCGCCGGGATAGAGCGATATCTGGATCAGCAGGGCCTTGGCGACCTTCGCCTGGCCGGGCTCACCGGCGGGGTCCCGCTCGAACCCGTGAGGCTCTCCATCGATCTCCGCGTCCAGAATATCGTCCGCCAAATCGTCGCCAACGCGATGACCGCCTATAAGGCCGAGGCTGCGGGCGCCGTGGTTCTTGATGTCGATACCGGCGAGGTTCTGGCGATGGCATCGGTGCCCGACTACGACCCGAACGAACCGTCCCGGATGCTGCATGACGGTAGTGTAGACAGGGACTACGAAAAGGGCTGGTTCAACCGGATAAGCAATGCCACGTTCGAGATGGGCTCGACGTTCAAGAGCTTCACGCTGGCGATGGGGCTTGACGAAGGCAAGATCACCCTGAATTCCGTCGTTGATGCGTCCCGGCCGATCCGCATGGGCGGTTTCACCATCAAGGACTTCCGCGGAAAGAACCGGCCGCTGACGATCTCCGAAGTCTTCCAGTATTCATCGAATATCGGCACCGCGGCGGTCGCGGACAAGGTCGGCATCGAAGGCCACCAGCAATTCCTCACCAAGCTCGGGCTCCTCTCCAGGATGGAAACCGAAATGCCGGGCGTGGCAACACCAACCCAGCCGAGGACATGGAAGAAGATCAACTCGGTCACCATCTCGTTCGGCCACGGCGTGGCAACCACGCCGCTGCAGACCGCGGTTGCCGCCGCCGCTCTGATCAATGGAGGTACTCTTGTTCCTCCCACGTTTCTTCCCCGCTCCCGGCAAGAGGCCGAACAGGTTTCCCGCCCGGTGATTAAGCAGGGCACCAGCGCCGATATGCGCTACCTGTTCACCTGGAACGGCGTGAAAGGCTCCGGACGCGGTGCCCAGGTCGAAGGTTTCCAGGTCGGCGGCAAGACGGGCACGGCCGACAAGGTGATCAACGGACGTTATGCCAAGGACATCAATTTCAATGCCTTCGTCGCAGCCTTCCCGATGGACAGGCCCAAATACATCGTGCTTTCGATCATCGATGCTCCGCAGACAGGCGAACACGGCGGACGCACGGCGGCATCCACCGCCGCCCCGATGATCAAGGAGATTATCGGTCGAGCAGCGCCGCTGCTCGGCGTGCAGCCCCGTTTCGGATCTTCGGGCGCGCCAAACCTGCTGATGAATTATTAGACTGCGGTGTCCCGACGGTTGCAATGGCGGCAAATACGCTGAAGCGTCCGGTCTTACCGGGCCGGGCATCCTAGCTACACCATTCCCCGCAACTCCTCCCGATGCCGCACCATCGCCAGGAACCGGCGGTAATCCAGCCCGTACTGCTCGGCCCGTGTCGGGTCCGGCAGCAGCTCGGTCCCGCCCGCATCCATCGCCTGCCCTGCTTCGAACAGCGAGCCGAACACGCCCCCGGCAACCGCGGCCGCCATCGCCGTGCCGAGCAGCACTGCGTCCCGGTTCTCCGGGATCACCACCTTGCGGCCGGTGACGTCGGCGTAGAGTTCCACCAGCAGCGGGTTGTTGACGTGGCCGCCCGTGACGTGGAGGGTTTCGAAGCGGTAGCCGTAGCCCGAAAGCGCGTCGAGAATGTGCCTGATGCCGAGCGCGATCGAGACGCAGGTGCGCCAGTAGAGCCGGCAGAGGCCGTCGAAGGAGGTGTCGAGCGTCAGGCCGCTGATGACGCCGGTCGCGTGCGGGTCGGCAAGCGGCGAACGGTTGCCGTGGAAATCCGGCAGGACGTGGAGGTTCGGGGCGATATCGCCCTCGGTCTCGCTGCGCAACTCTCCGACGCGGGCGATGATGCGGCCATGCAGTTCCGCCGTCGGTTCGCCACCGGCCGCGTGCATCATCACGATATGATCGAGCAGCGCGCCCGCGGCCGATTGTCCGCCCTCGACCAGCCAGTGGCCGGGCAGGATCGCCTCGTAATAGGGACCCCAGAGGCTGCGGCCGGGCTTGGAATCTTTCGTGAAGGCGACGATGCAGCTCGACGTGCCGCCGATCAACGCCACGCTGGTCTCAAGCGTCGAGCCACCCGAGGCACCACCCGACACCCCGCCGAGCACGCCGAAGGCGCCGGCATAGGCGTCGATCATGCCGGGGGCCACCTGCACCTTCGTGTCGAGGCCGAGCCCATCGGCCGCCTGCCGGCTCAGGCTTCCCAGACTTGTCCCGACGCCGATCGTTTCGTCCGGCAGACCGCCCTTTTCGAGCAGGTCTTCGAGGCCGGCAAGCGACAGGTAATCGGCACTCCAGCCGGGGTTTTCGTGGGCGAGATAGTTCCACTTGGCAGTCAGCGTGCAGCGGGAACGTGCGGGCGAGCCGGTCGCCTTCCAGGTGAGGAAATCGGCGAGATCGAAGAGATAGCCTGCCTTCGCCCAGCTTTGCGGCAGATGCTGTTTCAGCCACATCAGCTTCGGCATTTCCATCTCCGGCGACAGCGAGCCGCCGGAAAATTCGAGCACCTTGTGGCCGGTGGCGGAAAGCTGGTCGGCTTGTTTGATCGCCCGATGGTCGAGCCAGACGATGGTGTCCTGGTTGGCCTTGCCGGTCGTGGAAACCGTGAGCGGCCTGCCCTCCCGGTCGCGGGCGACGAGCGAGCAGGTGGCATCGAAGCCGATCGCGGCGATACGGTCGGCAGCGATGCCTGCCTCCGCCATCGCCTCCCTGACGGCGCGGCAGGTGGCGGCCCAGATATCCTCGGAATCGTGCTCTGCGTGGTTTTGCCTGGGGCGGAACATCGCGATCGGGTGCTTGGCCTTGGCAAGCAGGCGCCCGCTGCGATCAAAGACGCCGGCGCGGGCGCTGCCCGTGCCGATATCGACCGCAACGAGGTGATCACGCATCCGGATTCGTTTCCTGTCCCTTGTCGCCCGGCAGTTCCAAGGATCGCACTAAAGCACGGCCGAAGAAACGGAGCCGCTACGACCCTCTATATGTTTTTGGACAAGGTGGATCAAATCCGGCATGGCGTCAAACACGACTTCCGGCGAAAGCGCGTCGATCTGCTCCCGGTAGCCGGGAACGCTGGCATGCGAACCGCCGACGAAGGCAAAGACCGACATGCCGGCGCTGTGGCCCGCCTCGATGCCGGCGGGACTGTCCTCGATGACGATGCAATTTTTGGGATCGGCGCTCATTTCGCTGGCCGCATGCAGGAAGAGATCCGGCGCCGGCTTGCCCTTTTCCACCATCGTGGCGGAAAAGATGTTCGGCTCCAGCTTGTCGATCAGCCCGGTCAGCGTCAGCGACAGGCGGATGCGTTCCGGCTGGCTGGACGAGGCGACACAACGGCGGAAATTCAAGGCATCCAGCGCCTCGGTTATGCCCGGCATCGGCTGCAGTTCGGCGCGGAAGCGGGCATAAAGATCGTGGCGCATGTCTTCGAGAAACGTATCGTCGGCCTCGACGCCGAATTCCTCCCGCATCGTCTTGGTGACGGTGCCGAGGCTGCGGCCGAGAAAGCGGCGATAGGCCTCCGCGGCGTCCATCTCGACCCCCTTGCGGCGCAGCGCATCGACCAGCACCCGCACGGAAACAGGCTCGCTGTCGACGAGAACCCCGTCGCAATCGAAGATCACCAGTGGTCCCGCCGACTGTTGCACGTCCATCACCCGCTATTTGACGAGCTTGCCGTCGAGATAGAGCTCGAGCGTGTTTGCCGTCCCCTGCTCCCAGAGCGTCTTCAGCGCATGCGCAAAGCGGGTGCGGAACAGCTCGGATTTCGCAACGTCGCCGAAGATATCGCCAAGCGCAAGGAAGGCGTCCGGGTTATCCTTGGCTTTCAGCGCCGCGGCGTTCAGCCGGTCGGCGCTGGCGTCGTTGAAGACGATCTCCTTGCCGCTGTCGGAAATGCCGGCGAAATAGCGGCACCACAGCGCCGAGACCAGCGACAGGCCAATGATGTCCTGCCCCTTGGCGAGCCGGTCGGCCGTCGAGGGCAGGATGAATTTCGGCTGGCGATTGGAGCCGTCCTGCGCCAACCTGGGGATGGTATCGCCGATCTTCGGGTTGGAAAATCGCCGCTCGATCAGCTTGTAGTAGTCGACGAGGTTGGTATCCGGCACCGGCGGGATGACCGGAATGATCTCGTCCTTCTCCAGCTTTTCGAGAAAGCCGCGGATCAACCTATGCTCCATCGCCTCGTGCACGAAATGGATGTCGAGAAGGGCGGCCGGATAGGCAATCGCCGCATGACCGCCGTTGAGGATGCGTATCTTCATCAGCTCGTAGGGCGCCACGTCCGGCACGAACTGGACGCCGACCTCCTCCAGCCGCGGCCGGCCGGCGGGGAACTTGTCCTCCATGACCCACTGCTTGAATTCCTCGCAGAACACCGGCCAGTTGTCGTCGATGCCGAAATCGTTCTTGAGGATGTCGATCTCGCGCTGGCCGGTTGCCGGCGTGATGCGGTCGACCATCGAGCTGGGGAAGGCGACATTCTCATGAATCCAATGGGCGAAGTCCGGATCGGAAAGCCGGGCAAGCCCGATGATGGCGTTCTCCGTCACCTCGCCGTTTCCGGGAATGTTGTCGCAGGACATGATGGTAAAGGGGGTGACGCCGCGTGCCTTGCGCTCCTTGAGGCCGGCGAGGATCAGACCGAAGACGGTCTTCGGGCTCGAAGGGTTCCGGCCGTCCTCGGCGATTGCCGGGTGGGCGGGATTGAACCGGCCGGAAGCGTCGATGAAATACCCGCCTTCGGTGATCGTCATCGAAACGATACGGATCTTCGGGTCTGCCAGCGTCTCGATCAGGATCGCGACATCGCCGGGAGCGATGATGTCGATCATCGGCGCGGTGATCCGGGCGGCGGTTCTGTTGTTGTCCTGCTCGACGACGGTGGTCAGGAAATCCTGCGCCTTCAGCTTGTCGCGCATGGCACCGTCGGACGGCATGACGCCGGCGCCGATGATTGCCCAGTCATGCGCCCTGCCGGTGTTGAACAGGTCGTCGAGATAAATCGCCTGGTGGGCGCGGTGGAAATTGCCGACGCCGAAATGCACGATGCCGGCAGTCAGGCCCTTGGGATCATAGGCCGGCACCGCGGCGGTGGCCGCAGCGTCCTTCAAGCTCGCCAGCGAAAGCTTCACAGTCATTGTCTTTACTCCGATATGGCCGGTCAGGCCTTCAGGGCGAGGCCCTTGTCGTCGAACCGATGCAGCTTGGCCTCATCGGGCGTCATGTAGACCGTGTCACCGTGATAGGCGCCGAACTCCCCGTCGCATCGCGCGGTGATCTGGCCGATGCCCTCGACATCGAGATGCAGGAACGTGTCGGCGCCGAGATGTTCGGCGACCTTCACCGTGCCGCGCCAGATGCCGCTGTCCTTGGAAAGGTTCAAGTGTTCCGGCCGGATGCCGGCGGTCTTGGCATTTTTCGACTGCGCATAGGCACCGTCGACGAAGTTCATGTGCGGGGAGCCGATGAAGCCGGCAACGAACAGGTTGCGCGGGCTCCTGTAAAGATCGAGCGGCGAACCGACCTGCTCGATATTGCCTCGGTTCAGCACCACGATCTTGTCGGCCATGGTCATCGCTTCGACCTGGTCGTGGGTGACGTAGACCATCGTCGTCTTGAGCTGATGGTGCAGGTCGCTGATCTCCAGCCGCATCGTTCCGCGCAATGCGGCATCGAGGTTGGAAAGCGGCTCGTCGAACAGGAAGGCCGAAGGCTCGCGGACGATCGCCCGGCCGATCGCGACGCGCTGGCGCTGACCGCCGGAGAGCTGCGAGGGGCGCCGTTCGAGATAGTCGGTGAGGTTCAGCACGCGGGCCGCATCCGTCACCTTCTTGTCGATCGCGGATTTCTCCATCTTCGCCATCTTCAACGGGAAGGCGATGTTGTTGCGCACGCTCATATGCGGATAGAGCGCGTAGGACTGGAACACCATCGCCAGGCCGCGTTCAGCGGGGGCAGACTGGGTGACGTCCTTGCCGTCGATCAGGATATGTCCGCCGCTGACATCTTCCAGCCCTGCAATCAGGCGCAGCAGCGTGGACTTGCCGCAACCGGATGGGCCGACGAAGACGACGAATTCGCCGTCAGTGATTTCGAGATCGATCGACGGAATGACCTTGGCCTCGCCGAACACTTTCGACACTTTTTGGAGCGTGATGCTGCCCATGTCCGTTTTCCTTACTTAACCGCGCCAAACGTGAGGCCGCGAACGAGTTGTTTCTGTGAGAACCATCCGAGGATGAGGATCGGCGCGATCGCCATGGTGGACGCGGCCGAAAGCTTCGCCCAGAACAGGCCTTGCGGGCTGGAGAACGAGGCGATGAAGGCCGTCAGCGGCGCCGCATTGGTGGTCGACAGCCGGATCGTCCAGAACGACTCGTTCCAGGCGAGGATGATGTTGAGGAGCAGCGTCGAAGCAATGCCCGGCACCGCCATCGGCGTCAGCACGTAGACGATCTCCTGCCAGAGCCCCGCTCCGTCCATCCGCGCCGCTTCCAGGATTTCGCCCGGGATTTCGCGGAAGTAGGTGTAGAGCATCCACACCACGATCGGCAGGTTGATCAGCGTCAGCATAACGGTCAGGCCGATGCGGCTGTCGAGCAGGCCGAAATCGCGGAACAGAAGGTAGATCGGCACCAGAACCGCGACCGCCGGCATCATCTTGGTGGAAAGCATCCACATCAGAATGTCCTTGGTGCGCTTGGTCGGCGAGAACGCCATAGCCCAGGCCGACGGGATCGCGATGATCAGCGCCAGGATGGTGGAGCCGACAGACAGGATCACCGAATTCATGAACGGCTTCAGGTAATCGCGCTGGGTCTGCACGGTGATGTAGTTCTCGAACGTGCCGGACGGCCACAGGCTGAAGCCCGCGATCGCTTCCGGCTCGGTCTTGATGCTGGTGATGATCGTATAGAGGATCGGGAAGAAGATGATCAGCGCGACGATCCAGGCGGCGGCGGTGGCGGTGACCTTGTGTCTTGTCGTAACGTTGCGTGCCATGATCTTCTCCTACCGGTCCAGGTTCTTGCCGACGGCGCGCATCAGGAAGAAGGCGACGATATTGGCGAGCACGACTGCGATAATGCCGCCTGCCGAGGCGCCGCCGACATCGTAGCCGAGGAGCGCCGTGCGGTAGATCAGGAAGGCGAGGTTGGTGGAGGCGTAACCGGGGCCGCCATTGGTGGTGACCAGGATTTCCGCATAGACGCCGAGCAGGAAGATCGTCTGGATGAGGATGACGACGGTGATCGACCGGGCGAGATGCGGCAGCACGAGATAGACGAACCGGTTGAGGAAATTGGCGCCGTCCATCTCCGCCGCTTCCTTCTGCTCGCCGTCGAGCGACTGCAGCGCGGTGAGCAGGATGAGCGTTGCGAACGGCAGCCACTGCCAGGCGACGATGACGACGATCGAAAACAGCGGATATTGCGCGAACCAGTCGACCGGCCGGAGCCCGAAGAACCTCGAGATATCGGCAAATACCCCGTAGCTCGGATTCATGATCATGTTCTTCCAGACGAGCGCCGCAACCGGCGGCATCACGAAGAAAGGCGATATGATCAGGATACGGACGATACCCTGCCCGAAGATCGGCTGGTCGAGGAGGAGTGCGATGGCGATACCGCCGATGACGGTGATCAGCAGCACCCCGCCCACGATGACCAGCGTGTTCCAGATCGACTGGAAGAAGGCGGGGTCGGTATAGAAGAACTCGTAGTTGAACAGACCCGTGAAGCTGACATTGGACGGATCGAGCAGATTGTAGTTCTGGAACGAGAACCACAGCGTCATCGCCAGCGGTACGATCATCCAGACGAGAAGAAGCAGAACGGAGGGCGCCATCATCAGGCGCGCCAACGTCTTGGTGTTTTGCGTTGCCATATCGACGCCCTCCCATGGAACGTGGTCGTTCCAGTTATCCGCGCCTTTTTCTTTTGGGGAAGGAGACCGACGCAGGATGCAGGTTTTTGTTGTTGTCTGGTTGTTGCCGGATTGCCTCGCCTGATCACCGGCCCGCCTCAAATCCTCAAGGCGGATGATCTCGGCCAAGATCCGGCTGTCCGGCGCAGGATTGCCGGACAGCCGTGGCTCTGGAGCTTACTTCGGATAACCGGCGCGCTTCATTTCGCGCGTCGTAGCCGTCTGGGCCTGGGCAAGCGCATCGGCGACCGTGGACTGGCCGGCGACGACCGCCGAGAACAGCTGGCCGACATTGGTGCCGATCGCCTGGAATTCAGGGATCGCCACGAACTGGCCGCCGGTATAGGGCACCGGCTTGACGGTCGGCTTGGTGATATCGGCAGCGCCCATCGCAGCAAGGGTCGGGGCTGCGAAGGCGGCGGCCTTCTGATAGTCCGCGTTGTTGTAGAGCGAGGTGCGGGTGCCCGGAGGAACGTTGGCCCAGCCTTCCTTGGCGGCGACGAGCTGGGTATATTCCTTGCTGGTTGCCCAGGAGATGAACTTCTGCGCCGAGTCAGCCTTCTTCGAAGAGTTCGGAACCGCGAGGTTCCACGACCACAGCCAGTTGCCATGGTTCTTCATCTCGCCCTTCACCGGGAAGAGCGCATAACCCACCTTGTCGGCAACCTTGGAATCCTTCGGGTTGGAAACGAAGGAGGCAGCCACGGTGGCGTCCATCCACATGCCGCATTTGCCCTGCTGGAACAGCGTCAGGTTTTCGTTGAAGCCGTTCGAGGATGCGCCGGACGGGCCGGCATCCTTCATCAGGTCCACATAGAACTGCAGCGCTGCCTTCCATTCCGGCTGGTCGAACTGCGGCGTCCACTTTTCGTCGAACCAGCGGCCGCCAAACGAGTTGGTGAGCGCCGTGATGAACGCCATGTTCTCGCCCCAGCCGGCCTTGCCGCGCAGGCAGATGCCGTTCACGTCGGTCTTGCGGTCAGTGATCTTGCGAGCCGCATCGCCGATGAATTCCCAGGTCGGGTTTTCCGGCATCTTGAGGCCGGCCTTCTCGAACAGGTCCTTGCGATACATGATCATCGCCGACTCGCCGTAGAACGGCGCGGCATAGAGCTTGCCGTTAACGGTCAGACCGCCCTTGATCGCCGGCAGGATGTCGTTGGTGTCGTACTTGTCGCCGAGCTTGTTCAGCTCGAGCAGCCAGCCCTGCTTGGCCCAGATCGGAACTTCGTAATTGCCGATCGTCAGGATGTCGTACTGGCCGCCCTTGGTGGCGATGTCGGTGGTGACGCGCTCGCGCAGCACGTTTTCTTCGAGCGTGACCCAGTTGATCTGGATATCCGGGTTCGCCTTGGTGAACTCGGAAGTCAGGCCCTGCATGCGGACCATGTCGCCGTTGTTGACCGTCGCGATGGTGAGGGTTTCAGCCGAAGCCGCGGTGGAGAAAAGGCCGGCAAGCGCCAGCGCCGAGCAGGCGCCCAGCAAAATCGTCTTCAATGTCATATCTTCCTCCCAGAAGATGAGTAACGAGCATTCGCTTTGCTCATGGGCAATTACCCACATAATGGCGAAGGAAGTCAATCATCAATCGTCGCTGCAATGCAGCAGAAATCGGTTATCTGATTGATTTCATTATATGTAATTTTTGCTCAACGACCGAGCAATTGCTCCGCAGTCGCCTCGTCGGTGATCACGCCGTTGATGATATTGCCCTTGAGCGCGGCGGAAATCGCCTGGAACTTCCTGCGTCCCTGCGCCAGTCCGATGACGGAGGAGGTCTCCCGCGAGGGGATCGGCACACTGGCGACGCGATCGTTGATGGAATTGGCGAGAAGCCGGCCCTGGCTGTCATAGACCCAGCCGCAGATCTCGCCGGCAGCACCTTCCCGGACGAGTTTTTGCATTTCCTCCTTGCCGAGGAAGCCGTCGACGCAAAGTGGCCCGTCCGGCCCAAGTTCGCCGATGCCGACGAAGGTAACGTCCGCCTGCGCCCCGAGTTCGAGCGTCGAGCGCACCAGCGCCTGGTCGTGCAGGGTCACGCGCTCCTCGGCGGAGGAACAGAGAACCGGCAGCGGCATAGGAAAATGCCGCGCCTTGATGGCGTCCGCCATCGAGAAGATGACGTTGTAGAAGGCGGCCGATCCGTCGGGCCCGATATTGCCGGTCAGCGACACGATACGGTGCTGCGGGCACTCCATCGGCGGCAGCTGGTCGACGGCAGCCTTCAGCGTCCGGCCCGTGCCGACGGCGATGACGATCGGGTCCGGGCGCTTCAGCCAGCGTTCGATCTCGGCGGCACCGGCTTCAGCGATCCCGACGGTGCTGGAGCCCCCCACCGGATCGCTCGGCACCACTTCGACATGCTTGAGGTCATATTTCTTGCGCAAGGCCTCGGCGAGTTCCAGGCAGGCTGCAATCGGATGGTCGAGGCGCACCTTGATCAGCCGTTCGGCAACCGCGAGCGACACCAGCCGCTGGGCCGACTGCCGCGAAATGCTCATGGCCGCGGCGATCTCGTCCTGGGTTCGCCCCGCGACATAGTAGAGCCAGCCGGCCCGCGCCGCATCGTCGAGCCGCCCTTGCGTATCAGACCGTTTTGCCATGGCAGAAATTCTCCTCCACCTGTTGCTGCCATGGTTTCGGATGGTCTGTCAAACGGTTGCCGTCGCGGCCACATTGCACCTGCGTCGTCGCCGCGCATACCCTCGTGTGACCGTTGCGCTGCCTTTGAGCCCGCTGAGAAATGATATAAGCTGAAGAAGAATGGTAATAGCCGGGAACCCGTGCATGAACCGGATGGAAGCGCTGATCGAACGCCGAGCGGAAACGCGACAAAAAACCGCGTCGGTTCGCGCCGAACGCATACTGGAAGACGCCCGCAAGCATGGCGTCGAGATGCGCATCATCGGCTCCTTGGCGAAACGCAGTTTTCATTTACATTCTGATGTCGACCTCCTGGTGAGCGGCCCGGTCGACCCTGCGCGCAGACTTTTTATCGAACGACTCGTCGCGGATCACATGAGAGGGACGGATATTCCCTACGATCTGATCTTCGAGGCCGATATGACCGCCGACAGGGTACAGGAGCTTTTAGATGGCTGCGTTTAGCCTTCCGGCTTTTTCACGCTTGTCACCGAAGATCGCGCGCGCGGAACGGGAGCTGGAACAGCTCGAAAGCTTTGTCGCGCGACATTCCCAGGAGGTTTCCGATGGAGAATGGGGCGCACTGTCAGCCATCTCGCTGGGTATCCATAACGTCTATAACGGCATTGAGGACAGTCTTCTGAGCCTGGCACGGGACGTGGACGGTCTCGTTCCCAGCGGACCGACAATGCATCAGGATGTTCTGGACCAGATGTCGGCCGAAATCGACGGCATGCGTCCGTCCGTTATCGACACGGAGCTATACGAATCTCTGACGGAACTGAAAGCCTTCCGCCATCTCGTTCGGCACCGATACGGTTTCGACCTGAAAGCCGACAAGGTGATCGAGAACCTGGATCGAATTCGCGAAGCATTTCCATCATTTGTGGATGCCATTGTCCGGCTGGAAAAGACGATGGCCGCTGAAGATACGGATGACGACGGCGATGGATCAGCCGGCGCCCCCGGTCGGTAACCCGCACGATCCGGATCGTGCGGGGTTGATGTCACGAGCATAGGCTCTCAACCACCTCAATGTGCTACGCCACCTGCACCACATGCCCCGCACTCACCTCGCGGTACTCCCGCTTCGGCGGCACGTAGTTGACCGGGCGGATCGGGCTCTTGATCTCGTCGGTCGACATGTTGCGCTTGATCCGCCGGCGGGACGGGTCCGGAATCGGCACGGCGGACATCAGCTTCCTCGTATAAGGATGCTGCGGGTTTTCGAACACTGCCGCACGAGGGCCGATCTCGACGATCTCGCCGAGATACATGACCGCCACCCGGTGGCTGACCCGTTCGACCACCGCCATGTCGTGGCTGATGAACAGGAAGGCGAGGTTCAGGCTCTGCTGCAGGTCGAGGAGCAGGTTGCAGACCTGCGCCTTGATCGACACGTCGAGCGCCGAGACCGCTTCGTCGGCGACGATGATCTTCGGGTCGAGCATCAGGGCGCGGGCGATCGCTACGCGCTGGCGCTGGCCGCCGGAAAACTCGTGCGGGAAGCGCTTCATCATGTCGGCAGAAAGGCCGACCTTCTCCATCAGGCTCGCCGCCTTGTCGCGGGCCTGCTGTTTGGTCCCGAGGCCGTGCTCGATATAGGGCTCCATGACCGCCGAACCGACGCTCATGCGCGGGTTCAGCGAGGCGAACGGATCCTGGAAGACCATCTGGATCGACCGGCGCATCTGGCGCAGCGTCGGTTGATCGAGCTTCATGACCTCATAGCCGTCGAGGGTGACCTCGCCGCTGGTCGGCGTGATCAGGCGGGTGACGGAGCGGCCGGTGGTCGACTTGCCGCAGCCTGATTCGCCGACGAGCGACAGCGTCTCGCCCGGGAACAGATCGAAGGAGACCTTTTCGACCGCATGGACCGCGCCGGACTTGCGGCCGAACAGGCCGGAATGGATGTCGAACCGGGTGGTCAGGTCCTTGACGTCCAGGATCGGCGTCTTGCCCTTGCCGACCGTGTCGGTGACGTCGGCAAGCAGCATCTGTTCGCCGGTCTTGATATCGACGATCGGGAAACGCAACGGCAGCTTGCGCTCGCCCATCGAGCCGAGACGCGGCACGGCGGACAGAAGTGCGCGGGTATAGGGATGCTGGCCGCGGTGGAAGATGTCGCCGGTCTCGCCCGTCTCCACCGCATCGCCGCGATACATGACGATCGTCCGGTCGGCAACCTCGGCCACCACGCCCATGTCGTGCGTGATGAAGAGGACCGACATGCCCTCCTCTTCCTGCAGCACCTTGATGAGGTCGAGGATCTGGCCCTGGATGGTGACGTCGAGCGCGGTGGTCGGCTCGTCGGCGATCAGCAACTTAGGTCTCGCCGCCAGTGCCATGGCGATCATAACGCGCTGGCGCATGCCACCGGAAAACTGGTGGGGATATTCGTCGAAACGCGACGAGGCGTTGGGGATACGCACCTTTTCGAGCAGGCGGATGACTTCCTTCTTCGCATCGGCATTGCTGATGTCGGTATGGACCGTCAGCGCCTCGGCGATCTGTTTGCCGATTGGGAAGATCGGGTTAAGCGAGGTCATCGGCTCCTGGAAGATCATCGAGATGTCTTTGCCGCGCACGCGGCGCATCTGCTCTTCCTGCAGCGACAGCAATTCGCGGCCGTTGAGGAAGACCTGGCCTTCGATCCTGCTCGAATTCTTCGGCAGCAGCCGCATGATCGACAGCGAAGTGACGCTCTTGCCCGAGCCCGATTCGCCGACGATCGCCACCGTCTCGCGCGGTGCCACGTCAAACGAGATGTTGCGCACCACGGTGCGCCATTCATCGTTCACCCGGAACGAGGTGGAAAGATTGCGGACAGACAGGACCGGGGTCACCGAACCACCGCCCTGTTCCATGGAAGTGCCGGAAAGCAGCATGGAAATCTCCTTCGGATCAGGCGGCGAGCGCGGTTTCGGCGAGCGTGACCCAGTAGCTGACGCCAAAGGGAATTGCCTCGTCGTTGAAATCGTATGCAGCGTTGTGAAGGCTGGCGGTCTCGCCATTGCCGATGAAAATGAAGGCGCCGGGGCGCTTCTCCAGCATGTATGAAAAATCTTCGGCGCCCATATGCGGCGCCATGCCCGTCTGAACCGCCTTGGGGCCGGCAACCTTGGCCGCGACCTCGACGGCGAAATCCGTCTCGTTATCGTGGTTGAAGGTGACCGGATAACCGCGGCGATACATGATATCGGCCGTCGCGCCATGGGCGATCGCGGTCGATTGCGCCACTTCGCTCAGGCGCTTCTCGGCAAAATCGCGGGTTTCCGGCAGCAGCGTGCGCACCGTTCCGGCCATCTTGACATAGGCGGGGATGACGTTGCTCGCCTCGCCGCCGTGGATCGAGGCGACGGTGACGACGAGCGACTTCAGGGGATCGGTCTCGCGCGAGACGATCGACTGCAGCGCCAGCACGATATGCGAGGAGATCAGGATCGGATCGATCGAATTGTGCGGCTGTGCGGCATGGCTGCCGCGGCCGTGGACGGTGATCTCGAACGTGTCGGCGGCCGCCATGATGCCGCCCTTGCGGGTGGCGAAACTGCCGACCGGAAGCTTCGGCTCGTTATGCATGCCGTAGACTTCCTTGATGTCGAACTTCTCCATCATGCCGTCGTTGATCATCGCCAGCGCGCCCGCGCCGCCCTCTTCCGCCGGCTGGAAGATCACCGCGACCGAGCCTTTGAAATTGCGGGTCTCGGCAAGGTATTGAGCCGCGCCGAGCAGCATGGCGGTGTGGCCGTCATGGCCGCAGGAATGCGCCTTGCCGGGCGTCTTGGAAGCCCAGGGCTTGCCGGAGGTTTCGAGGATCGGCAGCGCGTCCATGTCGGCGCGGAAACCGATCACCGGCCCATCGCCCTGGCTGCCCTTGATGATGCCGACGACGCCGGTGCGGCCGATGCCGGTCTCGACGACGTCGCAACCGAATGCCTTCAGCTTCTCGGCGACGAATTTCGAGGTCTCGTGAACGTCGTAGAGCAGCTCCGGATTCTCGTGAAGATGGCGCCGCCATTCGGCGACCTGATCCTGCATTTCCGCGACGCGATTGATGACTGGCATTACGCAGACCTCATTGTTTTCTTGCTGTTTCCCACTCTGGTCGGAGCGGATATTGCGACGCGAAGACACGATTTTGCAAGCTTCAATTTTCCGGCTTGAACGGAAAATAGGCCTATGCTTAGATGGCTCAAAATTTGATCATGCTCGCCAAAAGCGGCAGGATGAAACTTGTTCTTGAAGTAGTTTCGGAGGAGGAACGGACAAGAAATACGCTGCGAAGTCAATAAGTTGAGGAAGGCGACTTCGCAGTCCCGAGGCATAAAAAGCCGGCTTGACCGGCATGCCCAACCACAACTCATAAGAGAACGATAAGGGGAATAGCAGCATGAAAAACCTCAAACTTCTTCTGGCCGGCACCGTAGCCGCCCTGGCCTTCGCAGGCTCGGCCGCCTACGCGGCCCCCGGCACTGACGGGGATCTGAAGATCCTGTTCTGGCAGGCCGTTTCAACGATGAACCCCTACCTCTCCGGCGGCACCAAGGAAGTCTACGCGTCCTCGATGGTGATCGAACCGCTCGCCCGCTACGACGAAAAGGGCGGGCTCGTGCCGACGCTGGTCACCGAGATTCCGACCGTCGAAAACGGCGGCGTCGCCAAGGACCTGATGAGCATGACCTGGAAGATCAAGCCAGGGGTCAAGTGGTCGGACGGCACGCCTTTTACCGCTGACGACGTCATCTTCACCTGGAAATACTGCATCGCGCCGGACGGCGGTTGCGCCCAGGCCGCCCAGTACGAGGGCGTCAAGAGCGTCGAGGCGCCCGATCCGCAGACGGTCAAGATCACATTCACCGAACCGAAGCCCTATCCCTACAGCGCCTTCGTCGGCGCGCAGTCGCCGGTCATCCAGAAGAAGCAGTTCGAAAACTGCGTCGGCGCCAAGGCCCCGGGCTGCACCTCCGCCAATTTCGGCCCGATCGGCACCGGTCCTTTCGTCGTCAAGGAATTCAAGCCGAACGACGTCATCACGCTGACCGCCAACACGAACTACCGCGATACGGCAAAGCCGGCCTTCGCGTCGGTCACCCTCAAGGGTGGCGGTGATGCAGCGTCGGCCGCGCGCGCCGTTCTCGAAACCGGCGAATACGACTATGCCTGGAACATGCAGGTAGAGCCGGAAATCCTCGCCAAGATGGTTGCCGCCGGCAAGGGCAAGTTGGTGACGTCCTTCGGCACGCAGGTCGAACGTATCAACCTCAACCACTACAATGCCGATCCGTCGCTTGGCGCAAAGCGTTCCACCAAGGACGCTGGCCCGCATCCGTCGCTCTCCGACCCGGCAGTCCGCCGCGCGCTTTCGCTCGCCATCGACCGCGACATCATCGTCGAGGCCGGTTACGGCGCAGCCGGCAAGGCGACCTGCAACATCGTGCCCGCACCGGCAGCAGTCGCTTCCACCAAGAACGACAGCTGGTGCCTGAAGCAGGATCTCGTGGCAGCCAACAAGCTGCTTGACGATGCCGGCTGGAAGAAGGGTCCGGATGGCATCCGCGCCAAGAACGGCGTGAAGCTCTCCTACCTCTACGCGACCTCCACCAATTCGGTTCGCCAGGCGACCCAGGAACTGGTGAAGGACATGTGGTCACAGATCGGCGTTGGTGCCGAATTGCGCAATGCCAGCGCCTCGGTCTTCTTCGGCGGCGATCCGGCAAGCCCGGACACCTTCCAGAAGTTCTATGCCGACGTCGAAATGTACACCAACAACTTCGACGGCACCGACCCGGAAAAGTATCTCGCAGAATGGCTGTGCGACAAGGTGCCTAGCCCGGCGAACGGCTGGCAGGGTCAGAACATTCCGCGTTACTGCAACCCGGCCTATGACAAGTTGCTCGGCGAGCTTTCGAAGACCGCCGAACTCGACAAGCGCTCAACGCTTGCCAAGCAGCTCAACGACATGCTGACCGAGGAAGGCGCGCATATCCCGCTCGTCCACCGCGGCAGCGTCTCCTCGCATTCTCTCAAGCTCGCCGGCGTGAAGATGAATGCGTGGGACAGCGAACTGTGGAACGTCGCCGACTGGTCGCGCGCGAAGTAATGCCGATCGCCGGGCCTGCCCCAGGGGCAGGCCCGGCGCCCGCATTTTCTTCTCCGTGCTAGTCTGGAGACTTATGCATGTTCACATACACTTTGCGGCGATTGCTCTTCGCAATCCCGACGTTGCTGATTATCAGCTTCGTCATTTTCGCGCTGCTTGATCTTGCACCCAACGATCCCACCGGCGACCTGCCGTTGACGATCCCGCCGGAGGTCCGCGAACAGATCCGCGCATCGCTCGGCCTCGATCAGCCGTTCTTCTTCCGCTACCTCTATTGGCTGCAGCAATTCTTCATCAACGAACCCCTCAACATCCTCGAACGCATGACCGGTTGGCAGTTCGGCGACGGGAACCGCATGCGGGTGCTTTCCTGGGCGACCAGAAGCCCGGTGGTCGACCTGATCGTCCAGCGCCTGCCCCAGACGCTGTGGGTCGTCGGTCTCGCCTATGTGTTCGGAGTGCTGATCGCCGTTCCGATCGGCGTCATCTCCGCCTACAAGCAGTATTCGATCTTCGACCAGATCGGCACATTCGTGTCGATGGTCGGTTATTCGGTACCGACCTTCTTCACCGGCGTGCTGCTGGTGGTGATCTTCTCCTCCTACCTGCAATGGTTCCCGTCGGTCTATGACACCAACCTTGTCGTCACCGACTTCTCGAGCTTCGTCCAGCAGATCAAGCAGATGGCCTTGCCGGTGGCGGTGCTGTCGCTCTTCAACGCGTCGCAGATCACCCGTTTCGTGCGGGCCTCGATGCTGGACAACCTGCACCAGGACTACGTGCGCACGGCGCGAGCCAAGGGCGTCAAGGAAAAATCGGTTCTGCTCATCCACGTCTTGCGCAACAGCCTGATCCCGGTCGTCACCGTGATCGCGCTCGGCGTGCCGACGATCTTCTCGGGCGCCATCATTACCGAGCAGATCTTTCGCGTGAATGGCCTAGGCCAACTTCTGATCATCGCAGTCCAGGGGGCCGATATCCCGCTCGTCCAGACCCTGACCTTCATCTTCGCGGTGCTGATCGTGCTCTTCAACCTTATCGCCGATGTGCTCTACGGCATTCTTGACCCGAGGATCCGTTATGACTGATGCGACCATCGCAACCGCGCCGCCCGCCAAGGCGGCAACTCCCACCCGATCGGCCCTTGCAGACATCTGGCGCCAGTTCCGTGCCCATAGAGGCGGCGTCGTCGGGCTTATCGTCTTTACCTTCATAGTCCTGGCGGTCTTCGTCGGCCCGTATATCCACCGCGTGGCCCCGAACGCCATCAACATCCGCGACAAGAACCAATGGCCGTCTCTGGCTCATCCGTTCGGTACCGACAACCTGGGCAAGGACATGCTTGCCCAGGTGCTTGCCGGCGGCCGCATCTCGCTTGCGGTCGGCATCACGGCCATGCTGCTGGCGCTCTTCCTCGGAACGCTGGTCGGAGTGGTTTCCGGATATATACGCAGGCTCGACGGGCCGCTGATGCGCATCACCGACCTGTTCCTGGCCTTGCCGCTGCTGCCGCTGCTGCTCGTCATCCTGATGCTGTTCCGCGATACCCTGCGGGCTGCATTCGGGCCCGAAACCGGCATCTTCATCCTGATCGTCTTCGTGATCGGGATCACCAGCTGGATGCACACCGCCCGCATCGTGCGCGGCGACGTGCTGGCCGTCAAAAGCCAGGAATTCATCCTGGCAGCGAAATCGAGCGGCATGCGGGAATATCGGATCATCCTCAAGCACATCCTGCCGAACGTGCTGAGCTCGATCATGGTTTCCGCGACATTGGGCATCGCCTCGGCGATCATCACGGAATCAGCGCTCAGCTTCCTCGGCCTCGGCTTTCCCTCGGATTTCCCGACCTGGGGACGGCTGTTGTTCGATGGGGCAAACTTCCTGCAGCTCACGCCTTCGCGCGTTTTGTGGCCGGGACTGGCAATCTCCGCCACGGTGCTCAGCGTCAACTACATGGGAGACGCTATCCGCGACGCGCTCGACCCAAGGGCACTCAAGCACTGATCTTACGGACACCGGCTCGATCCGAATGGCGGCTGCAAAGCCGCCATTTTTCATTCGGCCCAGCCCCAAAAACAGCCCTGAAAAAATTTTGAAAAAAGTTTCGAACTGCCGGAACCTATTTCCGGGGCGCTCGTTATATGAATGTTCGAAGGCGACCCCCCGTCCCCCGCCCTACAAAGCCTTCGGACATACTCTTCAATCCCCCTCGAAGAGACGAACTGGCTCGGCTCCGTCAATCGGAACCGAGCCAGCTCAGTTTTGTGGGTAGTGGGTGATGATCGCTACGACAGAGCGCGGGATTTCAGTAAATACCTTCGTCGCGAGACGTCAGGCCGACCTCGAAAACTACTCACTACGACCAATTACTACCGACTCTCTTTCAGTCCCCGCCACTCTCCAGCGGGAAGACCAGCCGATAGCTGATGCGGTCGCTGGAGATGACGTATTGCGCCTTGCCGTTGACGGAGGCCGGAACGACACGTTCCAGCACGGTGCTGCCGAAATGCGCTTTCAGCGAGTCCTCGGTATCTTCGGGACTGCGGCTGGCGTCCAGCACCTCGTCCCAGATCATTTCGAGCGAGTCATGGCCGTTGAGATGCATGCGGGTGCAGGTGACGTTGATCACCCTGCCGCTGCGCAAAAGCGAGCCGTGGCTGACAGCGTTGACGATCAGCTCATGCAGCGCCAGTCCGATATGCAGCGAGGCGTTCGGCGTCAGAAGAATATTGTCGCCGTGGACGCGCACCAGATGCTTGTTCTCTGGCAGGTATTTTTCCGTCTGCTGCTGCACCAGCTCGAAAAAGTAGGCGCCGCGCCAGCTGGAATCGGTGATCAGGTCCTGGCTCTGCGAAAGGGAATAGAGCCGCCCCCGGAACTTGTGCAGAAACAGTTCCAGCGAGCCCGAATAACGGGCCGTCTGCAGCGCGATGCTCTGGATGATGGCGAGCAGGTTCTTGGAGCGGTGGCTGACTTCCCGCAGCAGCGCACGTAGCAGCCGCTCGCGATGGCGCTCCTCGGAACGGTCGATGATCGTGGTGACGAAATGCAGGCCGCCATTGGAGAATTCCACCGTCTGGACCCGGAACTCGTAGATCTGCTCGGTGCCGATGGTAATCTCGATATGGCCCTTGCGCCCGGCTTCCGTCATGCCGTCCTTGAGGGTCGCGAGCTTTGCCCCGACCTCCTCGCCAAACAGGCTGACGTCGGTGGGTGTCCTGACATGCTCGACAGCCCAGACCTCCGGAAGATGCGTGACGAAGAGGTAGTTCCCGCCGGCGTCCTGGATCATGATGCTGGCGCCGAGATCCACGAGCGCCGGCATGAAAAATTCACGTAACTTGTCATCACTCTGACCAGCCTGCTGCCATGTCAGGGGATGCACCAAATTCCTCACTCCGTCCGCGGGCTAGCTGGGAAAACTGGGCGCCTGCCGAACGCATGGATACCCGCATTTATGAGCATGATTATCCGCCTTTTATAGGACGTCAAACGCGCCGGAACAACCCGACGACCAGCGATATCAGCAGCAGTGCGAGAAAGAGGAAAAACAGGAGCTGGGCGAGACCCGTTGCCGTTCCCGCTATGCCGCTGAAGCCGAGCGCACCGGTGACGATCGCCACGAGCAGGCAGACAAGAGCATAATACAACATGGGTTTTCCTCTTCGGATGCGCCAGAACGCCCACCTGTTGTATATTGTTCCGGCCTGCCGGCCCGACTGCCGCCGATGGGATCAAGCGGCGGCCCTGACGGCTTCGTTGAAGAACAGCGCCTGGCTGATCAAGGCCTTCACCATGTCCGGATTGAACGGCTTGGTGACCAGGAAGGCCGGTTCCGGGCGTTCGCCGGTGAGAAGCCGTTCCGGAAAGGCGGTGATGAAGATCACCGGCACGCTCGAAGACTTCAGGATTTCGTTGACCGCGTCGATCCCGGAGCTGCCGTCGGCAAGCTGGATGTCGGCCAGCACCATTTTCGGGTGCGAGGACTGGAACAGCGATACCGCTTCCTTGTGGGTACGGGCGATGCCCGTGACGCGGTGGCCGAGATCCTGCACCATCTGCTCTATGTCGAGGGCGATCAGCGGCTCGTCCTCGATGATCATGATGTCGGTTGCCACCTGCCGTGAGATTTCGCGGGTCGCGTCTTCGAGCAGGCGGTTCACCTCGGCAGTGCTGACTTCCAGGACTTCGGCGGCTTCCTCGATGCTGAAACCTTCGACCGAGACCAGCAGAAAGGCATGCCGCGACTGAGAGGGAAGCATCGAGAGATTGGCTGCCGCGCGTTGCTCCCAGGCGAACGGCGATTCGATGGGGCGAATCTCAATGTTCGTGGAACCAAAAATTGTAACAAAGAGTTTATAGAGCGAGACACGGTCCTTGGACGTTTCGGGGAATATCGAAACGTCTGCGATCAACGCTTCCAGGACCGCGGCAACATAGGCGTCTCCCGAGGTCTGTGATCCGGTGACGGCGCGAGCATACCGACGCAAATATGGAAGGTGAGACGCAACGCGTGTGGTGAGTGACATACAAAATCTCCCTCGGTGCCCAGTGGGCAATTGACCTGTTATGAACGTGGGCCTGGAAAAAAAGTTCCGCAAGAGTGGAACTTTTTTTGCCGCCAGGAATTCTTCTGCCCGACGATATCGCAACAGGCTGCCCGCGTGATGAGTGACGACGACAATAGAAAAAAAGAAGAGATGACAGCAATCCAGCCCCATGAAGTCCGACCCGGAGCGGTGCCGCCGAATGCATCCATATCCCGCAAGTTACGGGACTTCTACGACGCAGTACAGGAAGAAGGTATTCCGGATCGTTTCCTCGATCTTCTCGAACGCCTGGAACAGGCAGAGAAGAACGCTAAGCCGGTGAACGCAAAATGAGTAAGGAAGACGAGATCGACGATCGCGGCTTCAAACGCGACCTCCTCGCGTCGCTGCCCAATCTGCGCGCTTTCGCTGTATCCCTGACCGGCCGGCACGACAAGGCGGACGACCTCGTGCAGGATACGATCATGAAGGCCTGGGCGAACCAGACCAGCTTCACCGCCGGCACCAACATGCGGGCGTGGCTGTTCACCATCCTGCGCAACGAATTCTACAGCCAGATGCGCAAGCGCGGGCGCGAGGTGCAGGATAGCGATGGCCTGTTCAGCGAGCGGTTTTCGGTCCATCCGGAACAGTACGGCAGGCTCGACCTTCAGGATTTCCGCAAGGCCCTCGACAAGCTGCCCGACGATCAGCGCGAAGCGATCATCCTCGTGGGCGCTGCCGGTTTTGCCTATGAGGAAGCGGCTGCCATCTGCGGCTGCGCCGTCGGCACGATCAAGAGCCGCGTCAGCCGCGCCCGCACCCGCCTCCAGGAGCTGCTTGGCGTATCCGGCGAGGGCGATTACGGCCCGGACGCAGGCGACGCGGCGATCACCTCCCGCGCCTTCGGCAGCTAATCTTCCAGACTTGCGAAGACGCCGCTCACATCCGGGCGGCGTTTTTGACGGCGTCGACGAGGTGGTGGTCATCGAACGGTTTTGCGACGACGGCTATTCCGTCCCAACCCTTCAGACCGTCCATGTCGTCGACACTGAGCGTGGTAAAAACCAGTCCGGCCCCGCAGGCTCTCAACCGAAGCGCGGCATCCTCGCTCTCCCCACGGATCAGGGCGGAGTCGATGACGACGACGTCGAACAGACCTTGCTCCAGATCCATTGCGTATGTGCGCGGCGTAGCGATCCTGACCTCGCAGGCAAGTGCTTCGGTGAGAACGGTTTCCACTTCCATGGCCACCAGAAACTCCCGATCGACAACGAGGATTCGCAACAATTAAGTCCGCCCGAGATTCGACAACGAAAATCGGCTAGACCACCGAAAGAACGCCCAGTCATTTACAAAAGACACAGGGCGGTCACAAACCGCCTGCTATTGTTCTGGGAGGCCCTCTTTCGTCGAGAGCAGCTCCCCAGCACAACGCGAAATATGGCCGCCTGCGCGAGGCAGGCAGCCGTAGACGATCGGGCGGCCGAAAAATCCGCTACTCGGCCGGCTCGGAATCTCGGCGGCTCGAAGCGCCCATGGTTTTCGCTGCGAGGAAGCCTAGACCGCCGACCACCGCGACGAGCAGCAGCGGGCGGGATTTGACGAGCAACGGCAATGCCGTCAGAGCCGCCGTCATCATCAGCGCCTTGGAACTGTTGGAGGTTGCGGCTTCCCGTTTGCGACGCTGTTCGGCACCGTTGGCGATCACGACCCACAGATAGACGGCGAGTGCCAGCACAAGCGCGCCGCCGGCGACTGCCAGCAACGCCATCGGCGCCCCCCATATGCCGGCGAGATAGACGGCGAGCGCCGCCACCAGCAGCCCATAAGCGGTCAGCAGGAAAAGCAGCACCAGCGCGTAAAGGGCCGCGTTTCTTTTGAGCCTGCGCGTGAACGCCGCGACATCCATCGCGGCGAGCGAAGCCAACAGGGGACCAAGTCCTGCCATCATCAGCGGCGCGTCAGCAGCGCGAACAGGAAGCCGACGCCGGCGGCGATAGCGACGGCCTGGATAGGGTTGGAGCGGATCTGACGCTCCAGGTCCCTTTCCATAGACAGTGCCTGATCGCGCGCAGCTTCCACCATGTGCATCGAGGCGTCGGCGGCATCGCCGGCGACGCGGCGAGCCTTGCCCTTGTATTCGCTGGCCTTCTCGGTGCCAACCGCGGCAACGCTGCGGGTAAGCGCTGCGATATCGTCACGGAGCTGCTGAATCTGGGCTTCGACATCCTTGCTGGCTGACGAATTCTGGCCGGTGCCGTTGCGGGCGAAGTCGGTCGTGGGGTTGGCTGCGGGCATATCGGATCTCCTGTTTTGCGGACCTTAGAGGATGCGCGCCGCGGAAGGCTTTGCGCAGAATCAAACGGCGTCGGAAACGTGGAACGGGATCGGTCCCCCCAAGCGAGCGGCGCACGCCACTCACTTCACGGTTCTTGTCGCCGCCGTTGAACGCTGCAAAGGCACGATTGTTCCCCGGCACGGTTGCACCGAAGCGGAAATCACCCGGAAGATTTGGAAAACTTAAGGGGCCGGCGGCTCGGGCCAGGCGGAAACGCCCCCGGTCCATTGTTCGAAGGCCCTGGAGAGTTTCAGCACGAGCAGGTCGTCGTAGCGCGGGCCAACGATCTGCAGGCCGATCGGCATGCCGGATTTCGAAAAACCGCAGTTGATCGACGAGGCCGGCTGTTCCGACATGTTCCACGGCACGGTGAAGCCGATATGCTCGAAAGGTTTCGAAGGATCGTTGGTCGGCGAGGCCCATTCCGCCGGATAGGAAACGATCGGATTGGTCGGCGAGATCACCGCATCGACTGTGGTGAACAGCCTTCCGCAGGCCTTGCGCATCTCGATCGTCTGGTTGAAGCCGCGCACCGCCTCGACGCCGGAAATGTAAGTGCCGCCCTCCGCCCACTGGTAGATATAGGGAAGGATCAGCGCCCGGCGCTCCTCCGGCATTTTCTCGATATCGCCCCAGAAGCGCGAGCGCCAGAAACTGTCTAGCCCGTCGAGCATGATGCGGTTCATGACCGGTTCGACGGGGATGATGACCGCCCCCGCCTCCTCGAGGCGTTTGGCAGCGGCCACGACCGCATCTCGAACCTCGTCCTCGACGGCAAGGCCGATGCCGGCGTCGAGCATCAGGCCGATCTTCAGACCCCTGACGTCGACGTCGAAATCCAGCCAGTCGAAATCGTTGGGCGGCAGCGAGGTGCCGTCGCGCCAGTCGGGACGCGACAGAGTCGCCATCGAGAAGGCGGCATCTTCCACGGTGCGGGTCATCGGTCCCGCGCAGCGGCCCACATAATAGGGATCAAGCGGAATACGGCCCTGGCTCGGCTTGAAGCCGAACAGCCCTGTCCAGCCGGCCGGCAGGCGCACCGAGCCGCCGATATCCGTGCCGATATGCAGAGGGCCGAAACCGGCCGCCCCCGCAGCCGACGCGCCGGCGCTCGATCCGCCCGGGTTCTGGGTGAGATCCCAAGGATTGCGGCTGAGGCGGTGGAAGCTCGACAGGCCGGAGGAGAGCATGCCGTAGTCCGGGCAGGTGGTCTTGGCAAAGATCACCGCGCCGTCCTCCCTCATGCGCGCGGCGATGGGCGCGTCTTCCATGGCCGGCACCAGTTCGACCGCAGCGGTCCCGAGCGGCACCGGCTGCCCCTTGGTGGCGATCAGTTCCTTCAGCGTCACCGGAATGCCATCGAGCGCCCCAAGCCTCGCACCCTTCATCCAGCGACCGGTGGAGGCTGCGGCCTGCGCCCTGGCGCTGTCCGGATCGTAGAGATAGAGCGCCTGCACATGTGGCTCGAAGGCGGCGATGCGGTCCTCGACCGCCAGCCAGTATTCCGAGGGCGAGAGCTTCCTGGCCGAATAGAGATCGAGCAACTCACGGATCGTCAATTTCAAGAGGTCATTCATCGCAATATCTTCGTTTTTCGAAATCAGGAATTGTCGCGGGGATCGAGGAGGTCGCGCAGGCCGTCGCCGAGCATGTTGAGGCCGAGCACGGCGAGCGCGATGGCAAGCCCCGGCATCAGCGCCAGCCACGGTGCCTGGCCGAGGAAAGTCTGCGCGTCGGCCAGCATCCGCCCCCAGGTGGGCGTCGGCGGCGGCATGCCGAGACCGAGAAAGGAGAGGCCGGCTTCGGTGAGGATCGCGAGGCCGAGCTGGATCGTCACCTGCACGATGATCTGGTTGGAGATGTTCGGCAGCACGTGCACGAGCGTGATCTTGGCTTTCGGGCGGCCCATGCTGACGGCGGCGGTGACATAATCCCGCGTCCAGATCTGCAGGGCAGCGCCGAGCGCAAGCCGCGCAAAGACCGGCACCATGAACACGCCGATGGCGATGATCGCCGTGAACCGGCCCGAGCCGATGAAGGCGCCGAGCATCATCGCCGAGAGGATTGGCGGAACGGCGAAGATGATGTCGCAGCCACGCATGACGACGAGTTCCAGCCAGCCCCGCCGCATGGCGACGACGACGCCGATGGCCGTGCCGACGCTTGCGCCGAGAAGCACCGCGAGAATGGAGGTCGACAGCGAATTCCAGGCTCCGACCATCAGCATCGAGGCGACGTCGCGGCCGAACTGGTCGGTGCCGAGGAGGCCGAAATCGAGGGGAGCCTTGAGTTTGTGGACGATGTTCATTTTCGTCGGCGGGAACGGCGTCCAGACAAGCGACAGCAGCGCCACGGCAAACAGCACCAGCGTGATGACGAGCCCGATGAGGAAGACAGGGCGGCGAAGCAGTTTCCTCATTGCGCACCGGCCCTGAGGCGCGGATCGACGACCAGGTAGGCGAGATCCACCAGGAAATTCATCAGGATCACCAGGGCCGAGAAGAACAGCACGACATCCTGCATGACGATGATGTCGCGCTGGGAGAGCGCCTGATAGGCAAGCCGCCCGAGGCCCGGCAGGTTGAAGACGTTCTCGACCAGCACCGCGCCGGCGATAAGGAAGGTGAATTGCAGGCCGAGCATGGTGAACACCGGCACCAGTGCGTTCGGGACGGCGTGCCGCCAGATGGCGATGCCCTCGCTCAGGCCCTTGGCGCGGGCGGTGCGCACGAAATCCTCGTTCATCACCTCCAGAACCGCGGCCCGCGCCACGCGCGTCAGCACGCCGGCCTGCGGCAGGGCGAGCGCCACGGCCGGCAGGAGGAGCGCCTTGAGGCCAGCAAGAAACCCGGCATCCCAGCCGGGAAACCCGCCGGCCGGCATCCAGCCGAGCATGGTGGAGAACAGGATGATCAGCAGCAGCCCGACCCAGAAGGCCGGCACCGCGATGCTGATATAGGAGAACAATCCGGCGATGAAATCAAAAGGCCCGTTGTGCTTGCGCGCCGCCTGAACGCCGAGCGGGATGGCGATCGCCACCGAGAGCACGATGGCGATCAGCGCCAGCGGCAGGGTGACGGCAAGCCGTTCGCCGATCAGCCCCGCAACCGGCACGCCATAGGTATAGGACTGCCCGAGATCGCCCCGAAAGACCCCGGCGAGCCAGGCGAGATAGCGCACGGGGAGCGGCTGGTCGAGACCCAGCTGTTTCTGCAGCGCCGCGAGCGTTTCCGGGCTCGCCGAGGTGCCGAGCATGATCGCCGCCGGATCGCCGGGCAGCAGGTCCATGACGGTGAAGATCAGCAACGAGACGATGAGCAGCGTCACGGCAAGGCTCAAGGTTCGGCGGATGACGATGGAGATCATCGGTTCATCACCTCCCTCTTCTCCCCCACGGGGAGAAGTGCCGAGCGGACGCGAGGCGATGAGGGGGCCGGCGGAGCCGGGCCAATCGATCCAGCGGATCGATTGCAGCAGCTAAAGTGGAAGGCGAAGTGTTGGCTGCGCCCCCCTCATCCGACCCTTCGGGCCACCTTCTCCCCGCTGGGGAGAAGAGGGAGCTCGCGGTTACCACTGTATTCCAGCTCATAAGCCTGCTTCACTCTACCCAATGAACATCCGTCAGGACGTTCGAAGGGATCGGTTCGTTTTCCCACAGGCCCTTTACCTTGCCGTCCCATACACCGAGCTTCGGCATGACGAACAGGAAGAGCGCCGGCACGTCGTTGGCGAGGATGGTCTGAGCCTCGCCGTAGAGCTTTTCCTGACCGGCGGCGTCGGAGGTCATCTCGACCTTTTTCAGCACGTCGTTGAAGGCCGGGTTCTTGTAGTTGAAGTAGTAGGGATCGCGGGAATAGATGTCGATGTCCATCGGCTCCGCATGGGCGACGATGGTCATGTCGTAATCGGCGGCCTTCAGCACGTCGGCCACCCATTTCGCCGGGAATTCGGTGGTCTCGATGTTCATCGTCACGCCGATTTCCGCAAACATCGCCTGCAGCACCTGTGAGGTGCGCTGCGCATAGGCCATCTGCGGCGCCTTGATGGTGAAGGTGAAGCCGTTCGGGAAGCCGGCCTCGGCAAGCAGCGCCTTCGCCTTGGCGGCGTCATAGGGATAGACGCCGGTCAGGTCCTTGTAGCCGCGGTCGTTCGGCGTGTAATGGCTGCCGATCGGCGTGCCGAAACCGGACCAGGCGCCTTCGACAACGGTGGTGCGGTCGACGGCCATCATCAGCGCCTGACGCACCTTCTTGTCGCTGAACGGCTTGCGGGTGTTGTTCATGCCGGCGACGACCTTGAGCTCGGTGTTGCCGATGACCGTCGTCAGCCGCTTGTCGCCCTCGAAGGACTTGATGAGTTCCGGCGCCCCGAATTCCGGGAAGGCATCGACGTCGCCGGCCTTCAGCGCCGCGGCCTGTGCCTGCGGATCGCTGATGAAACGGAAGGCCGCGGTCTCGAGCTTCAGGGAGACGGCCTTGTTCCAGTAGTCGGCATTCCTGGCGAGATCGACCTTGGAACCCTTCGACCAGCTGACGAACTTGAACGGGCCGGTGCCGATCGGGGTCGTCTTGTTGTCGGCGGCCGATTTCGGCTCGACGATGCTCGAGGACGGCCAGCCGAGCCAGTAAAGCAGGCTGCCGGCCGGCTGCTTGAGCTTCAGCACCAGCGTCGCCGCATCCGGTGTTTCGACCGTGTCGATCGAGGCGAAATAGCGCTTCTGCGGATTGACCGAATCCGCGCCGCGGGCGCGGTCGATCGAGAATTTGGCAACCGCGCTGTCGAAGGCGACGCCGTTATGGAACTTGACGCCCTGGCGGAGCTTGAACGTGTAGGTCAGCCCATCCGGCGAAATCTGCCAGCTTTCGGCAAGCTGCGGCTTGATCTTGCCGTCCTTGTCGATGGTCGTCAGGCCTTCGAAGATGTTCTGCCAGGTCACCTGGCCGATCGCGACCGGTGCGGCGACCGTCGGATCGAGACCGGCCGGCTCGATCGCCATGCCGACGGTGATCGCGGTTTTTGCTGCCGCCTCCGCGCCGGTTTGCCCTAAAAGCAGGCCCGCGCTGATCGCAAGGCCAAAAGCTGCACTCTTCAATATGGTCGCAGAGCCCAAAAGCGTCATCCTGCCCATCCGTCATCCCCTTTTTTGGAACGAGACCCGCCTGATCGGCACCTGCGGGATCGTCGATTGCCAAAAGTGTGTCATTTCGCAGGTGCACACACAATGCAGAATTTTGTGTCCTCTGTGTAGCCGAAAACGCTACACCGAATGTAATTAAGCGTTTGCCCTTTTAGGCGCCGATTTGCGCGCATCGGCGCCGCGCATGAAGCGCTCGATGAAATCGACGAGCTTGCCCGCCGCGAACGATAACTGGCGGTCCGGCGCGACACACAGATCGATCGGCGTGCGCACCGCCTTGCCGGCGGTGATCGGCACCGCCGCAAGCTGGCCGGAATCGATTTCGCGCTGCACCGCAAGCGCCGGCAGCAGCGTGACCGCTGCGCGGCGCAGAACCAGTTCCTTCAGCATCTCCAGCGAGCCGGTGACGAAGACCGGATCGAGCTCCAGCCCGTCCTTGGCGAACAGTTCCTCGAAGGCCTGTCGCGCGCCGAAATTCTTGTCGGGAAGAGCGAGCGGCATGTGGACGAGATCGCGCAGTGTCAGTTCCCTGGCACCGGCGGACGGATGGTCGGCGGCCATGATGACATCATAGGTGATCTCGGAGCGCAGCCGCACCTTCACCCCGGATATCTTTGGTGCAAACAGCGTCACGACCAGATCGGCCTCGGCGGCGGCGAGCGCCTCGACCGCCTCGCGCGCACTGGTGATCGCCACCTCGAACCGCAGCTTCGGGTAGCGCAGGCTGAATTCAGCAAGCACCGGGGCGATCAGGTTGGCGACCGTCGCACCGTTCGCATAGATCACCACCTTGCCGCGCTGCAGGCCCTGCAGGTCGTCAATCAGCTGGTGGACATGTTCGAGTTCGCGCAGCGTCCGCCCTGCCCGCGCCGCCAGTAGTTCGCCAGCGGCAGTCAGCTTGATGCCGCGGTTGCTGCGCTCGACGAGCGGCGTGCCGAAATAGTGTTCGAGGTTCTCGATCTGGCGCGAGACGGCGGTCGCTGCAACGTTGAGATTCTCGGCCGCCGCCCGCATCGAATTGGTGCGGACCAGTTCGTCGAAATACATAAGCGCCCGAAGCTGCATGCGATCCTGCCGGCTGAAACATGTCGCCCGAAAACGCGGACCGGTTTCGGGATAGTGACGTTGATAAAATCGAGACGCTCGTCAGCCGCGGCGAAAACCTTCGCTGGCGACGAGCAGCTGGCGGGTATAATCGGCTGAAAACTCGCGGTTTTCCAGCGCTTTCCGCGGCACCGTCTCGACCACCTTGCCGTTTTTCATCACGGCCAGCCGCTCGCACATATGGCTGATGACGCCGAGATCGTGGCTGACCATCACGAATGTGAGGTTACGGTCGCGGCGCGCCTGTTCGAGCAGATTGAGGATTTCCGCCTGGATCGAGGCATCCAGCGCCGAGGTCGGCTCGTCGAGCAGCAGGATCTTCGGCTCCAGGATCAGCGCCCGGGCAATCGCGATACGCTGCCGCTGGCCGCCCGAAAGCTGATGCGAATAGCGGAACCGGAAGCCCGACCCGAGACCCACCTCGTCGAGCGCCCGGTTGATGCGCTTCTCGATATCGGTGAAACGGTGGATGACGAGCGGTTCCAGCAGCAAGCGGTCGACCGTCTGGCGCGGATGCAGCGAGCCATAGGGGTCCTGGAAGACCATCTGCACGGTGCGGTAGAAATCCTTGTCGCGCTTGCGGCCGGAATAGGGGCGGCCGTTGACGCTGAGCGTGCCCTGGTCGAAGGAGGCAAGGCCCGAGACGGCGCGCAGGAGCGTCGATTTGCCGGACCCGGATTCGCCGACGATGCCGAAGGATTCGCCCGTGCCGATATCGAAGTTCACATGATCGAGTGCCGCAAACTCATCGTATGTGACGACCATGTCGCGGATGGAGAGAGCCGATGTCATAACGCCCACTCCGGCTTGCGGTCGAGCACGGGCAGCGGATGCCGGTCGGAACCAATGGTCGGCAGGCAGTTCAAGAGCCCGCGCGTATAGGGATGCTGCGCATCGGCGAGATTGGCGGCCGGCAGTTCCTCGACGATCCGACCGGCATACATGACGATGACGCGGTCGCAGAAGGAAGAGACGAGCCTGAGATCGTGGGAGATGAAGATCAGCCCCATGCCCCGGTCGGCCACCAGCTTGTCCAGGATGTCCAGCACTTCGAGCTGCACTGTGACGTCGAGCGCCGAGGTCGGCTCGTCGGCGATCAGCAGTTCCGGGCCGCAGATCAGCATCATGGCGATCATCGCCCGCTGGCCCATGCCGCCGGAAACCTCGTGCGGATAGAGCGAGAAGACCCGTTCCGGATCGCTGATCTGCACCGCTTCCAGCATGGCGAGCGCCCGCGCCTTGGCCGCCGAGGTCGAAATCTTCTCGTGCGTCTTCAGCGTCTCGACGATCTGCCGACCGATGGTCATCACCGGGTTCAGCGAATATTTCGGGTCCTGCAGGATCATCGCCACCTTCTTGCCGCGCAGGTCGCGCCGCTCGCGGGCCGGCATGGCCAGGAGATCCCGGTCGCCGAAAGCCAGCTTCCGTGCGCTGATCTTGGCGTGGCCGGGGGTCAGGCCCATGATCGCGCGCCCGGTCTGCGACTTGCCGGAGCCGGATTCGCCGACGATGCCGAGCCGTTCGCGGCCGAGCGCGAAGGACACGCCGCGCACCGCCTGCACGTCGCCGGTGCGGGTCGGGAAGGTGACTTGCAGATCCTCGACCGTCAGGAGCGGCTTGACCGTCATTGGCCAGCCTCCTTCGGATCGAGCGCATCGCGCAGGCCGTCGCCGAGCAGGTTGAAGCCGAGGCTGACGATCAGGATCGCAAAACCCGGCATGGCGGCGACCCACCATTGATCGAGGATGAAGCGGCGGCCCGAGGCGATCATCGCGCCCCATTCGGGAAGCGGCGGCTGGGCGCCGAGGCCGAGGAAACCGAGGCCGGCGGCGGTGAGGATGATGCCGGCCATGTCGAGCGTGACGCGCACGATCAGCGACGAGAGGCAGAGCGGCATGACGTGGCGCAGCACGATGCGGAAGGGCGAAGCGCCCATCAGCTTCACCGCCGAGATGAATTCCGAATTGCGGAAGGTCATCGTCTCGGCCCGTGCGATACGCGCATAGGGCGGCCAGGAGGTGACGGCGATGGCGAGGATCGCGTTCTCGATGCCGGGACCCAGGGCCGCGACCAGCGCCAGCGCCAGCACGAGTTTCGGGAAGGCGAGGAAAATGTCGGTGATCCGCATCAGCACCGCATCGACCCAGCCGCCGGCATAACCGGAGACCGTGCCGACGATCAGCCCGATCGGGGCCGCGATGATCGCCACCAGCACCACCACCAGCAGCGTCAGCCGCGAACCGTAGAGCAGCCGCGAGAGAATATCGCGGCCCTGATCGTCGGTGCCGAGCAGATAGCCCGGCGAGCCGAGCGGCAACAGGCGGGAATTTCGCAGGTCGCCCTGCACCGGGTTATGCGGCGCCAGGACGTCGGCGAACGCAGCCACCACCAGCAGCAGCACGATGATGGCGAGGCCCAGGAGCGCAAGCCGGTTCTCGGCGAACCGGCGCCAGATCACGTAGGCGCGACCAAGTTGGGCCTGGCGGCGCGAGGCGGGTCGGTCGGACAGCAGCCATTCGCGGCTATAGGGCTTTGGGGTCTCGTCCAGGGCTATTGAGGGCCGGCTCATCGGTTTCGTGTCCTGGGATCAAGCGTCCGATACAGAAGATCGGAGAAGAGATTGATGCTGACGAAAACGACGCCGATGGCGATCGTTCCGCCGAGCACGGCATTCATATCGGCATTCTGCAGCGAATTGGTGATATAGAGACCGAGCCCGGGCCAGGAGAAGATGGTTTCCGTCAGCACCGACCCCTCGAGCAGGCCCGCATAGGACAGCGCGATGACCGTCACCAGCGGCACCGCCGCATTGCGCAATGCGTGGAACCAGATGATCCGCGTCTCCGACAGCCCTTTGGCCCGCCCGGCGACCACATATTCCTGCGCCAGTTCGTTCAGCATGAAGGAACGAGTCATGCGGCTGATATAGGCGAGCGAGAAATAACCGAGCAGCGACCCCGGCAGGATGATGTGACGGAACAGGTCCCAGGCCACGTCCCACTGGCCCTGCCAGATGGCGTCCAGAAGATAAAAGCCGGTAATCGGCGTGAACGTGTATTCGTAGACGATGTCGATGCGGCCCGGATAGGCAACCCAGTTGAGGCGCGCATAAAAGAGCACGAGCGACAGAAGGCCCAGCCAGAAGATCGGCACGGAATAACCGATCAGGCCGATCACGCGAACGATCTGGTCGGCGATGCTGCCCCGTTTGACCGCCGCCAGCACCCCAAGCGGCACGCCGATCAGCGCCCCGATGAGCGTGCCAATCGTGGCAAGCTCGATCGTCGCCGGGAACACCCGGGCAATATCGGTCATCACAGGATTGGTCGTCAGCACCGAGGTACCGAAATCACCGGTCACGGCCTGCTTGAGATAGATCCAGAACTGCTGGTAGAGCGGCAGGTTGAGGCCCAGCTCTTCGCGCACCCTCTCTACGACATGCGCCGGCGCCCGGTCGCCCACGATAGCGAGCGCCGGATCGATCGGCACGACGCGGCCGATAAAGAAGGTGACGGCAAGCAGGCCGAGGAATGTGGTGGCCGCGGTCACGATGAACCGCAGCACTGCCATTGTGGAAGACGATGCACGGCGCCGTCTGCGCCGTGTCGCTACTGTCGTATCGATCAAGGTCAAGGAAGCGGCCTTTCAGGCTATTCCTTCGACACCGTATAGACGAAGTTCGTATCGAAGCTCGGGCCAAGCTTGAAGTTCTTGAGCTTGGGCGAATAACCGGCCACTTCCGTCTGCTGGAAGATGAGGACGAACGGGCTCTGCGCCAGCACCTTCCGCTGCAGGTCTTCGTAGATGGCGGCGCGCTTGCCGGCATCCTTTTCGAGCAACGCACCCTTGGCGGCGTCCGAGAGTTCCTTCGGAACCTCCCACGCATTGCGCCAGGCAAGCGTCTTGGTCTTGCCCCCGTCCGAATTGTCGGGGTTGATCGTGAAGGTCTCGGCGTTCGAGTTCGGATCGAAATAATCCGAGCCCCACTGGCCGATATAGATGTCATGCGTGCGGGCACGGAACTTGGTCAGCGTCTGCTTACCGTCGCCAGGGATGATCTCGAGCTTGATGCCGGCTTGCGCCAGCGTCTGCTGCACGCTTTCGGCAATACCGGTCACCGGCTGCGTATTGCGCACATCCATGCTCACTGTGAAGCCGTCCTTGAAGCCTGCCTTTGCCAGCAACTCCTTGGCCTTGGCCACGTCCAGCTTGTAGGGATTTTCGTTGAGCGCGCCGAGCTGGCCCTTGGGAAGGAAAGTCTGGTGGATCTCGCCGATGCCCTTGATCAGCGTCGCGCCGATCGCCTCGTAGTCGACAAGGTACTTGAAGGCTTCAACCACTTCCGGCTTGGCGAGGTTCTTGTTCTTCTGGTTGAGGCTGAAGTAATAGACCGTGCCCTTGGGTGCCGACGTGAGCCGGATGCCGTTCTTCTTCTGAACCGCATCGAGATCGCCCGGCTCCAGGTTGCGGGCAACGTCGATATCGCCGTTTTCAAGCGCCAGGCGCTGGCCCGAGCTTTCCTTCATGTGACGGTAGATAACCCGCTTCAGCTTCGGCTTTTCGCCGTAGTAGTTGGGGTTGGCTTCCATGATGACGGCTTCGTTTGCGCGCCAGGCCATCGTCTTGTAGGGGCCGGAGCCGGCATAGCCGGTCTTCATCCATTCATTGCCGAAATCCGTGTCGTATTTGTAGTCGGCGTTCGGCGTTACCTTCTTGGCATGTTCCGTCACGACCTTCTTGTCGACGACGGAAGCCACCGTGGCGGTCAGCACGTTCAGCACGAAGCTCGGGGCATAAGGCTTGTCCACCGTGAATACGAAGGTCGTATCGTCGGCGGCCTTCGCCTTTTCTGTGACATTGTCGCCCGTCAGGCCGAACTGGGTGAGCAGGAAGGCTGGCGACTTGTCGAGCTTGACCGCGCGCTCGAAGGAATAGGCAACATCGGCGGCAGTGATCGGGTTGCCGGACGCGAATTTCAGGCCGGATTTCAGCTTGAACGTGTAGGTGAGGCCGTCGCCGGAGGTCGTCCAGCTATCGGCCAGGTCGCCGATCACCTTGGATGTATCGGCCGGGTCCAGCATGACGAGCTTGCTGTAGCAATTGGCGGTGATCTCGGCAGTCGACAACTCGAACGCTTCGCCCGGGTCGATCGTGATGATGTCGTCGATCGCGAAGCCTTCGACGAGCGTATCGGCCGGCGTCGCGGCAAATGCCTGCGGTGCCGCCGACAGCAGCAGCCCGAGTGCGGCGCTGGTGGACAGCACTCGAAGGCTCTTGTTGAGCGAATGGATCATGGTCTGCGTACCCCTGTTTTTGTTCGTTGGACCTTTGGAAAGAAGCCTATTCGTGCCAGGCCTTCCCCAAAACTCTGAGCCAGTTTTCCCGGCATAGCTTTTTCAGCTCTGCGTCAGCGTAGCCCGCTCCCTTGAGCGCCGCAACCAGATTTTGATTGCCCGCAGCATCATGTATTTCTTCGGGAATCGAGGCGCCGTCGAAGTCCGATCCGAGCGCCACGTGGTCGATGCCCATGCGTTGCACCATGTGGTCGATATGACGCACCATGTCTGAAAGCGGCGTGGCGACATTGTCGCGCCCGTCGGGGCGCAGCATGGTCACCGCATAGTTGAGACCGACGAGGCCGCCGCTTTCCTTGACCGCATCGAGCTGTTTGTCGGTGAGGTTGCGGGCGACCGGCGTCAGCGCATGCGCGTTCGAATGGCTGGCGATCAGCGGCTGGTCGGAAGTCCTGGCCACATCCCAGAACCCCTTCTCGGTGATGTGGGCGAGATCGATCAGGATGCCGAGCGTGTTGCAGGCCCTGACCAGCTCGAAGCCATGGTCTGTGAGGCCCGGTCCGGTGTCGGGCGACATCGGATAGGCGAAGGGCACGCCGTGGCCGAAGATGTTGTGGCGGCTCCAGACGGGCCCAAGCGAACGCAGGCCGGCAGCGTGGAAGACTTCGAGATTGTCGAGATCCGGATCGATCGCCTCACAGCCTTCCATATGCATGACCGCGGCGAAACGGCCATCGTCAATCGCCTTGGCGATGTCGGCGGTCGAACGGCAGAGCTGCCAGGCGCCAGCGCGGTCGAGGCGGAGCGCAATCGACGCCATTTCGAGCGCGGTCGTCAGCGACGGCAGATGATCGAGCGGGACGGAGAGCGGCGTGACGTAGTGACCGTTCTGATCGGGTTCCTTCAGAACCAGTTCGCCGGACGGGATATAGATGGCGCAGAGCCCGCCTGCGAGACCGCCAGCCTTGGCGCGCGGCCCGTCGATATGGCCGCCTGGTGTGCCCTTGGCAAATTCCGCAACCGGATCGCCGCCCGCCTTCATGTTCCGCCAGAGCCGCAGGAGCACGTCGTTATGGCCGTCGAACACCAGTTCCATGAAGTTCATTCCCGATTGTCGTGTGAAAGTTCCAAGGTGAGCAATGCGGCGATCCTAGCCCGCCGCTCCTCTTTCGCAAGCCGGAAAACGCGTCAGGCCATCCAGCTCCCCTCGCCCGCCTTCTTCAGCATCGGGGTCCTGAAAACGCTCGTCACACGCGGCCGCCATTCGGTGCCGAACGCATCGAGCTTGTCGTGCCAGCGCTCCGATTGCAGCATGGCCGCACCGATGACCACCGGCTCGACACCGAGCGAGGCCATCAGCGTGAGGCCTGAAACAATCGAGGTGCCGCTGGAAATCACGTCGTCGATCAGCGCCACGCGCCTGCCCTTTATCAGCGGCAGCATCCGCGGATCGGCATAGAGGCGCTTCTGCTGTTCGGGTGTGGTGATCGAGGAGAGCGGCACCGACAGGTTTTCGTCGTACCAGAATTTTCGCGAGGTCCCGAGCGGCACATAACGCAGATGGCCGAGCGCGCGGGCGACCGCAGCCGCAAGCGTCAGACCCAAAGTCGGCAGGCCGACGATGACTTCCGGGCGAAAGGCCGCGATCTTCGGCGCAAGGTCGGCGGCCAGCGCGTCCTGCACATCGAAGCTCGCCTGGTTGATGATGAGGGAGGCGAGCGCGTGCTCCCCGTCCGCAAGCGGCCGGATCGGCAGCCTGATCTGGCTGCCGTCGTCCAGTGTCGCGGGGAAGAAACCGGAAAACGGTCCCGCCCGATCGAACGAACCTGCCGGATGGACGTCCTGCCAGAAATCATGCGGCTGCATTCGCTTTTCCTATTCGAGAATTTCGAGGATCGGCGATTCCAATAGCGTGCCGGTGGCGACGTCGGCAATGCCGCGATCCGTCTGGTGCGGGCCGGGATTGCAGGCAAGCGTCGCGCCGAAACAGGCCTTGAACACGAGATAGGGCGGCTGCCAGTCGACGAGACCGTCCATGGCAGCGCGGATTTGTCTGAAACCTTCGGCCACCTCCGCCATCGGCGCCTCCGAGACGAGGCCGGAAAGCGGCAGCGGCAACAGGGCTTCGACCTTGCCGCCGGTTGCCACCGCCATGCCGCCGCCGGCCTCGATCACCGCATTTGCGGCAGCCGCCATGTCGGCCGGGTCGGACCCGAAGACGGTGAGGTTGTGGCTGTCATGGGCAAGCGTGGTGGCGAATGCGCCCTTCCACGTGCCCCAGCCGGTCAGGAACCCAAGACGGGTGCGGCTGTCGGCCCGGCCGTGGCGGTGGGTCACGGCGATCAGTGTCGTGCCCTCCGGGGGTACCACGTAACCATCGACGACATCCGCATCCGTCTGCCCCCAGTTTGTGAAGCGCGGACGATCGATCGTCGCGAGCCTGACTTTGCGGCCCTTTGCGGGCAGTTTGAAATCGTCCGCCTGAAGCGGCTTGAGCTTGACCGAATCCTGCAGAACGCAGGGGTCGGTCGCATCGAGTTCCACCGTCATGACGCCGTCACGCGCGATCAGCGTGCCGCTGGCAAAGACATGGCGGGCGCGGAAATCCGTGAGATTCTCGAAGAGGACGATATCAGCCCGGCGACCAGCAGCGATCAGGCCGAGATCGGCGCGGCCGATGCGGACGGAAGCATTGAGCGTAGCCGCCTGCAGCGCCCATTCCGGTTTCATGCCGTAACGCACCAGCCGGCGCACCACGTCGTCGAGGCCGCCGCCCTGAACGAGATCGTCCGGGAAGACGTCGTCGGTGCAGAGCGTCACCGTCTGTGGCAAACGTCCGAGCGCGTTGAGTGCCTCGACGAATTCCGGCAGCAGATGATCGTGGGATCCGCGCATCTCGATCGTCAGGCCCGCCCGCAGCTTGGCCATCAGGTCGGCGCCGGAGACGAGCTCGTGGTCGGAGGTGATACCCGACGCCATGAAGGCTGCGAGATCCGGCCCGACGAGGCTGCGGGCATGGCCGCAGACCGGCTTTTCGGACACCAGCGCCGCCTGCACGATGCCGCTCATGCGCGGATCGCGGTCGATGACGCCGCGCATGTTCATGACTTCGGCAAGCCCGCCGATCTTCGGCCAGAACAGCATTTCCTCGATCGTCGCCGCGTCGAAATCGGCGCCGGCCATTTCGAGGCCGGGCGCCGACGGCACGCAGGACGGCGCCAGAACGACGGCACGCAGCGGCAGCGGCTTCACCGCTTCGAGCGCCCAGGCCACACCTTCGGTCCCGTGGACATTGCCGAATTCATGCGGGTCCCAGACGACGGTCGTCACCCCGCGCGGCAGCACGGCGCCCGCATAGGTCGCCGGCGTCACCATCGAACTTTCGATATGCATATGCGTGTCGATGAGGCCGGGCGAGATGAATGTGCCCGCAGCGTCGATGATCTCCGCGGCATCCGAGCGGGAGCCGGTCTCATGGACGCTGGCGATTACAGGGCCAACGAGACCTATATCGGCCGGGCGCAGCTCGCCCGTCACCATATCGACCAGCGTGCCGCCCGATATCAGAATATCGAACGGCGCATCGCCGCGGGCCGCCGTCACGGCGCGGTCACGCAAGCCCGGCTCGGTAAACTCCTGTACGCTCGAGATGATACTCTTCACCAGCTTGCCTCTGCCCGCAGTGTTTCAAGAATGATGGCTCTCGCCTTTTCGACGTCGATATCGACGCCATAGGCCGCATTGAATTCGCCCCGGCCGGTGCGGGTCTCGACCACGGTGCGGCCGCGCGTCAGCGTGCCGGACAGTTCGACATCGATGCGCGCTTCGCACCAGGTGACATGTTCCGGAAAGGCTAAGGCGACGGCCGCGACCGCATCGTAGAGCGCCATGGCCGGACGGCCGCGGCTGGTGGCGATCGCCACGAACCCGGCGAGAAGATCGGCAACCAGTTCCGCATTGCGCCCGCCGGCAGCCCGGATCGGCGCGACGTCGTCCGGCGCGCAGAGCACCTTGCGGCAGAGATCGAGATCGACCATCCGCAACGGGATCTTGTGAGCGAGCACGATCGCCAACGCTTCCGGATCGGCAAAGGCGTTGAACTCCGCGGATGCGGTATGATTGCCGGTGGTGACCCCGCCGCCCATCCAGGTGAGACCGGTGATCCTGGCTGCAAGATCCGGCCGGGCGAGCGCCACTGCCGCGATATTGGTGAGCGGTCCAAGCGCCATGATGCGGCGCTCACCCCCCTCTTCACCATCACCTTTGCCCTTTTCGAGCCAGGAACAGAGCGCTTCGAAGGCATCGGCATGAAACGCATCCGGTGCTTCGGGCAGAGCCCGGCCGGCGGTCGGGATGCCGGTCTGGCCCAGGATACCGGTCGCGGTCTCCATTTTTGCAAGCACCGGTGCGGCGCGTCCCGCATGGACCGGGAAGGGCCAGACAAAAGCGGAGGCTGCGCCGGCTGCATTGCGGCGGACATGCTCGATAGGCGCGTTGCCGAAGACCAGCGAAACGCCGTCGACGCCAAGCCCCGCATGCGCCGCGACCATGATCGCAGCGATGTCGTCGAAACCCATGTCCGTGTCGATCCAGATACCCATGTCGGCGGATCCTACACGAATCGCGACAGCGGCGCGGCCTTTTCGGCCGGCAGGTCGAAGGCAAGAGCATCGCCCAGCGCATGCGCCGGCTGGCTCGCCTCCACCTCGGCCTTGATCGGACCGAAGGAGCTGTCGAGCAGGTATTCCCGTGCATCGCCGGCAAAGGATGTACCGCGCACGGTGCCCTGGAAAGGACCTGTCCCCAGGGTCACCATACGCGGCCGCCAGGCAAGGCCCGCCGCTGAAGGGGCCCCGCTGGAAACGTCGCCTGAAAGGTCGATGAGACCGGCGCTGGTCTTCATCTTTCCGTTTTCGAGCGGGAAAATGTTTTCGAACCCGACGAAGTCCGCGACGAAGGACGATGTGGGGCGGTTGTAGATGTCTTCCGGCGAACCGATCTGCTCTATCTTACCGTTCTTCATGACCACAATGCGGTCGGCGAGCGCCAAAGCTTCGGCCTGGTCGTGGGTGACGAAGATCATCGTCACCCCGGTTTCCTTCTGCACCCGCTGCAACTCGGTGCGCATTTCGAGGCGAAGGCGGGCGTCGAGGTTCGACAGCGGCTCGTCGAGCAGCAGCACCTTCGGTTCCATCACCATCGAACGGGCGAGCGCCACGCGCTGCTGCTGGCCGCCGGAAAGTTCGGCCGGCTTGCGGTTGGCGAAGGTCGAAAGGCCGACGGACTTCAGGCCGGACTGGACCTTGGTCTCGAGTTCGGTGCCGCGCATGCCCTTGAGCTTCAGCCCGAAGGCGACGTTCTCGTAGACGGAGAGATGCGGGAACAGCGCATAGGATTGGAACATCAGGCCGACTGCGCGTTTGTTCGCCGGTACCCGGGTAATGTCGGCGCCGTCGAGGCGCACATGGCCGCTCTTCACCGCCAGCAGGCCGGCGATCGCCCGCATCGTCGTGGTCTTGCCGCAGCCGGAAGGGCCGAGCAGCGCGATCAACTCGCCCTTGCGGATATCGAGATCGAGGTTGGCGACCGCGACGGAATCGCCATAGGCGAGCGTCAGCTTTTCGAGCGAGAGATAGGACGCATCAGACATAGCGGGAGAACCCCAGGAAACGTTCGGCGATGAAAACGATGCCGATGGAGAGGAAGGCGAGCAGCGACGAGAGCGCTGCGACGGAGGGATCGAAGACGATTTCCATATAGGCGATCATGTCGACCGGCAGGGTGCGCACGCCTGGCCCCGAGAGGAACAGCGATACCGGCACCTGGTTGAAGCTGGTGACGAAGCCGAGGATGAAGGCCGACATGATGCCGCCGCGGATGTTCGGCATCACCACCCGGAAGAAGGCACCGAGCCGCGAGGAACCGAGCAGCACCGCCGCTTCCTCGATATCGGAGCGCAGGTTGTCGAGGCTGGCGGAGACGACCCGGACCGCATAGGGCAAGACCAGCGCCGTATGGGCGAGGAACAGCGCCAGCGTGATGCCGACCTGGAACGGCACGACGATGTAGCGCAGCAGCGCCAGGCCGACGATGATGCCCGGCACGATGATCGGCGCCGAGACGACGGTGCGGACGATCTCCGCTCCCGGCAGCTTGTAGCGCGACAGTGCATAGGAGGCCGGAATGCCGAGGACAAGCGCCGCCGCCGTGCCGCCGATCGCCAAAAACAGCGACATGCCGAACGAGGCGCGGAAACTTTCGACCGTGAAGACCTTGGCGATCCAGCGCAGCGAAAACCCCTGCGGCGGGAAGGCAAGCGTCTCGCCCGCCGAGAAGGATGCCGCGACGATGATCAGGAACGGGCCGATCAGGAAGGCGATCACCAGGAGGAGCGTGATCGGAATGAAGAGGCTGCGCAGCGTCATGCCTGGCTCCTCTGCTTGTTGCGCGCCGTGGCGACCCGCTTGAGAAGGATGTTGGCGGCAAAGCTCATGACGATCAGGATGAAGGCGATGACGCTCGCAGCGACGAAATTGTTGGAGACCGCAACCTGCTGGTAGAGCAGCGTTTCGAGCATCAGCACCTTTGAGCCGCCAAGGATCGCGGGAGTGATATAGGCGGTCAGCGAGCCGGTGAAGACCAGCGTGCCGCCGACGACCAGGCCTTCCTTGGTGAGCGGCAGCACGACCTTCCAGAACACCTGGAACCAGTTGGCGCCGAGTACGCGCGCCGCCGGAATGGCATCCTTGGGCATGTTTTCGAGCGCCGAGATCAGCGAGATGATCATCAGCGGCAGGAAGAGCTGTAAGAGGCCGATGAAAATAGCCGTCTCCGAGAACAGGATGCGCAATGGCGCTTCGGTGATGCCGAGCGCCTGGAAAGCCTGGTTGACGATGCCGGTGCGGCCGAGGATGACGATCCAGGCATAGGTGCGGGCGACCGGCGAGATCATCAGCGGCAGCACTACGAGGCCTGTGACCTTGCCCTTGGCGCCGGGTTCCAGGCTGACGATCGCGAACGCCGCCGCATAACCGATCACCGCCGAGGCGATGGTAACGAGGGCGCCGAGCCGGAGCGTGCGCAGGAAGACCGTCTGGTTCAGCGAGTTGGAGAAGAAATCCGTATAGGCGGAAATCGTCCAGCCGCCGGTCGGCACGCGAAATCCATCCGATAGCAGGATCACGACAGGCACGAGAAACACCGCCGCCGCGAAGATCGCGGCCGGCAACGCAAGTGCCAGCGCTTCGGCCCTGTTCTGGAACATGGTGGTTCGATCCTGTTCAATGAGTCAGGATGCGGGCAGGCATTCGCGCGCTGCCCGCATCCCTCAGCCTTGGGAGGCTATTCCGTGGTTGCGTCGGCCCTTACTGGCCGACCTTCTCGTTCCAGGTCTTGATCCAGCCGGCACGGTTGTCGAGTGCGACGGCGGACGGGATCAGCTTCAGGCTCTTTGCCGTTTCCTCGCCATAGGTGAGGTTATTGGCAATCGCTTCGGGAAGCTTGACGTCCTTGTTGGACGGGCTGTCGATCAGCTTTTCGGCGAGCTTGGTCTGGACTTCGGTCGAGAGCCAGAAATCCATGAACTGCAGCGCGAGGTCGCGGTTCTTGGAGCCCTTGGTGACGGTCATGACGTTCATGCCGCCCGTCTGGCCTTCCTTCGGCGTGGCCCAGGCGATCGGGAAGCCGAGCTTGGTGAAGGGCGCCCAGGTGAAGCGGCCGATCGGCGCTGCCCAGATTTCTTCCTGCTGCATCAGCTGCACCAGCTGCGACGACTTTTCGTAGAAGGTAACGATCTCGCCCTTCTTGGCACCGACCGCTTCGATCGGGGCCTTCAGGTCCGGCGTGTCCTTGGCAAGCGCCAGACCCAGCATGTAGAGCGCCGGCGGGCCCTGGTTGGTGGTGACGTTCGGCCATGCGACGTGGCTTGCATATTCCGGCTTCAGCAGATCGGCCCAGCTGTCGATCTTCATCTTGTCCGAACGGTAGGCGATCGAGGTTGCATAGAACGTGTAGCCGACGCTCATGCCGTCGCCGTTCGGATTTTTGGCAACGTCATAGAGCTTGCTGAAGTTCGAGAGCTTGGAGGTATCGATCTTGTCGGTCAGGCCGGCGCGCGAGGCGGCGAGCGCATCCGCCATCGAGATGACGGCCATGTCGACGACCGGGTTAGCCTTGTTGGCCTCCATCTTGGCGAGGCGCTCGACGCTGTTGCCGGTCTCGACGACCAGCTTGCAGCCGCAGATCTTCTGGAAGGGATCGTAGACGATCTGCTTGTATTCGTCCTGGGCCAACGCATAGACGGAAATCGTCAGCGTCTTTTCCTGGGCGAAGGCCGGGGTCTGCGCGGCACCCATGGTGAGCATCAGGGCGGTGCCCGACGCAAGAATGACCTTGTTCATGATGTGATTTCTCCTGCTGTCGGCTTGTTGGGGGTTGGGGCATGCAAATTCGGAGTGCGACCGGTCTGCGGGGCGGCCGTCGACTGGCGCACGATGAGCTGCATCGGGACGCGATCCGTCTCGGAGGTAACGTTGCCGGTCGAAACCTCCTCGGCTCCGTTCTCGGTCTCTCCCTCGGGCTCGATCGCGCGGATCAGCGCGGCAATCGCCAGATCGGCGATCGTGGCCATGTCCATGCGTACCGTGGTGAGCGCCGGCGTGACCACCGCCGACCAGATGAGATCGTCGAAACCGGTGACGCTGACCGTTTCCGGCACGCCGATGCCGGCGCGCTGCAGCTCCGTCAGCGCCCGAAGCGCCGAAAGATCGGAGACAGCCGCAAAGGCCGTGAAACCCGCCCTGGCCTTGTCCGCCAGACCGAGCGGGCAGCCTTCGCCCGAAACCGCCTCGACTTTCTCGATCCACATCGTATCGCATTCGACCTGCGCGCCGAGGCCGGCTTTCAGCCCGCCGATACGGTCGTTCTGCACGTTCGAGGAAGCGCTGGTGCCGACCAGCAGCACCTTGCGGTGGCCAAGCTCCGCAAGATGGCGGCCCATCTGGCTGCCGCCGTCCCAATGGTCGGCCGAAACGGTATTGCCGGGCGTCGAGGGCGTATCGATGATGGCAACGGGACAGCCGACATCGGCGATCCGCGTGCCGCGCCGGGGAACGATGACCATGCCGTCGACGCCACGTTCCAGAAGCCGGCCGATCGCCTCGGTCTGCGCCGCGATATCGCCGCGGGAGTCGGCGATGAGCACGCCGTAGCCGGCATTCGAGGCGGCGTTCTCGATCGCCTGGGCAATCTGCGGGAAGAGCGGGTTGGCGATATCCGGCAGGACAAGCCCGAGTACGCCGGTGCGGCCGGTGCGCAGCGCCCGGGCGGTCAGGCTCGGCACATAACCGAGCTCGCTTGCCTTGGCGCGCACCTTCTCGATAAGCTCCGGAGACACGCGTCCCTTGCCGGAAAGCGCATTCGACACGGTCGCCGCCGACACGCCGAGGGCGGCGGCGATGGCGCTCATGTTCGGTCCGGGACGGGGTGAAGCCATATCATGCTCTGATTAAACGTTTAAGCACGAATACTTTGATCAACGGCCTTTGTCGAGTCGTTTGTAAATGCAGTCCGGATATCCCCACATGCGGCCTTGACTTCCCCGCCCCGACCTGTGGAAATCCTCAAGTATTCATGAGGAAACAGCGATGCAGGACGACGAGATAACCGGCCTTTCCGCCACGGCACTTTCAGAAGCGATCCATGATGGCCGGGCCTCCTGCGCCGAAGTGATGACGGCCTATCTGGGACGAATCGACAGGCTCAATCCCGCAATCAACGCGATCGTCAGCCTGCGCAGCCGGGACGAGCTTCTGGCCGAGGCTATGGTACGCGACGCAGAGCTTGCCTCAGGCAAATCGCGCGGCTGGATGCATGGCATGCCGATCGCCATCAAGGATCTCTGCGAAGTGAAGGGCATCCGCTGCATCTATGGCTCGCCGATCTTTGCCGATTTCGTGCCTGAGAAGGACGAGGTGATGGTCGAGCGCATTCGCGCGGCCGGCGCGATCATCATCGGCAAGACCAACACACCGGAACAAGGGCTCGGCTCGCAGAGCTACAATCCGGTGCACGGTGTCACCAGGAACCCCTACGACCTGACCAAGACGGTCGGCGGCTCGAGCGGCGGCGCGGCGGCGGCCCTTTCGGCACATCTCCTGCCGGTCGCTGACGGCGGAGACATGATGGGCTCGCTGCGCAACCCCGCGGCCTTCAACAACGTCGTCGGCTTCCGCCCCAGTTTCGGCCGCGTCCCCTCCTCCCTGAAGCCCGAGAACTTCATGGGCCAGCTCTCCGTCCTCGGACCCATGGGCCGCACGGTGAGCGATGTTGCCGCCCTGCTTTCGATCCAGGCCGGCTACGATCCGCGCGATCCGCTATCCCTGCCGACCGAGGACCTGACGCCGCAGGATGGCCGCGACTTTTCAGGCGCCCGCATCGCCTGGCTCGGCGATCTCGGCGGTTACCTGCCGTTCGAACCCGGCGTGCTGGAACTCTGCCGCGCGACGCTTCCTGTCTTCGAAGGGATCGGCTGCACGGTGGACGAGTTTGCTCCGGACTTCGACATGGACGACCTCTGGCGCTCCTGGACGACGCTGCGCAGCTGGCTGACCGCGAGCGGCATGCGCGACAACTACGACGATCCGGAAAAGCGCGCCAAGATGAAGCCCGAGATCATCTGGGAAATCGAGCGCGGGCTCGACATGACGGCGCGCGAGGTGCACTTCGCCTCGAAACGCCGAAGCGCCTGGTATCAATACCTGCTGACGGTGTTCGACCGGTACGACTACCTGATCCTGCCGTCCGCCCAGGTCTTCCCCTTCGATGCGGAAACCCATTGGCCGAAGGCGATCGGCGGCCGGACGATGGACACCTATCACCGCTGGATGGAAGTGGTGGTCCCCGCCTCGATGGCCGGCCTGCCGGTCGCCGCCATGCCCGCCGGCTTTGGCGCAAACGGCCTGCCCGCCGGCATCCAGATCATCGGCCGGCCGCGCGCCGACAAGGCGGTGCTGGAGATTGCGCTTGGCTATGAGGCTGCAACCGATTGGTTGGACATGCGGCCGAGGCTGTAGGCGAGACGGTGCGGCAAACTCCCAAGAATCTCCCCCCTTGTGGGGGAGATGTCACTAGAGGTGACAGAGGGGGTGGCGCCGCGAATTCAACTGTCGAAGAGTATGCCGCGACACCCCCCTCTGCCCTGCCGGGCATCTCCCCCACAAGGGGGGAGATCACATGCCGCACCCACTCTACCAGCCCACAACTTCTTCCCGATACCGCCCGACCTCCTCGATCAGCCACGCCCGAAACGCGGCGACCGGCCGAAAATCCACCTTGCTGAGCGGCGCCACCGCATAATAGGCGCTGGGGCTCGTCACCTGGTGCGGGTACGCTTCGACAAGCTGGCCGCTCGCCAGCTCCGAGTCGATCAGCAAAAGCGGCATCAGCGCAACGCCGAGGCCTGCGATACAGGCTTGGGCGACGTTGCCGAACTGTTCAAAACGCATGCCCTGCGACGGCGTTCCGCTGATGCCAAGGCTTTCGAACCAGTGGTTCCAGGCGCCCGGCCGCGAGGCCATGTGCAGCAGCGGCATGCGCATCAGGTCCTCGGCCTTTTTGATGGGGTGCAAAGCGAGGAATGCCGGCGACGAGACCGGCGCCACCATTTCCTCCATCAGGAAGGTGCATTCCGCGCCCGGCCAGTCCGGCCCCTTTTCACCCCTGGGCCCTATGTGGATCGCCATGTCGATGCCGTCGCGATCGAAATCGAAGACCCCGATGCGGGTGGCGAAATTGAGCGTGATCTCCGGATGCCTTGCGACGAATTGCGGGATGCGCGGCATCAGCCAACGGGTACCGAAGGTCGGCAGGATCGCGAGGTTCAGCTGATCGCTATGCCGTTTGGTCATGACCTGCAATGACGCGGAACGGATCTGCGACAGTGCGTTCGCAACCACCTTGGCGTATTCCGCCCCCACCGAAGTGAGGCTGACGCCGCGGCTGGTACGGTCGAAAAGCTGGATCCCCAACTGCTCCTCCAGGCCGGAAACCTGCCGGCTGATCGCCCCTTGCGTCAACGACAGCTCTTCCGCCGCGCCTGAGAAACTGCCGAGCCGGGCAACGGAATCGAAGGCCGCGAGCGCGGAGGTGGAGGGGAGCAATTTTCGCGAGAGGCTGACCATTGCCTATTACTATAGATCATGGCTTGATGAGTAAACGGTGCTTGCTCTCGGGCGCCGTGCTGGCGATAATTCTTTAAACTTCAATTTGCCAGATTTTTCAAACCGGAGGCAGACCCTTGGCTTTTTCCTGGAACGATCCCTTTCTTCTCGAAGAGCAGCTGACCGACGAGGAGCGGATGATCCGTGACGCGGCTGCCGCCTTCGCCAAGGCCGAACTCCTGCCGCGCGTCCAGGAAGCTTATCTCGACGAGACGACCGACAAGGGCCTGTTCAAGCTGATGGGCCAGACCGGCCTGCTCGGTGTGACCCTGCCGGAAGAATACGGCGCCGCCAATGCCTCCTACGTCGCCTACGGCCTCGTCGCCCGCGAGATCGAGCGTATCGACAGCGGCTACCGCTCGATGATGAGCGTGCAGTCCTCGCTGGTCATCTACCCGATCTTCGCCTACGGCTCCGACGAGCAGAAAAAGAAGTATCTGCCCGGCCTCGTCTCCGGCGAACTGATCGGCTGTTTCGGCCTGACCGAGCCGGATGCCGGCTCAGATCCGGGCGGCATGAAGACCCGCGCCGAAAAGATCGAAGGCGGTTACCGCCTACGCGGTTCGAAAATGTGGATTTCCAACGCACCGATCGCAGACGTCTTCGTCGTCTGGGCAAAATCGGAAGCCCACAACAACGAGATCCGCGGCTTCGTGCTCGAAAAGGGCATGAAAGGTCTCTCGGCGCCGAAGATCGGCGGTAAGCTGTCGCTGCGTGCCTCGATCACCGGCGAGATCGTCATGGACAGCGTCGAAGTCGGCGAAGATGCGATCCTGCCGAACGTTTCGGGCCTCAAGGGTCCCTTCGGCTGCCTCAACCGCGCCCGCTACGGCATCTCCTGGGGCGTCATGGGTGCGGCGGAAGACTGCTGGTTCCGTGCTCGCCAATACGGTCTTGACCGCAAGCAATTCGGCAAGCCGCTCGCCGGCATGCAGCTCTACCAGAAGAAGCTCGCCGACATGCAGACCGAAATCACGCTTGGCCTGCAGGCTTCGCTCCGCGTCGGCCAACTGATGGACCAACACAAGATGGCCCCTGAAATGATCTCCATCGTCAAGCGCAACAATTGCGGCAAGGCGCTGGATATCGCGAGGCAAGCCCGCGACATGCACGGCGGCAACGGCATCCAGATCGAGTACCACGTCATGCGCCATTCGCAGAACCTGGAGACGGTCAACACCTATGAAGGCACGCATGACGTCCACGCGCTGATCCTGGGCCGCGCCCAGACGGGCATCCAGGCGTTCTTCTGAGCCCAGGCGAATGGCCCTATCGGATAAAAGCCCGGCCGCTTCCAGCGCGCCGGGCTTTTATATCTTGGTGTTTCAGCCGAATGGCGGTCGCGGGTTCACACGCGCGCGCCCAGGGTGACGAGAAGTTCATCCAGCTGCCCGAGCTGTTCGGGCATCGCACCTTCCATGCCGGCGCAGGATTCGTCGGCCGCCTCCTTGGAAGGATAAAGTTCATGCAGGACCAGCAGCGTCCTGCCGCCTTCCTCCTCCTCGAAGGTGACCGTGGTGACGGAGCCGTTTTCACTTTCGTCATTGGTCCAGACGAGGCGCGAGGGCGGCGATACTTCGAGATATTTTCCGAAGAAAGTCATGGAGCTTGCGGCGTCATGTCCGAACGTGACGCTATAGCCCCTTCCGACACGGGCATCCATCTCGCAGGCGAGAAGCGGGACCCCGCTGGATTTGGGCGCCCACCACAGCTTGAACAATTCGGGCTTGGTCCATGCATCGAACACGAGGCGAACCGGGGCGTCGAAGCTGCGCGTCACGACGAGTTCCCGCTCGGACCGCCGTTCGACCGCCGTGCGGCCATTGCTCACGTCTTTGTCCATTGGTTGTCCCCCTAGCCCCGCCGGGCAGCTTTGATTGCCGCGACGTCGATCTTCTTCATGGTCATCATCGCCTCGAAGGCACGTTTCGCCTCGCCGCCACCGACAGCCAGGGCTTCAATGAGGACACGTGGCGTGATCTGCCAGGAGATACCCCATCTATCCTTGCACCAGCTGCATTCGCTTTCCTGACCGCCGTTACCGACGATGGCGTTCCAGTAGCGATCGGTCTCTTCCTGGTCTTCGGTCGAGATCTGGAAGGAAAACGCTTCGTTGTGCTTGAAGGTCGGGCCGCCGTTCAGGCCGATGCATGCCACTCCGGCAACGGTGAATTCCACGACAAGTACGTCTCCTTGCTTGCCGTCCGGGTAATCGCCGGGCGCGCGCATTACGGCGCCGACCGCGCTATCCGGAAAAGTCTCAGCATAGAAGCGGGCAGCCTCCTCGGCGTCCTTGTCGAACCATAAGCAGATCGTGTTCTTCGCCATTGCATTTCTCCCTTTTCAATCTGGTTGCGCGGTCGCCGATGGCTACCATATCTTAAAGACGCACGGGCTTTCGCTAATCCGACATCCCGCCGAAAAAATTTGCATCCACTCACCAACCGCGCCGTTTTTCGTCATTGGAGAAATTCCCGCCTTCGGTGTATCAGTGAAATGCTGCCGTGATCGGCGGCGAGGAAATGAAACAAAGGTCGTTGTGAAGAATGCACGCCATGGAGAATTCGGCGGAAGGAGCCGGTGGCGGTTTCAATGTCGGCGAGCGTCTTTGTCTGGTGCGCAAGCAGCACGGCCTGTCGCAGCGGGCGCTGGCGGTCAAGGCGGGCGTCACCCATTCCCTCGTCTCATTGATCGAGAAAAACAAGGTGAGCCCTTCGGTCGCCTCGCTGAAGAAGATCCTCGAAGCAATCAACTATCCGCTGACCGACTTTTTCGCGCTGACGCTGCCGCCGGTCGACCAGGTGTTCTACCGCGCCGATGAACTGACGCCGCTTTCGACCGGCGCTTTGACCCTGCTGCAGGTCGGCGACGCCAAATCCCACAGCATCCAGATTTTCCACGAGTTCTATGAGCCCGGCGCCGATACCGGCGAGACCATGCTGCAGCATGAGGCGGAAGAAGGTGGGGTGGTCGTCGCCGGCGAACTGGAACTGACCGTCGGCAGCCAGACGCGTATCCTCAAAAAGGGTGACGCTTTCCTCTTCGACAGCCGTCAGCCGCACCGATATCGCAACGTCGGAACCGAGCGCTGCGAGGTGGTAAGTGCCTGCACGCCACCCTATCTTTAAGAAGAGCAACGTTGATTGTTGCTGTCAATTATTTTAGGTCAGAACCCGATATTCCCGGACCCTCTCCCAACGCCTTAAAACGGCGTATCCAGCCTTGAAATGAAAGTGGACACCATGCACAGCTATCCCGACGTCAAGCTTTTCATCAACGGCGAATGGCGCGATGCCATCGGCGGCGAAACCATCGATGTTTCCGATCCCGCGACGGAAGAGGTGATCGGGAAAATAGCCCATGCCCGCAAGGCGGACCTGGATCTGGCGCTGGAAGCCGCCGAAAAGGGCTTCAGGATCTGGCGCGACACCTCGCCGTTCGACCGCTCAAAGCTGATGCGCAAGGCCGCCGACCTGCTGCGCCAGCGCGTCGACCAGATCGCCTATTACATGACCCGCGAACAGGGCAAGCCGCTCGCCCAATCGAAGATGGAAGTCATGGGCGCAGCCGACACGATCGACTGGTTCGCAGAAGAAGCCCGCCGCACCTATGGCCAGATCATCCCGGCCCGCATGAGCGGCGTCTCGCAGATGGCGATCAAGCTGCCGGTCGGCCCTGTTGCCGCCTTCACGCCCTGGAATTTCCCGCTCAACCAGGTGGTCCGCAAGCTCTCCGCAGCTCTTGCGACCGGTTGCTCGATCATCGTCAAGGCGCCTGAAGAAACGCCCGCTTCGCCGGCCGAACTGATCCGCGCCTTCATCGATGCCGGCGTGCCCGCAGGCGTCGTCAACCTCGTCTACGGCATTCCGGCCGAGATTTCCGAATACCTGATCCCGCATCCGGTCATCCGCAAGATTTCGTTCACCGGCTCCACCCCGATCGGCAAACATCTGGCCGCCCTTGCCGGCAAGCACATGAAGCGCGCCACCATGGAACTCGGCGGCCATGCGCCGGTGATGATCTTCGACGACGCCGACCTCGAAAAGGCGATCGAAGTCACTGCCATGTCGAAATTCCGCAACGCCGGCCAGGTCTGCGTCGCCCCGACTCGCTTCCTCGTGCAGGACGGTATCGCCGACAGGTTCACCGCCGGTTTCGTCAAGGCGGCACAGGCGATCAAGGTCGGCAACGGCCTGGAAGACGGCGTGACCATGGGTCCGCTCGCCAACGAGCGCCGCATCCCGGCCATGGAGGCTTTGATTCAGGACGCCATCACCCATGGCGGCGAGTTGAAGACCGGCGGCCACCGCATCGGCAACAAGGGCCACTTCTTCGAACCGACGGTGCTCTCCGAAGTGCCGACCTCGGCGAAGATCATGAACGACGAGCCCTTTGGCCCGATCGCGATCATCAACCGCTTCTCGCATTACGACGATGCGATCGCGGAAGCCAACCGCCTGCCCTTCGGCCTCGCCTCCTACGCCTTCACCGGCTCGGTCAAGACCGCCCATGCGCTCAGCCGCCAGGTGGAAGCCGGCATGCTGACCATCAACCACAACGGTCTGGCCCTGCCGGAAGTACCGTTCGGCGGCATCAAGGACTCTGGCTACGGCACGGAAGGCGGCTCGGAAGCCACCGAAGCCTATCTCGAAACCCGCTTCGTCAGCCAGATGAGCTGATCTGACGGTTTTTCAAACCGAACTCTCGACGCCGGTCGGTGCCCATGCACCGGCCGGCGTTTTCTTTTGCCCTTGCCGGTGTCACTCGAGTCAAATACCAAAACAAACAGTGAACACCGGATGAGGCACCATGGCCGAGACTGAAGCAGCACCGCTCCTGAAGGAAATCTTCAACCGCGATCGCCTCCGGCATTTTGCGGCGGAGACCAAGGCCATCCATCCCGGCTTCGATGGCGAACGCTTTCAGACGCTCACTTCCGCCGGTCTCGATGATCTGAGCATCATGCAGCGCCTGCGTCAGATCGCCATTGCCTACCATGCGGTCCTGCCGGGCGGGTTCGAAAAGAATATCGACATCCTGCGGGCTCTCGCACCGCGCATCAACCACGGCTTCGCCTCCATCGTGCTGCCGGAATATGTGGCGCTCCATGGCCATGACCATTTCGACTTGTCGATGGAGGCGCTCGCCTTCTTCACCCGCTTCGGCTCGTCGGAATTCGCCGTCCGGCATTTCCTCCTGAAGGACCTCGGCCGGACGCTGAAGGTGATGGAGCGCTGGTCGCGGGACGACAATGAGCACGTGCGCCGGCTTTCGAGCGAAGGCTGCCGCCCGCGCCTGCCCTGGTCGTTCCAGCTGAAAGAACTGATTGCCGACCCCTCGCCTGTCGCGCCGATCCTCGAAAACCTGAGAAGCGACCCGAGCCTTTACGTGCGCAAATCCGTCGCCAACCATCTGAACGACATCACCAAGGACCACCCTGCCTGGGTGTTCGACAGGATCACTGACTGGCCAAAGGACGACCCGCGCACCGTTTGGATTATCAAACAGGCGCTGCGCACGCTGATCAAGAAGGGCGATGCAAAAGCGCTCCACCATCTCGGCGCCGGCGAAAAGGCGGAGGTAAAGGTCGACAGTTTCGCGGTGACGCCGTCGTCGCTGAAACTCGGCGGCGCGGTGAAGATATCGGCCAGGATGGTGTCGACCGCCTCGGCGCCGCAGAAGCTGGTCGTCGATTATGCCGTCCACTACGTGAAGAAGGCCGGCGGCACGTCGAAGAAGGTCTTCAAGTGGAAGGAGATCAGGCTGGGTGCCGGCGAGAGCTGCGAACTCACGATCATCCGCGCCATCCGCGACTTCACCACCCGCGTCCATTATGCCGGCCGGCATCCGGTCCAGCTGATGATCAACGGCGAGGTGCTGGCCGAGGGTGCGTTTGAACTGACGACTTAGACCGCAAACACCTTCGCCCGCCGCAGCGTCACAAAACCGCCCTCGCCCGCCTTCACAGCCCGCTCCGGCTCGACGTCGAATTCCAGCTGTTCGCCGGTCTCGGTGGTCGCCAGCACCCGCCGTCCGTCCGGGCGGTCGAGCACGCGGGTGATGCTGGCCGGAATGCCCGGCCCCTGCGCGGACCAGTCGAGATCGGCGGGGCGGGCGTAGAGTTCCGCCTTGCCGTCCGCAATGCCGGAAACGTCGATTGCAGCACCGCTTGCATAGGCCTTGCCGTCGCGCACTTCCGCGGCGAGCACGTTGGCGTCGCCCAGGAACTTCATCACGAAGGCGGACTGCGGATTGCGGCAGACCTCTTCCGCCGTGCCCTGCTGGATGATGTGGCCGTCTTTCAGGATGACGACGCGATCTGCGAGATCCAGCGCCTCCTCCTGATCGTGCGTGACGAAGATCGTGGTGATGCCGAGCTCGCGGTGGATCTCGCGCAGCCAGCGGCGCAGGTCATGGCGCACATTGGCGTCGAGTGCGCCGAACGGCTCGTCGAGCAGCAGAACCTTGGGATCGACCGACAGCGCCCGGGCCAGCGCCACCCGCTGCCGCTGGCCGCCGGAAATCTGCGCCGGGAACCGGTCGCCGAGACCGTCCAGGCGCACCAATCTCAGCAGTTCTACGACGCGCGCGTCGATCGCCGCCTTCTCGCGCTTCACTTTCGAGACCTTCATGCCGAAGGCGATGTTTTCCGCCACCGTCATATGCGGAAACAGCGCGTAATGCTGGAAGACGAAACCGACGCCGCGGTCTCGCACCGGGATGTCGGTGGCGTCCTGATCGCCGAAATAGATGTGGCCGCCATCGGCATATTCGAGGCCGGCGACCATGCGCAGGATGGTCGTCTTGCCGGAACCGGAGGGGCCTAGCAGCGCGACGAGTTCGCCGCTTTCGATCGTGAGCGAGACATCCCGCACGGCGCGAAAGGTCTCGAAGGTTTTGACGACGTTTTCGAGGCGGATTTTCATTGGGTTTTCTCCGCGGGATTGGCGACCAGAGCCGGGCGACGGACGCGGCCGGCTCCCTGGCGCTCCAGCGCCACCTTGGCGATGATGGTGAAGACGGCGATGAGCGCCAGGATGGAGACCGCGGCAAAGGCGCCGGCCGCCTGGTAGTCGTGATAGAGCAGCTCGATATGCAGCGGCAGCGTATTGGTCTGCCCGCGAATATTGCCCGAGACGACCGAGACCGCGCCGAACTCGCCCATGACGCGGGCGTTGCAGAGCACGACGCCGTAAAGCAGCGCCCATTTGATGTTCGGCAGCGTCACCGAGAAGAAGGTCCGCCAGCCGGACGCGCCAAGCGAGGTGGCTGCTTCCTCAAGATCGCGGCCCTGCGCCTGCATCAGCGGGATCAACTCGCGGGCAACGAAGGGGGCTGTGACGAACATCGAGGCGAGAATGATGCCGGGGATCGCAAACAGGATCTTGACCCCGTATTCGTCCAGCGTCGGACCGAAGACGCCCTGCAGGCCGTAGACGAAGAGATAGGCAACACCCGCAACGATCGGTGAGACCGAAAACGGGATCTCGATGACGACCAGCAGGAAGCGCCTGCCCCAGAAGTCGAACTTGGTGATCGACCAGGCGGCTGCGATACCGAAAGCGGTGTTGACCGGCACGGCGACGATCGCCGCAAATACCGTCAGCCCGATCGCATGCAGCGTATCCGGGTGAATGATCGTGTCGCGATAGACAGCCCACCCCTTGGAAAAGGCCTCGACGCCGATGACCACCAGCGGCGCGACGATCAGCAGGGCGACGATCACCAGAACGATGCCGATCAGCATCCGGCGGAAGAGCGGCTGGTCGCCGACGCGCGGCGGCTTTCTGCCGGTACGGATCGCGTCCATGGTCACCCCCTCACCGTGTAGCGAAGCGCCCGCGACTGCATCCAGTTGGTGAGCGCGAGCATGACGAAGGCCGCAATCAGCAGCACCGAGGCGATGGCGGCTGCGGCCTGGTAATCGTATTCCTCCAGCCGGATGAAGACGAGAAGTGCGGTGATCTCCGTCGACATCGGCTGGTTGCCGGCGATGAAGATGATCGCACCGAACTCACCGAGCGAGCGGGCGAAGGACAGCGACACGCCGGCAAGCAGCGCCGGGGTCAGAAGCGGCAGGATGACCTTGCGGAAGATTTGCCAGTCCGAGCCGCCAAGCGACTGCGCCGCCTCTTCCAGAGCCGGATCGAGATCTTCCAGCACCGGCTGCACCGTGCGCACGATGAACGGCAGCGAGGTGAAGCACATCGCGATCATGATGCCGAGCGGCGTATAGGCGACCTTGATGCCGAGGTCGGCAAGGATGGAACCGAACCAGCCGTTGGTGGTGAAAAGCGCCGTCAGGGCAATGCCGGCCACCGCCGTCGGCAGCGCGAAGGGCAGATCGACCATGGCATCGACGATCCGCCAGCCCGGGAACCGATAGCGCGTCAGCACCCAGGCGAGCGCCAGGCCGAAGAACAGGTTGAAGACGGTGGCACCGAGCGCGGAGAGCACGGTGACGCGGTAGCTCGCGAGCGCCCGGGACGAGGAGACGATCCGCCAATAGTCCTCGGGGCCGAGGCTCGCGGCCTTGAAGACCAGAGCTGCCAAAGGCAGGACCACGATCAGCCCGACATAGAACAGCGTCACCCCCAGCGACAGGCGTAACCCGGGCAGGACATTGCGTCTCAAGCGGTCGTTTCCTCTTTGCACGGCAAAGCCCGGCGAACTTTCGTTCGCCGGGCGAGGCTTGGTTGAAGTTCAATCTGCGCTTAGCGGCTGCCGTACAGCTTGTCGAGAGTGCCGCCGGAGGCGAAGTGGTCCTTCTGGATCTTGTCCCAGCCGCCGAAGACGTCATCGACCTTGACGAGGCGGATTGCCGGGAACTGGTCCTTGAATTCGCCAGCGACCTTTTCGTTCTGAACGCGATGGCCGAACTGGGCAGCGATCCGCTGGCCTTCTTCCGTATAGAGGAAGTCGAGATAGGACTTTGCGAGGGCTTCGGTGCCGTGCTTCTTGGCAACCTTGTCGACCACCGCGACCGGGAATTCGGCGAGCAGGCTGACCGACGGGATGACGCTCTGCACCTTGTCGGCGCCGTACTGCTTGACGATGCCGCGGGTCTCGGCCTCGAAGGTGATCAGCACGTCGCCGGTTTCGCGCTCGACGAAGGTGGTGGTGGAGGCGCGGCCGCCGGTATCGAAGACCGGCACGTTGTCGAAGATCTTGCTGATATAGGCATCGATCTTCTCTTCGTCGCCCTTATAGGCTTCCTTGGCCCAGGCGTAGGCGGCGAGATAGGTGTAGCGGGCGTTGCCCGAGGTCTTCGGGTTCGGGAAAACGGCGTGCACGTCAGCGCGAGCGAGGTCGGCCCAATCCTTGATGTTCTTCGGGTTGCCGGCTCGCACCAGGAACGACGGGAAGGAATAGAAGGGCGAGGCATTGTTCGGGAATGCCTTGGTCCAGTCCTTAGCAACGAAACCTTGTTTGGCGAGGAAATCGATGTCGGTCGACTGGTTGAAGGTCACGACGTCGGCTTCAAGGCCTTCGGCGATCGAACGGGCCTGCTTCGAGGTGCCGGCATGCGACTGGTCGATGGCGACGCCCGGATGGCTCTTGATGAAGGCTTCATTCTCGGCGACGAACAGCTCGCGCGAAACGTCGTAGGAGGCGTTGAGCAGCTTTGTCGGAGACTGGGCCAGCGCGGGGGTAACAAAAAGCGCGGCCAAGGGCGCAATAAGCGCGGTGCCGAGGATCAGGAAGCGGTTCATGCAAGTCTCCGGTGTTGGATTGTGCCGGTGAAACTACCGGTACGCCCAGCAAACGGCGAGGAACCGCGGACTTTCCTTTGTTACGGGGTTAGAATTTTTGTCCATTATTCGCCGTAAACGGCGGAGCTTTTCGCGCGTCATCCGGGCCGGCGCTGCTTCATTGGAAGAGGCAGCACCGGAAGTCTCGGCAAAGCCCTGTCGCGGCATCGTCAGGCGGTGACGTGCGGGACATCCATCTCGTGGATGGCCTTCCTGATCTCCGTGCGGAATTCCGGAGTATCGTGGTGACCATGCACGGAAATGGCATGCTGCACGGCTGCATTGACGAGTTCATCCGCGCTGTCCGCCGAGATCGCAACGGTGCATTTCATCTCGCTCGGAAATTCGCGGCAATCGATGTATTGGCGTCCCATGTCTGCCTCCATCACAAGCCCTGAACCGATTGCTCAGAGGACAGGAATTTACTCCCTTTGCGCAGAGGAAACAAACGCCGCCGGCCTGATCAATCGGCCTAGCTCGTCCTGCCCGCCTTCTCTCGCAGCATCTGGATGATGGCGGAGAAATCGTCCGCGCCGTGCCCCGTCCTTTCAAACTCGGCATAAAGCTCGGCCGCATGGGCACCGAGCGGCGTGGCGGCGCCAGACTGTCTTGCGGCCTCCTGCGACAGCGCCAGGTCCTTCAGCATCAGCGCTGCGGCAAAGCCCGGCCTGTAGTCGTTATTCGCCGGCGAGGTGGGCACCGGACCCGGCACCGGGCAATAGGTGGTGAGAGACCAGCACTGGCCTGACGAGGTGGAGGCGACGTCGAACAGCGCCTGATGCGAAAGGCCGAGCTTTTCCGCCAGGCCAAATGCTTCGCAGACGCCAATCATCGAGATGCCCAATATCATGTTGTTGCAGATTTTTGCCGCTTGGCCGGCGCCGGCGTCGCCGCAATGGACGATCTTCTTTCCCATCGCCTCGAGGATCGGCTTGCCCAGGGCGAACGCCTTTTCCGAACCGCCGACCATGAAGGTGAGCGTGCCGGCCGCCGCCCCGCCGGTGCCGCCGGAGACGGGTGCATCGAGCGAGATGCAGTTCATGACATCCGCCAGTTCATGTGCCTTGCGGGCGCTTTCCACGTCGATGGTCGAGCAGTCGATGACGAGAGTGCCCTCGGGGATGAGCGTGGTGAGATCGGTCCACACGGCCGTGACGTGCTGCCCCTTCGGCAACATGGTGATGACGCATTCCGCATCGCGCACCGCCTCCGCCAGTGCGCCGGCAGCCTTCACGCCCGTCTCGGCGGCCGCCTTCACCGACGCTTCCGACAGGTCGAAACCGCGCACCTCATGACCGGCTTTGACAAGATTGGCGGCCATCGGCCCGCCCATATTGCCAAGGCCCACGAAAGCGATCTTGGTCATGTCTTCCTCCCGTCGTCGTTGTTGTTTTAAAGCCTGTGATCCGGAAACAGAACCGGATGCCGCGCAACGAAGTAGCGGTCGAGATCCGCATCCCCGACCTCCTCCAGCGTTGCCGGAGACCATTTCGGATTGCGGTCCTTGTCGATGATCGCGGCGCGCACGCCCTCGTAGAAATCGTGGTTGCGCAGGATTTCGGCGCCGGCGGTGAATTCCCGCTCCAGGCATTCGACAAGGCTCGAACTTTCGCGGCCTAGCCTGATGAGCCGAAGCGCGAGCTTGAGGCTGGTCGGCGAGCGCTTGGCGATGATGTCGCGCGTCCTGATGGAGAATTCATCATCCTCTCTATTCAGGGCTTCCACAACCTCCTCGACCGTATCGAAGCGGAAAACCCGGTCGATCAGGTCGCGATGGGCTTCGAGTGGGCTTTCGCCCGGCGTAACGGCGAAACGATCGATGACCGCCCGCACCTGCTCGTCGGACGCGCCGCCTTTTAATTCCCCCAGCGCCTCGACAAGCAGGCCGAGCCGTTCCGAGGGCACGTTCACATCGGCAAGATTGGTATAGATCGCGTCCGCCGCGGCGATCACCTCCCCTGTCAGCCCTATCCAGGTGCCGGTTTCGCCGGGCGCGCGGGGAAGCAGCCAGGTGGCGCCGACATCCGGGACGTAGCCGATGCCGGTCTCGGGCATGGCAAGACGGGTGCGTTCCGTGACGATCCGGTGTTTTCCGTGCGAGGCGACGCCGACGCCGCCACCCATGACGATGCCGTCCATCAGCACCACATACGGCTTTTCGTAGCGGGAGATCATGTAGTTGACCGGGAATTCCTCGCGCCAGAACCGCGTGACGTCAGGATCGTCCGACTTGCCGCTCTCGTAGATGACCCGGATATCTCCTCCGGCGCAAAGACCGCGCTCTCCCTCGCCTTTCAGGATGACACAGGAGATTTCCGGATCGCGCGCAAACTGCTCCAGCGCCTGCTTCATCGCCTGCACCATCGCGAAGTTCAGGCTGTTCAGCGCCCTCGGCCGGTTGAGCCCGATGATGGCGGCCGAACCGATACGGTCGATGAGGACTTCGTCGCTCTGGGCAGATGTGTCGGACATACGTTTCTCCGGTCTACCGATTGTCCGCCAGGATCATCTCGGCCGCCTTTTCGGCGATCATGATCGTCGGCGAGTTGGTGTTGCCGGAGACTATATTGGGCATGATCGAGGCATCGGCGATACGCAGCCTTCCGACTGCGCGCATTTTCAGGCGGGGATCGACGACGCTGTCCGGATCGGATCCCATACGCGCGGTGCCGACCGGATGGAAGATCGTCGTGCCTATGTCGCCGGCCGCCCTTTCGAGGTCCGCATCGGTCTCGTAGGAGGGGCCGGGCCTGTATTCTTCAGGATGATAGCGCGCAAATGCCGGTTTTTTGACGATCTCGCGGGTGATCCGGATCGACTTGACGGCGACGTCGCGGTCGGCGGCGGTCGACAGGTAATTCGGATGGATGCCCGGTGCCGCGGCAAAATCCGGGCTTTTCAGATGCACGGACCCGCGGCTCTCGGGACGAAGATTGCACACGCTCGCGGTCATTGCCGGGAACGAGTGGACCGGCTCACCGAACTTGTCGAGCGACACCGGCTGGACGTGATATTCGAGATCCGGCGTCTCCTTGTCGGGGCCGGATTTGGTGAAGATACCAAGCTGGCTTGGCGCCATCGACATCGGCCCGGAGCGCTTCAGCGCATATTCCAGTCCGATCGAGGCCTTGCCGATCAGGCTCGACGCCTTTTCGTTGAGGGTCGGAACGCCGGTCACCTTGTAGACGAGGCGGAGTTGCAGGTGATCCTGCAGGTTCTCACCGATAGCCTTGACCTCCTTGACCACTTCGACACCCGCGTCTTGCAGGACGTCGCCACGGCCGATGCCGGAGAGTTCGAGGATATGCGGTGTGCCGATCGCGCCGGCGCTGAGCACGGTTTCGCGTTTCGCATAGGCCTTCTTCGCCACCCCATCGTGCTGGAACTCGACGCCCTTCACCTCGCCGTTTTCGATGATCAGCTTCCGAACATGCGCCTTGGTGAGCACGGTGAGGTTCGGCCGCTTCATCGCCGGGCGCAGGAAGGCCTTGGACGTGTTCCAGCGGATCCCGGAGCGCTGGTTGACGTCGAAATAGCTGGAGCCCTCGTTGCTGCCGCGATTGAAGTCGTCGACGATCGGGATTCCGGCCTCTTCCGCCGCCTTCTGGAAACTGTCGAGCACGGCCCAGCGAAGACGCTGCTTTTCGATGCGCCATTCGCCGCCCGCGCCGTGCATGTCGTCAGCGCCCTTGTAGAAATCCTGGGATCTCTTGAAGATAGGCAAGACATCGTCCCAGCCCCAGCCGGTGCAGCCCATCTGGCGCCACATGTCGTAGTCGTAAGCCTGGCCGCGCATGTAGATCATGCCGTTGATCGACGAGCAGCCGCCGAGGATCTTTCCACGCGGATAGGAGAGCGAACGGCCGTTCAGCCCCTCTTCCTTCTCGGTCGTAAAACACCAGTCCGTGCGCGGATTGTTGATGCAGTAGAGGTAACCGACAGGAATATGCACCCAATGATAGTTGTCATTGCCGCCCGCTTCGAGGATCAGCACCCGGTTGCCCGGGTCCTTCGATAGCCGATTGGCCAATACGCAGCCGGCGCTGCCCGCCCCGATGACGATGTAGTCGTAATTTTCCATGCTTATGCTCCAGGGAGAAGCGCCCGCGAGCCATGCCCGCAAGCCGCATCCCTGCGCCCTCCCTCTATCTTATCGTCTATGCTCGAAACCGAGCTTCCGGCCGAGCCGGGAGGCGTAGAATTCCCCGATAATGCCCCGCCGGAAAACGAGGACGCAGACCATGAAGATCACGCCGGTGACGATCGTCACCGGGAATTGCGAGGTCGCCAGATAGTTCTGCAGCGTGACCACCAGGCCAGCGCCGAAGATCGGCCCGATCAGCGTGCCTATGCCGCCGAGCAGCGTCATCAGGATCACTTCGCCGGACATCTGCCAGGCGACATCCGTCAGCGTCGCGAACTGGAAGACCAGCGACTTCAGCCCGCCCGCAAGGCCTGCCAGGGCCGCCGACATCACGAAGGCGCCGAGCTTGTAGCGGGCGACGGAGTAGCCGAGCGAAATCGCCCGCGGCTCGTTCTCGCGGATCGACCGGAGGATCATGCCGAAGGGCGAGTTGATGAACCGCCAGATGATCACCATGCCGATCAGGAACACGGCCAGCACGAAATAATACATGTTGGTCGAGCTGTTGAGATCGATGAAACCGAACAGATGGCCGCGCGGCACCGACTGGATGCCGTCCTCGCCTTGGGTGAACTCCGCCTGCAGGCAGAAGAAGAAGAACATCTGCGACAGCGCGAGCGTGATCATCGCGAAATAGATGCCCTGCCGGCGGATCGCGAAGAACCCCATGACCAGGCCGAGCAATGCTGCGCCGACGACGCCTGTCAGGATACCGAGTTCCGGCGGAAAGCCCCATTCCTTGACCACATGGGCGGTGAAATAGGCCGCGCCGCCGAAGAAGGTCGCGTGGCCGAAGGACAGGAGCCCGGTATAACCGAGCAGCAGGTTGAAGGCGCATGCAAACAGCGCGAAGCACAGGAGCTTCATCAGGAAGATCGGGTAGAAGAACATCGGCGCGAGGATCAGAGCCGCCAGGCCGATGATCACGAAGATCGTGTAGGTCCTGGAAGCGGTGGCCGAGCGCTCGATACGCGGCTTGGCAGCGGTTTGGGTCATCTCGCTCATCTCACGCATCCCGTCCGAAAAGGCCGGCTGGCCGGAGTAGAAGCACGATTGCCATGATCACGAAGATCACGATGTTGGATGCTTCCGGATAGAACACCTTGGTGAGGCCCTCTGCAATACCGAGCATGTAGCCGGTGACGATGGCGCCCATGATCGAGCCCATGCCGCCGACCACGACCACCGCGAAAACGACGATGATGATGTTCGAACCCATCAGCGGCGAGACCTGGTAGATCGGCGCGGCCAGCACGCCCGCAAAGGCGGCGAGCGCCGCACCGAGCCCGTAGGTGAGCGTCAGGAGCACCGGCACGTTGACGCCGAAGGCCTGCACGAGCACCGGATTTTCGGTCGCGGCGCGAAGATAGGCGCCGAGCTTGGTCTTCTCGATCAGCAGCCATGTACCAATGCAGGCAACCAGCGACACGACGACCACCCAGCCGCGATAGATCGGCAGGAACATGAAACCGAGATTGGTACCGCCGGCCAGCTGCGCCGGCACTGAATAGGGCTGGCCGGCCGCGCCGTAGAGATAGCGGAACGTGCCCTCTATGGTCAGCGCCAGGCCGAACGTGAAGAGCAGGCCGTAGAGCGGATCGAGATCGTAGAGCCGCGACAGCATCGTCCGTTCGATGATGGCTCCGAACAGGCCGACGACGATCGGCCCGAGGATCAGCGCGGCCCAATAGTTGATGCCGAAATACTCCAGCATCAGCATGGCCGCAAAGGCGCCGAGCATGTATTGCGCGCCATGGGCGAAGTTGATGACACGCAAAAGGCCGAAGATCACCGCAAGGCCGAGGCTCAGAAGCGCGTAGAAGGACCCGTTGATCAGGCCGATCAGGAGCTGCCCGAGAAAGGCCTGAAGCGGTATGCCGAAGATCATCGTCACAGCGTCACACTCCCAGCACTTTATGCAGCATGTCCATCTTGCCCGGCAGTTCAGCCACCGGGAAATTCGCGACCATCCGCCCATGGTCCATCAGGTAGAACCGGTCGGCGACGCGGCTCGCGAAGCGGAAATTCTGCTCCACCAGGAGCACCGTCATGCCACGTTCCTTCAGCGTCTTCAGCACCTCGCCGATCCGCTGGACGATGACCGGCGCCAGGCCTTCGGTCGGCTCGTCCAATATCAAAAGCTTGACGCCGGTGCGCAGGATGCGGGCGATCGCCAGCATCTGCTGCTCGCCGCCGGAGAGTTTCGTGCCGGGGCTGGAGCGGCGCTCCTCAAGGTTGGGGAAGAGTTCGTAGATCTCCGCGAGCGACATGCCGCCTTCGGCCACCACCGGCGGCAGCATCAGGTTTTCCTCGACGGTCAGCGTCGAAAAGATGCCGCGCTCCTCCGGCACGAAGCCGATGCCGTTATGCGCCGTGCGATGCAGCGGCACGCCGAGCATATCCTTGCCCGCGAAGCGGATTTCGCCCTTCCGCTCGCGGATGATGCCGACGATGGTGCGGAGCGTCGTCGTCTTACCGACACCGTTGCGGCCAAGAATGGTGATCGTCTCACCCTCGCCGACCGTCATGTCGACGCCGTGCAGGACGTGGCTTTCGCCATACCAGGCATTGAGGTTGGAAACTTGCAACAAGGGTGCCATCAAGCCTCCTCCGTGCCCATGTAGGCGGTGCGAACGCGCGGGTCCTGGCTGACCGTGGCATAGTCGCCCTCGGCGAGGATTTCGCCGCGCTGGAGCACCGTCACATGGTGGCAGATGTCGGCGACGACGGAGAGATTGTGCTCGACCATCAGCACCGCACGGGTCTTTGCCACCTCGCGAATGATGTTGGAAACGGTGCCGATATCCTCCTGGCCCATGCCGGCCATCGGCTCGTCGAGCAGCAGCACCTTGGGATCGAGCGCCAGCGTCGTGGCGATCTCCAGCACGCGCTTTCGGCCATAGGAAAGGTCGGCGGCGAGCGCATTGCGCTCGCGCTTCAGGCCGACCGACTCGATCAATTCGTCGGCCCGCGCATTCAGCCGATCGAGCGAGGAGACCGGCAGCCAGAACTGCGTCGAAAGCCCGTTCGTCCGCTGCAGCGCGACGCGCACGTTGTCGAGCACCGTCAGATGCGGAAAGACCGCCGAAATCTGGAAGGAGCGGACCAGCCCCATGCGGGCGATCCTGTCCGGCGGCGTTTTGGTGATGTCCGTGCCCAGAAGCGTGATCGAACCCGCCGTCGGCTGCAGGAATTTTGTCAGCAGGTTGAAGACGGTCGTCTTGCCTGCGCCGTTCGGGCCGATCAGCGCATGGACGCGCGCATGATGGACGTCGAGATCGACGTTTTTCACCGCCATGAAGGCGCCGAAGCTTTTCGAGAGGCCGCGGGCGGATAATACCACCCGCGGCTCTTCTTGTTTTGCTGTCGCGGAAACCGCCATTACTTCACCAGTTCGCAGCCGCTCTTGGCGGGATCCATGTAAGCGTCCTTGCCCGGGATGGTGGCGAGTACAGTGAAATAATCCCAGGGCTCCTTGCTTTCGCCCGGCTTCTTGACCTGCAGCAGATACATGTCGTGGATCATCCGGCCGTTCTTGGCGACCTTGCCGCCGCGGGCGAAGAAATCGTCGACCGGCATTTCGTGCAGTGCCTTCGAGACGGCATCCGCATCGTCGCTGCCGGCCTTCTGGATTGCCTTCAGATACTGGGTAACGGCGGAATAGGTGCCGCTATGGACCATGTTCGGCATCTTTTTGGTGCGGGCGAAGAACTTTTTCGCGAATTCGCGGCTCTTGTCGTCGAGGTTCCAGTAATACCCCTCGGTCAGGGTCAGGCCCTGGGCTGCCTGCAGGCCGAGGCCGTGCACTTCGGCGAGCGTGAAGAGCAGTGCTGCGAGGCGCTGACCGCCGGCGGTAATACCGAACTCCGCGGCCTGCTTGATGGCGTTCGCCGTGTCGAGGCCGGCATTGGCAAGGCCGACGACCTTGGCACCGGAGGACTGTGCCTGCAGCAGGAAGGACGAGAAATCGGTGGTGGCGAGCGGATGACGGACCGCGCCGACAATCTTGCCGCCGGAGGACTTCACGAAGTCGCCGGTCTGCTGCTCGAGCGAATAACCGAAGGCATAGTCGGCGGTGAGGAAGAACCAGCTGTCGCCGCCCTGCTTGACGAGCGCGCCGCCGGTACCGACCGCGAGCGCATGCGTATCATATGCCCAATGGAAGCCGTAGGGGCTACAGGCCTTGCCGGTCAGATCGGTGGTCGCCGCGCCCGTGACGATGTCGATCTTCTTCTTTTCCTTGCCGATCGCCTGCACGGCGAGCGCCACAGACGAGGTCGTCAGCTCCATGATCGCATCGACCTGCTGGGTATCGTACCACTGGCGGGCGATGTTGGAGGCGATGTCCGCCTTGTTCTGGTGGTCGGCATCGACGATCTCGATCGAAGCCCCGAGAACCTTGCCGCCGAAATCCTCGACCGCCATCTTGGCCGCCTCGACCGACGACTTGCCGCCGAACTCGGAATAGACGCCCGACTGGTCGTTCAGGATGCCGATCTTGACCTTGTTGTCGGACGCACTCTGCGCGAATGCCGCGCTGCTTGCGAGAACGACGGCCAGGGACGTTACAAGTGACGTCATGATTGTCTTGCGCATAATTTCTCCTCCCAGAGAATAGGCCCAGAAAATTTGAAGGGTCTGTTCAAAATTGGTGAGCCGTTCTCCTCAAAGCGGCTGCTCCGGATTGCATGGTTCAGGAAAACGGCCGTTGACGCAAGCAGGCCGCTGTAATTAATTGCAAACAGCATCTGTGCATTTTTGAACAGACGGGAACGCATTGAGCAACAATCAGAACTTCACCTGGGACGATCTGCAATATTTCCTGGCCGTGGCGCGCAGTGGACAGCTGTCCACCGCGGCTCGTCAATTGCGCACCAGCCATGCCACCGTGTCCCGCCGCATCGACCGGCTGGAATTCGCCCTCAAGGTCAAACTGTTCGAGCGCAATCCACGTGGATATGTCCTGACCGGCATGGGCCAGCGCTTCATCGAGACGGCAGAGCGCATCGAGACTGAGGCCGACCGGCTGCAGGCGGATGTCGCCTCCGGCACCACGGCGCAGCGCGGCGTGGTTCGCTTAAGCACCCCGGAAGGGTTTGCGAATTTCTTCTTCGCCGACAAGATTCGCAGCTTCTGCGACAGCCACCCGAACATCTCGCTGGAATTGGTGACGATCCAGCAGATCATGTCGCTGTCGCGCAAGGAAGCGGATATCGCCGTCTCGCTCGATCCGCCGAAGGACGGGCCTTACCTGACGGAAAAGCTCACCGACTACAGTCTCAACGTCTACGGCGCGAAATCGTACCTCGCCAAGGCCGGTCCGATCCGCTGCCGGCAGGATCTGCTGTCGCATCCCTTCATCGGCTATATCGAGGACATGATCTTCGCGCCCGGGCTCGACTATCTTGGCGACGTCCATCCGGGCATCAAGGCGCGCTTCCAGAGCTCCAGCATCTTTGCGCAGCTGACCGCGACGCTGAACGGTCTCGGTCTTTGCGTGCTGCCGAACTTCATCACCCGGACGCGGCCGGATCTCGAAATCGTGCTGCCGGAAGAGGTGGAACTGAGGCGCGGCTATTGGCTGATGTGCCATCGTGACCTGAGCCAGATCCCCCGGGTGCGGATGGTCAGGGATTATATCTTCCAGTCCGTCAAGGCCAATCAGGACGCCTTCCTCAGGAGTTACCAGGCTCCCGAGGAAGGCGCTCGCCGTTACTCCGCTGCCATCGGCAGGTCGTCACGGCTTTCGAAGAGGTCGCCCTGATTGGCGGGCGACCGGTCGTCCTTGTTCTTCTTGGGTTCGCGGCCGAAGAAGAGGGCGTAGGCGGCTGGCAGGACGAGGATTGTCAGCACCGTCGCGACCAGGATACCGCCCATCATCGCATAGGCGAGCGGCCCCCAGAACACGCCGCGCGAGATCGGGTAGAGCGCCAGCACGGCTGTCAGCGCCGTCAGCATGATCGGCCGGAAACGGCGTACGGCTGCACCGACGATCGCCTCCATCCGCTCCATCCCCGCCGCGATGTCCTGGTCGATCTGGTCGACCAGGATGATCGAGTTGCGGATGATGATGCCGAGCAACGCGATGACGCCGAGGATCGCCACGAAGCCGAACGGCGCGCCGGTCAGAAGCAGCGCCATGGCAGCGCCGATGATGCCGAGCGGGCCGGTCGCCAGCACCAGCATCGCCTTGCCGAAATGCTGCAGCTGGATCATCAGCAGCACGAGGATGACCAGGAGCATGATCGGCGCCTTGGCAGCGATCGAGTTCTGGCTTTCGGCTGCATCTTCCGCACCGCCCTGGATCTCGACATGATAACCGGCGGGCAGGCTGGCGCGCAGGTCGGCCATGCTGCTGTAGAGGTTCATCGACACCTGGGTCGGTTCGATGCCATCCGGCAGCGTTGCCTTGACGGTGATAGTCGGCAGGCGGTCGCGGCGCCATTCGATGCCCTGTTCGAGGACCGGCACGACCTTGGCAATCTGCGAGACCGGGACGAAGCCGCCGAAATCCGTCGGCACATAGACCGACTGGACCGCCGAGAGCAGGTTGCGGGTTGCATCCGGCTCGCGGACGACGATCGAGACGGTTTCTTCGCCATCGCGGAAGTCGCTGACCGGAGCGCCGGAGACTGCTGTCTGCAGCATCTGGCGGACACGCTGCGAGGTGACGCCGAGAGCCCGGGCACGATCCTGGTCGATCACCAGTTTCATGGCTGTCACCGGTTCCATCCAGTCGTCATGGATCGCGCCGAACAGCGGCTGCTGCTGGTAACGTTCCTTGACCTGGTCGGCGATGCGACGCACTTCCGTCGGGTCCGGGCCGGTGACGCGCATCTGGACGGGCCAGCCGACCGGCGGGCCGAGGAACAGGCGGTCGACCTTGCCGCGCACGGTCGGGAAGTCCTGCGCAAGGATGGCGCGCAGCTTGACGATCAGACGCTCGCGGGCGTCGACGTCCTTCGACATGATCAGGAGCTGCGCATAGTTGGGGTTGCGGAGCTGCTGGTCGAGCGGCAGGAAGAAGCGCGGCGCGCCCTCGCCGATATAGGTAGCGACGAAGGTCTTGTCTGCGTCGGGCAGGATCTTGTCTTCCAGGGCTTTCGCCTGGCGTTCGACTTCCTCGATCGCCGTGCCTTCCGGCAGCCACATGTCGACCAGGATTTCCGGCCGCGAGGACTGCGGGAAGAAGCTCTGCGGGATGAACTGGAACGACCACAGGCTGCCGACGAAGGCGCCGAGGGTGAGAAGCAGCACGATAGCCTTGTGACGCACGGACCAGCCGACCGCATGCCGGACGCCGCGATACATCCGGGTGTCATAGGCATCGTGATGGGTGCCTGCGTGCGCCCGCTGCTTCAGGATCATGTAGCCGAGCCAGGGAGTAAAGTAGACGGCCACGAACCACGACACGACGAGCGCGATGCCCACCACGTAAAACAGCGAGCGCACGTATTCGCCGGCGGTGGAATCGGCGAAACCGACAGGGATGAAGCCGGCAGTAGTGATCAACGTGCCGGTCAGCATCGGAAAGGCGGTGGATGAATAGGCGAAGGTGGCGGCATCGAGGCGTGCGAGCCCCTCCTCCAGCTTCCGTTCCATCATCTCGACGACGATCATCGCATCGTCGACGAGCAGGCCGAGCGCGATGATCAACGCGCCAAGCGAGATGCGCTGCAGTTCGATGCCCATGTAGAACATGATGGCGAAGGTCGCAGACAGCACCAGCGGGATGGTGATGGCGATGACGATGCCCGAACGCCAGCCGATCGAGATCAGCGAGACGATGAGGACAATGACGAGAGCCTCCAGCAGGGCCTGGGTGAACTCGCCCACGGCTTCGGTGACGACTTCCGGCTGGTTGGAGACCTGCTCGACGGAAACGCCGACCGGCAGCGTTTGTTCGAAGCGCTCATAGGTGGCTTCGACCTCGTGCCCGACGTCGGTTACCTTGAAGCCCTTCGCCATGACGACGCCAAGCTGGACACTGTCGTGTCCATTAAAGCGGAACTTGCGCTGATAGGGGTTTTCGAGACCGTTGGTGACGGTGGCGATATCGCCGAGCCGGATCACCTGGTCGCCGGCGCGAAGGCGCAGCTCGCGGATATCTTCAGGCGTCGTGACGCCGCCTTCGACCGCAATTCGTACCGAGCGCTCGGCGGTCTCAATATTCCCGGCGGGATCGATATTGTTTTGGCCGGAGAGCGCGTCGCGGATGTTGAGGACGGTGAGGCCGCGCTCGGCGAGCGCCTTGGACGATACGTCGATGAAGATCTTCTGCGGCTGGTCGCCGAGAATGACCGCCTTTTCGACGCCGGGCGTGGCCAGCAGCATGTCGCGGGCCTGGATCGCGAACTGCTTCAGTTCAGGATAGCTGTAGCCTTCGCCGCTGATCGAATTGAGGGTGATGTAGGTATCGCCGAACTCGTCGTTGAAATAGGGACCGAGCAGGCCGGCCGGCAGATCCTGGGTGATGTCCCCGATCTTCTTGCGGACCTGGTAGAAGGCGTCGTTGACCTCGGCGGTATTGGTGTCGCCCTTGATCTGCACCGTGGTGATCGCCACGCCGGCGCGGGTATAGGACTTGACCCAGTCGAGATGCGGGGTTTCCTGCAGCTTGCGCTCGACCTTGTTGACCACCTGGTCCTGCATCTCCTGGATGGAGGCGCCGGGCCAGACGGTCTGCACGACCATGACGCGGAAGGTGAAGTCGGGATCTTCCTTCTGGCCCATGTTCATGACGCCAAGCGCGCCCATGACGATGATGAGGCCGAAGAGGAAGCGGGCGATGCTCGGATGGGCGATCGCCCAGCGGGACAGGTTGAACCCGCCCTTTTCCGGGGGATTGGCCTGATGAGAGGAGCTCATGGTCTTGGGTCCTTTAAGCCTGGCGATCAGGGCGCGAGCGATGCGGTGGTAAGGCTGCTGACGCTGCCGAAGCGGGAGGCGATGGCTTCCGGCAGCTTGACCTTCATGTCTTCTTTCATGAACTGTGTGCCGGCCGAGACGACGAGGTCGCCCTTGGCAATGCCCTCGGCGACGCGAACGCCGTCGTCGGAGAAGTCGGCGACCTTGACGGCACGCGAACTGACGGTGCCCTTGCCACGGTCGACGATCCAGACGACGGACTGGCCGTCCTTCTTGGAAAGCGCTGCAAGCGGAACGGCATAGGTGGCGACGGCATTGTCTTCACCCGCTTCGATCGTCGCGGTCATGCCGAGCAGGACCCGCGGGTCGTCCGGCAAGCTGACGCGAACTGCAAAAGTGCGCGATTGCGCATCGGCGCTGCCGGCCACTTCGCGGACCTTGCCGTCAAGGACGAGATCGGTAGCCGACCAGAAGCGAGCCTTCACCGTCTTGCCCGGCTTGAACTGAGCGACGTCCATTTCCGGAACGGCGATCTGCACTTCCTTGCTGCCCTCGACGGCAACGGAGAGGACCGGGGTGCCGGACGCGACCACCTGGCCGATATCGGCGCTGACCGTCGTGACTATGCCGTTCTGGTCCGACTTCAATTCCGTATAGGCGACCTGGTTGCGGGCCTGGTCAAGCGCCGATTGGGCCGATTCCCTCTGCGAGATGGCCTGGTCGTTGGCAAGTTGCGCCTGTTCGAACTGCGATTGGGAGGAAATGCTCTTTTCGGCAAGCGTCTCGGCCCGGCGGCGGGCGAGGCCGGAGATTTCCACCTGCTTCTGGGCGGAGGCGAGATCGGCCTCGGCGCGGCGCACCGCGAGCTGGTAATCGACGGCGTCGAGCTTTGCGAGCACGTCGCCGGGGCGAACGCGCTGGCCGACATCGACGAGCCGTTCGGTGATCTTGCCGGCGACGCGGAAGCCGAGGTTCATTTCGGTCCGTGCCTTGACGGAGCCGGAATATTGAAGCCTGCGGCCGTGATCGGCAGCGGCAACCTCGGTCACCTTGACCGGGCGGACGACTTCCGGGGCTTCGGCTTTTTTCTCTTCCGAGCAGGCCGTCAGTGCGCCGAACGCGGTCGCGACTAAAAGGCCTTTGATGAGAAACGAGACACTATGTCTGGTCTTTACGAAAAACATGGTTCCGCACTCCTGGTGGCGGGTTTTCGATCAAGACGCCCCCTTGGCGCCCCGGAATTATTTCAGGCGAATTATCTGAGGGCCCTGAGGCCGAATTCCACGAGATCCTCGGGCTTGCCGATCCGAGTCTCCAGAAGGCAATCCGCAATAAGCTGCGGATGACAGAGGATGACCACGGACGACATGAAGCATTCGGCTGCGAGTTGGTGATCCTGCTTGCGGAACTCACCGGCTTCGATGCCGTCCTTGATAAGGTCAGCAATGACGAGACGGATGCGTTCGAGATGCTGCTCGATGACCGGCCATTGCTGCTCGATGGCGATCACCACCATTTCATGCACCTTCTTCTCGTCGAGCATGGTCTCGAGCGTGAAGCGGTGCTGCTGCAGGACGTGATTACGCAGCCGTTCGGCGGCGCTCACCGGCCGCTTCGCGTTGGCGAGTGCCGCCTGATAGCTGCCATCCAGCATGCGGTGCGCCAGGGCCTGATGGATGTCGGCCTTGGACGAGAAGAAACGGTAGATATTGGCGGGGGACATGCCGAGATCGCGCGCGATATCCGCCACGTTCGTCTTCGTGTAGCCGTAATGCTTGAACAGCCGCTCCGCCGCATCAAGGATGCGGCTGACATTTTCCTGCCGCGAGGTGTCCAGGGTATTTTCGCTGGTATCCATACCGCTGAAGTCTTTCGTTTTACGTGTGACGATTTTCATCTTTCGTCAGTCGTAAAGAAAAATCCGTCATCCGTCAACCCGTGTCGGCTCGTCGTCGTTGGGGGCGCAAGATAAAAAGTTTGGGAAACAGGGAACCAAAATGGGACTTGGACATTATGTCGCGTTAGACCACGGGCTTCGTGGGCCGGGGAAGAGTAATGATCCTGTTGCATAGTCACAACTTTTCGTTGTTGCAGAGCGTTAGAGCACTAACGTCGTGGGCCGGGGACTATTGATGAGTGTGCCGCAAAGTTACGACGTTTCGTTGCTTGACGAGGAACGCTATCGTCTTCTCGTAGACGCCATCACCGACTATGCGATCTACATGATTGACCCTGAGGGCAAGATCGTCAGCTGGAATCCCGGCGCCCAGCGTTTCAAGGGATACGAGGCATGGGAAATCCTCGGCGAGCACTTTTCCCGCTTCTATACCCCGGAAGACCGGTTGGCGCGGGCGCCCGAGCACGCTTTGCGGACCGCTGCGACAGAAGGCCGCTTCGAAAAGGAAGGCTGGCGGGTCCGCAAGGACGGCGGCCGCTTCTGGGCCCATGTCATCATCGACCCGATCTGGGGCCGTTCCGGCGAGCTTCTCGGCTTCGCCAAGGTGACCCGTGACCTGACCGAACGGAAAAAAGCCGAAACGGAACTCCGATTGAGCGAGGAGAAATTCCAGCTCCTCGTCCAGGGAGTCACCGACTATGCTCTCTACATGCTCGACCCGGACGGTTGCGTCAGCAACTGGAACGCGGGTGCCGCGCGCATCAAGGGCTATACTGCGGACGAAATCGTCGGCCAGCATTTTTCAAAATTCTACACGCCGGAGGATCGCGAGCGCGGCGAACCCACCCGTAGCCTGGAGACCGCACGGCGCGAGGGGCGATTCGAGAGGGAGGCCTGGCGGCAGCGCAAGGATGGCACGCGCTTCTGGGCGCATGTGATCATCGACGTGATCCGCAACGAGGAAGGCACGCTTCTCGGCTTCGCCAAGATCACGCGCGACATCACTGAAAAAGTCGAGGCGCAGAAGGCCCTCACCCAGGCGCGCGAGGAACTTTTCCAATCCCAGAAGATGGAGGCGATCGGCCAGCTGACAGGGGGCGTCGCCCACGATTTCAACAATCTGCTGATGGCCGTGCTGGGCAGCCTGGAAATCCTGAAGAAACGCCTGCCCGACGATCCGGCGCTGATGCCGCTGCTGGATAATGCCATTCAGGGTGCCGAGCGGGGTGCTGCCCTCACCCAGCGCATGCTGGCATTCTCCCGGCGACAGGAATTGAACATGCAGGCCATCGACGTGGCGGCACTTGTCGGCGGCATGATGGATTTCGTTCAGCGCTCGCTCAGCGCCTCCGCCTCCGTGGAAACCCGCTTTGCCGAGAACCTGCCTCATGTCGCGAGCGACCCGGTTCAGCTCGAGACCGCGCTTCTGAACCTTGTCGTCAACGCCCGCGACGCGATGGCCGGCGGCGGCACGATCGTCATCAGCGCCGAGGAATATTCGGCCGACGAGACGACCGGTAGGCTGAAGCCCGGCCGATATGTCCGGCTCTCGGTCGCCGATAGCGGCGAAGGCATGGACGAGGAGACCCTGATCCGCGCGACGACGCCTTTCTTCACGACCAAGGGTGTCGGCAAGGGAACGGGGCTCGGACTTTCCATGGTGCAGGGCCTGACCGAGCAGTCGGGCGGCAAACTCGATATTGAAAGCCAAAAGGGCAAGGGCACCACTGTTTCGCTCTACCTGCCTGCGGTAGATGCAAACGATTGTCCGCAGTCTTCGGAGAAAAACATGCCTTCACCAATTGCAACTCCCCGAGGACGCCTGACCATTCTCGCCGTCGATGACGACGCGCTGGTCCTGATGAACACCACGCTGATGCTGGAGGATCTCGGCCACACCGTGATCGAAGCCTATAGCGGCACCGATGCCCTGAAGGAGCTGAGAAGCGGCGCCCATGACATCGATCTCGTCATCACCGATCACTCGATGCCGCGCATGACCGGCTCGGAACTTGCCGCCGTCATCCGCGAAGAAAGACCGGGCCTTCCGGTGGTGCTGGCAACCGGCTACGCCGAACTGCCCACCGGTGGCGACGATCGCCTGCCGCGACTGCCGAAGCCCTTCTCGCAGAACCAGCTTGAGGAGATCATCGCCACGGTTCTCGCCGGCGGGCGCTGAACCAATCGCCCTCGCCATGCGTTGTCGTGCCGTGTCAGAACGGAGTACGACAATGGTCTTCAAGCATCAGCATTTTCACGAGACGACTCCTGAGGTCGAGGCGGAGTTTCCGCCAGGCGCGACGCTCGAAGGGGCGGTCTCCGATGCGCTGGCGTCTGCCGGCGGTATCGATGCAAGCGACGTCGCCGTCATCGCCCGCGGCTCCGAGGTCACGTTGAGCGGCACGGTCCAGCTGGAAAGCGAGATTGCACGAGCCGAGGAGGTGGCGCTCGGCGTCGGCGGAGTGGCCACCGTGCGCAACGAACTCCGTTTTACCCGCCCGATGTAACCCCCGATAAATGGTGAACGGAAAGGCTCGGGCGTCGGACGGCCGGGCCTTTCGTTTGGCTCCGCCTATCGCGGTAGCGCATAGGCGATCACGTAGTCGCCGGGCTTGGTGCCGACCGAGCCGTGTCCGCCGGCCACCATCACCACGAACTGGCGCCCGTCGTCGACCGCATAGGTCATCGGCGTCGCCTGCCCGCCGGCCGGCAGCCGCGCCTTCCAGAGTTCGCGGCCGTTGGTGAGGTTATAGGCGCGCAGGTAGTTGTCGACCGCAGCGCCGAGGAACGCCACGCCACCCTTGGTGATCATCGGCCCACCTATGCCGGGCACCCCGACCTTGAAGGGCAGCGGCAGCGGCGTCATGTCGTAGACCGTGCCGTTGCGATGCTTGTAGGCGATCTGGCCGGTCCTGAGGTCGACGCCCGAGACGTAGCCCCATGGCGGCGCCTGGCAGGGGATCTGCAGCGGTCCGAGGAACGGACCCATGAAGACGCCGTAGGGCGCGCCCTCGTTGCGGTTGAGGCCCTGCTCGCTGCCTTTTTCGTCCTGGCCTTTGGGCGGGATATCCGCGCGCGGCACCAGCCTTGAGGTGAAGGCGAGGTAGGTGGGCATGCCGAACATCACCTGCCGTTCCGGATCGACCGCGACGCTGCCCCAGTTGAACGTGCCGAAATTGCCCGGATAGATGATCGAGCCTTTCAGCGACGGCGGGGTGTATCGGCCGAGATAGTTGTACTGGTGGTACCAGATGCGGCAAACCATCTGGTCGAACATCGTGATGCCCCACATGTCCCGTTCCTCGAGCGGCCTCGGCTTGAACGACAAGGCCGAGGTCGGCTGCGTCGGCGCGGTACGATCTTCCGGGATGGCACCTCCGGGCGCCGGTTCCTCGGTGATCGGGATGATCGGTTCTCCGCTGCGCCGGTCGAGCACGTAGATGTCGCCCTGCTTGGTCGGGCCGACCAGAGCCGGCGCCACCGTATTATCCGCCTTGGTGATGTTGAGGAGAACCGGCTGGGCGGGGACGTCCATGTCCCATAGATCGTGATGCACCGTCTGGCGCACCCATCGATCGGCGCCGGTATTGAGATCGAGCGCGACAATCGAGGAGGAATATTTCTCGACATTCTCGCTGCGGCCCATGCCGAGCTGGTCCGGCACCTGGTTGCCGAGCGGGATATAGACGAGGCCAAGTTCCTCGTCGACGCTGAACACCGACCAGCTGTTCGGGGAGTTCGTCGTGTACGTCTGGCCGGGCTGCAGCGGCTGCGTCTGAGACGGGTTCCCCGAATCCCAGTTCCAGATCAGCTGCCCGGTATTGACGTCGAAGGCGCGGATGACGCCGGACTGCGACTGGGTGGAATAGTTGTCGTTGACCGCCCCGCCGATGACGATCTTGTTGCCGGCGATCGCCGGTGGCGAGGTCGAGTAGTAGTAACCGGCCGGATTGTACCGCATGCCGCTGGTGAGCTGCAGCGTTCCGTTGTCGGCAAAGGAGGTGCAGACCTGACCGTTCGCGGCATCGAGTGCAATCAACCGCGCATCCGACGTCGGCAGATAGACCCGCTCCGCACACGGACTGCCGGCAGCGGCGGCGGCGTCCTTGTAATAGCTGACGCCGCGGCAGGTCTGGTGCTGGCGATCCGGGTTCATGCCGGAGTTCGGGTCGTATTTCCATTTTTCCTTGCCGGTCGTCGCATCGAGCGCGATCGCAAGGTTGTGCGGTGTGCAGAGATAGAGGGAACTGCCCACCTTGAGCGGCGTCACCTGATAGGTCGTCTCGCCCACGTCGTCAGGCCGCTTCACATCCCCGGTCTGGTAGCGCCACACTTCCGTGAGATTGGCGACGTTGTCGACCTTGATCTGGTCAAGCGGCGAATAACGCTGCCCATAAGGAGTTCGTCCATACTGGTGCCATTCGCCCGGCGGCACGTTGCCGCCCATTGGCGGAGCCGCGGCGACGGACTGTTCGGGAAGCTCGCCGCTCTGGTCCAGCGGATCGAGGAACATCGAGACGACGGCGACGACGATCGCGATCATCAGCGCAATTCCGAGCGGCAGGGCACTGGCGCCGTAGCGCATGCCGGTCGGGCTTGAAAAGCCGAGCGGGGTGCGGACCCACGGGGTCAGAAGCCAGAGGCCCAGCACGATGATCAAGCCGCCGCGCGGGCCGAGCTGCCACCAGTCGAGCCCGACTTCCCAGATCGCCCAGGCGAGCGAGGCCAGCACGATAACGGCATAGACCCTGAGTGCCATGGCGCTCCTCAGGAAAAGCAGGATGCCGGTCAGCACGAAGCCGAGACCGCAGATGATGTAATAGGCGCTGCCTCCAAGCAGCAGCAGTTGCCCGCCGCCGACGGCCAGAGCCAAGCCGATCAAAATGAAAACGACCGCCGTAATCCTGATAGCCATAATCAAAACCCTATCCGAACTGGAAAATCCCCGGGCGCGAAAACCTCGCGGTACCCCGAGCCATCAACACAAGCTCTGTGCAAAAGTTCCAGCTCGTGTTCCCGCGATGCAAATTTAAAGGAACTCTCCCGCGACCAAGCAGGTTCTGACATCGCTACAAGGAGTTGGAAGGATGCTGACATCGGCCAAGGGACCAGCCTTCGAGACGCCGGGCGCGGATGGCGGCAGGGTGCCGGACGTCAGGCAGGATGCGGAAAACTGCACCCGTTGCGACCTCTACAAGAACGCCACGCATCTTGTGTTCGGCGAGGGACCGCCGAAGGCGAAAGTGCTGTTTGTCGGCGAGCAGCCGGGAGACAAGGAGGATCAGGCGGGCAAGCCATTCGTCGGGCCGGCGGGAAAGCTCCTCGACCGCTGTCTGGAGGAGGCCGGTATCGAGCGCGACATCTGCTACGTCACCAATGCAGTGAAACATTTCAAGTTCACCCCGCGCGGCAAGCGCCGCATCCACGCCAAGCCCAATGCCGGCGAAGTCCGGGCCTGTGCCTGGTGGCTGGCGGCTGAGCTGCGCCTTGTCCATCCGAAACTCGCCGTAGCGCTCGGCGCGACGGCGCTTTATGCCTTGCTGGGAAAGCAGGCGAAAGTGACACGCGACCGCGGTACGGTCCTGAGATCGCCGGATGGCCTGCCGGTGCTGGTGACCATCCACCCTTCGGCACTGCTGAGGACGCTGGATCAGCCGGATGCGGAGCTCAACCGGGCCCGTTTCGTCGAAGATTTGAAAAAGATCGCAGAATTTCTGGAGTGATGATGACCTACGAACTTTATTATTGGGACGGCCTTCAGGGTCGCGGCGAATTTGTGCGGCTGGCGCTGGAAGAGGCCGGAGCTGACTATGTGGATGTCGCCCGTACCGATCGCGGCACAGGAAAGATGATGGACTATATCCACGGCAAGCACGGCTACGACATGCCCTTCGCACCACCCTTCCTGAAAGATGGCGACCTGATCGTCTCGCATGTCGCCAACATCCTCAACTATCTCGGGCCGAAGCTGGATCTGGTGCCGGAGGACGAAAAATCCCGCCTCTTCGCCCACGGGCTGCAGCTGACGATCACCGATTTCATCACGGAAGTGCACGACACGCACCACCCGATCAGCACCGCCGATTATTACGAGGACCAGCGGCAGGAGGCCAAGGCTCGTTCCAGGGCCTTTCTGAAGCACCGCGTGCCGAAATTTATCGGCTATTTCGATCGCGTCATCACCGCAAACCCCACAAAGAGCGGCCATGCGGTGGGTGACGCCCTGAGTTATGTCGACCTGTCGCTCTTCCAGCTCGCCAAGGGCCTCCACTACGCCTTCCCGCGCGCCATGAAAAACTTCGACCGCGATTATCCAAACATCGCCAAGCTGCGCGACGCGGTCGCCGGACGTCCGAATATCGACGCCTATCTCAAGTCGAAGCGCCGCCTCGCCTTCAACGAGTCGGGCATTTTCCGGCATTACCCGGACCTCGACCGGGATCCGGTCTGACCGCCTAGATAAACGCGAAAACCGGGGCAATCGTCACCAGGACGATCGCCACCGCGATCAATGTGAACTTCATGACGACCTCCAAAGAAAAAGCTGTCGCGATGCGGCAGCTCAGTTGGTTTCTTCTCCCAGTTCCTGCAGAATTTGATGCCGCGCCCGGTTGAGGCGGCTTTTCACCGTGCCCACCGCGCAATCGCAGATCTCCGCCGTCGCCTCGTAACTTTCCCCGAGGATCGCGACCAGCGTCAGCACTTCACGATAATGCGGCGGCAGTTTCTGGAGCGCACGCTGGACCTCCTGGGCTCTTGCCGCGATCTCCTGGCTCGCCGCTACCGGCGTATCCCCGGAGACGTTCTCCTCGATCCCCGGCGCCTCGCGGCCAAGCACCTTGGCCCGCGTATAAAAGGTGTTGCGCATGATGGTGAAAAGCCAGCTTTTCAGCTTGGTGCCCGGCTCGAACTTGTCGAGATTGGCGAGCGCCTTCATCAGCGTCTCCTGCACCAAGTCGTCTGCATCGCTGGGATTGCGGCAGAAAGTACGGGCAAATGCGCGGAGAGCCGGAATAAGCCTCACTATGTCTGCACGTGCAGGATCACCATTCAACTGTGATTCAGACACCGTTGCCTACCTCTCCGAAGTCTTCATGGCTGGAATGACGGGGGCAAACGCACGCCTTGCGTATTTGGTTCCCCCAAGATGAATGCCCTGTTCATCTTCGTGACGGAAACCGCGCGCCGCTCGAGGGAACAAACAGGTCGGCAGGCCTGTTGATAGGACTTTCACAGAGTTCGGCCGGGAGTTCGGATATGGCACCGCGTGCAAACTGGAAAGGATATCTGAAGGTCGGAGAGCTGAGCTGTCCGGTTGCGCTTTATACGGCTGCATCGACATCCGACCGCGTCAGCTTTCACATCATCAATCGCGAGACCGGCAACCGCGTCCACCGCCAGATGGCCGACGCCGACACCGGCAAGCCGGTCGAAAGCGAGGACATCGTCAAGGGTTACGAAGTTTCGAGCGGTCAATACGTCTTCCTCGAACCTGACGAGGTGAAGGCCGCGGTACCTGAGAGCGACAAGACGCTGGAGCTCGAGATCTTCATCCCATGTAACGGCGTCGATACCATCTTTATTGACCGGCCCTATTATCTCGCGCCTGCCGACAAACCCTCCGCAGAGGTCTTCGACCTGATCCGAAAAGGGCTGAAGGAGAAGAATGTCGTCGCACTCGCCCGCACCGTGCTCTTCCGGCGGCTGCGCACGCTGCTGATCCGACCGAGCGAGAAAGGGCTGATCGCCAACACGCTGAACTACGACTACGAGGTCCGGTCGGCGAAGGAGATCTTCTCCGACATCAAGAGCTTCAAGATCGAGGGCGAGATGCTCGATCTCGCAGAGCACATCATCGACACCAAACGCGGCGAATTCGACCCGAGCGAGTTCGACGACCGTTACGAGGCAGCCCTTGCCGAGCTGATCAAGGCGAAGATCGAAGGCCGCAAGCTCAGGAAGCAGCCGAAGCCGGAACCGAAGAAGGTCTCCGGCCTGCTCGACGCACTGCGTCAGAGCGCCGGCGGCAGCAAGAAGACCGCGCCGAAGAAATCCGCCAAGAAAACCGTATCTCGCAAGACTGCCGCCCCGCAGAGAAAGGCGAGCTGATCATGGCGCTCGAAACCTACAATCAGAAGCGAAACTTCAAGGCTTCCCCGGAGCCCCAGGGGAAAGTTTCCGGCCGCAAGGCCAAGGTATCCGGCAACAGTTTCGTGATCCAGAAACACGATGCCACCCGGCTGCACTACGATTTCCGGCTGGAAATGGACGGCGTGCTGAAAAGCTGGGCCGTCACCCGCGGCCCGAGTTTCGTGCCCGGCGAAAAACGGCTTGCGGTGCATGTGGAAGACCACCCGCTCGACTATGGCGGTTTCGAAGGCATGATCCCGAAAGGTAATTACGGCGCCGGCGCCGTGCTGCTCTGGGATCGCGGCACCTGGGAACCGATCGGCGATCCCCACAAGGCCTACAGGAAAGGCCATCTGGAATTCGAGCTGAAGGGCGAGAAGCTGGAAGGCCGCTGGCACCTGATCCGCATGGCCCCCAGAGAGGGAGAAAAGCGAGAGAACTGGCTGCTGGTCAAGGGCGAGGACGAATTCGCCCGCGCCGAGGGCGACAAGGACGTTCTCGACGAGATGCCGCTTTCGGTGAAGTCGGGCAAGACGCTGGACGAAATCTGGGGCCGCAAGGCACCGGCGGCAAAGAGTACGGCTAAATCGAAAGCGAAGTCGAAGGCGAAATCCGATTCCGAACCGGAAAAATCCGACATCGCAGCGTCGAAGATCAAGGGCGCCCGGAAAGCCGAACTCCCGGCTTTCGTCGAGCCGCAGCTTGCGACACTGGTGAAGAGCGCGCCCTCCGGCAAACGCTGGGTCCACGAAATCAAGCTCGACGGCTATCGCCTGCAGGCCCGGGTCGAAAATGGCAAGGTAAAGCTGTTGACGCGCACCGGGCTCGATTGGACGCACAAGTTCGGAGACGAGATCCTCGCGGAATTCGGAAAGCTTAGCGCGACCGATGCGATCATCGACGGGGAAGTGGCGGTCGAGGCCGGTTCCGGCGCCACGGATTTCTCACTGCTTCAGCAGGACCTCAGCGAAGGCCGGGACGACCGCTTCACCTTCTACGCTTTCGACATTCTTCACTTGGACGGTTACGACCTGACCGGCGCGACGCTGCTGAAGCGCAAGGAGGCGCTGGAAACCCTGCTGACCGGCAGCGGCCCGGCCCTGCGTTACAGCGAGCATTTCGGGGAGGAAGGCGGTCTGGTCCTGAAACACGCCTGCCGGCTGAGCCTCGAAGGTGTCATCTCCAAGATATCGGATGCGCCCTATCGCCCCGGCCGCGGCCGCGATTGGGTGAAGTCGAAATGTTCGGCACGGCAGGAATTCGTGGTCGCCGGATTTGTTCCCTCCTCCGTTTCGAGGACGGCGATCGGATCGCTGGTCATGGGATATTATGACAAGGGCAAGCTGCGGCATGCCGGCCGCGTCGGCACGGGTTATTCGAACGCCGTGGCGCAATCGCTATTCAAGAGCCTCCAGGAGATTCAGACGAGCGAAAGCCCGTTTGACGAAAAGCTTGCCGGGGTGGAAAAGAAGGATGTCGTTTTCGTGCGGCCCGAGTTGGTGGCGGAAGTGGAGTTCCGCGGCTGGACGGCGGATGCGCATATCCGCCACGCGGCCTTCCGGGGCTTGCGCGAAGACAAGGACCCGAAGGATATCGTCCGGGAGGGCGGGCCTGTGAATGCAGCGGAAGAACCGAAGCCGCCGAAACGGACGGTCAATCTCACTCATCCCGACCGGGTCTACTGGCCGGATGCGGGGGTGACCAAGGCCGGGCTTGCGGATTACTACACCGAAGTCTGGCGGCTGATGGCGCCGTTCGTCGTCAACCGCCCGCTGGCGCTGGTGCGTGGGCCGGATGGGATCGGTAAACAGCTTTTCTTTCAGAAACACGGCTGGAAGGGCATGACCAAGAACGCCGTGCTCGTGAAGGACCCCGCCGATCCGGCGGAAGAGGATATCACCATCCGTGACCTTGATGGATTGCTCGGCCTCGTCCAAGGGGCGACGCTGGAAATCCACCCCTGGGGCTCGACCCTCGACGACTGGGAAAAGCCGGACATGGTCAATATCGACCTCGACCCCGGCGAAGGTGTGTCGTGGACCGAGATCATCGCCGCGGCACACGAGGTGAAGCGTCGTTTCGAGGACATGGGACTGGTGGCCTTCGTCAAGACCTCGGGCGGCAAGGGCCTGCATGTCGTCGCCCCCGTCAAGCAGAAGGCGGAATGGCCGGAGGTGAAGGCGGCGATGAAGGCGCTGGCCGACGGCATGGCCGGCGACGATCCCGACAAATATGTCTCGACGATCACCAAGTCGAAGCGAAGCGGCAAGATCCTCATCGACTACCTGCGCAACGGGCGCGGCAATACCGCCGTGGCGCCCTACTCCACCCGTGCCCGCGCCGGCGCGCCGGTCTCCATGCCGATCACGTGGGACGAACTCGGGGGCGCGATCGGCCCCAACTACTTCACCGTCAACAACGCCCCAGCCCGCATCGCCCAGCAGACGAACGATCCGTGGGGAGATTTCCGCAAGGCGGAAGCCCCGATCGAGTTCAAGGGAAAGAAGAAACGGTAGAAGCCAGGGGGAAGGCTCACTTCCTCGGCGCCTTTCGTTCCGCCTCCAGGCTCTTCTTCAGCGCCGCCGTGATATCGATCACGTTGCTGCTGCGCTCGGGCGCCTTCTCCTCGACCTTCTTCCTGGTCTTCCGGCTCTTCTTGCGCTCGGCGATGATTTCGAGCAGCCGGTCCTGGACCGGATCGTCGGCCATCGAAGGCTTCCAGGCTTCGGTGCGCTCGTCGATGATCTTCTTCATCATCGACAGATGCTCGACATCCGCCTTCTCCTTCGGTTTTTCGACGGCGTATTCGTCGGCGTCGCGGACTTCGTCCCCGTAACGCAAGGTCCAGACCACGATCCCCTTGTCCTTGGGCAGCAGCAGAACCGCGCGCTCTCGACGATACATGACGAGCCGGGCAATGCCGCCGGTCCCGGTCTTTGCCATGGCCTCGCGGATCACCGCAAACGCCTCGGCGCTCACCTCGTCGTCCGGCGCCAGGTAGTGCGGTCGGTCGTACCAGATCCAGCCGATCGAGTCCGCCGGCACGAAAGTCTCGATATCGATCGTACGCGTGCTTTCGAGCCCGACATCCTCGATCTCTTCGTCTTCGAGAAGAACATAATCGTCCTCGCCCTTGGGATAACCCTTGACCTGATCGTCGTCCTCGACCGCCTCACCTGTTTCGGCATCGACATACTGGCTGAGGACGCGATTGTTGGTCTTGCGGTTGATATTGTGGAACCGCACCTTGGCACCTTCGGAGATGGCCGGCGTCATCGTCACGCGGCAGGTGACCAGCGAGAGCTTGAGATAACCTTTCCAGAATACGCGCGGCGCCACGGAAAACTCCTTCGTTTGCCCGATAACCCGCGCCGCCTCCGCTTGGTTCCGGAACAAACGTTCGATCCAAACCGTTTTCGTGATGAAACAGGCCAGGAGAAATCAGATGAGCACCAACAGCACTCCCAACTCCGTGCAGAAGGGTTCGCCCAAAAAAGCCGAGCAGTCGGCTCGCGAGCGCGGCGAAAAGAAGGAGCTGGACGAGCAGCTCAACGAGGGGCTGGAAGATACCTTTCCGGCGAGCGATCCCGTCTCGAGCACGGTGACATCCATCCCATCGGGCACGCCGAAACCGCCCAGGCACTGAGTTTCCCAAAAACCTCTGGAACAAATGCAGCGGCTCCCGGATAGGGAGTCGCTTTATTTCATTTGTCCTCTGTGACTTTTTCGGGATATCCGAAGTTAGCCGTAATGATGTATGGAAAGCTAATGTAGGGTTATGGCGGGCGGACATTGTTCGGCGACGGATGTGCCGGCGGTGATTACGTCAGAGGTCGGGATGACGAAACAAGACACTCCGGTTGCGGAACAGGACGTCAGAATGGGACGGCGGGTTAACCGCAAGGTCTCGGTCCTTCTGACCGAAATCGAGAAGGAAGAGGTTCCTGATCGGCTGCTCGACCTGGCGCGCGAGCTGCAGAGGGCACTCAACGAAAAGAGCGACGGCCGCACCGATTGAGGCTGTCCGTCCTGGATAGGCCCGCCTCAAGCCATCAGAGCTGGGTCGAAATCAGGTTGTCGACGCGCACACGCCCGCCGATCACGCACCGCGGCCCGTTCGGGGCGAACCGGCCGCTACTGTCCTCGATCACCGTATAGAGCTTGTCGCTGCGGAAGGCGCTCGCCATCTCGGTCGAATTGCCCTCGCAGGGCGAAGCATCGATTTCCATGAAATCCAGTTCCGCCTGGCTCGCCACGAGCCGCGCATCGCCGGCGGTCTTTGCCCGGACCACCACTTCGCCATGCGGTGGCGAGTTCTGCCAGTTCGGATCCTTTGGCGCAGCTGTCGGCACCAGCCGATAGATCTTCAGCCTGTCCTGCATGTCTCTCTCCCGTCGTAAGCATTTTTCTAGTTGACGATCAAACGCCGTCCGGGCGTTCCGGTTCCATCAAGTCGCATGGAACTTTTCCGGCAACCATGGGTTCCTCCGCTGCGGGCGATCATGCCCCTGAGAAGGAGAAAGCCGATGAAGAATGAGCAGCCGAAAGCTGGCCGTCCCGGCGAGACCTCGCAATGGCCTCGATGGGAGGGCCCGGCGGAAAGCCGCCCAAGCGGTTATCTTCAGGGCGAAGCCAATATCTTTGCCGAGGGACCGGAGCAGGAAAAGCAGATCGGCAAGGGACCGGACGGTTACGAACGCCCCGACGATCTGATCGCACAGGACGTGAATGAGCAACTGACGCAGGACGCCTTTCTCGACCCGACCAACATGACGGTCTCGGTGGAGAAAGGCGAAGTGACGCTGGAGGGATACGTGGCCCACCTTGCGGACAAGGCACGCGCCCAGGACGTCATCCTCGACATCCAGGGTGTCACCGCCTGTCGCAACAATCTTCGAATAGCCCCCGAAAGGCACTGATCTGCGTGGAACCTGTGAGGCGGTCACTCGTTAGATGCCTCGCAATCCCTGCCTCAAGAATACTCATCAACAAGGAGAGACACCCATGGCCAATAAGACCCTCGACGACCTTTTCCATGAAACCCTGAAGGACATCTATTACGCGGAACGCCAGATCGTGAAGGCGCTGCCGAAGATGGCGCGGGGCGCCCAGGATCCGAAGCTGAAGGCGGCATTCGAAAAGCACAGGGAAGAAACCGAAGGCCAGATCGATCGCCTGAAGCAGGTCTTCGAGATCATCGGCAAACGGGCCCAGGGCAAGACTTGCCCGGCCATCGACGGCATCATCGAGGAAGGCGAGGAAATCCTCGACGAGTTCAAGGGCACTCCGGCTCTCGACGCCGGCCTGCTCGCCGCGGCGCAGGCGGTCGAACACTACGAGATCAGCCGTTATGGCACCCTGCGCGCCTGGGCTCAGCAGCTCGGCCACCGGGATGCGGTAACGCTTCTCGAACAGACGCTCGCCGAGGAAAGCAAGACCGACGAGGCTCTGACGGCCCTTGCCAAGACTGCCGTCAACACAGCGGCCCAGAAGGCTGCGTGACATTTCGAGCGATCGGAAGAAAGGCGCGGCCTCGGCCGCGCCTTTTTCGCGACCCGTACATACAAAAAAACCCGGCTTCCGCCGGGTTTTTCCTCCCTTCCGGCCTCCTCAAGCCGGGAAAGATCGCCTCAGAACCGAAGCATCGGGGTGTCCGTGCATGGTCGGAATCGGCAACATCTCGCCGTTCGGCGCCTGTCGCCGGAAAATCTCCACCCGACCGCTTCGGTCGCGCGCCACATGGGCCTTGGCGGCCTCCATGGCGAGTTCATAGGTGTGGTAATAAGACGCAGACTGCACGCCGTCTATGACATAGACCCAGCCGGTTGCGTGTGGAACGATATCGCAGTACTTTCCCATTGGATGTGTCTCCTTCCCGGCGGCCATAAGTACATTCGACAGCCAAAAGTTCCGCCTCCGGGGAAGTTTTTTTTCGAGTGTTGGCCGCGTCTCGGCCGGGTTGCGATTTTTCGTTTTGACCAGGGAACTTTTCCGCGCCGCACACGTTTGGGGCGCTTGGGCGAATGGAGACAAGAATGGCGGAATCCGAAGAAATCTGGATCAGAAAGCGGGCCTACACGTTGTGGGAAGAAGAAGGCTATCCCTCGGGCAAGGATAGGGAGCATTGGGAAAGAGCCAAGCTCGAATATGCGACGCTTGGGCCGACCGCTTCGAAAAAGCCTGCGGCAGGATCGGGCGGCAAGTCCGCGACCGCCGTGAAGCCGCCAAAGGCGGCGTCGAAGGCTGCAACTCCCAAACCGGCAGCGAAAACCGCTGCAGCCAAGGCTTCTCCGGCAAAGACAACTTCCAAGGCACCGGCCGCTGCCATGCCGGAAGCCGTCCAGCCGGCCAAGAAGCGTTCCAAGAAGGTTCCAGCTGGCGCCTGACGCCGCCTGCCACCCATCTTCATCACCATCGTTACTGGTCGCGGCGACTGACATCATTGCGGCCGCGGGTTCGTCTATCCTGGAAAATCGAAATGGCTTTTGCGTCTGAACTTGGTCTCGTTTCCGCCTTGACGGAGGAACGTTGGCCAGGGCGAAAACGTTCTGGAGGGTGAGACTGGCAGATGGCGGAGGCACGCATGATGAACGCTTACGTCCCGATCGGCGAACCCCGTCGAGATGAGCGGAGCGCGGGCGGACAGGGGATCAATACTGGTTATGGAAAGCGGGGGCTTCCCGGCATGAGAATTCTTTCGGTCACCTCCGAAATCTTCCCCCTTGTGAAGACGGGTGGCCTTGCAGACGTGACCGGGTCTCTGCCCAAGGCGCTCAGCCCCCTCGGCATCGAGACCACCTCCCTGATCCCCGGTTATCCCCAGGTCATGCAGCAGCTGAAGAGCGCCATGCCGCTGGTCACTTTCGAAAACCTGCTCGGCGAAAAAGCAGCACTCCTCCATACCCGCGTCGAAGGCCTCAGCCTTTTCATCCTCGACGCGCCCGCCCTCTACGACCGGCCCGGCGGCCCTTATGTCGACGAAGAGGGCATCGATCATCCCGACAACTGGAGGCGGTTCGCCGCACTTTCCCTCGCTGCGGCGGAAATCGCCGATGGATTGCTGCCGGGCTGGGTTCCGGACCTGGTTCACACCCATGACTGGCAGTCTGCACTGACCTCGGTCTACATGCGCGAACGCGGCTGCAAAACGCCCGTGGTTCTAACCATCCACAACCTCGCCTTCCAGGGCCAATACCCTGCCGGCGTGCTGATGAGCATCGGCCTGCCGCCAGAGGCCTATTCCATGAACCGCATGGAATATTTCGGCGATATCAGTTTTCTGAAGGGCGGCCTGCAGACGGTCGATGCGATCACCACCGTCAGCCCGACCTATGCTCGCGAAATCCTCACCCCGCGCTTCGGCATGGGCATGGACGGGGTTCTGAATGCTCGCGTCTCCGTCCTGCGCGGCATCGTCAACGGCATCGATCTCGATATCTGGGACCCGTCGACGGATCCGCACCTGCCCCGCAATTACGATGTCGGCACGCTGCGCCGCAAGCGCGAGAACCGCGCCGTGCTGCTTCGAAAATTCGGACTGAACCCGGCAAACGAAGGTCCGGTGTTTTCCGCCGTCAGCCGGCTGACCTGGCAGAAAGGTTTCGACATGTTCGCCGATACGGCGGACGAGATCATTCGCCACGGCGGCCAGGTCATCGTCTTCGGGCAGGGCGACCGCGAGATCGAGCGGGCTCTGTCGGATACCGCCGCGCGTTTTCCGGGCCGGATGGCGGTGCATTTCGGTTACGACGAACCGACGGCGCATCTGGTTCATGGCGGGTCTGACGCCATCGTGCAGCCCTCCCGCTTCGAACCCTGCGGGCTGACCCAGCTCTATGCGTTGCGCTACGGCTGCGTCCCCGTCGTCTCCCGCACCGGCGGACTTTCGGAAACGATCATCGATGCCAATGACGCAGCCATGTCGGCGCGCGTCGCAACCGGTTTTCAGTTCCATCCCGTGACCACGGACGGACTGAGGCTCGCACTTCGCCGCGCACTGCACGCCTATGCCGACCCGAAAATGTGGGCGCGGCTGCAGAACCAGGGCATGAAGGCGAAATTCTCCTGGGAACGCAGCGCCCAGCAATATGCCGCCGTTTATGCCAATCTGGTGCTGAAGTCCGGTCATGTTGTCTCGACAAGCTCGGATATCCGCCGCGCGACGCTATAGCCTTCCCATCAGCCCAGAGAAAAAGACCGGCTCGAGGCCGGTTTTTATGGGGCAAAGGCAGGAAATTCGAAGGCCTTACGGCCTCCGGAAGAGTGCCAGACTGCGCCCTTCAAGCTCGAAATCCTTTTCCTTGGTGATCACAAGGCCGCGCTTGGAAAGGTCGGAGGTGGTGAGTTCAAGCACCCAGCCGCCCTCGCCGAACTGCGGGATGCGGAACGGTACATTGCCCTCGAACGGGTTGAAGAGCAGCAGGACGTCGTGCCAGATGCCCTCCTCTTCCCGAAGATCGGTCCGACCGATATGGAGGCCGAGCGTGGATCCTTCGTCCCACTGCTCCGGCGTCTGAAAACCGCCGCCGGCGTTGAACCATTTGATCTCCAGGCCGTCGCGCCAGTTCTCACGACGCAGCAGCGGCTGTTCGCGTCGCAGCTTGATGATCTGGCGGGTGAACTCGCGCAGCTCCTCGCAGCCCTCGGGCAGGTTCTCCCAATGAACCCAGGAAATGTCGCTGTCCTGGCAATAGCCGTTGTTGTTGCCCATCTGACTGCGGCCGAACTCGTCGCCGGCAAGCAGCATCGGCGTGCCGTGCGAGAAGAACAGGGTGGCGAGGAAATTGCGCTTCTGGCGATCGCGCACCGCATTGATGCCCTCGTCCTCGGTTGGCCCTTCCGCGCCGTAATTGTAGCTGCGATTGTCGTTATGGCCGTCGTTATTGTCCTCGCCATTCGCCTCGTTGTGTTTCTCGTTGTAGGAAACGAGATCGTTCAGGGTGAAGCCGTCATGGGCGGCGATGAAGTTGACGCTCGCCCACGGGCGGCGGCCGCGCTGATCGTAGAGATCGCCGGACCCGAGCAGGCGGGCGGCGAAGTCCGTGGAGACATTGGTGCCCTTCCAGTATTCGCGCACCGTGTCGCGATATTTGTCGTTCCACTCCGCCCAACCGGGCGGGAAACCGCCGACCTGATAACCGCCGGGACCGATGTCCCACGGCTCGCCGATCAGCTTTACCCTCGAAAGCACCGGATCCTGGCTGATTGCGTCGAAGAACCCGCCGCGCTGGTCGAAACCCTCCGGCTCGCGGCCGAGGATGGTGCCGAGGTCGAAACGGAACCCGTCGACATGCATGCTCTCGGTCCAGTAGCGCAGCGAATCCATGATCAGCTGCAGCACGCGCGGATGCGACGTGTTGACGGTGTTCCCGGTACCCGTGTCGTTGATGTAATAGCGGTGCTGGTCGGGCATGGTCCGATAATAGGAAAAGTTGTCGATGCCCTTGAACGACAGCGTCGGCCCGAGCTCGTTGCCCTCCGCCGTGTGGTTGTAGACCACGTCGAGAATGACCTCGATCCCGGCATCGTGGAACGACCGCACCATGTCGCGAAAGCCTTGGATCCCTCGCGGTCCATAGTAGCGGGAGGCAGGCGCGAAGAAACCGAGCGTGTTGTAACCCCAGAAATTATGCAGGCCCTTGTCGAGCAGGTGCTGATCGTCTGGGAAATAATGGACCGGCATCAGCTCGACGGAGGTGATGCCAAGGCTCTTGATGTATTCCACCGACGCCTTGTGGCCCATGCCGTCGAATGTGCCGCGCAGGTCCTTCGGAATGCCCGGATTGAGCTGGGTAAAACCCTTCACATGGGTCTCGTAGACGATCGTCGCCGGCCAGGGGATGTTCGGCCGGTTCTGGTCCTGCCAGTCGAATTCGTTCGGATCGATGACCCTGCATTTCGGCATGAACGGCGCGCTGTCGCGCTCGTCGAAGGTCAGATCCTTGTCCTCGTGCAGAAGGTCGTAGGCGAAGTGTGCCTCGTTCCAGTCGACTTCGCCGAAAAATTCCCGGGCGTATGGGTCGATCAGCAGCTTGTTCGGGTTGAAGCGATGACCGTTTTCCGGATCGTAGGGACCGTGTACCCGATAGCCGTAGAGGGCGCCCGGCTTCAATCCCGGCACATAGCCATGCCAGATTTCATGGGTGTATTCCGGAAGCTCGAGCCTGGCGATCTCTATCTTGCCGCTTGGGTCGTAGAGACAAAGCTCCATCCGTTCCGCATGGGCCGAGAAAATCGCGAAGTTGACACCCTCGCCGTCAAAATTGGCTCCAAGCTGAAGCCAGGAGCCGGGCTCGATGACAAAGTGGTTTGATTTCGTATCCATGCGGCACCCAATTAAAAGACTGGCGTCATAATGGTGCGGCACAACATTTCGTTCCCTGCGCCTCGAGGAAAACTACGGATTGCCCGATCCGGTCGCCGGCGGCGGATTGCCCGGCGTCGTATTGGTGGTTCCAGATGGCGATGTCGCGGGGCTCTGGCCACCCGTTCCCGTCTGCGGCGACGGGTTGCGATCCGCAGGCGCCGTATTGCCGGACTGCTGCGGCGTGTTGTTGATCGGATCGCTCTGTTTTTCGCCGCTGTCGCTACAGGCGCTCAGAAGCACGACGGTCGACAGCGCAACAACGAAACTCTTCATGTCTCATCTTCTCCATGGGACTTGCGAAACGCGGCCTGCCGGCGATGCGCGTCGAGCGCGATCACCTTCTCGACCGCGGCGACATCCTCGGCGGTGGCCACCGGGATCGGGTCGCTGGCGATGGCTTCCAGCACTTCAGGCGCCAGCGCGCCGTTGCGAATGACGTATTCCAGCGCCTCGCGGGTCTGCCGTTCGGCCTTCAACTGGGCGTAAAGGGCAAGAATCAGCCGGTCGCGCGCATCGCGCTGACCCTGACGGCCTTTCGATCTGGCGAATTCTGCCATGGTCTTCCTCCATGTTCCTGCTGAAGGGTCAACTTTCGGTCCCGGCGATTGTTCCCTCCGCCGGAACTTCCGCTATCTCCTTGAAGAGGCGAAGCACGGGACAAGGAGGAAACCATGTCGACGCTGACATCACATGAACTGGAGGGACGCCTGAATGCCCACCGAGAACTGCTGATCGAGCTCTTGTCCGCGATGATCGGGGGTGAAGTGACCATCACGTCACTCCTCAGACGCCTGCGCGACGACGCGACGTTCAAGGACAACGAGGAGGATCCGGGTGTGTTGCCGGAGGGTGCATTCGCAATCGAGAATTCCGCAGCGCGCGAGGTGCGGTCGATCCTTGATGCGGCACGTGCCAGGGCTGCGGCCGACGAGAATTGAGGTGCCGTTAACCGTGCCAAGTCACATTTAAGGCGATCCCGCCACGTTTATGGCCATTTCGTGGAACTACAATGCGACTTTCTCGTTCATTCACGACCGAAGCGATGGAGGCGACGATGGTCAGAGAATGGGTAGAAGCAGCAGGCTTTGTTCTGGTGATCGCCGCCTGCTACATGATGGTCATCCCCGTCTGAGTTTCAAGCTCCTGGGGAGGAGAGAGGCCTTGAGCTAAGGCCCACTGCTCTCGCGGCTGGCAAAGAAGGCCGCGAGAGCGGCAAAATCTTCTTCATTCAATTTTTTTGCCACCTCGGTCATCAGGTGGCTGAAGGAAGACCCACCTCGCACACCTGCATGGAGGAGGCGGAGCTGGCGCTCCAGATAAGGGGCGTTTTGACCCGAAATGCGCGGATAGGCAGGATTGCCGCCGGGCTTTTCGTGGCAACTGAGGCAGGCGGGAATTTTGTCTGCCGCTCTTCCCCTTTCCGCGATCTCGCGGCCCCTTTCCACGAGCTGTAGATCAACCGGCGCCGAAGGCCTTTGCGGTCTCGCCTGCTTGGCATAATAGGCTGCAAGTTCCGGCAGACTTTCCTCCGCCAAAGTCCCGACCGCGACTTTCATGACGCCGCTCGCCCGCTCACCATGCGCATAGGCACGCAGGCTGTTGAGCAGGTAGGCTTCCGACTGCCCGGCGAGCCGCGGGATGACGCTGTTGCCGTTGAGTCGCTTTTCCGCATGGCAGCTTTCGCAGGTGATCGGCAGCGGCGACACTTCGCCCGCGGTGCCGATACCATGCAGCCCGGACGCCTGCAGATAGGCATTGCCGTCCATGTCCGGCAGCTTTCGCAGGAACGCCACCATGTCCCAGATCTCGTCGTCGCGCACCTGCGTCGGCCAGGCCGGCATGCCGGTGAAACGCACCCCGTGCTTGACGATCTCGAAGAGTTCCGCATCGCTCCAGCTCGGAACCACCGTCTTCAGATCCGGCGGCGGCGGCAGCATGGCGAGCGCGGCGCCTGAAGCCTTTTGCGCCGGCGAGCCATGACAGATGGCGCAGCCGGTCTCGAAATGCCCGGCTGCCAGCGGCAGCAGCGCCGGGTTGTCGAGCGGCGGCACTTCGAGGGAAAGGGCCGCGGTACGGATCGAATTGCGCATCACCCAGTGCAGGAACCAATCCGTGATCCCCCAATGACCGGTGCTCGCCTTGACGCTCATCAGTCCGGACCAGGCGAACCCGAGCCCCAGCAGCGGCGCTACGATCACCAGGATCGCGAGATATTTCCAGCGGATCGTCATCCGGCTACTCCTCCCAAAGCCCCGGCCTAGCGCGCTGTGCAAGCAACGCCCCCTGCCCGCAGTCCCCAACGGCGGAGCGTCGCTGCGACGGCAGGTGTCTCGGCCTTTCACCGTAAAGCGGATGGAGAGAAAGGGAAAGCAGCACGCCAAAGGCCGAAGGTCGGGGCTTCAGCAAGAGAGCCGGGAAAATTCGACACCGAACGTACCATCGGGAATTTTGTTCCAGACGACCGATAACTTTGTGTAACCGACTGTGAAAAAGATGGAACGAATCCCCCGACGATGGGTTTGCTCCCCTGTGAACGGGCAATCGCCCGGCATTCGCGACGGGAGAAAATCATGAGACACTTTTTAACAATGCTCAGAAACAGGCTCACCGGCACTCACCAAAAGAAGACTTTCGCCGTGGCCCATCCGGAAGAACTGCAGGTCGTCGTACCTGATGCCGTGGTCCTTCCATTGCCCAAGTCACCCCGTGAGGAAATCAGCGTCCCCGCCTCCATCAACGGCCGGGACCTCTCCACCGGCCGGCTTTGAGGCCGGCCGAGACTTTGCGAACAACAGAGCTTTCCATAAAAAGGAGACCAGCATGACCACCATCGAGTCCGCCAACATCCTGATCCTTGCTGCCGACGGCTATGAGCGATCGGAACTGCGCGCCCCGCTGGAGGAACTGAAAAATCGTGGAGCCGGCGTCAAGATCGCGTCCATCAAGCCAGGCGAGATCAAAAGCTGGGACAAGAAGAACTGGGGCGATACCGTCCCGGTGGACCTGGAGGCCAGGAACGTCAACGCGGAGGACTTCGATGCCCTCGTGTTGCCGGGTGGCCAGATCAACCCCGACATCCTGCGTGACAACGAAGATGCCATGAAAGTCGTGCGAGACTTCGTGAAAAGCGGCAAGCCGGTCGCCGCGATCTGCCATGGCCCATGGTTGCTGGTGGAGGCCGATGCGCTTCGCGGTCGCAAGGCGACCTCCTATCATTCGATCTGCACCGACATCCGCAATGCCGGCGCATCCTGGAAGGATGAAGCCGTAGTGGTCGACAACGGCATCATCACCTCGCGCTCGCCCGAGGATCTGCCCCAATTCGTGGCGAAGATCGTCGAGGAAGTCCAGGAAGGGCGCCACAACCGCCGGGCAGCGTAACTTGACGTAGCTCGGCTCGGCCGTCCGCAACCTCCTCGCGGGCGGCCGACACGGAAGTCTAGACCTGCTTCAGAAAAGCCAGAAGCCGCCGTTCGTTGGCGCGCAACTCCTTCGGCCGCGTCAGCGCCACCTTGTCCTGCATCACCTTTTCCAGCGGCGAGACATCCTCCGAAAGCGCCAGGATGCTCGGGTGGATGTAGCTCGAGCGGCAGACCGCCGGCGTGTTGTGCAGGGCTTCCGCCGCCGCCTTGCACATCGCCTTGATCTTCGGGCGCCGGCCCTCCTCCTCCACCACATCCCAGGCCGCCATCAGCGCGGCGAGACTGCCGCCCCAGGTGCGGAACGTCTTGGCCGAGACGGCGAAACCCGCGGCGTTGGCAAGATAAGCGTTGAGCCGGCCCGAATCGATCGGACGCGGCACACCCTGCTCGTCCGGCCAGGAAAACAGCTGCCGGCCCGGCAGGTCGGCGATTTCTTCCAGGATGCGCTGCAGACGGGGATGTTTCAGCGTGTGCTGCACGCGCCGGCCGCCCTTGGCGACGAAGCGCAACGTGACCGCTTCCCCGGACAGCGTCATGTGGCGCTTCAGCAGCGTCGTCGCGCCGTAGGTCTTGTTCTCCTTGGCGTAAAGACGGTTGCCGACCCGCAGATGGGTCGCGTCCATCAGGACCACCAATGCGGCGATCACCGCATCGGACGTGTCGAGGCCAAGCTCCAGGTCGCGTTTCGCCTTGCGGCGGATCCGCGGCAGAGCCTCACCGAACCGGACGAGCTGATCGAACTTGCGTTCGCTGCGAAAGTTCTGCCAGTCGGGATGATAACGATACTGCTTGCGGCCGCGTGAATCGTAACCGGTCGCCTGCAGATGCCCGCGCGGATCGAGGCAGATCCAGACATTCTCATAGGCAGGCGGCAGGCCGAGCGACGTGATCCGCAGGCGATGCTCCGGATCGGAGAGCAAGGTGCCGTCCGGAAGGCGGTAGGTAAAACCCTTGCCGCGCCTGAGCCGACGGATGCCGGGCTCCGTATCGCTGACATAGGTAAGGCCGATGGTATCGAGGGAATCCTGATCGATGTCGATCGTGGTGAGCATGGCGTCCATGGCCGACCAAACGGCGAGGACCGCACCTTCGTTCCGGCACCCACGGAAAAACCGCTAGATGGCTATGTCCTTGAGAGTTTCGGCGCCCTCGCCTCGCTCGAAGGCCAGGCGCGGCGCATTCAAGGACCAGCGAAGCCCTTCGGTGCGGAAGTCTACCTCGACCTGGCCGGCGAAAGCCGCCGCCGCATGGCGCCTGATGATCGTCGTGCCGAACCCGGTGCGGGAAGGCTCGTGGACCGCCGGCCCGCCCCTCTCTTCCCAGACGAGCTCAAGCCGGCTTTCGCCGTCATCTTCGTCGACCCTATCCTTCCAGGCGATCCGCACTCTGCCCTGCGGCACGGAGAGTGCGCCGTATTTCACCGAGTTGGTCGCAAGCTCGTGGAGGATGAGGCCAAGATTCTGGACCGCTTCGGCCTTGAGGATAAAATCCGTGCCCTGGAGCTCAACCCGGTCGGCCGCGTCCGCGAACGTGCTCATGTGGATTTCAATGACGCGGCGGATCGAGACCCCGGCCCACTGCTCCTTCGCCAGCGCCTCGATGGATTTGCCGAGGCCCTGCAGGCGGGTGCTGATCGCCTTCTGGAACTCCTCCATCGTGGTGTCCTGGCGTGCCAGCTGGCGCATCATCGCCTGGATCAGCGTCAGGATGTTCTTGGTCCGGTGAACCAACTCATGCAGGATGAGGTGAATGCGGTCTTCCGCCTCGCTGCGGTCGAAGGAGGCGTTCGAAAGGGCGATCGCGACCTGGTTGGCCTCGCGGATCTTCGTCTCCACGGGAGAGACGATCTCGCCCTTGCCGATCCGCTCGGCCATTTCGGCGATCTGCCGGATCGGGATGCGAAGCTGACGACCGACGAGCCAAGCGATCAGCATGCCGAGAGCGAGGAAGATCGCGCCGCCGGCGATCAACTGCCGCCATGTGGTCAGGATGCTCGCCTGCGCCGCATCGATCGGCCCCCAGACGACGGCCTTCCACGTCCAGCCGGTGATCTGGGCGTAGCCATACATCTGCCGGCGGCTGCCGTCGACATCCTCGATCGTGCCTTTGAAGCCAGTCATCAGCTTGAGCATGTCGGAGGGAAACGCCGCACCGGAACCGAGCGCATGGGCGCCGAGGGAGGTCACTATCTTTCCGGCGCCATCGACGACCGCGACCGACCAGCCGGCAGGAAGCCCCTCCGTCGAGATCAGCGTCTGCAGATCCTCGGCATTCTGCGTCATGATCATCGCGGCGCCGGAATGCGAAATCTCCTTGGGCAGCGGCATCGTGACGTTGAAGACATGCTTGCCGCTGGTGGCGCCGAAAAACACGTTGGAGACTTCGGTCACGCCGTTGTTCAGAACCGATTGGAGCGCCGGCATGCTGGAAATCTTGCCAAGCGGCGCGTCGAACGGCACGCGGGTGTTGAGCCGCTGCTGCCCATCCGCATTGACGACGAGAACATAGAGCGAATTGGACCGCAGGCTGTTCTGGGTTCGGTTGTGGAAGGCGCGCAAGTCGCCGGCCTCAAGCTCCGGCGAGGTGACAAGCAGCCGAAGCGTCGTCGCCATGTCCTGCAGCTCGCGGTCGATCGAGCGAGCGATCAGCTGGGCGTCTTCGGCTGTCTCGGCGGCAAGAATCTCCCGCTCGTTCGCCTCCAGCTCTATCATCAGGTAACCGACGAAAATCAGCAAAGGCAACGCCACGCCAGCCGCCAGAGCGACCAGATAGGCACCGATCGGCGCCGTGGGAAAAAACCGCGAAACTCTAAACATTCCGCGTCTTTACCCTATGGAAAAAAGCTGCAGGTGCCTGTGCCACCTGCCGGCATTATTCATTTTCCGTGTCCCGCCATCCGCTAATATTCCAGCGGGTCTTATCTAACCGGTTTTAAAGGCCGGGCCAAGGATTGATTGCCGGCGATATGGTTTTCCAAACGGGCGGCTCAGGTGTGCCGAGGCCGCTCCGACACGTCGAAATTTACGTCCCAGTCCTTTTCCGGCTCTTTTTCGCCGGGCGGGTTACGATGTTTGGTCGCGTCGTCGGAACCGGTGATCACGGTCGGTTTGGCGCTTGCGACGCCGTTTGCCTTGCCGTCCGCGCGGGACTTGGCGTACTGCCCCTCGGCGTCCTTGTGAATTTTGGCGCTATCGCTCTTTTCGGTCATGATGTCTCCTTCCCGAATGAAGTCAGGCCACCAACAGCGGCCTGACGCGTAGTACATGCCGGCTCAGACCGTGGTCGAGCCCGCCAGCGTATCGGTCGAACTATTGTTGACGCGCAGGTTGTTCTGGACGTGCCGGACGCCGGAAACCTCGTCCACCAGATCCTCGGCCCGCCGTTTGTCCCAGCGGCTCGACACGAAACCGTCGAGCGTCACTTCCGATCCCTGGACCGTCACGGTGATGTTCGATGCGTCGAGCACCGGATCGTCGCTGAGGCGATCATTGACGTCCTCCTCGATACGGGCGTCGGAGCGCTGATAACCCTTCGGACCCTTGCCGCGATGCTCGTCCATCTTCCGGCGATGTTCGGCACCTTCGTCACCGAACCAGGAGGCGACTTCATCACCGGCGCGCTCCATGAAGCCGCGCCTGCGGTCATAGTCGTCAGAGCCGCGGAAGCGGCTGTCAGAACCGAAACGGCCTTCACCACCAAAACGGTAGTCCGAGCCGTATCGATCGCCATAGGCCTGGTTGACGCGGTTGCGGCCCGGCTCGTAGCTGAACGAGGAAGGTCGGCCGCGATAGGACTCGCGGGCCCAAGCCTGCGACCGCTCCGAATCGCCATAACCGGCCTCGAACCCGCCATCGTCCGATGCCCATTGCTCGCTGCGGCCGTAGCGGGGAAACCGTGAAGGATCGCCGTCCTCCCGATTTGCATCACGGCTGCGCGGATCGTCGCTGGAACCGCGCACATAACCCGTATCGCCCGGGCGGTATTCGCTGGACGACTCGCGCGCGAAATCACGCTCGTCGCGCATCCGGTCGTTTCGATACCCACCCGATTGGGAGTGATTTCCACTAGCCATTGTCTGTCTCCTCGGTCTGGTTTGGTCCCGTTCGCATGGGACACAGACTCAACCCCGCCTCCCCGGGATTGTTCCCCTTCGGGAGGAATGCTGGAGGTCAATCGCCTCTGCCCGCTTATTCGATACGGCTGGTCGTCTGCGGATCGAAGACCACGGCCTTGTCGAGATTGAAGGCGAACGGGAACTTCTGGCCGAGTTCGACATGCACGTCGGAACGGGTACGGGCGGTGAAGGTCGCGCCGTCCAGCTTGCCGGTGACGAAGGTATCGGAGCCGGTCGGCTCGATCATCGTCACTTCCGCCTCGATCCGGGCGGTGGCGCGGGCCTGCGGATCGACGAGACCTGCATCGGTGATCGTTTCGGGACGCAGGCCCAGGATGACGTCCTTGCCATCCGGAAGGCTGGTGGTCACGGAAGGCGGCATGGCGACCCTGACGCCGTCATTTCCGAACAGTGCGATGCCCTGCTGGCCATCGGCGCCGGATACCTTGCCCTTCAGCATGTTCATCGCCGGCGAGCCCATAAAATCGGCGACGAAGAGGTTGGCCGGACGGCCGTAGATTTCCGCCGGCGTGCCGACCTGCTGCACCATGCCTTCTTTCAGCACGACGATCTTGGTGGCAAGCGTCATCGCCTCGATCTGGTCATGGGTGACGTAGACGATCGTGGCGTGGGTATTCTGGTGCAGCGCCTTGATTTCGGCGCGCACCTCGACGCGCAGCTTGGCGTCGAGGTTGGAGAGCGGCTCGTCGAACAGGAAGACACGCGGCTGGCGCACCAGCGCCCGGCCCATGGCGACACGCTGGCGCTGGCCGCCGGAAAGCTGGCTCGGACGGCGCTTCAGGAGATGCTCGATCTGCAGGGTCTTGGCGACCTGCTTGACCGCCGCCTCGCGCTGCGCCTTCTCGACGCCCCGCATTTCAAGCGCGAACGCGATGTTCTGTTCCACCGTCATGTTCGGATAGAGCGCATAGGACTGGAAGACCATGGCGATATCGCGCCGCGACGGATGCAGGTCGTTGACCACCTGGCCGTCGATGACGATGTCGCCCGAGGACGGTGGCAGCAGGCCGGCGATCGCGTTGAGCAGAGTAGACTTGCCGCAGCCCGACGGGCCGACGAGAACCAGGAAGCCGCCCTTTTCGAGCTCGATATTGATGCCCTTCAAGATCTCGTTATTGCCGATCTTCTTGCGAATATCCTTGATTTCAAGAAAGCTCATGTGCGGTTATCCCTTGACTGCGCCGGCCATCAGGCCACGCACGAAATAGCGTCCGGCGACGACATAGACGAACAGCGTCGGAAGCGCTGCGAACACCGCAGCCGCCATATCGACATTGTATTCCTTGACGCCGGTGGAGGAGGCAACGAGGTTGTTGAGCGCCACCGTCATCGGCGAGGACGTGCCGGACGAGAAGGACACGCCGAACAGGAAGTCATTCCAGATGTTGGTGAACTGGTAGATGATCGTCACGACGATGATCGGTCCGGAACTCGGCAGCAGGATGCGCCAGAAGATCCGGAAGAACCCGGCGCCGTCGATCATCGCGGCCTTCACGAGCTCATCCGGAAAGGCTTCGTAGTAGTTGCGGAAGAACAGTGTGGTGAAGCCGAGGCCGTAGATCACGTGGACGATGACGAGGCCGGCGGTGGAGTTCGACAGGCCAAACGTGCCGAGCACGCGTGCCATCGGGATGAGGACCGCCTGGAACGGAATGAAGCAGGCAAACAGCATCATGCCGAAGACCAGCCTGTGGCCCGGGAAACGCCACTTGGTCAGCACATAACCGTTGAGCGCACCGAGCAGGGTCGAGATCAGGACCGCGGGAACCACCATCTTGATGGAATTCCAGAAGTAGCCCTTGATGCCGACGCAGCTGACCCCGATGCAGGCCTCGCCCCAGGCGCGAACCCAGGCGGCGATCGACGGATCGCGCGGCAACGCCAGCATGTCGCCGCCGCGGATTTCGTCGAGCGACTTCAGCGACGTCGACAGCATGACGTAGAGCGGCAGAAGATAAACGAGGGCCAGGACGACCAGCGCGGCATAGATGAAATAGCGGGCGGTGCGGGCTCCGCCAGCGCTGACGGTTTCTTGTGTCGCGCTCATTGCTTTCTCTCCCGCAGTTCCGAATAGAGATAGGGCACGATGATCGCGGTAATGCCCATCAGCATCATCACGGCGCTCGCCGATCCGACATTCATCTGGTTACGGGTGAACGTGTAGGAATACATGAAGGTCGACGGCAGCTCGGTCGCATTGCCCGGTCCGCCGCCGGTCAGCGCGATGACCAGGTCGTAGGACTTGATCGCCATATGCGCGAGCACGATGAAGGCGGAAAGGAAGACGGGCCGCAGCAACGGAATGATGATGCGTCGATAGATGGACACCGTCGAGGCACCGTCGATCTGGGCCGCCTTGATGATCTCGCCGTCGATGCCGCGAAGCCCGGCCAGGAACATCGCCATGACGAAGCCTGACGCCTGCCAGACGCCGGCAATGACGACGGTGTAGATCGCCATCTTGGGATTGACCAGCCAGTCGAACTTGAAGCTCGTCCAGCCGAGATTGTGCATCGTGTTCTCAAGTCCGAGACCCGGATTGAGGAACCATTTCCACGCGGTCCCCGTGACGACGAAGGAAAGCGCCATCGGGTAGAGGAAGATCGGCCTGAGCAGGCCTTCGGCGCGGATCCGCTGGTCCATGAGGATCGCGATCCCGAGGCCGAGGATAACGCAGATGCCGATATAGAGGACCCCAAAGATCGCCAGGTTCTGCATCGCCACATACCAGTTCGGCTGCGACCAGAGGCGGAAATAGGCGTCGAAACCGCCCCATTTGTAGACCGGCAGGATACGTGAGGTCGTGAAGGAAAGGTAGACCGTCCAGAGGATGAAGCCGTAGACGAAGACGAGGATCACGGCGAACGACGGCGCCAGCACGATCTTCGGCAGCGCGTTGCGCAATCCGTCCGCAAACGAGCGGCGCTCTCGCTGCGGCTCAAGCACGGGAACCGGTTCGATTGTCGTCATCATGACCTCCGGCAGACACCAGAACTAGGAGATACCGGCGAGCCGGAATTTGAAAAGTGGCCGGGAGACTATCCCGGCCACTCGATGTCAGAATTTTCGCGGAACCGCGATCACTTGGCAGCCTTCACCGCTTCCGGCAGGCGCTTCAGCGCTGCTTCGGTGGTGAGCTGGCCGTTGAGGTGCTGGGTGATGACGTCCAGCATGGCTTCCTTGATGGCAGCCGGCTGAGCGTAACCGTGGGCGAGCGAGCCCATCAGCGTGCCCTTGGAGGAGGCTTCCGTGAGATCCGCCATGCCCTTCTTGCCGCAATCGTCGAACTTTTCGTTCGAGACATCGGTACGGGCAGGAACGGAACCCTTGACGGTGTTGAAGGCGATCTGGAAGGCCGGATCTTCGACGGCCGACGCCATCTTGAACTGAGCCTTTTCGGCGTCGCCGCCAACGTTGAACATCATGAACTGGTCGGCGTTGAAGAGGACCGAGCCCTGCGTGCCGGGGAAGCGGATGCAGACGAAGTCCGTGCCCGGCTTCTTGTTGGCGCGCAGCCACTCGCCCTTGGACCAATCGCCCATTTCCTGAGCGCCGGCCTTGCCTTCGATGACGAGGGCCGTCGACAGGTTCCATTCGCGGCCCGAGAAGTTCGGGTCGAAATAGGTGCGCAGCTTCGACATGGTGTCGAAGACCTTCTTCATCGTGTCACCGGAAAGTGCCGCCGGATCGAGATCGAGAACGGCCTTCTTGTAGAAGTCCGGACCGCCGGTCGAAAGCACGACGGCTTCCCAGAGCGTGCCGTCCTGCCACGGAACGCCGCCATGAGCGAGAGCGGTGAGGCCCTGGCCCTTGAAGGCGTCGAGCAGCGTGATGAGTTCGGCGATATTGGTCGGAACCTTGCCGCCGGCCTTGTCGAGCGCCGCCTTGTTGATCCACAGCCAGTTGGTGGAGTGGATGTTCACCGGCGCAGCGATCCAGTGGCCGTCATACTTCGAGAAGTTCTGCAGAGCGGCGGGGATAACCTTGTCCCAGCCTTCCTTCTTGGCGAGGTCGTCGAGGTTTGCGGCAACGCCCATTTCGGCCCAGTCCTTCAGGTCGAAGCCGAGAAGCTGGACGGCGGTCGGCGGGTCGCCGGCCGTGACGCGGGCGCGCAGCGCGGTCATGGCTGCAGAGCCTGCACCACCGGCAACCGGCATGTCCTTCCAGGCGACGCCCTGCTTCTGGAGGTTTTCCTTCAGCACGTTGAGCGCTGCGGCTTCACCACCCGAAGTCCACCAATGCAGGACTTCGACCTGTTCTGCGGCCTTGGCGGCACCGGCGGTCATGGCGATAAGTGCCGCACCGGCGGCGAGTTTGGCAATCATTCGAATATTCATTGAGAATCTCCCTTTGTATCCGGGCTCCTCTCCGGATATGGCGATTTATAACGATATAATTACAGTCAGTGTCAACCCGCTGAAAGGATTTTTTAGATCAGGGAGCAACCCGGTTAACGTGAGGAAAAAATTGGCAAAATTGGCAATCGACGAATTTTTACTCAGGAATCGAGAAAAATTCCTGGCGACTTTCGAAAAATTTGTAACGATATAGATGAGGCTCGCTCCGGTTCCGGAGCGGGAGCGGAGGAGAAGAGGATATGTCGCTGGAAGACCTGGGGGACAAGGGTCGGCGGGCGAAGTCGGAGCGGGCTGCCGCAAAATCCGGCATTGGCGCGAAGCCCACCCTTAAGACGATCGCCGAACTCACAGGACTTGCGGTCACGACCGTGTCGCACGCGCTTGCCGATGCGCCGCAGATCGCGCTCGAAACACGTCAGCGCGTCCGCAAGGTCGCAGCCGATATCGGCTACCTGCCGGACCGCGCAGCGCAGCGCCTACGCACCGGCCGCACCAACGTCATCAGCCTCGTTCTCGATCCGCACGAGGAAATCCTCGGCTATGCCACCTCGATGATCAACGGCCTGACCGAAGCCTTACGAGGTACGGCCTATCATCTGGTCATAACGCCGCATTTTTCCGATACGCCGCAGATCGAGCCGGTGCGCCATATCATGCGCAACCGCATGGCCGACGGCATTGTCTTCACCCGCACCGAACCGGCGGATGAGCGCGTCAAGCTGTTGATGGAGAACAATTTTCCGTTCATCTGTCACGGCCGGACCGAGCTTGCCACCGCTCACCCTTATGTCGACTACGACAATTACAGTTTTGCGTATCAGGCCGCCAAAAAGCTGATCGCCGCCGGTGCCAGCAAGCTCTCGATCATCCTGCCGCCGGAGCGCTTCACCTTCGCCCATCACCTCAGGCACGGTTTCATGACGGCAGTGCGCGAGGAAGGCATCGGCTTCGAAATCGCCAAGGGCGTCACGCTCGACAGCAAGTCGGACGACATCCGCGACTATCTGTTCCAGAGAATGGCCGAGCCGGAGCGCCCGGACGGATATATCTGCGGCGGCGAGGTGTCGGCGCTCGCGGTCATGGCATCCGCCTACGACCATCGTCTCGAACTCGGCAGGGATATAAGACTGGTGGCCAAGCAGACGTCGGGCCTGTTCGACCAGATCCGCCCCCGCGTGGAGACGATCTACGAAGACCTGACGGAAGCAGGTTTCCTGATGGGCAAGCTGCTGTTGAAGCGGATCGCCGGCCCCGCCCCCATCCAGGAATTGCAGGCGCTCCAGACGGTTTGACCGCCCGGAGCGCCGTCCGCGGCTTCTCAGTCCTCTTCGACGAAGACCTGCTCGCGTTTCTTCTTCACACTCGGCAAGAAGACGATGACGAGGACGAGGGCCGCGAGGAAGAGAAGGGCCGCGCTGATCGGACGCGTGACGAATGTCGCAGGGTCGCCCCGCGAAAGGATCATCGCCCGTCTGAGATTCTCTTCCAGCAGCGGACCCAGCACGAAGCCGAGCAGCAGTGGCGCCGGTTCGCAGCGCAGCTTCAACAGCGCGTAGCCGATGAGGCCGAAGAAGGCGACGGCATAGAGGTCGTAGACGTTCGAGTTGACGCTGTAGACCCCGATCGAGCAGAAAGCCATGATGATCGGGAACAGCACGTAGTAGGGAATGGTGAGCAGCTTCACCCACAGCCCGATGAGCGGCAGGTTGAGGATGACGAGCATCAGGTTGCCGATCCACATCGAGGCGATGATGCCCCAGAAGAGGGCCGGCTGTTCGGTCGCCACGTTCGGGCCTGGAACGATGCCCTGGATGATCATCGCGCCGATCATCAGCGCCATGACCGGGTTGGCCGGAATGCCGAGGGTGAGCAGCGGGATGAACGAGGTCTGCGCACCGGCATTGTTGGCCGATTCCGGACCGGCAACCCCGGCAACCGCGCCGTGGCCGAATTCTTCCGGATGTTTCGAAACCTTCTTCTCGACCGTGTAGGACGCAAACGCCGCAAGGATGGCGCCGCCGCCCGGCAGGATGCCGAGGATCGAGCCGATGGCCGTGCCGCGCAGGACCGGGCCGACCATCGCCTTGAAATCCTCCCGCGACGGCATCAGTTCGCTGACCTTCGCCATCAGCACGGAGCGGGTTTTTTCGTTCTCGAGATTGCGCAGGATTTCCGCAATGCCGAAGACGCCGACCGCCACCGCCACGAAGTTCAGCCCGTCTGCATATTCGCGGATCCCGAGCGTGAAGCGTGGTGTGCCGGTGTAGATATCGGTGCCGACGAGACCGAGCAGCAGGCCGAGCGCCACCATCGCGAGCGCCTTGACGATCGAACCGTGGGCGAGCGCGATCGAGGAGACGAGACCGACCACCATCAGTGAGAAATATTCGGCCGCGCCGAACTGCAGCGCGATCTGGGTAAGCGGCGGCGCAAAGATCGCGACGAGGAAGGTCGACACGGTGCCTGCAAAGAACGAGCCGATCGCGGCGATCGCTAGAGCTGCTCCCGCCCGGCCCTTGCGGGCCATCTGGTAACCGTCGATGGCGGTGACGGCAGACGAGGACTCGCCCGGCATGTTGATCAGGATCGCCGTGGTTGAACCGCCATATTGTGCACCATAATAGATGCCGGCGAGCATGATCAGCGACGAGACCGGTTCAAGCTGGAAGGTGATCGGCAGAAGCATGGCGATCGTCGCCGTGGCCCCGATGCCGGGCAGCACGCCGATCAGCGTGCCGAGCAGCACCCCGATCAGGCAGAAGAACAGGTTTTCCAGCGATGTCGCCGTCGCAAAACCAAGCGCGAGATTATTGAAAAGATCCATCACTCAAACCTCAATAACCGAGCCAGGGCCCGAAACGGCGGAACGGAAGGCCGAGGCCATAGCTGAAGACGGCGACCGAGAAGACCGTCAGCGCCGCCGACAGGACGAGTGCGGTGAGCGGTTTCATGCGGCCCGAGGCGAAGGAGGCTATCAGTGCGGTGACGAAGATCGACGGCACGAAGCCCAGCCCGCGAACGGTAAGGCCGAAGAAGATCGGCGCCGGCAGGATGAAGACCATGCCCCGCAATGCGAGCGCCCCGATCGGCCCTCCGTCCACCCGCATCGACTGGATGAGGATGATCGCGCCGAACAGGATGAGCGCGCAGGCGAGGATGAACGGAAAATAGCCAGGTCCCATGCGAAACGCCGTACCGAGCTCCAGTTCGAACGACTGGTAGGCAAAGAACAGGCCTGTCGCGATCAGCAGCAGCCCGCAGATCAGATTGGCAGTGTCGAATTTCAGCGAATTCATGGTGTCTCCGTGAAGTGGGAGATGCTTTGCCGGAGGTGCCCTTCATCCGCTTGCCAGGCATCCCCTCCCCGCAGGGCGGGGAGAGGATCGGAGTTAGGGCAGACTGACCGCGGAAACCTTAGTCCGCGTACTGGCCGGCGGCATTGATGACCGGCTTCCAGCGGGCGATTTCGCCTTCGAGCTTGGCCTTCAGGGCTGCCGGGGTGGCGTCGCTGTCCGACGACGGCTCGGTACCGAGTTCGGCGAAGCGAGCGGTCACGTTCGGGTTCTTCAAGGCAGACTTGAGGGCCTTGTTGAGCTTGTCGATCGCGTCCTTCGGGGTGCCTTTCGGCGTGTAAAGACCATGCCAGATGCCGACCTGCATGTCCGGCAGACCGGCTTCCTTGACGGTCGGGATGTCCTTCAGGACGCCGAGACGTGCCGGGGACGTGACCGCATAGGCCTTTACCGTGCCGCCCTGGATCTGCTTGGTGGTGTTGGTGGTCTGGTCGCACATGATGTCGACCTGGCCGCCGAGAAGATCGGTCATCGCAGGACCGGTCCCCTTGTAGGGAACGGTGACGAGCGACGTCTTGATCGAGCTCATGAACAGCATGCCGCACAGATGCGAAGCGGCGCCGATGCCGGCGTTTGCAACGGTCACCTTGTCGCTGTTGGCCTTGGCATATTCGATGAGACCCTTGAGGTCGGTCGCCGGCATGTCCTTGCGGGCGAGAAGCGTCATCGGGACGTCGGTAACGAGGCCGACATAGTCGAAGGCGTTCAAGGTGTCGTAGGGCAGCTTGCGATAGAGCGAAGCGCTGGTCGCCATGCCGATATGGTGCAGGAGAACGGTGTAGCCGTCCGCTTCGGCATTCGCGACGCGGGCAGCGCCGAGCGTGCCGCCGGCGCCGCCGACGTTTTCAACGACGATCTGCTTGCCGAGATCCTTCGACATCGATTCAGCGACGAGGCGCGCGACGGTGTCGGTCGGGCCGCCGGCCGAAAACGGCACGATCATGGTGATCTGGCGCTCGGGATATCCCTGCGCATTCGCCGAAGCGGAGAAAAGGGAAAGCGCCGCAAGAGCGGTCGCGCCGATAAGGGCGTTCAGAATTTTCATCGGGGCTCCTCCAGGATGAAATGTGGCACAGCCGGCGCGCAAATTTCCTCCCGCGCCAACCTGAGGACCATCTGCGGCAGGGCGCGCAGCACGCGCAATCGTTGCGGAGGCCTTAAAACAGCATTTCCGTAAATACCGCGGCGCAACATGGGTGGATTCGGGAACAATCGGCAAAAAGCATGGGTGGAAATCCACACATGCCACCGTTATCAGCCGTCCCGGTCATCCTGCAGCATGTGCTCCGGACCGAGCAGTTTCTTGTCGAGCCCGTATTTCTGCATCTTTTCGTACAGTGTCTTGCGGGAGATGCCGAGGGATTCGTAGACTGGTCTCAGCGCGCCGCCATGCGCTGCGATCTCGCCGGCGATCAGGTTGCGCTCGAAGGCTGCAACCTTGTCGGCAAGCCGCCCTGCCCCATCCTTTGCGCCGCCGGTTTCGCCCGGCTTGGGATCGAGACCGAGCACCAGCCGGTCGGCGGCGTTGCGCAGTTCCCGGACATTGCCCGGCCAGTCGCGCTGGGCAATCGCCGAAATCACGTCGGCCGGCACTTCCATGTCATCGCGGCCATAGCGCGCCGCTGCCTCCCGCACCAACTGGAGGAAGAGAAGCGGAATATCCGATCGTCTCTGCGCCAGCGACGGCACATGGATGGTGGCAACATTGAGCCGGTAAAGAAGATCGGCGCGGAACCGGCCCGCCGCCACTTCCGCTTCCAGATCCACCTTGCTGGTGGCGATGAAGCGCACGTCGAGCGGCACGGTTTCGTTGGAGCCGAGCCGGGTGATGACCCGCTCCTGCAGTACGCGCAGGAACTTCGCCTGCAGGTCGACCGGCATCGAACCGATCTCGTCGAGCAGGATCGTGCCGCCGCGGCCATGTTCGAACTTGCCGTAACGGGGCCTCAGCGCGCCTGGAAAGGCGCCGGCCTCATGGCCGAAAAGCTCGCTCTCGATCAGGTTGTCGGGAAGAGCTGCGCAATTGATGGCGATGAAGGGCCGGTTGGCGCGCGAACTGATGTCGTGGAGGCCCCGCGCCACCACTTCCTTGCCGGCGCCGGTTTCGCCGATAATCAGCGTATCTGCATCCGTGGCGCCGATGGCGCGGATCCGATAGCGCAGATCGACCATGACCTGGGTGCGGCCGGGGAGCCGGGCTTCGACATCGTCGCGCTTGCCGGCAACGGCCCTCAGGCGGCGGTTTTCCAGCACCAGGCTGCGCCGGTCGAGCGCACGCCGGATGATGCCGGCGAGATGCTGCGGCGTGAACGGCTTTTCCAGAAAATCGTAGGCGCCTTCCCGCATGGCCTTGACCGCGAGCTGCACGTCGCCATGACCGGTGACTAGGATAACCGGGATTTCCGCATCGAGTTCGCGGATCTTCTGGAGCAGCGTCATCCCGTCGGTTCCCGGCATGCGGATATCGCTGACGACGACGCCGTCGAACCCGAAGCCCGTCAGTTCCAGCACATGATCGGCATTGGAAAAGGTCAGGACCGCCAGGCCGAAGAGCTCCAGCGCCTGCGCCGTCGAACGGCGCAGTTCCTCCTCGTCGTCGACCAGCAGAACCCTTTGCTCGCTCACTCGGCTGCCTCCAGAAGATTGCCGTCGGCAACTTCGAGTTCGATCCGGAAGACCGCGCCGCCGTCCGGATGATCGGCAACGCTCAGGCTGCCGCCGAAATCCTTGATGATGTTGTAGGAGATCGACAGACCCAGACCCAGACCCCTGCCGACGCCCTTGGTCGTGAAGAAAGGATCGAAGATGCGTTCGTGGATGGCCGCCGCGACGCCGGGCCCGCGATCGCGCACCGACACCATGACCCTGTTGCCCGCCTGCTCCGCGGAAACCGTGATCCGCCGGTCTTCGAGGCCTTCGACGGCATCGGCGGCATTGGTGATGATATTGACCAGCACCTGTTGAAGCCGCACCGCGCCTGCCTTGACCGCGGGAATGGCGGGATCGATCTCGATGTCCAGTTCCGCATCCGCCGCCTTCAGGCGCGCCGCGACGATCTCCAGCGTGTCGCGCATCACGTCGTCGAGCGCGACGGGCCCGAGCTTCTCGTTCGGCTTGCGGGCGAAGTTGCGCAAGTGCCTGCTGATCGACGCCATGCGGTCGATCAGCGCCGAAATGCGCCGGACATTGTCCCGCGCATCGTCGGTGCGTCCGAGATCGATCAGCACGCCGGCCGTTTCCGCATAGGTCTTGGCAGCGGCGAGAGGCTGGTTGAGTTCGTGTGACAGGGCGGCCGACATCTGTCCGAGGCCTGCGAGCTTGCCCGCCTGGATGAGGTCCGCCTGGGTCTGGCGCAACCGCTGTTCGGTGAGCCGCCGCTCGGCGATCTCCTCCTCGATGCGGCTGTTGACGCGGGCGAGATCTGCGGTGCGCTCGGCGACGCGGTGCTCGAGCTCGTTGCGCGCCTCGGCCTGCAGTATCAGGCGTTCGTTGAGCCGCGCACGACGCTGAAGGACGATGGCGAGCCCGAGGCCGGCAAGGCAGAGCGTCAAAAGTGCTGCAACCGCCGCGGTCTTCGCCTGGGTATGCACCGAGCCGGTATCCATCAGCACGTTGACGGTCCAGCCCGCATCCGGCATCGGTTGTGATACGACGAGATATTCCTTCTCGATCCCGCCGTCCCGGATGGTCATGACATCGCGCCCTGCGAAGCTGCCGCGCTCGACCGGCAATTCGCGGAGCTTGGCGTCCGCATATCGCCGCGACGCCTCGGTGCGGGCGATCCGGTCGGGCGTCAGCGGCAGGATGCTCGCATAAAGCCATTCCGGGCTGCCGGTCATGAAGATGATGCCTTCGGGATCCGACACGAAAATCCGGTCGTCACCGCCGCCCCAGGAGCCTTCGAGGCTGTCGATATCCACCTTGAAGACGATCACGCCGCGGATGGCGCCGCCGATCTCGATCGGGGAGCCGAAATAGTAGCCGCGCTTCAAAGACGTCGTGCCGAGCGCGTAGAAGCGGGACTGGCGACCCTCCGCCGCATCCTGGAAATAGGGCCGATAGGTGAAATTCTCGCCGACGAAGCTGACCGGGCTGTCATAATTGCTGGCAGCGATGGTCTCGCCGTCCATGGTCATCACATAAATGTCGGAGGATTTCAGAAGCCCGTTGATCTCCTTGAGATAGGTGTTGGTCGTCGCCCGCAGCGTCTCGTTCTTCGGATCGAGGATCACCGCCTCGATATTCTGCTGATCGGCGATCAGAGCCGGCAGCGCCTCGTAACGCTTCAGATGGCCGTCGAGCGCCGACACCGCCAGGCGCAGCGTCGTGCCCGCCTGGACCTCGGCCTCCTCGATATAGCCCCGCGCGAGGATATCGCTGCCCTTGAAGACCAGCGCAAGACCGACCGCCGCAAGCAGGGCCAAAGGCAGAAGAATACGATATCTCAACAGGCCCGGGTTCCTCCCATCTTTCCGCCGATTTCCGACGGACGGGCCTATTCTAACCGTTGGGCCGCGGATTTCCATCAGCACCGCCGCATGAATCGTCAAGCCGCAGCAGAGATACGCAATAAAAGGCGAGCATGTGGGCGTTATACAAGTTTTACTTGACCCGAAGTTTCCTGCGGAACAGTCTTGCGGGCTCGGGGTCAAGCCAACGCCAGGGCAGCATTAAGGGGGAATTCAATGATCTATATACTCGCACTTTTGATCGGTGTCGTCGCCGGCCTGCGCGCCATGACCGCACCTGCAGCAATTGCCTGGGCTGCCTATCTCGGCTGGCTCAATCTCTCCGGTTCCTGGCTCTCCTTCATGGGCACGATCTGGGCCGTCGGCATCTTCACCATCCTTGCCGTCGTCGAACTGGTCACCGATCAGCTCCCCTCGACGCCGAGCCGCAAGGTGCCGCAGCAGTTCGGCGCCCGCCTGATCATGGGGGCACTCACGGGCGCCGCGATCGGCACGCCCTACGGCGGTTGGATCGTCGGCCTCGTCGCCGGCATCATCGGCGCCGCAATCGGCACCTATGGTGGCGCCGCCGTCCGCGCCAAGCTCGCGGCCAGCTTCGGCAAGGATCCGCCGGCCGCCTTCATCGAGGACGCTGTGGCGATCGTCGCGGCCTACCTCATCATCGCGTCCCTGCCTGTCGCGGCCGCGGTATGAAGACCTTCGACGCAATCATCATAGGGGCGGGCCAGGCCGGCCCCTCACTCGCAGGGCGCTTCAACGACGCCGGCAAGACGGTTGCGATCATCGAGCGCAAACATGTCGGCGGCACCTGCGTCAATACCGGCTGCAAGCCAACCAAGACGCTCGTCGCCAGCGCCTATGCCGCCCATGTCGCCCGCCGCGGCAGTGACTACGGCGTGGTTCTCGACAGCCCCGTGAAGATCGACATGCCGGCCGTCATGCGGCGTTCGCACAAGGTGACGCTCGACTCGCGTCAGGGCAACGAGAGCTGGCTCGAGGGCATGCCGAACTGCACTCTGATCCGCGGCCATGCGCGGTTCGAGGATAAGAATACGATCCGCGTCGGCGACGAGCTTCTGACCGCGCCGCAGATCTTCCTGAATGTCGGCGGCCGTGCCGCAGTCCCGGATTTCCCGGGCGTCGGCGACGTGCCCTACATGACCAACAGCGACATCGTTCTGCTCGACCGGGTGCCGAAACATCTGGTCATCGTCGGCGGCAGCTATATCGGGCTGGAATTCGCGCAGATCTACCGCCGTTTCGGAGCCGAAGTGACTGTCGTCGAAAAAGGCCCGCGTCTCGTCGGGCGCGAAGACGAGGAAATCTCGCAAGCGATCCGCGAAATCCTCGAAGCCGAAGGCATCCATATCCGCACCGGCGCCGAATGCATCCGTTTCAGCAAGCATGAAGATGGCGTCGCCGTCGGCGTCGATTGCACCCAAGGCGCTCCGGAAGTGATCGGCTCCGACGTTCTGCTCGCGGTCGGCCGCCGTCCGAACACCGACGATCTCGGCCTCGACAAGGCCGGCGTCGAACTGGACGCCAAGGGCTACATCAAGGTCGGCGACGATCTCTCGACCAATGTCGAGGGCATCTGGGCGATGGGCGATTGCAACGGTCGCGGCGCCTTCACCCACACCGCCTATAACGACTTCGAGATCATCGCCGCCAACCTCTTCGACGGAGAGAGCCGCAAGGTCTCCGACCGGCTGGTCGGTTACGCCCTTTATATCGACCCGCCGCTCGGCCGGATCGGCATGACCGAGGCAGAGGCGCGCAAATCCGGCCGCAAGGTTCTGGTTGGCCGCCAGTCCATGGCAAGGGTCGGCCGCGCGGTCGAAAAGGGCGAAACGCAGGGCCTGATGAAATTCGTGGCCGATGCGGACACGCACGAGATCCTCGGCGCCGCCATCCTCGGCACCGGCGGCGACGAATCGATCCACGGCGTGCTCGACATGATGAATGCCCGCGCCACCTACGATACGCTGCGCTGGGCGGTGCCGATCCATCCCACGGTCTCGGAATTCTGGCCGACCGTGGTGCTCGGAATGAAGCCTGCCTGAAACCCTATTTGGGACACGACTACAATTTTATCGATCGCCTGAAGCGGCCGGCAAGCATTTCCGACTATGACCGTGAGCATCGGTGTCCCTGTTGATGATGGAAACAGATGTGCGGTTTTGCGGGCTTCGTCGGTGAGGCATTCGGCTCCGGAAATCCGGAGGCTCTGCTGTCTTCCATGGCACAGGCGATCGTCCATCGCGGGCCGGACGGACAAGGCGCGTTCGCCTCGCTCGGCATCGGCCTTGCCCATGTCCGGTTGTCGATCGTCGGGCTTTCCGACGGCCAGCAGCCGATGACGGATGCCGACGGCCGCTTTACCATCGTCTTCAACGGCGAGATCTTCAACTATGTCGAACTGCGCGACGAGCTGAAGGCGCGCGGCGTCACCTTCCGCACCGGCAGCGATACGGAAGTCCTGCTGCAGCTTTACGCGACCTATGGCGAGGCCTGCCTCTCGCGCCTCAACGGCGATTATGCCTTCGCGATCTGGGATCACCGCGAGCGCCGGCTGATGCTCGCCCGCGACCGGATGGGGGTCAGGCCACTCTTTTATACGGAGCACAAGGGTTCGCTGTATTTCGCCTCGGAGATCAAGGCGCTGCTGCAAGTGCCCGGCATCGAGGCCGAACTCGATCCCGTGGCGCTCGACCAGATTTTCACGCTCTGGACGCCGATCGCGCCGCGCACCGCTTTCAAGGGCGTTCTCGAACTCGAACCCGGCCACCTGATGATCGCCCAAAATAGCCGAACCGAGACCCGGCCCTATTGGGTACTCGATTTTCCGGACGCGGGCGATTATTCCGAGATCGACCAGTCGGTCCGAGAAGAGGAGTTGCGGGCGCTGCTGACCGATGCGACGCGGCTGCGCATGCGCGCCGACGTGCCCGTCGGCGCCTACCTCTCCGGCGGACTGGACTCCTCGCTGATCGCGGCGCTCGCCGCACCGATGGCTCCGAATGGCCTCAACACGTTCTCGGTGACCTTCGACGATGCCGAACACGACGAAAGCGCCTTCCAGCGGCAAGTCGCAGAAGCGCTCGGCACCCGTCACCACGCCGTCGCCAGCGGCTCGGCCGATATCGCCGCAAGTTTCCCGGATGTGATCCGTTTCACCGAACGGCCGGTCCTGCGCACCGCGCCTGCGCCGCTCTACCGCCTCTCGGGCCTTGTCCGCGATGCCGGAATGAAGGTGGTGCTGACCGGCGAAGGCGCCGACGAGGTATTCGCCGGCTACGACATTTTTCGCGAGGCACGCGTGCGCCGTTTCTGTGCCCGCCAGCCGGGATCGAAGATGCGGCCACATCTTTTCCGCAAGCTCTATCCCTATTTGCCGGGGCTGAAGCAGCAGTCGGCGGAATATCTTGCCGCTTTCTTCGGCGCCGGCAACGATCCGGCGGGCGATCCGCTGTTCTCCCATCGCCCGCGCTTCCGCTCGACGGCCGCCGCCAAGATCTTCTATTCCGACGAACTCCGCGCCACGCTCGGCAGCTATGATGCGGCCGAAGAACTTGCCTCCCGACTGCCGGCGAATTTCTCCCGCTGGCACCCGCTGCATCAGGCTCAATATCTCGAAAGCCGTTTCCTGCTACCCGGCTACATCCTGTCGAGCCAGGGCGACCGCATGGCGATGGCGCACGGTATCGAAGGCCGTTTCCCCTTCCTCGACCACAGGCTTGTGGAATTCGCCAGTCGCCTGACGCCGGGCATGAAGCTCAAGGGCCTCGACGAAAAGCACATCCTGCGCCGTGTCGCCAGGGACCTGCTGCCGGATGTCATCCGCAAGCGTCCGAAACAGCCCTATCGCGCACCGGACAGCCGTTCCTTCACCGGCAACGACGCGCAGGCTTATGTCGGCGAGATGCTGGGCGAACAGGCAATCGCTGCCTCAGGCCTCTTCAATCCGAAGGCCGTTGCAAAACTCCATCAGAAATGCCGCCTGGCTCCGGTCTCCGGGTTCCGCGACAACGCCGCTTTCGTCGGCATATTGTCCACCCAGCTTTGGCTGAAGGGTTTTACCCGATCCGCCGCGGACGAGGCGCATCCCGTTCGCAAGGCTGCTTATTAGCTGTTGAAAATCTTCAATTAACTTAAAATTCACGTCAATTCGGCATGATCGCCAGAGTGTGTCCAATTGTAGGTTCTTTCGCTGTGGCGGAAGGGCGGAGGTAGTCCATGTACGAGCCGAAGGAGCCACATACTCGGCGGTCGGCATCGGTCCGGGCGTTGCGTCGTCGCAGCGAATACCAGAGCTCCCTCCTGGATCATCCAGTCGTTGAAGAAGAACCGGAAGAACGCCCCTCGCCGCGCAACCGGCCTCGTCCTTCTTCGGTACCTGACTATCGAACCCGTTCGGACTATTATCGTGAGCCGCCCGCCCACGAACGGGAAGATGACGACCGGATGCGATACGAGGACATTCCGTTTGAAAAACGGATCGAGGCACAGCTACACAGCCTGACCGATATCCATTTCACCGATATCATCCGCTGGCTGCGCAAGGGCTTTCTGCGGATCATCGCCGCCGCGATCCTTGGCGCCGTGCTCGCGCTGCTCTACGCCGCCATTGCCTCGCCGCGCTATACCGTCAGTACGGAGATCATCATCGATCCCTCCAACCTGAACCTCGTTTCCGACGACGTCTTCTCCGCCAACCCGCAACGGGATTCCCAGCTTCTGGAAGTCGAGAGCAAGTTGCGGGTGCTGACGTCGCGCAACGTGCTGACCAAGGTCATCGACGATCTCAACCTCACCGAAGACCCGGAATTCAACCGTCCCGGACGGCTCGACGGATTGCGCCGCCTCATCTCGTTGCCGACCGCGCCCGAAAACAGGCAGTTGAGCGTCCTGCGCCAGCTCGAAAAGCAGATTACCGCGACCCGCGACGACGGCTCGTTCGTCGTCGTCCTTTCGGTCTGGACGGGCGACGCCGACAAGTCGATCAAGCTGTCGAACGCGATCGTCTCGGCCTTCGAAGGCGAATTGTTCAAATCCTCATCGAATAGCGTCGGTCAGCTTGCGATCGGGCTCAACAGCCGGCTTGACGAACTGCGCCGCTCTGTGACGCAAGCCGAGGAGAAGGTCGAGCAGTTCAAGCGCCAGAACGACCTGCAATCGACCGCCGGCGAACTCACCAGCACCCGCATTTCCGGCGCTCTCGATACCCAGGTTCTCGACGCCCAGCAGCGGCTGATCCAGGCCGATACCCGCTATAAGCAGCTCCAGGCGGCCTATGCCGACAGGCGGGTTGCGAATTCGGCGGTGTTCGATTCTGCCAGCATGGTCACCCTGCGCGCCAGCTATAGCGCGTTGCAGCAGCAGATCAGTTCGATGACGCTCGTCTACGGCAGCCGGCACCCGCGCCTCGTCGCTCTGCAGTCGGAGCTCGCTTCCGTCGACCGTGCTATCTCCGAGGAAGCCGCCCGTCTTCTCCAGTCCGCCAAGACCGATGTCGACCAGGCAAACAGCGCTCTTCAGGAACTGCGCCGCAAGTCCGACGCTTCAAGATCGACCGTGTTTACCGAAAACGATGCGCAGGTGCGCCTGCGCGAACTGGAGCGGGACGCCCGATCCAAGGCCGCCGTTTACGAAACCTATCTGTCGCGGACGCACCAGATCAGCGAGCGCCAGCAGATCGACACCAGCAATGTCCGGGTGATCTCGCCGCCGGTGCCGCCGCAGTCGAAGAGCTGGCCGCCGAGCTCGGTGCTGCTGCTGATCGGAGGGGCTTTCGCCGGCGCCATTTTCGGCGTGCTGATGGCACTCACACTCGGCCTGTTCGGCCATATGCGCGAAGCCGGCCGCGAGTTCGCCTGAAGCTTCTACTTCTTCGGAACCAGCGCCTCGTACAATTCCGGCAGCCATGACTTGGAGGTTGGGTCCCAGGGGCCGAATTCGTGGGATGCGAAATCCCAATAGGCCCAGCTCATGCCGCGTCTCTCGATCTCTTCCCGCATGATCCGCGTATAGGTCACCCGGTCGGGATAATAGGCGAGCGAATTGGAGCCGAATTCCCCGACGAAGATCGGCCGGTCGTTCTTTTCCCCCCATTCGACCGCCATGTCGAGCGGCGTCCTGATCTCCTCGATCTGCGCCTTCTCGCAGCAGGAAGTTCCAAGCCAAGGCCTGGATCCTTCGATCCAGCTGGCGCCCTGCATCGTGAATTTGAACGGCGCATAATTGTGTATGGTAACGATCAAGCGGCGGTCGTCTGGAGGCAGCGCCAGCTTCTCGAGCCCCCAGGCCGTGCTCCATTCCGCCGGGTCGACAATCAGGAAGCGGTGAGGATTAGTCTTGCGGATCACCCCAAGCGCCTTGGCGAGCAGATCGTTCCAGACCTCCTCCGTCTTGCCATGCGGTTCGTTGTAGATCTCGAACAGCACCTTGTCGTTGGGCAGGCTCTGATATCGCCGTGCGAGCTGTTCCCAGATCGCCAGGAAACGCTCGCGGCTCTTCTCCACGCCGATCGCGACCTCCTCCGCCTCCAGGGGATCGCCATCCATCTCGTGATAATGGTGGAAGTCGATGATGATGTTGAGGCCCCGGGACAACGCGTTGTTGACCGCAAAGTCGACCCGCTTCATGAAAGCCTCGTCGAGCTTGTAGGGTTCCGAAAGGGCCGCATGGCTGCTGAAACGGACCGGCAGCCGGATGGTCTGGAACCCGCCTTGCCTGACGGCCTCGAACAGCTCGGTGGAAAGCCGGCCTCCCCAGGCACCTTCGCTCGGCGCCTCCAGCGTCCCCCCGAAATTGACCCCTCGCCCCAGCGCCTTGCTCTGCTCGGCCGCCGTCAACCCGGCAAGTTCAGGGGCGCGGGCTTCGGAAAACGGCTTCAGCACGAAATTCTGCGCCTGCGCACCGGCAATTCCGATCGCCATCAGCATGAGAGATCCGGCAAGCCGACAAAATATTCCCAGCATTCGAAATCTCCACTGGCGCCTGCAAGCCTGCCAAGGATTGCAGGATGAGCGCCAAGTTCTGGTTCGATACCGTCAAGGTCAAGCGACCCACCTAAATTTATGCAGTTATGATGAATGGCCGAAATCTCGCAACGTCGCAGTCACGGGCTTCGAAGCCGGGCTTCGGCCACTCCGACGAACGTCGCAGCAATGGCCGCCGGATATGGATGCTGGCGAGATTCGGCGGTTTCTGTTACGATTCGCCCGCGAAAAGAACGCGGCGGCGGGTGGATGGCGAGAGACACGGACGAAGTTGCGTCTTCTGGAAATTTCGGCGCAAAGCTGCTGTTCTGCTGTGTCGGGTGCTTCTACTGGATCACCCTGACGCCTTTCGTCGACACAAGCCTCAATCCTGCCCTGGCGAAACCTGCTCTCTGGAGCCAGCTGCTCGCCTATATGCTGTTCCTGATCGTGGTTGTCTATGCGATGACCCCCAGGGTGCGGAGCGTCATCTTCCAGCCCCGCCTGCTGCTTGCGTTCGTATTCGGGTGGCTGTTTCTGACGGCGGCACTTTCAGTCGACCCGCTCGGTGCCGTCAGGCGCGTCCTGATTGCCCTCACCGTCTGCATCAGCGCCAGCGCGTTTCTGATGCTGCCGAAAGGCGAGAGCCAGTTTGCAAGGCTTGCCGGCGGCGGTGTGATGCTGATCGTCGGCCTTTGTTATTTCGGCGTGCTGTTTCTTCCGAGGCTTGCCGTCCATCAGCTGACCGACTTTCTCGAGCCGCAGCATGCCGGGCTCTGGAAGGGAATTTACGTCCAGAAGAACGAGACCGGCGTCGTCATGGCGCTCTCCTGCTTCGTCGGCATCTACCTGATGTCGGCATGGTCCCGGATCATCGGACTGCTGGTCATTGCTGCGAGCAGCCTGTTCCTGCTGAAAACCGGCGCCAAGACCTCGACCGCCATGCTGCCCGGCATCTTCATCCTCAGCATTTTCTTCGAGCGCTGGCGCTGGATTCGCGTTCCCGTCGTCTTCGGCGGGGTCGGCCTGCTCAACCTGGCGACCGTCGGCGTTTCGACGATCGCGCCGCTGAGGGAGATCGTCGCGGCAACCGGCATCGATACCACCTATACGGCACGCGCCGACATCTGGCGGCTGGCACTCGATGCTATTGCACAGAGTCCGATCACCGGTTATGGCTTCGGCTCTTTCTGGGGCGCGGAGAGCCTCGTCAACAGCGACATGCGCACCTTGAACTGGGCCGTGCGCGCGGTGGATGCCCACAATGCCTATGTCGATGCCGCGATGAACGCCGGCATACCGGGATTGATATTGATGGTGATATGGGTCTTGGCTACTCCCCTTAAAAATCTGGCGGCAATCGACGCCGCAAAGAACTTCACGCCGCTGACGAGGCTTTTCTTGAGGATCTGGCTTTTCTCGATCTTCCTCGCCTGCCTCGAAAGCGTATTCCTTGCCCGGTCGGGGCCAATCTGGTTCACGATGATGGTTGCCATGTTCGGCCTTGGTTACCAGGCCCGCTACCGCATCATAGCCTCGAGGAAGGCCGAGCCCGCCTATGGACCAGCGTACGCCTGAAATGTCCGAGCAAGCACCGGTAAAACAGCGGCAGCGAACGTCTGCCTTCGGTATAGAGTTCTCCACCTGGGACGCCCGCAGGATCGTCGACACGATCGTTAACGAACCGGTGCCGCTCGGTGAAGGCCTGCGGCTGCTGGTGACCGCCAATCTCGATCACATCGTGCAGCTGAACAGGAACCCCGCCTTCAGGGCCGCCTACGACAAGGCCTGGCTGACCACCGTCGACGGAGCCCCCGTGCTCCTCTATGCGCGGCTGCGCGGACTGGCCGTCCCCGGCCGCATCACCGGCGCCGATCTGTTTCCCGAGATCATCGAGCGCCTGAAGCCGGGCACCCATCGGCCCCTGCTCCTATGCTCGAGCGAAACCACGGCAGCGATCCTCGACGACAAGCTGAAGACGCTCGGTTTTTCCGAGCACGTCATCGTCACCGCCCCTCCGGCTTTCGAGCAGAACGAGGTGTTTGGCCGGGAACTGGTGTCCAAGCTTCGGGAAAACCGGGTGACCCATATCTTCTTCGGCATCGGCGCGCCCAAATCCGAAATCTGGATGGACAAGCACCGCGCCGACCTTCCCGATTGCTACGGCTTCGGTTTCGGCGCCGGGCTTGATTTCTATGCCGGCGTCAAATCGCGTGCTCCGGTCTTCCTGCGGAAAGCCGGGTTGGAATTCCTCTGGCGCGTCGCGACCGAGCCGCGCCGCCTGGCACGGCGATATTTCGTCACGTCCTGGGCATTCTGCTGGGCCGTCTATAAGGATCTGACGGCCGACCGACCGGGCACGGACAAGACCCGTTAGGCGACCCCGATCCGCTTCAGCGTATCGATCACCGTCTCGACCTTGATGCCGCGCCGGCGCACCTTGTCGACCACCTGCGAGAAGAAAGCCGGCGAACAGCCGATATTCGTCGGGTCCTCGCGCACGTCGTGGGTATAGAAGATCAGCCAGCCGCAGCGCCGCTCGACATCGTCCAGCATCCTGTCGATCGAAGCGGAATCGTTGCTGCAATCATAGAGCTCCTGCGCCTTCAGATGGGCAAGGTCGATGAGGCCGGAATTGGTGCCGACCTTGATGCCGCGCAGGCCCGGATAGTGATGCATCAGCGCCAGCTTGGACGGGACCGAAATCATTCCGAAGGGATACGCGAAGGAAACCGGCTTTGCGGAGCCGACGATCCGGGCGATTTCCTCGTCGTTTCGCCTGACATCGGCCATGAGGTCGCGACGGGGCGTTTTCTGGACATTGATATGGCCATGGGTGTGACCGCCGATCTCGTGTCCCCTGTCCGAAAGTGTCGCGACCATCTCCTCATCGACGATCAGCTGGCCGTTTTCGACGCGCTGCATCAGGCCGCTTGCAAGATAGAACGTGCCGAGCATGCCGGCGTCTTCAAGAGCGGGCGCCGCATTTTCGAAGACCGAGACAGGAAAGTCGTCGAACGTGAAAGCAACCACAGGCGCATCCAGCTTCAACAGGTGCGGTCGAAAATATACGTGCCGCCCGATCTTGCGGGATACTCCCGCCAGTATCTCGGAACCGGACATCTCCCAGAGTTTCGGCTTTTTCATCTACCCCCATCCATTGCAGTCGGATCTCCCAGAGCTTCAGAACATAATGTCAAATACTTACGGTTGTCTCAATCTCCGGCGCCGCAGAAACGGCATTTCCCGCGATCCCTGCTGCCTGAAGAAGATGGATGAACCTTTCGGCCGATTTCTCGACGCTGAACTCCGCGGCCCGGGCTTGGAGAACCGCGCTTTCGGGCGGCTGTTCGAGCGTCGTCGCCATGGCCTGCGCAAGCGCGGTCGCGTCACCGACCGGCACCAGCTGCCCAAGCCTGCCGCCCTGCAGGATCTCGCGCGGACCGTAAGGCGCATCCGTCGCGACGACGGGCACGCCGCAGGCCATGGCCTCGATCAGTGCGTTCCCCAGCCCCTCATGCGAGGAGGACGATACGAAAAGCGAAGCCTGCGACACGATCGACAACGGGTCTGGATTGTGTCCCGGCAAGCTGACGTCCTGCGATAGATTTAGCGCTTCGACAAAGGCCTCCAGGTTGCCGCGTTCATCGCCTTCCCCGACGATCGTCAGCCGGGCCTCGCGCATCTGCCTGAGTTGCGCGAAGGCCTCGATCAGCGTCGCATACCCCTTTTCCGGGGAGAGCCTGCCGACCGAGACGATGTGGCCCGGCTCCGGGGCGCGGCCCAGTTGCTCTATCCGCCGCCGCATCTGCGGTGTCAGCACGGCATTGGTCCCTAGATTGGCGACTTTCGCGGCCGGCACCCCGAAACGGTCGATGAGGTCGTTTCGCGCACCGGCCGTCAACGTCAGGACGAGATCGGCGCGCGGATAGGCAAACCGGATCAGCCTGTAGGCCAGCCGGTTCTGCCAGTAGGGATCGCCGGTTCGCGCCTGCAGGGGGCTTGCCACCTCGCGCAGGACGATCGACGGCCGCGTTTCCCTCGCTAGCCCTCGCGAGGCCAGGACCACCAGGACATTCGCCGCCGCCTCGGAAGACACCAGCGCCCTCGGACGCCCCGTGACCAGCAACCTTCGCAATGCGGCGGGCGCAAAGGCGAGGCGCAGTTTGCGGCCGTTGCCGAGATCGATAACGGGCACGTCGGCGCGGATCAGGTCCCGCAACGGCCCCGAACTCTGAAGTGTAACGATTGCGCTTGGAAATCCCTGGCCCTGCAGTTCGTTTGCCAGCAGGATGGCGTCGCGTTGGGCACCGCCGCCATCGAAACCACGCACGAGAAAGCAGATTCGGGCTGCGACCGGATCAACAATCCGAGAGCTTTTCATAATCATCACATGCCCTATGATTATTGAGTTTGTTCCTGCTAAGGAAGGATCTACGTCACTCCCGGCGATCGGGCCTACCCTAGAGGGTTAGCGGTTAATTCTGACCAAATGCATATTATTGGGCGACAAAATTGAGCGATAGACATGCCTCGGTGTATTTAGCCTCGCGGGCGACCTCGGCCATCATCAATCTCGTGTCGGTTTCCATCTTCACGCGCATGACCAGCGCCGAAGTGTACGGCCAGTATATTGTCGGGTTTTCGATATGCATGATGGTCTACAGCCTGGGCGTCCAGTGGATCGTATTCGCCCATTTCGGGCGATACGACCCCAAGGAAGCCGACCGACTCGCAGGCGCGCTGCTGCTGGTTTCAGGGGTGGTGATGTTGCCGGCGATCGGCTTCATATACCTGTTCTACCTGTTGGGAACATTGCATGCCGATGTTGCGGTCAGCAGCAGCCTGCTGGTGGTGTGCTTCACCTTGTATTTCGTCGCAATCGAAATCAGCCGCGCCCACCTTCTTGTCCGGCTTGTTGCAATCGCGACCATCGCCCGCGCCGTCTTCTCGCTGTTGTTCGGTTACATCGCCGTCCTCGAATTCGACACGCCCGGCGCATTGCTGGCAGGCGTGGGGCTCGGTTATGCGCTGGGCTCCGTGCCGGTTTTCCGGCATTTCAGCCGCACCATATGGGCGTCCGGCTTCGTCTGGCCTAGGGGCAGCGACGTGCGGCGGATGTGGCGCTACGGCTGGCCGCTTGCCATCGCCTTCGGCGCCTCGGCTGCCGCCATGAACGTCGACCGGCTGCTGCTGGCGGGCCTCTACAATACCAGCACCGTCGCCCCTTACGGGACCGTACTCGACCTCATGAAGCAGACGTTCCTGGTCTTGGCCGAGGCGATCAGCGCAGGATATATTTCGAGCGCCAAGAACTTCCATACGGAGGGGAAAGGGACCGAAGCGCGGCATACCCTCAAGCGCGCCTTCATAACGCATTGCTATATCGTCATTTTTGGCACCGCGTCCTTTATCCTGCTCGGCGACGTCATCTTCGGGATCCTGCTCGCCCCGAGCTATCTGCCGGTCGTCACCCAGATCATGCCGATCCTGCTCGTCGCAAATGCCATTCTCGTCATGCGCGCCCACTATTTCGGCCAGATCATTTATTTCAGCGGGACAACAAACCTGGAACTGGTCGCATCCGTCGCTATGTTGGCGGTCACCGGAACGCTGAGCTACCTGCTGATCCCTTCATACGCGGCGATGGGCGCCGCCATCGCCTTTACGCTCGGGCAGGCGGCGGCGCTGTTGATCTGCCTGGTCTACGCGTCGGGAAACCTGCGCATGCCTCTCGACCTGCCCCGGGGGGGCCTGCTGCTGGCTCTCGGCATAGCTGTGGTCGCCGTCGGCAAAGGTGTCCAGCTCCTGGCGGAAGAGCCGGCTGCAAGCGCCATCAACTTCGTCCTGATCGGCATCGCCAGCGCCTATATCGCGCTGCGCTGGAACCTGTTCGACGCCCGCTCGCTGCTTCAACGCTTTTATCCGCGACGCGGTTAGACGCCGCTCTCGGACTGCAGGAAATTCGTATAGCGCTCCAGCATGAGCTCCCGGCTGTGATGCTCTCGATGCAATCGCGCGAAATCGTTCCGAAGCTGCGCATCCGGATAATTCGCGGCGAGATCTTTGACCGCATCGGCAAGGCTGGCCGCATCGCAGGGCGGATGGAACCGCGTCATGGCTGCGTTCTCGTGCGCGTCGCCGATGCACAGCACCTCCCGCAGAACCGGGAGATCGGACGCGACGACCGGCAGCCCGGCCATCGATGCCTCCACCCCGGCAAGGCCGAAAGTTTCCCAGATCGACGGGAACACATAGATATTTCCGGCCGTCAGGATGTCGCCGAGAGCATCCCGCTCGATAGAGCCGACCAGATGGAAGCGCTCCGCGACACCCAGAGCGCGCGCTTTTTCCTCCAGCGCCAACCGGTTCGGGCCGTCGCCGGCGATGATCAGATGCATGCCCGGCAGCATCCCGAGCGCATCCACCAGGACTGCGTGATCCTTCTGATCCACCAGCCTCCCGGTCGCGACCAGCACGAAAGCATCTGGTGGAATGGAAAGGCGCTGCCGCCAATCGACCGCTGCGCGAGCCGGCGGAATGGGATCGACACCATGCGGGATCAGGATGAACCGCCGCCGGTAGGCAGCAGGCCATTTGCCGAACGACGCGCTGGTGGAAACGGAATTCGATACAAAATGAGTGAATATCCCGGCCGAACCGAACAGCCAGTCAAGTGCCTTCCAATGCCGGCGAATACCTTCCGGCGCCGCGGTGTGATGGGCGGCGCGCACCGGCACGCGGCCCAGAAAGCCGAAAAAGCCGCCGAAGACGGAGGCCGCAGCCTGGTAGGTGAAGATCGCGTCGTATTTACCCGACAGGATGGTCCAGCCAAGGCGTGCGAGATTGCGAAGCGTGGCGACCGTTCCATGACCGGTGTCGAGAGGCAGCGTCTGCACCTCGAAACCGCGGGCGTGCAAGCCGGTCTCCACCATCTGCACAAGGGTACGCACGCCCCCCATCTTGTCATGGGTTACGAGTTGGAGAATCCGCTTCCCCGAAGGAATTAGGGTATCGGCAGCTTTTGGAAAAGCTGAGCTGAATTCGTGCCTCATGCGCCGGACCCTAGGGCTGAAATCTTAAAATCTGTGCAGGGAGATCGTTCAGATTTCTCCTATCCGACTTTTCGCGGATCAAAAACTCGCCTGCGCGGTTCTACCCTTTGAGTGAAAACAAGAGCCAGGAGACAGACATGATGGCCAAGGCGAGTTCGAAGCGGATTGGCGCGGGAGCGCAGGGGAAAAACAGCGGAAACGGGGCCATGACAGATGTCGATAAGGCGATCCTTCCCGAAAACAAAGTGCTGTCGAACCGGGACAAGGCACAGCATTCGAGGGAACGCGGACTGGATGGCAAAACGGTGCAGACCGAACAGTTTCACGATCACGAGGCGAACCATCTTAACGACTGAAAAATCACTTACATTCGCGACTGCTTGAGAAAGGATTTCGAGCAATCCACTGCTGCGTCCACCCCGCTTTCCTCCCTTGCAAAGTGGAAGAGAAGTAGTAGTCTTTGGCTATCGCCGGCTGATGACAAGAGCGCGCTGGCGACTGGAAGACAGGAAGCGCTTTCGCCACCATTTGGGAGGCTGAAAAGATGAATGCAGCAGTCCTGACCAACACTTTCGAACCGACGGAACTGGCATTTCTTCAACGCCTGTTCGACGAGATCTGCGCAGAGCGTGGACTTGCCGGCGGCAGCCTCGCCGCGAACAATCTCGCAGCACAGATCATCCAGCTTTATCAACAGGGCGTACGCGATCCACGAGATATGCAGATCCATCTGGATCCGGACGCACCCTTGAGAACCTGACCTCCCGCGCCAGCCGCCATCGCAGCGGCTGGCCACCCTCCTTAGCGCTCGCCACTTATCTCTTTGCCATCAGGTCACGTTCGTCACGCATCAGGAATATGCGGGTGATGGCGTCGAGATTGGCTTCCAGCCAGTTGGCCATAGCGATCTCCTCGCCAAGGATGCGTTCGAAAACCGTCTTCGCCTCCATTTCATCCAGCTCGTCGGCCGCTGCAATCAGGACCCGGTAGCTGGCGATTTCCATGTGCTCAAAGGCATAGCTTGCCATCGCTCCCTTGACGACCTCGTCACTGGTCAACATGCCGCCGACACCCTGCGCCTTGGCCGCCAGTTTCGCCGCCATGTCCTTGAGCGCCAAAGCGCTGCCGGTTGCCGAAAAATGATCGAGGAGCGTCTTCAGCGCCTGGGCGTGTTCCTCGGTCTCATGCAGGTGCTGTACGATACGGGCCTTGAGGTCGGGATAACTCTCGATTCGCCGGGATTGCGCGGTAAGCGTAGTGATCGCCTGTTCCTCCATGGCATGGGCGGCACGTAGCCACGCGAGGAAATTGTCTCGGGCATGGGTCATTCGCTTCTCCTCGCAAATTGGTCGCCCAGATCGATTGCTTTTGGGAACGTAAGGCAACCGGATTCAACCCCTGAAAGCATGCGAAGTTCCTCTTCACCTCGATGCTTGGAACATTGCCGCCCTTTGCGAATTGTCCAGTAGTAAATTCACGAGCCATAAAGGCGAAGATCATGTCACGCGAGATGAGGGCAAATTCCATCATCGGAGGGATCACCATAGTGCTCCTCCTGATGGCCGTTGGTTATTATTTCACCGGCGGGTCGGATGATACGGCGCAGGCTCCGGCACCTCCTGCGGCAACCGATAGGGCGCAGACTCCGACTCCGGGAACAGACCCGACCAGCACCGGCTCCACGAACCCTTAGGGTCAATTTGCGAGGAACAATCGCCATGCCGGGCGGTTGTGAGATGAGTAACAGGGAGTTTTCCATGATACCCGATCCTCGCGAACCAAGTGAACGCCCGCCCATGCCGGCGCCCATCTGGAAGCCGGACCCACCGATCGACGAACCGGAACCGGATCGGCTGCCGGATGAGACGCCGTTGCCTAATCCCGACGAAAATCCCAATCCGCCAGTCTATATGCCGCCCGGCAATCTGGCCTCCAGTTGAAGAGGTACCGGCGCGAAAGCGCCGGTAGATCGATCATGAATATCCATGGCCATACACGTGCAGAGCACAGGCAAGCGCAGGACGAGAGGCCGCAAAAACCGATGACCCGCGGGCTGTGGAAGCTGATGGGTGCGGCAGCTCTCATCCTTCTCGGGCTCATTGTTGCAATGGAAGCCTTCAGAGACGGCAACAGCAATTTCATTGCGCCCAACCCGGCTCAGCAAACGGTTATCGAGTAACGCCCTCACCTTCCACTCCATCCGGCCACTCCATCCAGCTATGTGCGGGAATACAGCCTTGGAACAAAGGACAAAATCCGCGCGTTCATCTGCCATTCCATGATGAGGTGGCCAGGTGGATGTAGCGACGCAATCGATCCTTACGCGGGATACAGGATTCTCATTCGAACCCATCATCCGGCCCGGCCGGAACGCCTGGCGCAGAGCGAAGGCGGAAAAGCTCGCCTTCCTGATCGATGGCGACGACTATTTTCGCCGGCTGGATCAGGTCTTGAGGCTGGCGGAACGTTCGATCTTCATTATCGGCTGGGATTTCGATCCGGACATCGTCCTTCGTCCGCGCGACCCGGACGGCGAAACACTCGGTGCTCTGCTGCATAAGATGGTCGAGGAGAAGCCCTCGCTTGAAATCCGCATCCTGGTCTGGGGCATGGGGCCTGTTTATTCCGGCAAGAGCCTCAAGATGTTCGGCAAGATGGATTGGAAAGACCATCCGCGCATCTCCCTGCATTTCGATTTCGACCATCCGCTGCGCGCCAGCCATCATCAGAAAATCGTCGCGATCGACGACCGGACCGCCTTCCTCGGCGGCATCGACCTGACCGCCCGCCGCTGGGACGACCGCAGCCATGCGATCGACAACCCGCTGCGCCGGGCGCCGGACGGAACCACCTACGGCCCCGTCCACGACATACAGACGATCGTGACCGGCGATACGGCAAAGCTGATCGGCGACGTCGCACGCCGCCGGTGGAAAAAGGCGACACGCCAGGTCCTTTCACCGCTCGATGTGCCGGGCATAAATGCCTGGCCAGCAGACCTGGAACCGGCGCTGACCGACTGCAACACCGGCTTGGCACTCACCGAGGCGTGGAAATGGAAAGGCCATCGCGGCCACCGCGAGGCGATCAGGCTGACCCACGACGCGCTGAAGGCGGCCAGACGCCATCTCTATATCGAAACGCAGTATCTCGCCTCCTTCGGCGTGGCGCGAACTCTCGCCAGGCGGTTGAGGAAAGCCGACGGCCCGGAAATCCTCGTGATCGTCACGCGCGAATCCCATGGCTTCCTGGAAAAGCTGATGATGGGCCACAACCGCAACCGGCTGATTCGTCGCCTCAAGCGCGCAGATCGTTATGGACGTCTGCGGGTTTTCTTTGCCGCCGTTTCCGACGGCAACGGTGGCGAGCAGGAGATCATCGTTCATTCCAAGCTGATCATCGTCGACGACCAGTTCGTGCGGGTCGGCTCTTCCAATCTCAACAACCGCTCCGAAGGGCTGGACACCGAGGCGGACCTTGCGATCGAAACGTCGGACCCGGCAGGCAGGCAGGCAATCGCCGCGCTCCGCAACGCGCTGATCGCCGAACATCTCGACGCCCAGCCGGCAGAAGTTGCGCGGATCATCGCGGAAACCGGCTCCGTTCTGGCGGCCGTCGACCGGCTGAACGTCAAGCCGCGCGGCCTGCGGAGCTACGACGTAGATACGGACAAAGGCGAAACGGAATCTTTGGTCGGCACGGGGATCATCGACCCGAAACAGCCCTTCTGGCCGATTCCGGAAATCAAGGCTGGTCTCAGGCGGCTTTTCGCCCGCCTGTCACATCACCGTCTGCTCTAGGAACTTGCCGCCCCGATGACGATAATAAGCCTCGGTGACGAGAAATGTCGGCACGCCGATCGTGAGCGGCACGAAAAAATAGAGGACCCGGAAGGCGATCAGCGCGCCGATCGACGCGGATGTCGGCAGGATTCCGATCATGGTCGCCTCCAGTACGCCGAGCCCGCCCGGCACATGGCTGAGCAGCGCGGCTATGTTGGCGGTCACATAGGCGCTGGCCACAGCCAGGTAACCGGCATCGGTAAAGCTCGCCAGAAGCTGCTGGATGGAAGCCGTGACGCAAGCGAAGTTCAGCGTGCCGATGACGATCTGGCTGAGCGCCAGCTGTATCGCCGGCGGTTCGAAACGCCAGTTGCGCACGACAAGAGGACGGCGCACGAAGGCGCAGATCAGCAGATAGGCGGCAGGGCCGGCCAGGCAGAGAAGCCCGGCCGCCAGCCGTGCCGTGCGGTCGAGGCCCAGCAGGTCCGCCGCGTCACGGGGCTGGAGCAGCAGCGCCAGCCCGGCCAGCGTTCCGAGACCGAGGCCGACGGTCACCCCGCAGAAGACGATGACCTTGGCGATGTCCTCGCCGGTCAAACCCCAGCGCGTGTAGAACCGGTAGCGCACGGCACCGCTGCTCAGCGCAGAAAGCCCGACATTGTGGCCGATCGACAGCGCAGTGAAGGACGCGAGCGAGGTCTGCCGCAAAAGAAGCGGCTTGCCTACATACCGCACGGCAAGCGCATCGAAGCCGCCGAGGCAGAGATAGGAAAGGATGACGAAGAAAAATGCGGTCGCGAGCCGGAAAGCGGCGATCGACCGGACCGATTCCTCGATCTCGTCGACCGTGTAGCGGCCGAGGCTGCGATAGACGAGGAAGGCCGCCAGGCAGATCGCGACGCCGATCAGAAACTTGAGCAGATGGCGTCTGGCGATCATGGTCCCTCTCGTAAACGACTGTATAACAATGGGAACGAAACCGGGACCAAGGTGTTCCCAGCTCCATGACTGATCAGACATCGCCAGCCAAGGCCGGCACCGCCCCGGCCCAGCCTTCGAAGACAAGGCATCGCCTGAAAATCCTGAGTTATAATGTGCATAGCTGCATCGGTACCGATCGCCGGCTCGACCCCGCCCGGGTAGCCGAGGTCATCGCGGCCTTGGAGCCGGATATCATCGGATTGCAGGAATTGGATGTCGGCCGCAGCCGCACCGGCGGGATAGACCAGGCGCATGTGATCGCCTCTCTTCTGCAGATGGAATTCCATTTCCACGCAGCACTCAACGTTGCCGAAGAGCGTTACGGCGATGCGATCCTGACGGCCCTGCCGGCAAGAATGGTAAAGGGTGCCGGCCTGTTCTCGCATGGCGAACAGCGCGGCGCCGTCTGGGTGGAAATAGAGGTCGGCGAGCACAAGCTGCAGGTCTTCAATACCCATCTCGGCCTGCTGGGCGGCGACCGGATGCGCCAGATCGCCGAAATCCTCGGGCCGTCCTGGATGGGGGCGCCGGATTGCCGGGGCAAGCCGAAGATCCTGATCGGCGATTTCAACGCCACACCCGTGACCGCGACCTACAAGGCCGTCGCCCGCCAGATGGCGGACGTACCGCTTTTGAGCGGCAGGAGGCCCAAAGCCACTTTTCCGTCGCGTCTGCCGCTTCTGAGGATCGACCACGTGTTCGCCTCCAGCGAAATCACACCGGTCGCGACGCAGGTGGTGTCGACCCCGCTTTCCCGCCGGGCCTCGGATCATCTGCCGCTTCTGGTTACTGTCGAACTCTGATCCTCAATGGCTCAGGGTGCGGCTGAGCCGGTGAGCCTCCTTCAGAAGGCGCACTACGTCCTGGTCGGTCGTCTCCCTGAAGTCGCCGTAGTGCAGGCTGACCGCTTCCAGACGGTCGGGAGCCGACAGGCAGACGATGTCGTCCACCTCTTCCTGCAAGGATTCCAGCAATTGACGCGGCGCGACCGGCACTGCGATCCGGATCGACGCGACACCCATGTCCTTCAGCGCATGGATGCCGGCGCGGATCGAAACGCCGTTCGCAATCCCGTCATCGACAAGAATGACGTCGCGTCCCGTGTGATCATGCTCGCTCGGCTCGTCCTCGCCGAAATACATTCGATGGCGCCGTTCGATTTCGGCGAGCTGATGCTCGCGCTCGGCCGCGAGATAACCTGGCGGCACGTGGAACCGGCGGGCGGCGTCCTCGTCGACGATCACGTGCGGCTCCCGCCCATCGACGACAGCGCCGATGCCATATTCGGGATGACCGGGCGCGCCGATCTTGCGGACGATAAGGAGATCGAGCGGCAGGCCGAGCCGCTGGGCGACTTCGAAGGCCACGGGCACGCCGCCACGCGGCAGCGCCATCAGGATCGGATCGGGCGGCAGCGTCGCCTGCATGGCTTCCGCCAATTGCCTTCCGGCATCCTCTCGATCGACAAAGGTTGGGCTTAGACCGAACATGTCATCCTCCCAGGATGGTGCGGTGACATCTGCCACCGCACTTGGTTCTTCTGCCAGCCCGACCGTAACATATCACCGGGCAGGCGTCCGACAACCGTGAGGATGGGGTTTGGGTTCCGTGTTCTCCAAAAGAGTCAGGAGCCCTTGCCCTTGTGGTGTTCGCTTTCCTGGTTGCGGCCACGAATGATCGATGGGTCGTCATGGAGCGAAACTTCCGCGGCCCGCATGTCCAGGTTATCGCCGCGACGGAATGCCTCCTTGGCCGCTTCGCTCCGTCGCAGGTCGGGGCCGGGATCGAAATCCTTGGGCGCATTGGCGGTATTTTCCCGCTTTTCGATGACGTTGCGCTGTTGCTGGTGGGTTTTATTGCCTTGCATGATCTATCCTCCTTGAGAGGTCATTTGTTCGAGCGGCCGCGTTGGTTGGGGTCGACGCCGCCGAAACGGGTCGTGTCGTTGCCGACATCGCCTTCCTCGGTATTGTCGCCGGCGATCTCGTCGGCGCCGGTGAAGCGGTTCAACCCTTTCGACTGGCCGATACCGGGATCCTCCTTGAGATCGGCATCGCTGGGCTTGCGGGTCTTGAAATGTTTGGATGTGGACATGACCGTCCTCCTTGGCTCAGGGACCGCGGTCTGGCCGCGGCCTCAGTGTTTCGTGCTGGACACGAATTTGTTGAACCGGCTGGTTTTGCCGGCTTCCGTTTCTTCCTGGAAAAGGAACACGAGCTTGTTCTCATCGAAGATCGAGAAGAAGTCATCCCATTCGATTTCTTCCAGGGATTCTTCCGGCTTCCCGAAATCGACGCGCAGAATGCCGCCTTCCCTGGCGCCCTTCACCCGGGCCGGATGGCCGCCGCGTTCCTCGATCCATTGCCGGATTTCCTTGTGATCGGTGGTTTCTACGGCTTTGCTCATGGTGCGTTTCTCCTTTCCGTACCTGCTTGCCGAACCGGGACCGCCACCGAAGGTTCCGTGCCAAAACAGGCGAAAGGGGAACAAAACTGATGATCATGGGTTCAACGCGGGTCGGTCGCATGACCTCCACGCGGCCGACATTGTCATAGTACCCTCCCCAACTTGGCGCTTCCCCTCACAGGGAAGCGCCTTTTCATTGACTGCGGCGGTTCAACGCAGGGCCGCGGCATCCGGGCGCGCGGCATTGATGCGCATTGATCTCTTGACGCCCCCCGCCGATTGTCATCCGATGAGATGGATGGGCTTCTGGCCCCCGCCAGAAAAGGGATGACGCCATGTTCGAGACCTTCGACGCGACGCTGCTGGCGCGCATGCAGTTCGCCTTCACGGTCTCGTTCCACATCATTTTTCCTGCGTTTTCGATCGGGTTGGCGAGTTATCTCGCGGTGCTGGAAGGTCTTTGGCTGTGGAAGAAACAGGTCGTCTATCTGGAGCTGTTCGACTTCTGGAAGACGATTTTTGCGCTCGCCTTCGGCATGGGCGTCGTCTCCGGTATCGTCATGTCCTACCAGTTCGGCACCAACTGGAGTGTGTTCTCCGACAAGGTCGGCCCGATCATCGGCCCGCTGATGGGTTACGAAGTGCTCTCGGCATTTTTCCTGGAGGCAGGCTTCCTCGGCATCATGCTGTTCGGCCGCAACCGCGTCGGCCCCGGCCTGCATTTCTTCGCGACCCTGATGGTCGCGGTCGGCACTTTGATCTCGGCAACCTGGATCCTTTCCGCAAACTCCTGGATGCAGACGCCGCAGGGTTTTACGATGAACGACAAGGGCCAGTTCATACCCGCCGACTGGTGGGCTGTCATCTTCAACCCGTCCTTCCCCTATCGCCTCGTCCACATGGTGCTCGCCGCCTACCTGACCACCGCCCTTGTGGTCGGCGCGGTCGGCGGCCTGCATCTTCTGCGCCGCACCGCCCCCTTGCGCGCTGGCACGATGTTCTCGATGGCGATGTGGATGCTGACGATTGTCGCCCCGATCCAGATCTTTGCCGGCGACCAGCACGGCCTCAACACGCTGGAGCACCAACCGGTCAAGGTCATGGCGATGGAAGGCCACTACCAGAGCCATCCGGACGGCGCGCCGCTGATCCTCTTCGGCCTGCCGAACCACGCCGAACAACGGATTGACTACGCAATCGAGATCCCGAAGCTTTCGAGCCTCATCCTGAAACACAGCCTCGATGCGCCGCTCAAGGGCCTCGACACCGTGCCGCGCGAATTGCAGCCGCCGGTGCCAATCGTGTTCTGGTCCTTCCGCATCATGGTCGGCCTCGGGTTCGCGATGCTGAGCCTCGGCCTCTGGAGCCTGTACTGTCGATGGCGAGGCCGCCTCTACACCTCCGAATGGCTGCACCGGGCCGCAATGGTCATGGGGCCTGCCGGCTTCGTCGCCGTCCTCGCCGGCTGGGTGACGACCGAGGCCGGCCGCCAGCCCTATACCGTCTACGGCCACCTGTTGACCGCAAATTCCGTCTCGCCGATCGCGGCAGCGGCAGTAGGCTCCTCGCTGGTCGCCTTCATCATCGTCTATTTCCTCGTCTTCGGCGCCGGCACCTTCTATATCCTGCGGCTGATGTCCCGCCTGCCGCGCGATCCGAGTGGCGATCTCGGCGAAGGCCCGATCCGAACCGCCGGCATAACGCCGGCTCCGCATACCGCAACGCTCCCTGCAGGAGGCCGTCATGGTCATTGACCTTCCCTTCATCTGGGCGGCCATCATCGCCTTTGCGGTGCTTGCCTATGTCATCCTCGACGGGTTCGACCTCGGTGTCGGCATCCTCTTCCCCCTGTTTCCGGAAAAGCGCCATCGCGACGTGATGATGAACAGCGTCGCCCCCGTCTGGGACGGCAACGAGACTTGGCTGGTACTCGGCGGCGGCGGGCTGATGGCGGTCTTTCCGCTCGCCTATGCGACGATCCTGCCGGCACTCTACGCGCCTATCGTCGCCATGCTGCTCGGGCTGATCTTTCGAGGCGTCGCCTTCGAATACCGCTGGCGCACCGGCCGGGCGCAATATCTCTGGAACTGGGCCTTTGCCGGCGGCTCGTTCATGGCGGCACTGGCTCAAGGGATCGCACTCGGCGCGCTGGTACAGGGCATTCCGGTTGCAAATCGGGCCTATTCCGGCGGCTGGTGGGACTGGTTGACCCCGTTTTCGATCGCCACCGGCCTTGCAGTCGTGATTGGCTACGCACTGCTCGGCTCGACCTGGCTGGTGATGAAAACGACGGGCGATCTTCGCGACAAGGCCCGCAGCCTTTCCTATATCGCAGCGCTCGCGACGCTCGCCGCCATGGCGATCTTCAGCCTCTGGACGCCCTTTCTCGAGCCCCTCTATCTGAACCGCTGGTTCTCCTGGCCGACCGCGATCTTCAGCGTCATCGTGCCCCTGCTGGTCCTCGGCTGTTTCTGGCTTCTGCTCACGGGCCTGAAAAACAACCGCGACAGCCGGCCGTTCTTTGCGGCGCTTGGGCTTTTCGTACTCGGTTACGCCGGCATCGGCATCAGCTTCTACCCCTATATCGTGCCGACATCCGTGACGATCTGGGATGCGGCGGCGCCCGATGAAAGCCTCGGTTTCCTGCTGGTCGGCGCGCTAATCCTGGTGCCGCTGATCCTTGCCTATACGAGCTATGCCTATTGGGTCTTCCGCGGCAAGGTCGATCCGGAAGAGGGTTATCACTGATGGCCGGCGGCGAAACCTTCAGGCGGCTCGCCTGGTTCGTCGGCCTCTGGGTGGCCGGAGTGGTAACGGTCGGCACTGTCGGCCTGATCATCAAATTCTGGCTCGGCGCCTAGCGCCGGGCCAGCGCCACCACATAACGCGCCGGTTCCTTGCCTGGATTGAAGAAGACGCAATCGGCAGGCGGGCCGAGCAGAAGGCAATCGCCTTCGGTGAGATGGTGCATCACCGGCCCTTCCTGGAAATCGAGCCGGCCCGCAAGCACCCAGATCTGCTGGTGCTGGAAGGCGAAGGCGGATGCCGGATAGGGCACGCGCACGCCTGATGGCAGCGAAACATCCAGAAGCTCCAACGGGGAATTCGCCGGAGAGACGGCGCGGCGGGTGTAACCCGTTTCCGGATCGGTCCAGACCGGCTGTTCCGCCTGCAGCGCAACACGCTCCTGCGCCCGCTCGGCAAGCGCCAGCAGCACCGAAAGCGGCAGCCCGAAGGCGCCCGAAAGCCGGCCGAGCACGGTCGCCGTCGGGCTCGCCTCGCTGCGCTCGATCTTGCTGATCATCGCCTTGGAGACGCCAGAGCGTTCGGCAAGCTCGGCGAGCGACCAGCCCCGCGCCTCTCGCTCGATCTTCAGCCGCGTGGCGATCGCCTGGACCGGGTCATTTTCAGCCTGTTGCAAGCGGCTTGCCTTTCAACAGTCGTCTTCTATAGTGGACAATGGCATCCTATAAGAGACAAGCCTTGCCGGCAATGAGGAATTCAAGGGGAAGATCGTGACGCGCGAAATCCGTTTCAACGCCTTCGACATGAACTGCGTCGGCCATATCCAGCAGGGGCTCTGGGCACATCCGCGCGACCAGTCGCACCGCTATGGGCAGCTCCGCTACTGGACGGACTATGCGAAAAGGCTGGAAGCGGGCCTGTTCGACGGCATATTCCTCGCCGATGTGCTCGGCGTCAACGACGTCTTCGGCGGCAGCAACGCGGCAGCGCTGAGGGGTGCGGTGCAGGTGCCGGTCAACGATCCGCTGCTGCTGGTGCCGGCCATGGCCGCCGTCACCGAACATCTCTCATTTGGCGTTACCGCCAACCTGACCCACGAACCGCCTTTCGTCTTCGCCCGCCGCATGTCGACGCTCGATCACCTGACTGGCGGCCGGATCGGCTGGAACATCGTCACCGGTTACCTCGACAGCGCCGCGAAGGCGATCGGCCTTGATGGGATGGCGGCCCATGATGACCGCTACGACCTCGCCGACGAGTATATGGAGATCATGTACCGGCTCTGGGAAGGAAGCTGGGAGGATGACGCTATCGTCTTCGACCAGGCGAACCACGTCTACGCCGACCCGGCCAAGGTCCACAAGGTCCATCACCGCGGCAAGCAATATGGCATCGAGGCGATCCATCTCTGCGAACCCTCGCCGCAGCGCACCCCGGTTCTCTACCAGGCGGGCTCCTCGACCCGCGGACGCCAATTCGCCGCCACCCATGCAGAATGCGTCTTCGTCAACGGCCAGAAGATCGAAGGCGTCAAGGGCATCGTCGACGACATCAGGGCTCGCGCCGTCAAATACGGCCGCAACGCGGAGGACGTCAAAGTCTTCGTCGGCGCCACGATCGTCACCGGCCGCACCGAAAAGGAAGCGCGCGAAAAATTCGAGGATTATCGCGCCTATGCAAGTTCCGAAGGTGCTCTCGTGCATGCCGCCGGTTCGCTCGGCATCGACTTTGCAAAATACGATCTCGACGAGCCGATCGAGACCGGCAAGAGTTCTGCGATCGTCTCGAATGTCGAGGCGATGACCCGCACCGCCGGGCCGCAATGGACCAAGCGCAAGCTGCTCGAACAGATGGTGCTCGGCAGCCGCCAGGCGCCGATGGTGGGTTCTGCAGAACAGATCGCCGACAACCTCGTCGCCTGGATGGATGAGGCCGGCGTCGACGGTTTCAACCTGTCGCGCACCATCGTTCCGGAGTGTTTTGACGATATCATCGAACTGGTCATCCCGATCCTGCAGGAACGCGGCCTCTACAAGACCAGCTATCGCGAAGGCCCGTTCCGTGAAAAGCTGTTCGGGGCGCCGCGCCTGCCCGACAGGCATATCGCCGCCAGATACCGCGTAACGGGATAGATTGATGAGCACCGCGACGACCCTGGAAACGCCAGCCGCAGGCCGCTGGTCGATGCTGGCGCTGCTGTGCCTCGCCGTCGTGCTCTCCTTCTCCTGCTGGTTTTCGGCAAACGCCATCGCGCCGGAGCTGAAACGCGTCTGGTCGCTGTCCGAAAGTGCCGCCGCCTGGCTCACCAACGGCGTGCAGATCGGCTTCGTGATCGGCGCTCTGGCCGCAAGCCTCTTCAACCTGCCGGACCTCATCCGCATGAACCGGCTGATGGCGGCCTCCGCCCTGCTTGCCGCGCTCTCCAATGCCGCCTTGGCTCTGGAGCCCGGCGCGGCCGGCGCCATCCTGTGCCGCATGGTCACCGGCTTCGCGCTTGCCGGCGTCTATCCGCCGGCGCTGAAACTCGTCTCCACCTGGTTCATTTCCGGCCGCGGCCTGGCGCTGGCCGGCGTCATCGGCGCGATCACCGCCGGTTCGTCGCTGCCGCATCTCTTTCGCGGCATGTCGTCAGCGGTCGACTGGCACAATGTCGTCCTCTCATCGAGCGGTGCGACGCTGGTCGGTGCCGTCGTTTTCCTCGTCTTCACCCGTGAGGGCCCCTATCCGTTCGGAAAGGCGCTGTTCGATCCGCGCCAGATCGGTCGGGTGCTGAAGGACCGCAACCTGCTGCTCGTCAACGGCGGTTATCTCGGCCATATGTGGGAGCTTTATGCCATGTGGGCCTGGCTGCTCGCCTATCTGACCGCAGCCCTCGACAAGGGTGGAACCGGCATCAGCAGCGAAGCCTCGCTGCTCACCTTCATCGCGGTCGCCTCAGGCGTGTTCGGCTGTTTCGCCGGCGGCGTGCTCTCGGACCGTTTTGGCCGCACCGCCACCACCGCCGGCCTGATGATCGTCTCCGGCCTTTGTGCCCTGACCATCGGCTTCGTATTCGACGGCCCCTTCTGGCTGCTGGCGCTGGTGGTGATCGTCTGGGGGATTTCGATCATCGGAGATTCGGCGCAGTTCTCCGCCGCGGTGACCGAACTTGCCGACCGCAATTACATCGGCACGGCGCTATCGCTTCAGATGGGCATGGGTTTCGCGCTGACCATCTTCATGATCTGGCTGATGCCGCATCTGGCCGCACTGCTTGGCGGCTGGCGTTGGACATTCGTGTTGCTGGCGGTCGGGCCAATCTTCGGCGCCGCGTCGATGCTGATCCTGCGCCGTAGACCGGAAGCCGTTCGGCTGGCCGGCGGTAGGCGCTGATCAGGCGACGAGGCGACGGCCGGGCATCTCTTCCCGCTTCTGGCGGTCGCGGGCGAGCCGTTCCGCGCTGCGGGTCTTGAAGCCGCGCAACGCCGTGACCAATCGTTCAACAGCATCGCGCAGGTCCGACGTCTGTTTCGACGTCTCCAGCACCATGGCCGAATTTTCCTGGGTGAGCGAATCCATCCGACTCAGGGCCCCGTTGACCTCGTGCAGGCCGGTCGACTGATGTGCCGCCTCGGTCGCGATCGTCCTGACGATCGTGTTGATGTCGTCGATGCGTGTAGTGATCTGGCTGAGCGCCGCACCGGCATTGTTGACGAGATCGACACCCGCCTGCACCTGCCGTGAACTGTCGGAGATCAGATCCTTGATCTCCTTGGCGGCATCGGCGCAACGCTGCGCCAGCGCCCGCACTTCCTGGGCCACGACGGCAAAACCGCGACCGGCCTCGCCGGCACGCGCCGCCTCGACGCCCGCATTGAGCGCCAGAAGATTGGTCTGGAAAGCGATCTCGTCGATAACGCCGATGATCTTTGAAATCTCGTCGGACGAGCGCTCGATCTCGCCCATGGCCGCAACGGCCTGCTTGACGACCGGCCCCGAGGCACGCGCCTCCGAAAGCGCCACGTCGACTGCGCCGGCCGCCTTGCTGGCGCCTTCGGCGGTGCCGGAAACGCTGTGGGTGAGCTGGTGCAGCGTCGCCGAGCTCTCCTCCAGGCCCTGGGCCTGTTCCTCCGTCCGCCGGGCAAGATCCTTCGAGGCCTGGGAGATACCGTTGGTGCTGACGAGGATTTCCTCTCCGGCATGGCGCACTGTCGCCAATGTGCCGCGCAGCCTTTCGGCACTGCCGTTGTAGCCTTCCGCCATCCTGACGAAGTTTTCAGGAAGAGTCGTTGAAAGCCGGCTCTCCAGATCGCCCGCGGCAAGCCCCTGAAGCACGTCGTCCAGAGCCTCGAGCGCAACTTCCTGCTCCTCATCGGCGGCGAGCTTCGCCTCCTCGGCGTGGCGGCGCTGTTCTGCCTGTATCTCCAGATAGGCGGAGATCGAATAGTCCAGGTCGAGCATCGCCGCCTTGACCAGCGTCGCAACGTCCTTGGCAAGCTTTTCGGATTTGCCGCGACCGAAACGGGAGGGCCAGTTCTCGGCCATCACTTTATGGATGAGGCTTTCCACGACCAGCGCCTGGCCGCCGATGTGCCAGCGCGGATCGAGGCCAGAATGGGCATGCGCGGCGCCGACGGCCTGCACGCTTTCCACATAACGCTCGTCGTATTTGGCCTCGCCGACAACGTTCCAATGGCTCATCTGGCGCTTCTTGGCACCCTCGACGTGAGCCTGGTTGGTGAAGAACTTGGCGGTGTCGGGTGTCGACTGGATCTTCTTGTAAAGCGCGCCGAGAGCCGTCGAAAGGCCGGCATTGATGGTCGGCGCGAGACGACGAAGCGTCCAGCGTGCCTCCTGGTCCAGACCGATAAAATCCAGACGCTTTTGCAGTTCGCGTTTTTCTTCAGCCGACGACATTATGATCCCCCAATCCGCCGCGGTCACCGCCCTTTGGGAGGTGTATCGGTTCCATATTGTGAAGGTTAAGGTGTAGGATCCCTTAATGCGTACCCCTAAAAACTGATAGGAAGTTACATTTTGCGATGAATTTTCGCCGCCCGAACGATGCTGATGCGGCGGAAGTTCGAGGAATTCTCTTGCGCGAATTATTCGAGCGTATAATAAGCCGTAACGCCGTGCCAAGAACGGCCTGCCCGTTCCTCAGGAGATGACCCGTGAACCGCCGCACCTACCATAGGGCAAGCGAGGCCGAGCGGCGCGAGGACCTGATTGCCGCGACGCTCGATTGCATTGCCGAGTTCGGCATCCAGGGCGCGACGGTCCGCCAGATCGCCATGCGCGCCGGCGTCACCGGCGGGCTGATCCGGCACTATTTCAGCAGCAAGGACCAGATGCTGCAGGCGGCCTACCGAAAGGTGATGGCGGGCATGACCGAGGCGGCAGTTGCTGCCGCAATCGAGGGCGAGACGGCCCGCTCGCGCCTGCGCCGCTTCATCGTCGCCAATGTGACGCCGCCGGTGACCGACCCACGCACGCTGTCGCTCTGGGCCGCCTTCATCAGCCATATCCAGATCGACCAGAGCTTCGCCGCCATCCATCGCGAAAACTATCTCTCCTTCCTGGAAGCTCTGGAGACGCTGCTGTCCGCCTTTTTCGTCGAGGAGAAGCGAGCACTGAGCCCTGCCCAATGCCGTACCTATGCGATCGGGGTCAACGCGCTCGTCGACGGCCTCTGGCTGGAGGGAACGCTTGCGGCCGATACGTTTGCGGAACACGAACTCGCAGAAAATGCCCTGATTTCCGTGGAAGCGCTGCTGCGCCTGCAGCCTGGCGAGCTTTCGGCCGAACAACGATAAGAAAAGGAACCACCGATGCGTTATGCCTCGATCACCGACCGCCTCGCCCATCTCGGCTCCGGCCGCTGGGCACTCCACCTGACCGCCCGCCGTATGCAGGCATCTGGCGAGGACATCATCGAACTCACCATCGGCGAGCCGGACGTCAAGCCGGACAAGGCCCTGCTCGACGAGGCGGCGCGCGCCATGTATGCCGGCCGCACCCGTTATTCCAACGGCCGCGGCGAACCGCCGGTGCTGAAGGCGCTGGTGGAAAAGTATTCGAAACGCCGGCCAGGTGTCACGGAGCGCAATTTCCTCTGTTTCCCCGGCACCCAGACCGCGCTCTACGGCGTCATGACCGGTCTCGTCGAAGCCGGCGACGGCGTGCTGGTCGGCGATCCGCTCTATGCCACCTATGAAGGCGTCATCCAGTCCACCGGCGCACACATGATCCCCGTGCCGCTGCGTCCGGAAAAGAAATTCCACCTGCAGGCCGAGGACCTCGAACGGGCGATCACGCCGGAAGCCCGCGTGCTCCTTCTCAACACGCCGCACAACCCGACCGGCGCTGTGCTGACCGCCGCCGAGATCGCCGCGATCGGTGAGGTCTGCCGCAAGCATGACCTCTGGATCGTTTCGGACGAGGTCTATGAGCAACTGATCTTCGAAGGCACGCCCTTCGCCTCGCCCTTCGATATTCCGGCACTGGCCGAACGCACCATCGCGGTCTCGTCGATCTCGAAATCCCACGCTGCCCCCGGCTTCCGCAGCGGCTGGGCCGCCGGCCCGGAGGAGTTCTGTGAAAGACTGCTGCCGGTGTCCGAGACCATGCTGTTCGGCGTGCAGCCCTTCATCTCCGACATGACCGCCATGGCACTGTCGCAGCATTTCGACACCGCCGACGTGATGCGGGAAAATTACCGCCGCCGTGCCACGATCGTCGAGAAGGCGTTTGCCGGCAGCAATCTCGTCAAGCCGATGCCGCCGGAAGGGGGCATGTTTGTCCTGCTCGACGTGACCGCCACCGGCCTCAACGGCGAGGAATTCGCCTGGGAACTGCTGCGCGAGGAAAAAGTCGCCGTCATGCCCGGCACCTCCTTCGGCGACCAGGCCGCAGGTTTCCTGCGCATCTCGCTGACGGTCCCGGACGATGTGGTTGCAACCGCCATGGACCGTATCGCCGATCTCGCTGGCCGCATCGCATCCACTGGACGTGACCGCGCGACGACGCCGATGGCGTGAGCGAAGTTCCCAATTGATCTCCCGGAGCAAGACGGTCTATCCTAACTCACGGTTGATTTGAAAACTGCCTATCGGAGGAGCGCAACATGCCCCACGTTATCGTCAAAATGATCGAGGGCCGCTCCGAAGAGCAGAAGCAGGCGCTGACGGCTGAGGTGACGAAGGCGGTCATGACCGCCCTCGGCTCCGCCGAGAGTTCCGTGTCGGTCGCAATCCAGGACTTTCCGAGGGACGCCTGGACCGACAAGGTGTACGTGCCGGATATCCAGGGGCAGCCGGAGCTTGTCTACAAAAAGCCCGGTTACGATCCCTTCAAGTAATCGGCTGATCCCGGAAAATTGGCGGTCTCCTCCGCCGGCGGCTCCCAGCCGAAGACGCTGCGGCCGCCCCATTCGTGCGAGCGGCGGAATTCGCCGGCGACGATCTCCTTGAGGTCCGGGCCTGTTACATACCGTTCCATCTGGCGGGCCTGGTCGTCGAGCCGCTTCAGCGCCTGCAGCTCTTCCTCGCGGCCGAGCCGGGCCTTGCCGACGGCAGATTTCATCACCTTGATCGTCTCGTCATAAACCTTCAGCGGCACCGGAAACGGATGCCGATCCTTGCCGCCGTGGGCGAGCGAGAAACGCGCTGGATCGGAAAAACGGCAGGGCGCGCCATGCACCACCTCGGCGACCATGGCGAGTGCCTTGACCGTCCGCGCTCCAACACCCGGCATCAGCAGCAGGTTCTCGAAATCCTCCGGGCCGCGATCTGCAGCGGCCGCCAGCGTGCCATGCAGCCGCCTCATGTTGACGTCCTCCTCGCGGACATCGTGATGCGCCGGCATGATCAGATGCGGCAGCATCGGCTGCGCCAGTTCCTTCGTTTTTCGGGCCGGCTCGATGGCGATCACCTCGCGGACGATGCGGTCCGGCCCGAGCGTCGCGAGCAGATCGAGCTGGCCCTTGCGGGAGGCTTCGGCGCGGTGGTCGGCGAGATTGACGATCTCGCCCTGCCCGCGGCCTTCGATCGCCGCATGCGGGGAATCGACGAAGCTCTTCAAGCCCTCCGAGATCCAGTGGTAACGCCGCGCCTGGCGCTTGTCGCCGTTCATGCCCTGCTGCACCACCACCCATTTGCCGTCGTCGGTGACGATGAAGCCATGCAGGTAAAGATCGAACCCGTCCTGCACCGCGGCGCTGTCCACCTTGGCGACCAGACGGCTGGTCGTCGCAAGGCCGCCGCCGTCGATGCCGACACGGTTGCCGACGGCGATCAATTCGTCCGGCGTCTTGCGGGAGCTCTGGCCGCGGCCGCCGCAGACATGGATGCCGAGCTCGCCGGCCATCGGCGTCAGCCCGCGCTTGAGTGCGCCGAGGACGCTGGTGGTGATGCCGGAAGAATGCCAGTCCATGCCCATGACGCAGCCGAAGGACTGGAACCAGAAGGGATGCGCCAGCCGCCGCAGAAGTTCGTCGCGGCCGTATTCGATGACGATCGCCTGGGTGATGACGGCACCGAGCCTGGTCATGCGCTCGCCGAGCCACCGGGGAACCCGGCCGCCGTGAAGCGGGAGATCGGCGCTGCCTGCTCTTTGAACCATGCCCCGCTTATATACGGAGGCTCAGGCTCACGATAGCGAAAAGTTCTGCAAACGTTCTCGCAACAGTCCGATCGTCGGCACGTCCGCATTGGCGAAGGCGAAGCGCAGATAATCCTGCTGGCTCTCGCCGAAATAGGCGCCCGGAATGCAGATCACGCCAGCCTGCCTGGCCAACTTCTCCGCCACTTCCGCTGAACTCCTGCCTGGAAAGGGATGCCGCACGAAGGCGAAATAGGCGCCGATCGCATCGAGCTTCCAGTCGTTGACGGAGCGCATCACCGCCTTCAGCGCATCGGCACGGCGGCCGATCTCCTGGCGGTTCTCCTCGCGCCAATCGGCAAGCAGCGGCAGCGCCTTGGCGACGGCAGCCTGGGCCGCCCTCGGCGCGCAGATCTGCAGATTGTCCATGATCTTGGCGATCTGTTCGACCGCGAGCGGACCGGCGGCGATCGCGCCGAGCCGGTGGCCGGGGATGCAGAAGGATTTCGAAAAGCTGTAAAGGCTGATCAGCGTGTCTTCCCAGCCGTCGAGGCTGAACAGCGTATGCGGCGCCTGGTCCGCGGCCGGCAGAAAGTCGCGATAGGTCTCGTCGAGGATCAGCCAGATGCCCTTGGTCCGGCAGAGCTTGAAGATCGCTTCGAGCAGCGACGGCGGATAGATCGCCCCGGTCGGATTGTTGGGGGAAACGAGCGCCAGCGCCCGCACCTCGCCGGTAATCGCCGCTTCGAGCCCGATAAGGTCCGGCAGGAAACCGTTCGCCGCATCGCAGGCGACAAAGGCGGTCTTGACGCCCATCATCGCCAGCGTCGTTTCGTGGTTGAAATAGAAGGGCTCGGTCATCAGCACCGTATTGCCGGGACCGGCGACGGTCATTGCCGCGCAGACAAAGGCCTGGTTGCAGCCCGACGTGATGTGGATGTTCCTGAGCCCGATGCCCGCGCCATAAACGTCCGAGACATGCGCCGCATAGGCGGTCCTGAGCTCCGCCTCGCCCTCGATCGGTCCATATCCGGTAAAGGCTTTCGAGGAGCCGGTCTCGCCGAGCAGCTTCAGCATGTCCGGATGGGCCGGATAACCGGGCACGGCCTGAGAGAGGTCGATCAGCGGGCCTTTGGACCCATCATAGGCACGCCCCCAGGCGGCGACGGAGGGAACGGGCGGAGGGCTGAGCTTTTCGATAAGCGGATTGAAGGCAGGCATGATCTTCCGAGAACAGGATTTTCCGAACAGGCGATTGCCAAGATGGGCAATTGATTGCCTTTCTTGTTTATCAGATTATCGGGCGACGCAAGGAGAACCGGATATGGCCGACGAGATTGAGCCCGAGGATTCGAAGCTCACCATCACCAAGCGGAAATGGGCGGAACAGGGCAAGTTCCTGACAGGCAGGATCACCAGGCCGGAAACCGACCGCCTGCCGCCCGGCCAGCACCTGGTCAAGAACTGGCCGGTACTCGATCTCGGCCAGCAGCCGCAGGTCTCGGCCGAGCGCTGGAAACTCGACGTGCGCGGCCTCGTCAACAACCGCAGGACCTTGGACTGGGCGGCCTTCCAGGCCCTGCCGCAGACAGAGATGCGATCCGACATCCATTGCGTGACCACCTGGTCGCGCTATGACAACAACTGGAAAGGTGTTTCGACCCACGATTTCCTCGATCTCGTCGATCCGCAGGAAGAGGCCGTCGCCGTCATGCTGACCAGCTATGACGGCTATACCACCAACCTGCTGCTTTCGGATTTCGCCTCGCCGGACGCGATCATCGTCACCGAGTGGGAAGGCAAGCCGCTCACCGAGGAGCATGGCGGGCCGGTGCGGCTGGTGGTGCCGCACCTTTATTTCTGGAAGAGCGCCAAATGGCTCAACCGCATCGAGTTCCTCGACCGGGACCAGGCCGGCTTCTGGGAGAAGAACGGCTACCACATGCGCGGCGATCCCTGGTCAGAGGAGCGTTATTCGGACGACTGAGTCAGCCGAAATTGACGAGGTTCAGTCCCGGCAGCGGGCCTCCCGGAAACTGCGCCAGCTTGGCCCCGACAGCAAGCGGCCCGAGGTCTATGCCGAAAAAGCCGAGCTTCTCCGTCAAGGCGGCGACTTCCGTCTTTGCCGCCGCATCGTCGCCCGAGTAGAACAGCACCCGCTTGCCGCCCTCGGAAGAAGGATCGGCCTCGAGCAGCTTCGCGAATAGATGATTGAAGGCCTTCACCACCCGGGCGCCCGGCACGAGGTCGGCGACGATCTCGCTGGAAAGACGGCCGTTGAGCTCGGCCGGTTTGTAGAGCGGGGATTCGATCGGATTGTTCGCATCGATGACGATCCGGCCGTTCCAGGCCGGCAGGCCGGCAAGGGCAGCCGGCAGCTTCGTCCATGGAACCGCGATCAGCACCATGTCCGCACTTGCTGCCTCTTCGATCGTGCCGGCGGAAATCCAGGGCGACAGCTCGGCAGCCAGTGTTTCGAGCGAGGCCGGACCGCGGCTATTGGCGATGGTGGCGCGCACGCCGTTTCTTGCAAGAGTACGGGCGAAGGCTGCGCCGATATTGCCGGCGCCAATGATACCGATGGTCATGATTGCGATACTCCAGTGGTTTCGATGACAGGAATATCGCCTCTGGATTGGCGCTTGATTAGCCGGTAATAATGCCAATCATCTTCAAGCAACCATTGAGAATGACCCGCCGTGGAAAGTCTCGCCAATCTCGAATCCTTCGTGCGCAGCGCCGAACTCGGTGGTTTCTCGGCTGCGGCCAGGCGGTTGGCACTGACACCCGCGGCCGTCAGCCGCAATGTCGCGATGCTTGAGAGGAACCTCGGCACCCGCCTCTTCCAGCGCAGCACGCGCAGGCTGACGCTGACGGAAGCGGGCGAACGTTTCCTGTCGGAGATCCGCGACCACGTCGAGGCACTGCAGACCGCGATCGCCGATGTCTCTTCGGAAGGCGCGGAACCGGCCGGCGTGCTCAAGGTCAGCATGAGCCCGCATTTCGGAACGGGCTATATCCTGCCGCTGCTGCCCGAGTTCATGGCGCGTTACCCGCTGATCCGTCCGGACTGGGCGTTCGAAAACCGGCAGGTCGATCTGATCGGCGAGGGATATGACGCAGCGATCGGCGGCGGGTTCGAGTTGACGCCCGGCGCAGTCGCCCGGGTGCTGGCGCCGGCCCATATCGTACTGGTCGTCTCACCCGCCTACATGAGGGACAGGCCCATGCCGGCTCACCCCGCGGACCTTGCGAACCTCGACGGCATCCATATGCGTTCTTCCAATACCGGCCGTATCCGCCAATGGGTGATGCGAAATGCCGGCGGCGACGAAGTACCGGTGGCACTGAGGGAAAAGATGGTGCTCAACGACCCGGCCGCCATTGCCCACGCCGCAAGCCTCGGCCTCGGCGTCGCGATGATCGCGATGCCCGATGCCTTATCGTATATGGAGAACGGTACGCTCGTCCGCCTGCTGCCCGACTGGTATGCGGATATCGGGCCGATCTCGATCTACTACGCGAGCAAGACGCTGCTGCCCGCAAAGACCCGCGTCTTTATCGACTTCGTGATAGAGCATTTCCGGAGGGAACGTCTGGCCGAACGTTTTGCCGGCAGCCTCGGGGCATCGAACATGCCGAAGCGAAGATAGGCGCACCCGACTGACGCCGGATGCGCGGGATCGATCAGATCAGCTTTTCGAGCGTGATCGGCAGGTCGCGGACGCGTTTGCCGGTCGCGTGGAAGACCGCGTTGGCGATTGCCGGCGCGACGCCGACGATGCCGACTTCGCCGACGCCCTTGCCGCCCAGCGCCGAGGCGCCGTAGTCGGGAATGCCGACCGAGATCACCTCGATATGTGGCACGTCCGCATTGGTCGGCACCAGATAGTCGCCCATGTTGCTGTTGACGGTGCGGCCGTTGCGCTGGTCGACGAGACCTTCTTCCAGGAGAGCCTGGCCGATGCCCATGATGATGCCGCCCCGCCACTGGCTTTCCACCAGCCGCGGATTGTAGAGCCGGCCGCAATCGAAGGCCGAGACCATGCGGGACACCCGAACCGTCCCAAAATCCTCGTCCACCCGCACTTCGGCGAAATGGGCGCACCAGCTATGCATGGAATATTCTCCCATGGTCGGCCCTTGGACCTTTGCCATGCTCGTCCAGGCCTGATGTTGCTCCTGGGCAGTAGCACCTTCCGGCAGCGTATTCCTCAGGATCTCGATCTCGTCGCGACCGAGCGCCGCCATCAGTTCCGAAAGCGTGAGCGACGGACCCTGGTCGCGGGGAACGGCAATGCGGCCGCCGCCGAAGGTCAGCGTATTGGCGCCGGTATCGCGCAGCGGCGATTTCTCGTCGTTGAGCGCCAGTCCGATCAGTTCGTCGCGGGCCGCCGTCGCCGCCTTGTGCACGGCACCGAGGATCGATCCCGCCAGCATCGAGCCGCCGGCGATCGCCGAGCCCGGCAGCCGGGAATCGCCGAGATGGACCTCGACCTGGTCGACGGGAATGCCGAACACTTCGGCTGCCGTCTGGGCAAGGATCGTATAGGTCCCCTGCCCCATGTCGATCGCACCGCTGACGACCTCGACACGGCCATTGCGCAGGATGCGGATCATCGCCTCGCTCGGCGCCTGGATGACCGGGAACGTGCCGCAGCCGATGCCCCAGCCGATCAGGGTTTTGCCATCGCGCATCGAACGTGGCTCATGGCTGCGTTTCGACCAGCCGAAGGCCTCGGCACCTTCGGTCAGCGCTTCGCGCAGCCGGCGGGTCGACCAGGGTTTGCCCGACTGGTAGTCGTGGTCGGCGTAGTTCTTCAGCCGCAGTTCGAGCGGGTCGATGCCGAGCTTGTAGGCGAGTTCCTCCATCGCGCTTTCGATGCCGAAGGCACTGGGGTTCTTGCCCGGTCCGCGCAACGCACCCGGTGTGACGGCGTTGACCGGCACGACCCGATGCTGCGACGAGAAATTCTCTATCCTGTAGAGGATCGGCGTTGCAGCACCCGTCTGTTCGGGCCAGTCCGCATAGGTGGAGGTCTCGCTGGCGCCACGATGAACGATCGCCTGCAGGATGCCGTCTTCCGTCGCGCCAATCTTGATCCGCTGGCGTGTCGCGGCGCGACCGCCATAGTTGGTGAAATTCTGCGGTCGCGTGAGCGCAAGCTTGACCGGCCGGCCGAGCTTCCTGGACGCGAAAGCGGCCACCGCGCCGTGGGCAAGGGCCGCCCCTTTCGAACCGAACCCGCCGCCGATGAACGGCGAGACCAGGCGGACATCTTCGTAAGGAATGCCGAACCATTCGGAATAGCTGCGCGCCATGCCATGCGACCACTGGCTCGGCTCCCAGACAGTGATCCGGTCGCCATCCCACTTCACGGTCAGCCCATGCGGCTCCATGGCCACGTGATATTCGCGCGGCGTCGAATATTCGCCTTCGATCTGAACCGGCGCGGCCGCAAGAGCGGCCTCGGCATCGCCCCATCCGGCGGTGAGATTGTCCATCACCTTGCCTTCGCCGGCAGCCGCATCGTCGAAGCTTGCGACATGCGGTGCCTTCTCATAGGTGATGCAGATCAGCCTTGCCGCCTCGACCGCCTGTTCGCGGCTTTCCGCGACGACGGCGGCGATCGACTGGCCATTGTACTGTACCTGCCGCGGCAGCGGATAATACGGCTGGTTTTCCGGGCGATTGCCACCCCAGTCGGAGGCGACCAGGAGACCCATATCGTCATCCGGCGTCAGCACCATCAGCACGCCGGGGGCCGCAAGCGCCTTTTCCGCATCGACCTTAACGACGCGGCCGGCCGGAATCGTGCTCTGGACGAGAATGGCGTAGGCAAGGCCGTCGAGCGGATATTCCAGCGCGTAGGTCGCGCCACCGGTAACCTTCAGATTGCCTTCGAAACGCGTTTGACGGCCGCCGACGGTCCCGTCGGAGGCATCGCCGTGTTTGCGGGGTTCCATGATGGTCATGCGAGACCTCCAACTTTCAGGATGGCGCGGGCGACGACGCGCGGCGCAAGTTCGATCTTGTAGTGATTGGCGCCATGCGAAACGGCACCTTCCATGGCGAGACGGCTCGCCGCCTCGACGGTTTCGGGGCTGAGCACCTTGCCGACCAGCGCCTGTTCAACGTTGCGAGCCCGCCACGGCTTGGTGGCGACGCCGCCGAGAGCGACGCGGATATCGCGCACCGTCTTGCCGTCCGCTTCGAATTCCAGCCCGACTGCGGCACTCGCTGCCGCGAATTCATAGGACTGACGGTCGCGGACTTTGAGATAGGTCGAGTTCTTTGCAGCCGCCGAGGCCGGGACGGTGATCGCGGTGATCATCTCGCCGCGTTCCAGCACGGTTTCCCGCTCCGGCGTATTGCCCGGCGTCAGGAAAAAGTCGTCGACCGACACCGTCCGGCCTCCGAGATCGACCAGGGCGTCGAAGGCGACGAGGGCAACCGCGAGGTCACCCGGATAACTGGCGATGCAAGCATCGCTCGTGCCGAGGACGGCATGGTTGCGGGTAACGCCGCCGAGCGCCGAACAGCCGGAGCCGGGATTGCGCTTGTGGCAGGCTGGAAACACGTCCGGCTCGCGGAAATACGAACAGCGCGTCCGCTGCATGAGGTTGCCGCCGATCGTCGCCATGTTGCGCAGCTGGGCGGAGGCCGCCAGCGACAGCGATTCCGAAATAGCCGGGAAAGCGGCACGGATGCCTGCGTGGTCGGCAACCTCCCCCATCTTGGCAAGCGCACCGATCGTGGCGCCGCCGGCATCGACGATGATTTCGCCGAGGCCTGAGAGGTGGGTGATGTCGATGACCGTTTCCGGCTCCATCACGCCGCATTTTGCGAGATCGAGCAGCGTCGTGCCGCCGGCAAGCAGCACTGAACCGGCCTGGAGCGCCGCCTGCCGGGCTTCATCGGCAGACGTGGCGCGGAGATAGGAAAAGTCTCTCATCACGCCATCTCCGCCGCTTCGCGCACCGCCGCGACGATGCTGTTATAGGCTCCGCAGCGACAGAGATTGCCGGACATGTATTCGCGGATTTCCTCGTCGGATCCTGCATGGCCCTCACGGATGCAAGCGACTGCCGACATGATCTGGCCCGGCGTGCAATAGCCGCATTGGAACGCGTCATGCTCGACGAAAGCTGCCTGGACGGGGTGCAGTTCGCCGTTCTCAGTGGCGATCCCTTCGATCGTGGTGATCTGCCGGCCTTCGACCTGGGCTGCGAGCGTCAGACAGGAAAGCACACGGCTGCCGTCGATATGACAGGTGCAGGCGCCGCACTGGCCCTGGTCGCAACCCTTCTTGGTGCCGGTCAGCGCCAGATGTTCGCGCAGGGCATCGAGCAAGGTGACGCGCGGTTCGACGTCGAGGTCGTACCGCCTCCCGTTGATATCGAGCGAAAGATGGATGGTTCGTGTCATGGATCAAGCTCCTGCCATTGTCACGATAATGAGAACTTTAAAGCCCGGGGCGGACTGGCCAACTGGCTGTGATGCCCTAGATGATGTTCGGCGAGACAAGCACCGGCACATTTCGGCATGACATCCGTCCCCCTCTGGAATAAGAAGTGGAAGGCACTCCGGATAATCGGAGGCGCCTCCGTTTAAACTAGTGGCTTACGGATTTTCGTCAAGCCCCCATTTGCCTGGAGCAGTATTTTGGCCTCGGCCGAGCCGAAGACGACATCGCCCGCACAGACCAGGCTTCGCGCCGATGCCCGCCGCAACCGCGAAAAGCTGGTCGAGGTGGCGGCCGCAGCCTTTGCGGAAAAGGGCGTCGAGACTTCGCTCGAAGATATAGCACGGCAGGCCGGCGTCGGCATCGGCACGCTTTACCGCCATTTCCCAAGCCGTGAGCATCTCGTCGAGGTGGTCTATCGCCGCGAGCTCGAAGGCCTGGCGAGCGCCGCCACCGAGCTTGCCCGGCTCCATTCGCCGGACATGGCGCTCGAGGAATGGATGCGGCGCTTCGTCGGTTATATCGCCACCAAGCGCGGCATGGCCAACAGCCTGCGTATCCTCATGACCTCCAACTCCTCCCTTTTTTCCGAAGGCTCCGGCCTCATCCGTGGCGCGCTGGAAAGTCTTTTGAAGACTGCCGGCGATGGAGGATATATCCGTCGCGACATCGAAACGACCGATCTCCTGCACGCGCTGTCAAGCATCTATTCCATGCCGGAATCGCCGGAATGGCGCGAGCGGTCGCATCGCCTGATCGGCCTGCTGATGGACGGCCTGCGAACCCGCAGATAACCCTCGTATCCGGCCCGTATCGACCGGCCGGATAGGCTAGATTTCGCATCCCGCTTGAACGGAAAATCAAGCAATCTCAGATTGACAGGCAACCTGTTACTCAGAAGATCCGGTTTCAATATTATTGTTATAAAATAAACGGATAGCCTGGACGCAATTTCGAATTTTTCGCTCCGAAATCCGTCAAAAAACGTTGTACATTATCAAAATTCAATCTGTCGTTAAAGAGTTTGACCCTAAGCTCCCGGCTACCGCGCGACCGCCGTCAGGTGTAGCGCAAGAGCTGGTATGAGACCGGTTCTTTTCCCACACCGCCAGATATCAGATCTGCGCGTGAAAACGCGTTGCCTCTTTCGAGGCTTCACCAATCCGGAGCCGAACCTCATGTCCCGTCTCTCCATTCGCAGTTCGCTTATCGCCGTCTTCGGCGCGATTGCGGCGCTCGTCGCCGTTCTCGCCTGGGCGGCCATTTCCTCGCTCTCCAATGTTGCTGGAAATCTCACCACGATTTCGCAAAACTCGATGCCGAGCGTTCAGGCCTCGAAGAATATAGAGACGGCCATCCTCGGAATGACGGTCGCCTATATGGGCCATCTGACGACGACGTCGGACTTCGGCATGGAGACTGCGGAAAAGCTGATCGCCCAGCAGTCCGACGCGCTCAAGGCTGCTCTCCAGACCTACAGGCCGCTGATCTCCAGCGATCAGGAAAAGCAGATCATCGACCAGATCCAGACCGGCATCGACAAATACGTCCTCAGCGGGCAGAAGATGCTGGACTTCTCCCGCAAGGCCTCCGACGCCCGCGCCCGCGTCGAGATGGAAAAGATGCGGATCACCATCCAGCCGGTCATGGAAGCCGTGACCAAGCTGGTCAAGTCGAACACGGACGAGGCGGCCCTCGAAACCGCCAAGGCGGAGACGACCTATTCCACCGCGCTCACCACGATGGAAATCATCCTCGGCGTCGTCTTCCTGCTGATCGTCGGTGCTGCCGTCTACGTGCTGTCCGGCATTGCCCGACCCATCCAACGCATCACCGCCTCGATGAGCGGCCTTGCCGCAGGCGACACAGCTACCGAGATCCCCTTTGCAGGACGCAAGGACGAAATCGGGGCGATGGCCGGTGCCGTGGAAGTCTTCCGTCAGGCCGCGATCTCCAACAGGCAGCTTCAGGAACAGGCCGAAGAAGCCCGCGCCCAAGCCGAAGCCGACCGTATCCGCGTGCAGGAAGAGGCGGAAGCCTCCGCTCAGGCCCGCCTTCAGCAGGCGACCTCCGGCCTCGCCGCCGGCCTGCGCCGTCTTGCCTCCGGCGATCTCGCTTTCCAGCTCAACGAGCCCTTCGCTCCGGACTTCGAAGCACTGCGCGAAGACCTGAACTCGGCCGTGTCCGGCCTCGGCGCGGCACTCTCGGAAGTCGCCGGCTCGGCCCATTCGATCGACAGCGGTTCGCGTGAAGTCAGCCAGAGCGCCGACGACCTTTCCAAGCGGACCGAACAGCAGGCCGCTTCGCTCGAAGAGACCGCCGCGGCCCTCGACGAAATCACCGCCAACGTCTCGAACTCTTCCAAGCGTGCGGACGAGGCGAAGTCCATCGCCCTGCAGGCAAATTCGAGCGCCGCCCAGTCGGGCGCCGTCGTCGCCAACGCCGTCGATGCGATGCAGCGCATCGAACAGTCGTCCAGCCAGATCTCCAACATCATCGGCGTCATTGATGAGATCGCCTTCCAGACCAACCTGCTGGCGCTGAATGCCGGCGTTGAAGCGGCCCGCGCCGGTGAAGCTGGCAAGGGTTTTGCGGTCGTCGCACAGGAAGTCCGCGAACTCGCCCAGCGTTCCGCGAATGCGGCCAAGGAGATCAAGGATCTCATCCGCAAGTCGGGTGCCGAGGTCCAGAACGGCGTGAAGCTCGTCCGCGAGACCGGCGATGCGCTGAAGACGATCGAGAGCCACGTCGTCACCATCAACGAGCATATCAATGCGATCGCTATCGCAGCCCGCGAACAGTCGCTCGGTCTCGCCGAAGTCAATACTGCCGTCAACCAAATGGACCAGGTGACCCAGCAGAACGCCGCGATGGTCGAGGAGACCAATGCCGCCGGCGCCAATCTCGCATCGGAAAGCACGAAGCTGCGTGATCTCCTCACCCGCTTCAAGCTTTCCGACGGCGGCCAGCGTCCCGGCATGCAGCAGCGGCCGGCCTACGGCTCCGGCCCGGCGCCCGCCGGCCGCAATGCGGCTCCGCAGGAATCGCCGGCCCGTCGCCTTGCGCAGCGCGTCAGCAAGTCCTTCGGCGGTGCCTCGGCTGCTGCAACCGCGGAATCGCAGTGGACCGAATTCTGATCCGCCCGCGATCCTAACTCTCTAACCGTCGCTCTTCGACGGCCCGGCCTCTGCCATCTGGCGCAGAAGCCGGGCCGTTTCGTCATTGGCGGGAAAGAAGGATTCGACCGCCAGTTCCGACAGCGTCACATCCACCGGGGTTCCGAAGACCGTCGTCGTCGAGATGAAGGACAAAAGCCCCGCCTCCGTCCGCAGTTCCATCGGCACGGCGATGCCCGCATAATCGTGCTTTGGCGCGGATTTCGACGCCCCGTCCGGGATCGGATAGCCCGAGAGCTCTTCCAGCAGTTTCTGAAGAATACGGTCGCCGGTCGCGGCGATCTGCTGGTGCAGCCGTTCGAGCAGGTGATTGCGCCATTCGAAAAGATTGGCGATGTGAGGCGCAAGGCCCTGCGGATGCAGGCTGAGCCGTAGCACGTTCACCTGCCCCTCGATCAGCGATGGGTCGGCGACATCCGCAAGCAGCGGCGCCACCGCGGCATTGGCGGCCACCAGGGTCCAGTGCCGGTCGACCGCGAGTGCAGGGAAGGGCTCGTGGCCCTTCAGCACCATATCGATCGCGCGGCGCGCCGGTCTTTGCCGAGCGCAAACTCGACGATCCGGCACTTCAGCCGGCCGTTTTCCAGGACGGCGAAATCCGTGCCCTTGATCAGCGCCTCGCCATCCACGGGGCCGAGCTCCCAGGAAAAGCGCAGATTGTCGTCATAACCGTCGGCCGCGCCGATCAGCGTGAAGCGGAAACCCGGAAACCGCGCCTGGACGCCTTCAACCAGGCGATCGACGCCCTCATGGCCCTCGCCGCGCATCAGCGGATCGACGTAAAGCCCGTCTTCCGCCCAGGTCTCGGCGATCATCGCCTTGCGGCGAACGGCATCCGTTTCGTTCCAGATGGCGAGATAACGTTCGGCATTGGTGTTCGCATCGGTCATGTCTTTTCTCCTTGAGATCGCCCTGCTCGTTGCAGGCAGGGCGAACATGCCGGAGCGGCTGCATCGTCTCAATTACGCGGCAGGTAATAACTATCGCGCCGAAAGCGCAAGTCTCGCGCCGAGCATCACGAAGGCGCCGGCGAAGATACGGCGCATCCAGGCAAGGATATTCGGCCGCGAGATCACGTGGCTCCGCACCGAGGCGGCAAACAGGCCGTAGAGAACGAAGACGCCGAACGTCATCAGCATGAAGACGAGGCTGAGCTCCGTCATTCGCAGAACCGGCGCCACCTCGTCCTGGCGGACGAATTGCGGCAGGAAGGCGAAGAAGAAGATCGACAGTTTCGGGTTGAGCAGATTGGCAAGGATAGCCGAGACGATGACTTGGCCAACGGATTTCGGCGTCTTGTCCGCCTCCACGGTCAGCGCCCCCCTTTCTTTCAGGACCTGCCAGGCCATGAACAGCAGATAGGCGACGCCGAGATATTTGATGATCTCGAAGGCCAAGGTGCTGGCATGCAGCAGCGCTGCAAGGCCCGACACCGCCGCGATCATGTGCGGCAGGATGCCGAGCGTGCAGCCGAGCGCGGCAACGAGGCTTGCTCGCGCGCCGCGCGACAGGCCGGCGGCGAGCGTGATCAGCACGCCGGTACCGGGCGAGGCGACGACGATGAAGGAGGTGATCAGGAATTCCGGGCTCATGGGCGATCCTTTCGAGATGTTTTCCCACAGCTATCGGAGAGCGCCACATCGATCTTGAACGAAATTGCAGGCGGACGATTGCCTGGATGCGGCGGCGAACCTATCGTCGCGCAATCTGATTGCGGACCCGACCTCATGACCTACGACGACATCGACATCGGCTACGACGTGCCGGCCGCCATCGGCGATAAGATCGCCGACATCCAGACGCCGGCGCTGATCATCGATCTCGATGCCTTCGAGCGGAATGTCGCGCGGATGAAGGATCACGCCGGGGCGATGGGCGTGCGGCTTCGCCCGCATGCAAAGACCCACAAGTCGGCGGATGTCGCGCTCTACCAGATCGAGAACGGCGGCGCAGTCGGCATCTGCTGCCAGAAAATATCCGAGGCGGAAGCGCTGGTGCGTGGCGGCGTCACCGACGTGCTCGTCGCCAACGAGGTGGCCGATCCGAAGAAGATCGACCGGCTTGCGAGGCTCGCAAAGAGCGCCCATGTCTCCGTCTGCGTCGACGATCCCGCTGTCGTTGCGGCACTTTCGGATGCCGCCATCCGGCATGGTGTCACGCTCGACGTGCTTGTGGAGATCGATTGCGGGGCCCGCCGCTGCGGCGTACTACCCGGCGCACCGGCCGTCGAACTCGCAAAGACGGTCGCCGCCGCGCCGAACCTCGCCTTCGCCGGCATCCAGGCCTATCACGGCAGCGCCCAGCATATCTACGATCCGGCGGAGCGCCGCGCCGCGATCGACAAGGCGATCGGCATGGCGCGGGAGACGGCGGAACTGCTGCGCGACGCGGGGCTGGATCCGGAAATCATTACCGGTGCGGGCACCGGCACACACAATCTCGAAGGCGCCTCCGGCGTCTACAACGAGATCCAGCCCGGCTCCTACATCTTCATGGATGCGGATTACGCCCGTGTCCGCTCGACTGAAGGCAACGGCACGGTCGGCGGTTTCGAACATGCGCTGTTCGTGCTGACCTCGATCATGAGCAAGCCTGCCTCCGGCCGCGCCATCTGCGATGCGGGCCTCAAGGCACACTCGATCGACAGCGGCCTGCCGACGGTGTTCGAACGCCCGGACCTCAAGTTCGTCAGCGCCTCGGACGAGCACGGCAAGATCGAGGACCCGCAGGATACGCTGAAACTCAACGACCGGCTGCGCCTCGTGCCCGGCCATTGCGACCCGACCTGCAATCTCTACGACTGGTATGTCTGCGTCCGGAATGGCCGCGTCGAGGCGCTCTGGCCTGTCACCGCCCGAGGCAAGCTCTATTAGAAACGGTGGATGCGCAGGCCCAGCACCTTTTCCGAGATGACCACCACCGCCATCGTCAGCACGATCGAGCAGGTCGAGACGGCCGCCGCTTCCGGCGTGAAATTGGTGCGCAGGTAGTCGAACAGCTGGATCGGCAGCGTCGACATGCCCACACCCTTCAGCATGAAGGAGATGGTGAAGACGTCGAACGAGATGATGAAGGCGAACAGGCAGCCGCCGATGACGCCCGGCTTGATCAGCGGCAGCATGATCCGCCGGAAACGGGTGAACCGACCTGCCCCGAGGCTCTGCGCCGCAAGGCTCCAGGCCGGATCATAGCTTTCCATCGAGGCCGACACGTTGATGAACACGAAGGGCAGCGTGATCAGCACATGCCCGACGATCATGCCGACCAGGTTCTGCGTGCCGAGGCCGGCCGAATAGACGAAGAACAGCAGCGAGATCGCCGTCAGCACTTCCGGCAGCAAGAGCGGCGCCAGCATGGCGACCCGCACCGTCTCCTTGAGCTTGCCGGCATGGGTCACATAGAACATCGCCGCCATCGTGCCGATGATCCCGGAGATCACCGTGGTCAGCGCCGCGATCCACAGCGAGGTGCGGATCGCCCGCATGAACACCTCGTTGTTGAAGAAGACGAGATACCAGCGGAAGGAAAGCCCCTGCGGCGGGAAGGTAAGGAAGGCCCCGGCATTGAAGGAAGCGATTACCACGACCGCGATCGGCGCCAGCAGGAAAGCGTAGATGAGCAGGCAATAGACGGTGAAGAACGGTTTCGACATGTCTCTATGCCTTCCATTTCATGACGGTCAGCCGTCCGAAGATGACGACGAAGATCGCACCGGTGACCGACAGCATCAGCGCCAGCGCCGAACCGAACGGCCACTGGAACGTATCGATCAGCGCATCCACCACCGTCACCGCCATGGTTTTCACGCGCAAGCCGCCGATCAGCGACGGCGTCACATAGGCGCTGAGCGACAGGACGAATACGAGGATGCAGCCGGCCTGGATGCCCGGCAGCGACAGCGGCAGGGTGATGCGCCGGAAGGAGGTGACCTTAGACGCGCCCAGCGACCGGGCCGCCGCTTCGAGCGACGGATCGATGCCCTGGATGGCGCTCATGATCGGCAGGATCATGAAAGGAAGGAAGACATGCACCAGCGCAATGATGATGCCGAGCGCGTTGTACATCAGCGGCAGCGGCCCATCGATCAGCCCCCAGCCGGTCAGGGTGCGGTTGATGATGCCGTTATTGCCGAGCAGGATCGTCCAGCCGTAGCTGCGGATGACGATGCCGACGAGCAGAGGCGAGAGCACCAGCGCATAACCCAGCGCGCGGAAGGTCGAGGCCCCGCGCGCCAGCTGCCAGGCGACGGGATAACCGAGAACCAGGCAGATGAAGGTCGTCAGGAAGCCGATCCACAGCGTGTTGATCACCTGTTGGACATAGAAGAAGTCCGAGAAGAACTTGCCGTAATTGCCAAGCGTGAAGCCCGGCCCATAGGGCGTGCCCTGCCCCGGCATACGGAAGCTCATGACGACGATATTGAGATAGGGCAGCACGAGGAACACGCCGAGCAGGATCGCGGCAGGCGCGATCAGCAGCAGCGGTCCGAACCTTTTTCTGGGCGGGACAATCATGCCACGGTCCCTAGCGGCCAGAAGCGATCGGACGGCGCATGCACCAGCACCTGGTCGCCATCGGCAAACCGCGTGCGTGGAAACGTCTGCACGTTGACGACGGCGCCGGTCGCCAGCTCCAGCCGGTAATCGACGAGACTGCCGGAATAATAGCTCGACAGAACCTTGGCCGGCGCCCCTGCAGAACCTGAGCTGATCGGCAGCAGCTCGACCGCTTCCGGACGCAGAGCCAGCATCAGTTCGGCACCATCGGCGAAATCTCCGCTGACCGGCACGTCGCCGAAGGCAGTCGAAACGACCCTATTGCCGACCTTGCCGCGGATGATGTTCACCTGTCCGACGAACTCGGCGACTTCCAGATTGGCGGGACGCTCGTAAATGTCGGAGGGCGTGCCGATCTGGGCGATACGGCCGCCGAACATCACCACCACCCGGTCGGACATGGTCATCGCCTCGGCCTGGTCGTGGGTGACGTAGACCGTGGTAATGCCGACACGACGCTGCAGGTCGCGGATGAAGACACGCATCTCCTCGCGCAGCTTGGCGTCGAGATTGGCGAGCGGTTCGTCGAGCAGCAGGATCTTCGGCTCGATGACCAGAGCGCGGGCAAGCGCCACGCGCTGCTGCTGGCCGCCCGAAAGCTGGCGCGGATAACGCTCCGAATAACCGGCGAGCTGCACCATATCCAGCACCTTGGCGATGCGGGTGCGGATCTCGTCCTTTGGAAGCTTCCGCATCTCGAGCCCGAAGGCGAGGTTCTTTTCGACCGTCATATGCGGAAACAGCGCATAGTTCTGGAAGACCATGCCGATATCGCGCTTTTCGACCGGCACATGCACCACGTCGCGGCCGTCGAAGCGGATCGCCCCTGCGGTCGCATCCTCGAAACCGGCGATCATCTTCAGCGTCGTCGTCTTGCCGCAACCGGACGGCCCGAGCAGCGAGATGAACTCGCCCTCGGCGATCCGTATCGAAATGCTGTTGACCGCAGGACCCTGCCCGTAGTCCTTGGTCAGCTTTTCGATGCTCACCTCTGTCATGAAATTTCACTTTCCAATTGAAGAGCCTGACCCGAAAAAAAGCCGATCATGGCCTGCTTTCGAAGGCAGACCATGATCGCAGCGGGGGAAATCACTTGATCGTCTTCGCCCAGCGTTCGGCGAGCTCGCCCTGCTTTTCGTTGACGAAGTTCCAGTCCCAGGTGAGGATCTTGTCCATGTCGGCGCCGGAAACCGGCACGTCGACCTTGAGCTCGGCCGGCACGACCACCTTGGAATTGGTCGGCGAGATGAAGAACTCCTTCATCATCATCCCCTGCACTTCCGGCGACAGCAGGAAGTTGGCGTACTGGTAGGCCAGTTCCTTTTCCGGCGCGTTGGCGAGGATGTTGATGGTCTGGTCGAACATGAACATCCCTTCCTCCGGGATGATACAGTCGACCGGCAGGCCCTGGCGGCGCAAGCGAGCGATCTCGCCGAAATCGAAAGGCGCGACGACAATTTCGCCAGAGGCAAGGCCGGTCGACATGTTGAAGTCCACCTGGATCACCGAGCCCAGCTTCTGAAGCGCCGCGAAACCGGCATCGACGTCATACTGGTCCTTGCCGAAGATCTTCGAAAACAGCAGCAGCTCCATCTTGCCGGCGCTGTTGGCGAAGTTGTAGAGGCCGATCTTGCCCTTGAATTCCGGGTTGTTCCAGAGATCCTTCCAGGACTTCGGCTTGGTCTTCACGAGGTCCGTGCGGTAGCCGATGCCGATCGGCGAAACGGCGCCGATCGCACCCCAGCCATCGGTCTTCTTGGCAAGCGGATAGAGATCGTTGTAGTTCGAGAGCTTGGTGAGATCCAGCTTTTCGAAAAAGCCCTCCTTGCGCAGGCCGGACGCGAAAACCTCATTGGTCATCACGATCGAATAGGGAGGCTTGGCGGCGCCCGCCGCACGCAGGTTGGCGCCCCAGACGCGGCCGTTGCCGACGTCGAGCGTCACGGCGGCGCCGGTCTGCTTGGTGAAGGCGGGCCCGATGGTCGAACGCCAGTATTGTTCCCACACCCCGCCGAGCGTCGGCACGACCAGCGCCTTCCCTTGAGCCCGCGCCGGAAGGCCGAAAAGGCCGGCCGCGGCGAGTGCACCCATTCCGGCAAGCGTTTGCCGCTTTGTCAAATCCATCATGTTCAGTTCCCCTTGTTGCGGTCTTTCGAGACCTTGCTGTGCCGGCGGTTCTCCGCTTCTGCGCACGAAATTGGTCGGTGATCAGCCTTTCGAAAAGGCCTGCTTCGTCTTCAGGTCGATATAGTCGCCGTAGGTGATCGGCTCATATTTGGCACCGCCCTTTACGAACGGGGCCAGGCACTCGATTACCGTATCCTTCGACGGATTGAGGAAGAACGGGATCGACTGACGGCGGGCCGTGCCCTTGAAACCGGTCGGTGGATTGGCGACGCGGTGCGGCGTCGAGACCCATTCGTCATTCGTCCAGCGCATGAAGGCGTCGGCTATGTTGATCACATAGGCGCCCTCGATCGACGGGGCGTCCAGCCAGTCGCCGTTGCGGTTGCGCACCTGCAGCCCACCGGCAGAGGCCTCCGAGCGCAGGATCGTCATGAACCCGTAGTCGGTATGCACGCCGGCACGCATCTGGCCCGGCAGCGGCGATTCTTCCTGCTCCGGATAGTTGATGACGCGCAGCGCCGAGAGATGGTTTTCGAAGGAAGCTTCGAAATAGTCCTGATCGAGCCCGATTGCCTGGCAGAAGATGCGGCGCATGTGCTTGGCGAGCGTCTCCATCTCCTTGAAATAATCGCGGAACGCCTGTTCCAGGCCATCCGGCCTGTCCGGCCAGGTGTCGCCGGGAAGGTTCTCGCCGAAATTCAGGCTTTCCTTGTAGTCCCCGGGCGTCTTGATCCCGAGCGTGGCGGCGAGCGCCTCTTCGGCGATCGGCGAAAACGCGACGCCGCCCAAAACGCCGGTGCCGCGGCCCTGGGTCTTCTTCCAGTCCTGCGGATAATCGAAGAAGGCGCGGGCAAGATTGTAGAGCCTCGACGTCACCTCGGGCGAAACACCGTGGCCGGTGACGAGGAAGAAACCGGTATCGCGGCAAGCGGTTTCGATCGTTTTCACGACGGCGGCGGCGCCTGCCTCGTTGCGGATGAAGGGGCCGACATCCACCACCGGAATGCCGGGAGCGGCATCATTGGATGACGCAGGATTGGCGCTCGTTAAGGACATGCCTACCTCCAATTCACATCTGACAAACAGATGTTGACAAAAACATCTGTTGTTGTCCATATCAAAATGAACGAAGTTGCAATGCGGTTTTCGACCCAAGGACGATCGACGAAACATGGATGACCTTGCGCCACAGGAAGCGGCCGTCCTGGCAATCATCAAGGACAACCCGTTCGCGGGCCAGCAGGAGATCGCCACCATGCTCGGGCTGGCGCGCTCGACGGTCGCCGCCCATATCGTGCAGCTGATGCAGAAAGGTTATATCCTCGGCCGCGGCTATGTAATGCCCGCCGAGACCCGCGCCGTCTGCATCGGCGGCGCCGTGCTCGACCGCAAATATCGCGCCAAGCAGGAATTCGTCTTCGAGACTTCGAACCCGGTCGACGGCGTGCGCAGCCTCGGTGGCGTTGCCCGCAACGTCGCTGAAAACCTCGCCCTTCTCGGCACCACGACCAGTTTCGTCTCGATCGTCGGTGACGACGAAGGCGGCCGCGCCGTCGTGAAGCACATGCGCGACCGCGGCATCGATGTCAGCCAGATCATCACCACGACCGAGCGCCCGACGGCGGAATATGCCGCCATCCTCGACACCAAGGGCGACCTCGTGCTCGGCATTGCGGACATGAGCATTTTCGACCTGCTGCTGCCGAGCCATATCGAGCGCATCTGGCCGCATCTCGCCGCCGCAAGCTGGGTGTTTTCCGACTGCAACCTGCCGGCTGAGACGCTTTCGGCTCTGATCGCCAAACGTCAGGGCGCCCGTTTCCGGCTGGCGATCGACGCGGTCTCGACACCCAAGGCAGCCCGCCTGCCGAAAGATCTCACCGGCGTCGATCTGCTGTTCATGAACATCGATGAGGCGAACGCGATCCTCGGACGCAACGCGCACGAGACGATCGACGACGCCAAGGAGGCGGCGCTTGCCCTGCAGGCTGCAGGCGCGCGCGAGGCGGTCGTCACCATGGGTCCGCGCGGCATTGCGGTTGCCGGCACCGAGGGCGCCCGCACCTTCCCGGCAGTCCATGCCCGGCCCGTCGATATCACTGGCGCAGGTGATGCGATGATCGCGGGCACGCTGCACCGGATCCTGCACGGCGAGGACACCTATAATGCGGCCCGCACCGGCGCGTTGCTCGGCACGCTGACCACCGAAAGCACCGCAAGCGTCCATACGGACCTGTCCGAACGCTTCCTGGAAGCCAATATGCACCGATTGGCCGGCTGACCCATCGGCTGGTCGAAAACGATTTAAGGAATACCGAAATGGCCCTCATCAAACCGAAGCTGAGCCGCGAAGTGGCCGAAACGATCGCAGCCGGCGGCCCGGTCGTGGCGCTGGAATCGACGATCATTACCCATGGCATGCCCTACCCCGCCAATCTCGAAACCGCACTCGGCGTCGAGGCCGTAATCCGCGAGAACGGCGCGATCCCGGCGACCATCGCCGTCGTCAACGGCGAGCTGCGCGTCGGCCTCGAACACAGCGAACTGGAAGAACTGGCCCAGGCCAAGGGCGTCGTGAAGGCATCCGGCCGCGACCTCGCAGTCGCCATGGTCCGCGGCCAGTCGGCCGGCACTACCGTTTCAGCCACCATGCTGATGGCCGATCTTGCCGGCATCGAGATTTTCGCGACCGGCGGCGTCGGCGGCGTGCATCGCGGCGCCGAGCAGACGTTCGACATTTCCGCCGACCTGACCGAACTCGGCCGCACCAGGACCGCCGTCGTCTGCGCCGGCGTTAAATCGATCCTCGATATCGCCAAGACGCTGGAATATCTCGAAACCCAGCGCGTTCCGGTCATTGCTTACGGCACCGACGATTTCCCGGCCTTCTTCACCCGCAAGAGCGGTTTCAAGGCCGACCACCGGCTCGATACGGCCGAAGAGATCGCCAAGGCCATGTATCTGCACCACCAGCTCGGCACCGGCACCGGTCTCTTGATCGCCAATCCGATCCCGGAAGCGGCAGCCCTGACGCCGGAATTCATCGACGGAACGATCTCGGACGCCGTGCGCGAGGCGGAAGAGCGCGGCATCGGCCGCAAGGAACTGACGCCTTTCCTGCTCGCCCGCATCAACGAGCTTTCCAAGGGCGAGAGCCTCAAGGCCAATATCGAGCTGGTGAAGAACAACGCGCGTCTCGCCGCGAAGATGGCCGTCGCCTACGCGGCGCTGAAGAAGGTCGGCAAATAGTTCAAGAACAAGGGGAACTGCCCATGAACCCGCAAATGAACAGCTACGAGACGATCCTTTACGAGAAGGATTTGACCGACAAGTTCGCGACGATCACCATCAATCGCCCCGACAAGATGAACGCGATGAACAAGACGGTGATCCGCGAGATCGACGCGGCGGTTGCCGCAGCCGTCGCCGATCCGGACATCAACGCGCTCGTCATCACCGGCACCGGTCGCGCCTTCTCTTCCGGCTACGACCTCCAGGGCGGCGATTTCGATGTCGACATCGATTTCTGGCGCGAGGATATGTCGGAAAATGCCGAGGCCCTGCTCAACATCTGGCGCGCGCCGATCCCCGTCATCGCCTCGGTCAACGGTTACGCTCTCGCCGGCGCACTCGAGCTGATGATGTGCTGCGATCTGGCGATCGCTGCCGACAACGCCAAGTTCGGCGAACCGGAAGTCCGCCACAATTCCGGCCCGCCGGCGCTGATGATGCCCTGGCTGCTTGCCACCCGCGACGTGCGCTGGCTGATGTTCACCGGAGACATGGTGGATGCCCAGGAGGCGCTGCGGATGCACCTGATCAACAAGGTGGTGCCGGCCGACCAACTCAAGGAAAAGACCGAGAACCTCGCCCGCAAGCTGGCCCGCATGCCGGTGCCGGCGCTGAGATATACCAAGGCTTCGATCAACAACCAGCAGATGGTTGCCGGCCTGATGCCGTCGTTCCAGTACAATATCGAAGCGATTGCCGCCCTCCACGTCACCCGCCAGGGCCGCGAGTGGATGGCAAACCTCGCCAAGATGTCGCTGAAGGAATATCTCGCCTTCCGGGACGACCCCTTCAAGGGCCTCGACTGAGGTTTTGGCCATGGCGGCCAATACCGCGGAAGCGATGCGAGCCCTGATGGCACCGCGCTCCGTCGCGGTCGTCGGCGCCACCGAGCGCGCCGACGCCTCCTCCAGCTATGTGATGAAGAACCTGATGCGCTTCGGCTATCAGGGACAGATCATTCCGGTGCATCCGAGGCGCGGGACAATCTTCGGGCTTCCCGCCTCGCCCTCCCTCTCCGCACTGACCAATGCACCCGATGTGGCCGTGATCGGCATCGCCGCCGACAAGGTGATCGCGGCCCTCGAAGAGGCCGGCAGCACCGGCGTCAAGGCGGCGGTCGTGCTGGCCTCCGGTTTCGCCGAGTTGGACGAGGCCGGTCGTGAACGCCAGCGGCAACTGATCGAGATCGCTGAGCGCTATGGCATGGCGATCTGCGGCCCGAACTGCCTCGGCCTCTTCAACCTGAGCTCCGGTGCCGCACTCTATTCCTCCAGCCTCTCGACCAATCTCGAAAAGGGCCGCTTCGCGATCCTTTCTCACTCCGGCGCCAGTGCCATTGCGCTCGGCAATACGGGAAGATTCGGGCTGAGTCACATCGTCTCCTCCGGCAACAGCGCCGCGACCGATATTCCCGACTATCTCGAATTCCTCGCGGCGGATGATCAGACCAGCGCCGTCGGCATCGTCCTCGAGGCTATCCGCGAGCCGGAAAGACTGGCGGCCGCGATGGAGAAGATGCACGCCGCCAACAAGCCGGTGATCGCCCTTCGCGCCGGCCGCTCCGAACGCGGAGCCCAGGCGACCGCCGCCCATACCGGTTCGCTCGCCGGCAGCAACGACGCCTATCGCGCCTTCTTCCGCCGGACCGGCATTATCGAGGTCTCGGACATGGACGGCTTCATGGAAACGGCGACGCTCTGCCTGGACCTGAAGGACCGTCCCGCCAAGCCGGGCGTCGCGATCGTCGGCGTTTCCGGCGGCGGTGTGGCACATGTCTCCGATATCGCCGATGAGATCGGCCTATCGCTACCCGACCTGCAGCCTGAAACGGTCGCCCGGGTAAAGGCGCGGCTACCGCCCTTTGCCACACCCCAGAACCCGCTCGACACGACGGGCGTCGTCTTTGCCGATAGCGGGATCTATCGCGATGTCCTGCACGCGCTCGCGGACGATCCGTCGATCGGCCTGATCGTGGCAACGCAGGATACACCCGCTGGTCTCGACGATTTCTGCGCCTCCGAATATCTCGGCATCGCCGAGGCGGTTTCCGATTATGCAGGGACGGGCAAGGTGCCGGTCGTGTTCATGAGCAACCTCTCCTCCGGCCATCACCCGGATGTCGAGGCCAAGCTTTCGAATGTGCCGGTGCTGCGCGGCACGAAAAGCGCGCTGACAGCCGCCCGCAGCCTCATCACTCAAAGCCGCCACGTCTCCTGGCCTGACAAGACAACGACGACAAAGAAATACCTCCCCGCCGGAGCTTTGACCGAGCGCGAGGCCAAGCAACTGCTCGCCGCCGAAGGACTGCCGGTCCCCAGGGAACAACTCGTCAGCAGCGCGGACGCCGCTACCGAAGCAGCCAGACAACTCGGCTTCCCGGTGGTCATGAAGATCGAGTCGCCGGATATCCTGCACAAGACGGAAGCGGGCGGCGTGAAACTCGGCGTCGCTTCGGAAACGGAAGCCCGCGCCGCCTTCGACGCCATCATGGCGGGCGCCCGTGCCTACGCCCCGAATGCGGATCTGCGCGGCGTTTCGGTGCAGGAAATGGTGACGGGCGGTGTCGAGGCACTGGTCGGCCTCGTGCGCCACGAACCCTTCGGCTTCGGCCTCGTGGTCGGCATCGGCGGAGTGCTGGTGGAACTGGTGAAGGACAGCGCCTTCGACCTCCTGCCGATCGACCTTGCCCGCGCCGAGGCTATGATCGGCGAGACGAAACTGGCATCGCTGCTGGAAGGTTATCGCGGCGCGCCGAAGGCGGATCGCAGGGCACTCGCCGAGCTGCTGGTCAAGATATCGGAGTTCGCCGCGCAATACGGCGACGATATCGAGGCGGTTGATCTCAATCCGGTCGCGGTCTTGCCCGAGGGCAAAGGCGTGCGCATCCTCGACGCGCTGATCATCCCGCGGAAGCGCGACCGATCAGACCAGCCGCAGCTTCGGCGGAGCCGCATTCTCCGCGCGTCCGAACCATGAGAGCCGCTCAGTCAGCAGCGTATAAAAACCGTCGGCATCGACGTCGCGCATGAACATCGCGTTCTTCGGCCGACCGGAAACGCCCCACCAGTCGGCGACCGTCATGCCCTTGGTGAGTTCCGACTCCGTCTCGATTTCCACATTGCAGAGCCGGCCGGAATAAAGCTCCGGCTTTACCAGATAGGCGATCACGTTCGGATCGTGCAGCGGCCCGCCGTCGCTGCCGTATTTCGCCACGTCGAAGCGCTCGAAATAATCGAGCCAGCCGACGACGGCGTCGGAAAGCGGCGTGCCGATCGCCTGGATGGCGGCAACGCGAGCGCGGGTCGTCAGCGTCTTGTGGGTGACGTCGAGCGGCATCATCACGATCGGCACGCCCGAACCGAACACGACGGCCGCGGCCTGCGGGTCGACATAGATGTTGAATTCCGCCGCCGGCGTGATATTGCCGCCCTCGAACAGTCCGCCGCCCATCAGCACGATCTGTTTGATACGAGCGGCGATTTCGGGCGCCCGGGTCAAAGCCTTGCCGAGATTGGTGAGCGGCCCGAGCGTGCAGACGGTGACGGTACCGGCCGGTTCGCTTGCGAGCGTCTCGACGATGAAATCGATACCCTGCTGTTCCTGAAGAGGCATGGTCGGCTCGGGCAGATCGGCGCCGTCGAGACCCGTCGCGCCGTGGACATGTTCGGCGGTGACGAGCGGCCCGGTCATCGGCTGGCTGCAGCCGGCGAATACCTTGATGTCCGAACGGCCGGCGAGTTCGCAGATCTTGCGGATGTTCTTCGTCGTCAGCGACAACGGGACGTTGCCTGCGGCAGCGACGATCCCCAGCACTTCGATTTCCGGGCTGGCTAGCGCCAGCAGGATGGCCAGCGCGTCGTCCTGGCCGGGGTCGGTATCGATGATGATCTTCTCTGCCATGCGGGTCACTCTCGGATACGGGAACGGTTACGCGACATGGGTGAGCGGCTCCCTCGCCCGCCATTTCGCAACGAGATCGGTTTTACGCTTTTCGAAACGCGCGACGGAGGCGAGCTTCACATGGCCGAAGCCACGAACCATGTCCGGCAGGCCGGCGAGCTCGACGGCAAGCGCATGATTGCCGGCATCGAGCCCGGCCGAAAGCTCTGCCACGAGGTTGAAATAGTCCTCGATCAGCTGCCGCTCCATGCGCCGCTCGGCCGTGTGGCCAAAGGGGTCGAAGGACGTGCCGCGCAGGAATTTCAGCTTTTCCAGCACCCCGAAAGCCGGCCGGATCCATGCGCCAAATGCGATCTTGGCGGGATGGCCGGTGCGCTGATCGATCTTCGAGATCATCGGCGGTGCCAGGTGATGCTTGATCTTGAAATCGCCTTCGAACTGCTCGGCAAGCTTCTTCTCAAAGCTCCGGTCCCGATGCAGCCGGGCGACCTCGTATTCGTCCTTGTAGGCCATCAGCTTGAAAGCGTTTTTGGCCACCGCCTCGGCAAAACCGGTCACGCTGCGCAGCTGCGCCTCGGCCGATTTCGCGACATCCACCAAACCCTTGTAGCGCTCGGCATAGGCGGCATTCTGGTAATCGATCAGGAAGGTGACACGCTTGGCAACCGTCTCCTCCAGCGTCTCGGCCGTCAGTTCCGGCTTCACGAGGCCAGCCTCGCGGGCGACGGCTTCCGGATCGACGGCGGCGCGGCGGCCCCAGCCAAAGGCGGCGCGGTTCATGGCGATGCCGGCGCCGTTGAGCTCGATCGCCTTGTCGATGGCCGCGAGGCTGATCGGCACCAGCCCGCGCTGCCAGGCATGGCCGAGCAGGAACATGTTGGCGGCGATCGCATCCCCCAGCAGCGCGGTTGCCATGTCGGTCGCGGCAACCGTCTCGACAGCTTCGTCTCCGGCGGCACGGCGCAGAGACTTCAGCGTCGCCTCTTGCCGGAAATCGATCGTCGTGTCCTTCACGAAGGACGCGGTCGGCGCGAAATGGTCGTCGATGACGGCGCGCGTCTTGTTTTTGGCAAACGAAGTCAGCGAATTCTTCTGTGCGGCGACGACGATATCGAAGCCGAGCACGAGGTCGCTTTCGCCGGGGCCGACGCGCACGGCGTTGATCTGCGCCGGGTCCTTCGCCAGCCGGATATGCGAAACGACGGAGCCGTTCTTCTGGGCAAGGCCGGTCTGGTCGAGCGTCACCAGGGCCAGCCCGTCGAGAAGCGCCGCTTGAGCCAGAATGGCACTGACCGTGATGACGCCGGTGCCGCCGATGCCGGCGAGCAGCATGCTGTAGGGCGTCTCGAAAGTCGCGGTGAACGCGGGCAGCGGCAAGTCGTCGGTCTTCACCACCTTCGACTTCGCCGCCGGCTTGCGGATGCTGCCGCCTTCGACGGTGACGAAGCTCGGACAGAAGCCCTTGATGCAGGAGAGATCGGTATTGCAGCTCGACTGGTTGATGCGGCGCTTGCGGCCGAATTCGGTTTCCTGCGGCTCGATCGAGATGCAGTTGGAAACGGCGGAACAGTCGCCGCAGCCTTCGCAGACCAGTTCGTTGACGAAGGCGCGCTTGTCCGAGACCGGGTAGGCGCCACGCTTGCGGCGGCGGCGTTTTTCGGCTGCGCAGACCTGATCGTAGACCAGCACCGTGACGCCGGGGATGTCGCGCAGCTCGCGCTGCACGGCATCGAGCTCGTCGCGGTGATGGATGGAGACTTCGCGCGGAAGATTGCCTTGCCAGACTTCCGGCCGCTCGGCGACCACCACGACGCGCGCAGCACCTTCCGCCAGCATCTGCCCGACAATGCCCGGCACGGTGACATCGCCGTCATGTTTCTGACCGCCAGTCATGGCGACCGCGTCGTTATAGAGGATCTTATAAGTGGCGTTGACCTTGGCCGCGATCCCGGCGCGGATGGCGAGCAGGCCGGAATGGAAGTAGGTGCCGTCGCCCATGTTGACGAAGATATGCTTCTCGTCGGTGAAGGGCGACAGGCCGATCCAGGAGCCACCCTCGCCGCCCATCTGGGTAAAGGTCGAGGTATTGCGGTCCTCGTTGCCGATGATCATCATGTGGCAGCCGATGCCGGTGGAAGCACGGCTTCCCTCCGGCAAGCGGGTCGAGACGCTGTGCGGACAGCCGGAGCAGAAATAGGCCTCGCGTTTCAGCGCGGTCGCCTCGACGCCCATGGCGATCGACATTTCCTCCACGAAACGCGCCTTGGCCTGCAGCGCCTCATCGAGATGATCGAGCCGGGAGAGGATGGCTTTCGCCACCGACAGCGTGCCGATCTCGCCGATCGCCTGCAGCAGCGCCGCGCCGTTCTCGCCGGCCTTGCCGAAAACCCGCGGGCGCCGTTCCGTGGGAAGATTGAAGAGCTGTGTCTTGATTTGGTCTTCGAGGATCGAGCGTTTTTCCTCGACCACGAGCAGTTCGTCGACGCGGGAAGCGAACTCCGCGATCCCCTGCGGCTCCAGCGGCCAGACCAAACCGACCTTGTAGAGCGCGATGCCAAGTTCCGCCGCGCGCGTCTCGTCGATGCCGAGCAGCGCCAGAGCGCCCAGAAGATCGAGCCAGGATTTGCCGGTCGAGACGATGCCGAGCCGGGCGCGGTCGGTACTTCCCCAAACAGCGCGGTCCAGCCTGTTGGCGCGGGCAAAGGCCTGAACGGCCAGCATCTTGCGCTCCAGCCGAAGTTCCATCGCATGCGGCCCGTCCGGCCAGCGCAGCGACAGGCCGTCCAGCGCGAAGGTCTCGTCGGGAATGACGATCTGCGGTCTGTCCGGATCGAGATCGACCGTCGCCGAGCATTCGACAATCTCGGTCTGGCACTTGAAGCCGATCCACGCGCCGGAATAGCGGCTCATCGCAATGCCGAGCAGGCCGTATTCGATATATTCGCCGACGCCGGCCGGCGACAGCAGCGGCACCATAGCCGAGATCAGGTTGTGCTCGCTCTGATGCGGCAGGGTGGAGGAGACGGCGCCGTGGTCGTCGCCGACCAGCAGCAGCACCCCGCCGTTCGGGTTGGTGCCGATCGCGTTGGCGTGGCGGATCACATCCATGCTGCGGTCGACGCCCGGCCCCTTGCCGTACCACATGCCGAACACGCCGTCGTAACGCGAGCCCTGGAACATGCCGGTCTGCTGGGTGCCCCAGACGGCAGTCGCCGCCATGTCCTCGTTGAGGCCCGGATGAAATTTCACATGCGCGGCATCGAGAAACTTTTTCGCGCGCGCCATCTCACGGTCGAAACCGGCGAGCGGCGAGCCCCGATAGCCGGACACGTAACCGGCCGTATTCAGGCCTCGCGCCAGGTCTCGCTGGCGCTGGATTATCGGCAGGCGCACCAATGCCTGCGTGCCCGACACCAGGATGCGGCCTTTTTCCAGCGTGTAGCGGTCGTCGAGGCTGACCTTGCTGTTCGAGAGGCTCGTATCCGGTGCGGTATGGATCGACATCTACGCGCGCTCCGCCTGCAGCACCGCAACCGGCGGTTCGAAGACCCGGCCACGATTGAGAATGTAGTTCGGATCGAACGCGGCTTTCAGCCGGCGCATCGTGGCGATCTCGGCTTCGCTGCGGGCATATTTCAGGTATTTCACCTTGTCGGTGCCGATCCCGTGTTCGGCGGAAACACCGCCGCCGACCGCCTCGATGCCCGAGAATATCGCCTCGGCGACCTTTTTCTCGTGATGGCTGAACATGCAGTAATGCAGGTTGCCGTCACCCAGGTGGCCGAAGATATAGGTCCGCGCCTCCGGATCGATCTCGTCGACGGCGAGCGCTGCCCTGTCGAGGAATTCCTGCATGCGGGACAGCGGCACGGAAATATCGAAGCCGATCGTCACTCCATTGCCGAACAGGTAGTCGTTGATGCCGTCGCGAATGCCCCAGAGCCCGTTGAACTCGCGCAGCGAATTGGAGAGCACCACGTCGATGGCAAGCCCATCCTCCAGCGCGGCAGCAAGGGCCGCCTCGAAACGCTCGTTGTCCTGATCCGGCGCCTGCCCCTGGATCTCGACCATCGCATACATGCCGGCCCCTTTTTCGACCGGCGGGCGGATTCCCATATGGTCGACGGTGCCTTCGTAGACATTCGGAAAGATCGCCTCGAACGCGGAGATGAGGCCGGAGAGTTCCACCCGCAGCCGCGCCAGCAGATCCTGCGCCGCCTTCAGCGATGGCAGGGCGATGAAGGCGTTGCGCTCGATCTGCGGTTTCGGATGCAGTTTCAGGCAGGCGCGTGTCACGACCCCGATCGTGCCTTCGGTGCCGATGAACAACGGATTGAGGTCGTAGCCGGAATTGTCCTTGGGCAGGCCCTTCAGCGAGGAGAGGACCGTGCCGTCCGGCAGCACCGCTTCCAGCCCCATGACCTGCGCCCGGTACATGCCGTAACGCAGAACCCGGATGCCGCCGGCATTGGTGCCGATATTGCCGCCGATCGTCGCCGTGCCGCGCGCACCGATATCGACGCCGAAAAAGAGGCCGACGTCGCTCGCCGCCTGCTGGACGATCTGCAGCGGGGTGCCCGCCTTGACGATCATCGTCTGCGCCGCGACGTCGATCGACTCGATGCCGTTCATCCGTTCGAGCGAGATGGAAACTTCGCCCTCGACGGGCCGGGAAGAACCGGAAAGCCCGGTGCGGCCCCCCTGCACCACGATCGGCTGGCGAAGTTCGTTGGCGGTGGAAAGAACGGCGGAAACGTCTTCGGTATTGCGCGGACGCAGGACAGCGGCTGGCCGGCTGCCTCGAGCGGTCGCATCCGCAGCATAACCATCCGAAATCGCATCGCCGGTGAGGATCGCAGCGGCATCCAGCCTGTTTTGGAGACTGGAGACAAGACGGTTCACGCGGTCAGAGGACAAAGCCCGCCTCCCCCGCAAAACCTGCGTCCCAGCCCTGCGCTCCGGCTCGGCCGAATGCGATTGCGCCCATTCTCTCGTTCCCCTTTTTTCTTGGGGGTGAAGTTATTCCCATTCCCCTATTTGTCAAACCTATATTTAAAAAGCAGTAGCCTTTTTGCCCCTCCCATGGCATCAGTATGGCAGGAACCATGGGAAGGGTGACATGATCCTCAAATACGACGAGGTCGTCCGCACGGGCATCGCCAAACAGGTATCGGACAATATCCGTTCCGCGATCATGGACGGCCGGCTGAAGATCGACGAGCGCCTGCCGACCGAGGAGGAACTTGCCCGAAGCTTCGGCATTTCCCGCCCGACGGTGCGCGAGGCCCTGAAGCGCCTCGCCGCCCAGAACCTCATCCATTCCAAACGCGGCCCGACCGGCGGCAATTTCGTCAAGCGGCCGGATCCGGAAGGTCTTTCCAAGGCAATCACCGGCGCCGCCACCCTGCTGGTCGGTATCGGCGCCTTCGACATCGAAGAGATCATCACCGCCAGGCTGGAGACGGAAGCCGTCTGCTGCCGGCTGGCCGCCGCAAATCGCAGCGAAACCGACCTCGCTGCGATGGAAGCGGAAATCGCGGTGCAGCTCGACGAGGCTGTTAGCGACGAGGATTTCTGCGCTTCGGACGTGCGTTTCCACAGGGCGCTGGTGGAATCGACCGGCAACGGCCCGTTGAAGCTGATGATGTACACCGTCATCGAGGCCTTCATTCCGATCACCAACATGATCGTCTTCCGGGTTCGCGAACGGCGCCACGTCGCCTCGCTGCACCAGGAAATCGTCGACGCGGTGCGCAGCCGCGAGGATGCCAAGGCCGCCGATGCGCTGGCCCGGCTGCTGGCCTATGTGCGCGAAAGTTATTCCGCCGTGCTCGACGCGCGCGCCAGGCGCGATGCCGCCACACAGGCCTCCGCTTAAAAACCAACATCGCCACGACATCGGGAGAGAGACATGACCGAGACCTTCACCGCCATGGTGATCGACGCCGTCGACGGCAAGCCGAAAGGCGCCTTCAGGGAGATCTCGATTGCCGATCTTCCCGACAATGACGTGCTGGTCGAGATCGCCTATTCGACGCTGAACTACAAGGACGGCTTGGCGATCACTGGCAAGGGCCGCATCGCCAGGCGGATGCCGATGATCGGCGGCATCGACCTCTCCGGCACCGTCGTCGAATCCCGCTCGCCGGAATGGAAGGCCGGCGACAAGGTCGTGCTGAACGGCTGGGGCCTTTCCGAAACCGAATGGGGCGCCTTCGGCCGCTACCAGCGCGTCAAGCCGGAATGGCTGATCCGCCTGCCCGACGCTTTTTCGATGGAACAGGCGATGGCAATCGGCACCGCGGGTTATACCGCGGCACTCTGCGTCGATGCGCTGGAGAAATGGGGTTCGATCAAGCCCGGTGAGGGCGAAGTGCTGGTCACCGGTGCTGCCGGCGGCGTCGGTTCGGTCGCCATCGCGCTGCTGGCAGCCCGCGGCTACAACGTCACCGCCTCAACCGGTCGTCCGGAAACGCACGACTACCTTGCCTCGCTCGGCGCCACCAATTTCATCGATCGCGCCGTGCTTGCCGAAAAGGGCGGTCCGCTGCAAAAGGAACGCTGGACCGGCGGCGTCGATAGCGTCGGCTCGACGACGCTCGTCAACGCGCTTTCCCAGACGATGCGCGGCTGTGCCATCGCCGCCTGCGGCCTCGCCGGCGGTGCCGACCTTCCGGGCACCGTGCTGCCGCATATCCTGCGCGCCGTGACGCTGATCGGGGTCGACAGCGTCATCGCCACCCGAGAACAGCGGCTGTCGGCATGGGCGCGGCTGGCCCGCGATCTCGATCCCGCCAAGCTTTCGGAAATCACCACGACGGAGCCGATGTCCAACCTGCCGCAACTCGCCGAGGATATTATTGCGGGGAAAATTCGCGGGCGTGTGGTGATCGATGTGACGAAGTAGAAAAAGGTAGACCAGAGGCGGCTTTCCATTCGCGGCTCAGAGGCGGTAGAGATATCTCCGGCAGAAAATTGCATGGCGTGGGAGAGTGGTTTTGAGCAGTGATCACGAGGTCTTCACCGGTCGCCGGGAAGACATAAGACTTGTTACCGGCCAGGGCGCATATACCGCAGACAAGGTGCTGGATAACCAGCTCCACGCCGCATTCTTGAGAGCCGACCAGCCGCATGCGCGCATCGTTTCGATCGATGTCGAGGCGGCGCTCGCCGCACCGGGCGTCCATATCGTGCTGACCGGCAAGGATGCGCTCGAAGCAAACCTGATCGCTCCCGGCCCGCTGGTCTCTTTCCCCGGCGTCGATGGGATGAAGATCAAGGCACCGCACCGCTATGCGCTGTCGACCGACCGCGTCCGTTTCGTCGGCGAACCGGTTGCCATGGTCGTGGCCGACAGCGCCGAGGCGGCTGCCGATGCGGTCGAGCTGATCGCGGTCGATTACGAGGACCTGCCGGCTATCATCGATCCGGAGACCGCGCTGGAAGACGGCGCGCCGCAGCTTTTCGACGAGGTGCCGGGCAACCTGGTTTTCCTGCACAGTTTCGGCGACAGGGCGACGGCCAATGAAGCCTTCGCCAAGGCCGCGCATATCTCGACGCTGACGGTCGAGTCGCAGCGCGTCGCCGCCAACCCGCTCGAACTTAAATCCTTCATGGCGGCATACGACGCCGGGACGGAGGTCTTCGACGTCTATTCCGCCAGTCAGGGCACAGGCCTTGCCGATGGCCTTGCCCGTTTCACCGGCCATCCGCCGGAAAAGGTGCGGCATCACATGGGCGATGTCGGCGGCAGCTTCGGCATCCGTGGCGCGGCCTATCCGGAATATGCGGCGATCATGCTCGCAGCCAGGAAACTCTGTCGGCCGGTGCGCTGGACGGCCAGCCGCACGGAAAGCTTCCTCGCCGATTATCACGGCCGCGCTGTCAGGTTCACCGGCGAGCTTGCTCTCAGCGAAACCGGCGACTTCCTCGCCATCCGGATGAATATCGTTTGCGATCTCGGCGCTTATCATTCGCCGCCCGGCGCGCTGATCAATGTGCTCAACCCGATGCTGACGGGCACCGGCTGTTACCGCATCCCAGCGGTATTCGGCCTCAACCGCCTCGCCTTCACCAATACTTCGCCGATCGCCGCCTATCGCGGCGCAGGCCGTCCGGACATCAATTATTTCGTCGAGCGGCTGGTGGATCAGGCCGCCACCGATCTCGGCATGGACCGGATCGAAATCCGCCGGAAGAACCTGATCCCCGACGACGCCTATCCCTACACGACACCGACCACGGTCTACGACAGCGGCGGCTATGTCGCGATGCTGGAAGAGGCGGTATCGATCTCCGATTGGAGAGGTTTCGAAGCCCGCCGGAAAGCCTCCGAGGAACGCGGCCATCTGCGCGGCATCGGCATGGGCGTCTTCATCGAGCCGTCCGGCGGCGGCCATATGCCGGAAGAAACCGAGATCCGCTTCGAGGCGGACGGCACGCTGACGCTCTACACGCTGTCCGGATCCGCCGGTCAGGGCCACGAGACGGTGCTGCCGCGGCTGGTTGCAAAGGAACTCGGCATCGACGAGAACCTGATCAACCTGCGCGCCAACAGCGTTCATGCGCCTCGCAAGCTCAAGGGTGCCGGCACGATGGGGTCGCGGACCATGGCCTCGCACGGCGCCTCCCTGACCATCACCTCCCGCGAGGTGGTGAAGAAGGGCCTGAAGCTCGCCGCCGAGGCGCTGGAAGCCTCGGAAACCGACATCGAATTCGATGACGGCCACTACAAGGTGGCCGGCACCAACATGTCGGTCTCGCTTCTGGAGCTCGCCGCCCGCAACGTCACGCCGGAGGGCAACGCACTGGATACGCTCGCCTCGATCCAGCCGGAGCGAAATTTCCCCGGCGGCGTGCATGTAGCCGAAGTGGAGATCGACCCGAATACCGGCGAGACCAAGGTCACCTCCTATATCGGCGTCGACGATGCCGGGCACGTCATCAATCACACCCTTCTCGAAGGCCAGATGCACGGCGGCCTCGCCCAGGGCGCGGGCCAGGTCTTCGGCGAGCATATCGTTTATGATCGCGATAGCGGCCAGATGCTGACTGCCAGCTTCATGGATTATTTCATGCCCCGCGCCGACTTCATGCCAACGCCGCGCTTCTTCGACCTGCCGACGCCCTCGCCCACCAATGTGCTCGGCGTCAAGGGCGGCGGCGAGGCCGGCACGACCGGGGCGCTGCCGACGCTGATGAACGCCGTCCTGGATGCGCTTCGCTCGGCCGGCGTCGAGGATTTCGACATGCCCGCGACGCCTTACAGGGTTTGGGACGCCCTGAAGGCGGCCAGGGAGAACGCTCGATAGGACCTCATCCCCGCGCCGCATCCATCCCTTCGTGGATTGCCTGAACGTATTGCGGGACGCTAGAAGTTCATTTCGATAAAATGAAACGCAAGGCGTCGGCGCAATGACACTGGACGACATCACCAACACCGTCATCGAGCGGGCGAGCGACAGGCGACGTTTCATCGTTGCGGTCGCCGGCCCGCCGGGCGGCGGAAAATCCACGCTCGCCGATGCCCTGCACGAAGCCTTGCTGGCGCGAGGGGAATTGGCCGAAGTTCTACCGATGGACGGCTTCCACCTCGACAATGGCCTCCTCGAAGCCCGCGGCCTGTTGCCCCGCAAGGGCGCGCCGCAGACTTTCGACGTGCGCGGTTTTGCCGACATCCTCAAAGCGGTGCGGCAGGGAGGCGAGGAAGTGCTGGTGCCGGTCTTCGATCGATCGCGCGAGATTGCCATCGCCTCGGCCCGCCCCATCTCCCCCGATACCCATATCGTTCTGGCGGAAGGCAACTACCTGCTGATCGACGAAGCGCCGTGGTCGCGGCTCGCCGAAATGTTCGACTTCACGATCTTCGTCGGCCCTTCGGAAGAGGTGCTGCGCGAGCGGCTCAAGGCGCGCTGGGTGCATTACGGGCTCGACGAGGCGCAGATCGCGCGGAAACTCGACGGCAACGACCTGCCGAACGGCCGCTACATCCTCACCCACTCGCGGCCGGCCGACATCAGGCTCGAAAGCTTCTGAGGCCTGTTGCGGCAATGCCGGACTAGAGGGCCACGCCTGTTTCGCGGTCGAACACATGTACCTGTTCGGCCGGGATATTGGCTTCGAACCGTGCGCCGTAGCGGGCCGGGTATTCGCCGTCGACGATCGCGACCACCGGATGGCCGGCGAGATCGAAGACGATGTGGGTCTGCGCGCCGGTCGGCTCGACCAGCAGTGTCTGGCCGGCAAGCGCCGTCCCGCCCGCACCAGGGCTGAGGTGTTCCGGACGCAGGCCCACCTTGATCGCCTGTCCACGCTTCACCTTGCGCTCCGGCGCGATGCGGATCGAGGTACCGTCGCCGAGACGCGCGGCAGCCTCGCCGCCATCGCCATCGACGGTGCCATCGAGAAGGTTCATCGCCGGAGAACCGATGAAGGCGGCAACAAAGAGGTTGGCCGGCTTGCGATAAAGCTCCATCGGCGTGCCCTCCTGCTCCACCCTTCCCTGGTTGAGGACGACGATCCGGTCGGCCAGCGTCATCGCCTCGATCTGGTCGTGGGTGACGTAGATCGAGGTCGTCCCGACCTTCTGATGCAGCTGCTTGATCTCCGAGCGCATCTGCACGCGGAGTTTCGCGTCGAGGTTTGAAAGCGGTTCGTCGAACAGGAAGACGGCCGGGTTGCGGACGATCGCCCGGCCCATGGCGACGCGCTGGCGCTGGCCGCCGGAAAGCTGCGCCGGCTTGCGGTCGAGAAGCGGCATCAGGTCGAGCATGCGGGCCGCCTCGGCGACGCGTTCGGCAATCACCGGCTTCGGGGTTCCGGAAAGGCGCAGGTTGAAGCCCATGTTCTCGGCGACCGTCATGTGCGGATAAAGCGCATAGGACTGGAACACCATGGCGATGTTGCGCTCGCGCGGCGTAAGCTCGTTGACGACAGCGTTGTCGATGATGACCTCGCCGGCGGTGATTTCCTCAAGCCCGGCAATCATCCGCAGCAGCGTCGATTTTCCGCAGCCGGACGGACCAACCAGCGCGACGAACTCGCCGTCTTCGATCGCCAGCGACACGCCGTGGATGACCGAGAGCGCCCCATAGGCCTTGCGGACTTGTCTGAGTTCGACGGATGCCATGCGAATTACTCCGGGTCGGGGCTCAGGACTTCACCGCACCGGCGGTCAGACCGGCGATGATGTGCTTCTGGGCCAGGAAGAAGGCGATGATGGTTGGCAGGATGGTGAGTGTGATGAAGGCCAGCACCAGCTGCCATTCGGTGCTGAATTCGCCCCGATAGATCATGATGCCGAGCGGCCAGGGATAACGGCTCTCGGAATTCAGCATGATCAGCGGCACGATGTAACTGTTCCAGCTGCCGACGAAGGAGATGATGCCGACGGTGGCGATGATCGGCCGCGATAGCGGCAGCGTGATGTGCCAGAAGAAGCGCATGTAGCCGCAGCCATCCACGAAGGCCGCGTCGAAGAGCTCGGACGGCAAATTGCGGAAGTAGTTGCGGAACAGCATGATGCTCATACCCATGCCGAACGCCACCTGCGGCAGCACCACGCCCCAGTATGTATCGATGAGCCCCAGATCACGGATGCGGATGTAGAGCGGCAGGATGGCCGTCGCTGCCGGGAACATCAGCCCGATCAGGAAATAGTTGACCAGGTAATCGGCGCCGAAGAAGCGGATATGCGCGAAGCAGAAGGCGGCCATGGCGCCGAAGGTCAACGTCAGGAACACCGTCAGCAGGGCGATGATCAGCGAATTGCTCATCTGCAGCCAGTAGCGCTTGCTGACGATGATATCCGTGTAGTTCGACCACTGCCATTCCGTCGGCAGGCCGAAGGGGTTGCCGCGCAGTTCGCCAAGGGTCTTGAAGCCGCCGAGCGCTGTGCTGATGAGCGGGACCACCACGATTGCCGCCACGATGATCAGCGACACGTACATATAGACCTGCGTGCCGGCGCGGATCCGCTGGCCGGACGTCGGCGCGCTGGCGGCATCGATGGGCTGTGCTGTCGAAATATCAGTCATTGCGCATGAACACCCGCTTGTAGCTGAAGGCGAGCGTCACGCAGATCACGAACAGCACCACGCCGACGGCGCTGCCGAACCCGACCTGCATGCGGGTCACCCCGAAATTGTACAGGAACGTCACCATCGTCTGCGTCGAGTTCGACGGCCCCCCGCCGGTGAGCGGCATGATCATGTCGAAAAGCTGCAGCGAGCCCACGACCGCAAAGAAGACGGAAAGACGCACGGTGGAACCGAGCAGCGGCAACGTCACAAGCCGGAATTTTTGGAAACCGGTCGCACCGTCGATGTCAGCCGCTTCCAGCACGCTCTTGTCGATCGCCTGCAGGCCGGCGATGAAGAGCATCATGTGAAAGCCGAAATACTTCCAGACCACGACGCCCAATATCGCGTAGATCGCCAGGTCCCGATCGGCCAGCCAGAACGGCGGCTCGACGCCGAGCATCTGCGAGATACCGGCAACGAGACCGAAATCCCCATCGTAGACGAAACGCCAGATCATGCCGGCCGCGACATCCGCGAGCACGTAGGGCAGGAAGAAGATCAGCCGGAAGAACAGCGCGCCCTTGATCCGGCTGGAGATCATCGTCGCCAGCCAGAGCGCCAGCGGAACCTGCACGCAAAGCGAGGCAAGCACGATCAGACCGTTGTTGATCAATGCCTGGGTGAAGGCGCTGTTGCGGAAAATGAGCTGGTAGTTGCGCCAGCCGACCCATTGCGTCGGACTGCCATAGCCGTTCCAGTTGTAGAAGGAATACCAGGCGGCCTCGCCCATGGGCAGAATGACCAGCACCGTGAACAGAAGAAGCGCCGGCGGCAGGAACAGGATCAGTACCGGCCACTTGCTGTTGGCAAGGGACCGCTTGCGGCGCCGCGATACCGCAAGTGTATTCCCGGACGGGACGGCATTGGCAGACATCAGCATATCGCTCATCGATTTTCGAGCCTTTCAGGCTGCGAGACGCCGTCAGGCGAGGACGGGAACCGGCGCTCCCAGGGTTGCTGGAACCTTAGGGGAGCGGGAGCGCCGGCGCTGCGCTTACTTTCGCTCGAGGGAATAGGCGTCCTCGATTTGCTGCGCCGCGGCAGCCGGTTTCATGCTGCCGGAGACCACTTCTACGCTGATGTCGTTGACGATCGCACCGACATTGGGACCGAGGTCCTGGTCGAGGAAGTTCTGGTGCCAGGTTTCCTTGGCAAGAGCTTCGGCAACTTCCTTCAGCAGTGGCTTGGAGATCGCTTCGCTCGCACCCTTGGCGACGGGCATGATCTGCGTATCCCTGGCGAGAAGCTTCTGCACGTCGGCGCTTGCCATGTAGCGGAGGAATTCCTCGGTTTCAGGCGGCGCGTTCTTGGTGACCGCCCATCCGTTGAGACCGCCGAAACTGTCGGTGGTCACACCGGCCCCTCCGCTGACGACGGGGAACGGGAAGCGGCCGATATTGTCGTCGGCAAGGCCTTTGCGGCTGGTCGAATTCGACGCCTGGGTCGAGGGTGTATTCTCGAAACTCAGGATGATCGCAGCACGGCCATCGCCGAACGTGGCAAGCGCATCGTTCCAGGTCGCACCCAGATAGCCATTCTGGAACGGCTCAAGCTTACCGAGCTCGGCCAGGCGCTCGCCGGCCTTGACGAAAGGCTTGCCGGCAAAGCCGTCGTTCTTGCCGGCCTTGGCATCGGCAAAGCCCTTTTGCCCCGCCTCGCGCATCGAAAGATAGCTCCAGTAGAAATGCAGGGGCCACTTGTCCCGCCCGCCGCCGGCAATCGGCGTGACGCCGGCCTGCTTCAGCGTTTTGACGGCACCGAGGAAATCATCCCAAGTCGCGATCTTCGAGGCATCGACCCCCGCCTTCTTGAACATTTCCTTGTTGTAATAAAAGGAAACGAGGCCGGTCCTGACGGCCGACGCCCAGACCTTGCCGTCGAAGGTTAGGCCGTCGACGGCAGAGGCGTTGATCGACTTGCGCCATTCCCCTCCGTTCGCGTCGATCGCAGCATTGATCGGCCGCAACGTGCCGGTCTCGGACTGCGCCTTGAGGACGCCGCCGCCCCAGGTATAAAAGATGCTTGGCGCGTCTTTCGATTGCAGAAGCGTCGGCAGCTTAGCCTTGAAGGCCTGGTTTTCCAGAAATTGCATCTCGACCTTGACGCCCGGGCGCTTGGCCTCGAAATCCCTGGCGATCTGGTTCCAGACCGCGACGTTCCCCGGCACCTGCTCGACATGCATCCAGCGAATAACGCTGTCCGCTGCAGCAGCGCCGGCCGTGAACATGCCACCCGCGAGGGCAACAGCGGTCGCTGAAATCAAACGCATCCTGTAGTATCTATTGGACATTGAAGGCGCTCCTCCCAAAGCTTTATTCCTGTATCCGAATTAAATAATCGGCAAGGCCAACGCATCTGTCAATAGCCCTGTGCGACATTGCCTGATTTTGGCAAAATTTGCGGCATTTGCTGCTTTTATCTATTGCATGCCGCATAAATTCAGATCTAGAACAAACCGAATTTAATTTGCACCTCGTATTAAATAGCGGTTTGGTGCAGAAGCCGACGAGTGCGCACAAGAGATGAAAACCGCCGATCCAGAACTCATGCGTGCGATGAATCGTCTCAGCGTGCTGGACACGATCCGGCGGCGCGGCCCTATCTCCCGCGTGGAGATTTCCGAGCGCACCGAGCTCTCGACGACCACCGTTTCGGCCATCACCGGTTCGCTGCTCGACGACGGGCTGATCCTGACCCGCCATGAGGGCGATATCCGCAACGAAGCGGTGCGCGGCCGGCCGCGCGTCATGCTCGAGGTCAATCCGGATGCCGCCCGCGTCGTCGGCGCCAAGATCGCCGCAAGCCGCATGGTCTTCGTCGTCACCAATTTCCGCGGCGACGTGCTCTCCCAGCTCACCCTGCCGATCCGGATCGATCGCCAGCCGATCGCGGTGATCGCCGATCTCGTCGAGGATGGCGTGCGCCGCTGTGTCGTCGACGCCGGCCTGTCGCTGGAGGATGTCGACAGCGTCTGCCTCGGACTTCCGGGCGTCATCGAACACCGCACCGGACACATCCGCTCGAGCCCGATCTTTCGCGAGATCAACATTGATTTTGCTTCGGAAATGTCGACGCGCCTGTCGACGCCGACCATCGTCGAGAGCGACGCTCATGCCATCACGCTCGGCCATCACTGGTTCGGCAAGGCCCGCGATCTGCAGGATATGGTCCTGATCTCGCTCGAACAGACGCTCGGCCTCGGCGTGCTGCATGGCAACCGGCTTTTCCGCGGTGCCGGCGGCCTCAGCCACAATCTCGGCGATCTCGTGCTCGGCACCGGTCCGCAGGGCATCGTGCGACTTTCGAGCCAGGCGGGTGAGAGCGCCATCCTCGGCGAACAGCAGGCGGACGGGCGTTTTGCCGAAGCGGTGCGGCTCGGCCGCGGCATGACCCATGTCCAGGCGCTCATCCAGGCCGACGACGACCGGCTGATCGGCGCAGCCGTTCGCGCCGGCGAGGCTGTCGGGCTGACGATCGCCAACATCGTCACGCTTTTCGCGCCGCCGCGCGTCATCCTCGTCGGCTCCTCGCTGGCACTCGGCGAACCGTTCCTGAACAGCCTGCGCGATGCCTATGCACTCGCCATTCCGCCGTCTCTGAAGGGTGTCAGCGAGCTCGTCTTCGACGATTCGACGGATGATTTCTGGGCGCAGGGAGCGGCGGCCGTAGCACTTTACGAACTTTACGAATCGCCCTGGAGCACCACCGGGCCGGCGCTCTGACGCGCCAAACATCAGCATTCATCGGGAGGAAACAATGGACAAAGTCGGTATCGGCATCATCGGATGCGGCAATATTTCGGGCGCCTACCTGAAGGCGATGACATCCGCTTTTCCGATTCTCGATATCCGCGGGCTGGGCGATCTCAACCGCGATCTGGCCGAGGCGAAAGCTTCCGAATTCAATCTCCAGGCCCGTACCGTCGATGAGCTGCTCGCCGATCCGAAGATCGAGATCATCGTCAACCTGACGATCCCCAAGGCGCATGCCGCCGTCGGGTTGCAGGCGCTCGATGCGGGCAAGCATACCTATTCGGAAAAACCTCTCGGGATTAATTTCGCGGAAGGGAAAAAATTGGCGGAGGCTGCAAAGGCCAAGGGCCTGCGTATCGGCGCTGCCCCCGACACCTTCCTCGGCGGCGGCCACCAGACCGCCCGCGAACTGATCGACCGGGGCGTCATCGGGATTCCGGTCGGCGGCACCGCCACCTTCATGTGCCCTGGCCACGAGCGCTGGCACCCGAACCCCGCCTTCTATTACGAGGTCGGCGGCGGCCCGATGCTCGACATGGGTCCGTATTACATCACCGATCTCGTCAACCTGCTCGGCCCGGTGTCGCAGGTGGCGGGCTTTGCAATCACCCCCCGCGAGGAGCGCATCATCACCAGCGAGCCGCGCAACGGCGAGCGCATTCCGGTGCACGTTCCGACCCATGTGGCGGGCGTCATGGCCTTTGCCAACGGCGCTGTCGTGCAGATCGGCATGAGCTTCGACGTGGCCGGTCACAAGCATGTGCCGCTCGAAGTCTACGGCACCGAGGGCACTCTGATCGTGCCTGACCCGAACCGTTTCGAGGGGCCTGTCGGTTATCTGAAGAAGGGCGGCCAATTCGAGGACCAGCCCACCACCTTGCCCTATGCGGACGGCAACTACCGCTCGATCGGCGTCGCGGACCTGGCCCACGCGATCCGTTCCAACCGCCCGCACCGGGCGAACGGCGATCTGGCACTGCATGTGCTGGAGGTCATGGAAGCCTTTCACACGGCCTCAGCCGAAGGGCGCACGATCAAGATCACCACGGCGACGGAGCGGCCCGCTCCGCTGTCGGAATCGCTTGTTGACGGCCAGCTGGCGAAATAATTCTGGAGGAAGACTAAAATGCGTGAAGCACTCATCGTATGGGGCGGCTGGAGCGGCCACGAACCGCAGGAATGCGCCGAGATCATCAAGGACATGCTGGAGGAAGATGGTTTCAAGGTCTATCTCGAGCATTCGACCGAGGCCTTCGCCGATCCTTCGATCCATGATCTGAGCCTCATCGTGCCGATCATGACCATGTCGAAAATCGAGAAGGAAGAGGTGAAGAACCTCGCGGCAGCCGTTCAGAGCGGTGTCGGCATTGCCGGTTATCACGGCGGCGCGGGCGATGCCTTTCGAGAGTCGGTCGACTACCAGTTCATCATCGGCGGCCAGTGGGTCGCCCATCCCGGCAATATCATCGACTACACGGTGAATATCACGAGGCCGGACGACCCGCTGATGGAGGGGATCACCGATTTCCCCTACACGTCCGAGCAATATTACATGCACGTCGACCCCTCGAACGAGGTTCTGGCGACGACGACGTTTACCGGCGACCACGCCTACTGGATCGACGGCGTCGTCATGCCGGTGGTCTGGAAGCGGAAATACGGAGAGGGTCGCGTCTTCTATTCCTCGCTCGGCCACCAGGCGAAGGAATTCGACGTGCCGCAAATGAAGACGATCTTCCGCCGCGGTGCCAACTGGGCGGCACGATGAGATTGGACTGAGACGGCGCCTCCTTCAATCTCCCCCCTTGAGGGGGAGATGTCCGGCAGGGCAGAGGGGGGTGCTGCGGCATACTCTTCGCCAGTTGAGTTCGCGGCGCCACCCCCCTCTGTCACCTCTGGTGACATCTCCCCCACAAGGGGGGAGATTGGGAGTGCGTCGCACCCTCACATATCCCTCAACGCCGCAAACATCTCCGCAAACGCCGCATCCGTCCGATAAAACACCGGCGGACAACAGATCGGCGACGCAACCGTCACCTCTTCCCCACCTGTATATTCGACCCCGCTCCACACATGCACCCAGTCCGCCCCACCAGGCAGATAGACGCTGCGCACATCCTGCGCTGCATGCCAGACCGGTGCCACCAGCAATTCCGAGCCGTAAAGATAGGCATCCTGGATGGCATAGGTCTTCGGGTCATGCTCGTGATGCAGGAACAGCGGCCGCTGCACCGGCAAGCCACGGGCGGCGGCTTCGCTGGAGAGAGTCTTCAGGTACGGCGCCAGATGCACGTAGATCCGCGTCATCCGGGCGAAATGCTCCAGCACCTCGGGGTCCTGGTCGATCTGGATATTGTCGCGCGGCCGGTTGCCCTCGTGGCTGCGCATGACTGGCGTGAAGGCTGCCATCTCGGCCCAGCGCATCAAGAGTTCCGGCGTGCGGACGTTGCCGAACAGGCTCGTATACCCGCCGATATCGGAATGGTGATAGGCGTTGCCCAGCAGGCCTGACGAAAGCGCGGCGCACATCACCGTGACCAGCCCGTCATGGCGCGAGAAGTCCACCGACTGGTCGCCGCCCCACAGCAGCGGGCAATGTTTCTGAACGCCGGTGAAGCCGGCTCGCATGAAGAACAGCGCCTCGCCCGTCTTGCCGCGGCTGGCAATCGCCTTGGCGTTAACTTCGGCCCAGAGGGTTGGCCAGGCATTGTGCATCAGCTTGGCATCGATGCCGTTCGCAAGTTCCACATCGATCGGCAGGTATTCGCCGAAATCGGCCATCCAGCCGGTCAGCCCGAAATCGAGCATGCGGCGGCCGATGACTTCCTCGGCAAACCAATCGGCCGCTTGCCGATTGGTAAAATCGACGACGCCGCAATCGAACTCGCCGAAATCGACGATCGCCGTGCGGCCGAGCGGGTCCTTGGCGAAATAACCGGCCGCTTCCGCTTCGGGGAAAAGCGAGCCATCGACACAGAGATAGGGATTGACGTAACCGAGGAAGCGGATGCCCTCCTCGTTCAGCTCGGCGATACGCTGGCGCAGGTCCGGATAACGGTCGTCATTCGCCTGCCAGTCCCAGAACAGGCGGGAGCCGAACGAGGTCTGGCGAAGGCCGACCCAATCCTCGCACCAGAGACCGGAGACCTGCACCCCGGCATTGCGCATCTTTTCCAGCCGCTCGAAGGAATTGACGCCGTCCTTGAGGCCGATGATCGCACCCCTGTAGACCCAGTCCGGCAGTTCCGGCTGCCGCCCGAACCGCAGCGACAGCGCCTCGACCAGCTCGACAAAACTCGGGGCAGCAAACAGCTCGATCCGCTCCGGCACCGCCCAGGCTTCGATCTCGTGAAACGTCTTGCGGCGGAAATCGAAAACGGAATAGGCGGTCGTTTCCACATGCAGGGCATAACGCGCCGAGGAGATATAGGTCGGCTGCGGGTAGTTTGTGTTGTAATAGTCGCCGCCCGCCTTGTCCTTCAGGTCGGACTTGAAGGTGATCTCACTCGTCTTGTCGCGGCCGACGCCGGGCTCCGAGGTCCAGAGCGGAAAGCGGCGGCCGCGCATGTCGAAATAGGACATCTGCTCGCCGCCGCCCCAGACATGCTCGTCATTGTCCGCGTGAATTCGGATCCAGAAGCGGTTGATCGTCTCGTCCAGTGAGCGGAAATGCACGGCGGTTTCCGAGACCGTCAGCTCCAGCCGCGGCGCCCGGCCCTCCGCCTCCGACAGGCTGACCACATTGCCGTCGACGTCCGCATGGCGCAGCGCGCTGCGCTCGACGATGTAATCCTCGATCTCGAAATTGCCGCGGTACATGTCCATCCGCTCCTGCCCCTGGCCGACGAATATGCAGGGCGAGGCAGCGCTGTGCCGCAGGATGCTGCGGCCGTTCAGCGAAATGGAAAAACCGTCTTGTGTCGTCTCGAATTTCATCTTGTCGGTACTCGATTGTTTCTACCGCAGCCGCGATACGTATCGCGCCACGGAATGGTCGAACCATGTGCGGGAAACCTCGGCCAGGGCGCCGTCCTGCGCCTGGCTCATGCGCAGCACATGGGGGATCGGCGCACCCGGCTTCTGGCCGAATGCCGGCGGTGCCCAGTCGGGCACGGTGTCGAGGTCGATCTTGTCTTCCGCCCGGACGATCCAAAGACCCAGCCGGGTGCGGTAGTAGAGATAAAGCGATTCCGACAGGTCTTCCGGCGTGATCGCCGCCACATAGGAACCGTCGAGCCAGATCTCCTCGAGTGCCGCGACCTTGCCCGACAGCCGACGGATGCGGCGAATGCGATGCCCTTCCGGCGAAAAGCCGAACCTCGGCAGGTCCTTGGGTTTGTCGAGCCGCATCACGTCGAGCAATTCCGCGGTCGGCAGGCCGCCGCCCTGGATCAGTTCCAGCCGGAACATCGCATAGACGCTCTTCGGATCGCTGATCGCCCGGACGTAGTTGCCGGACCCCTGCACCCGTTCCAGCAGCCCGCGGTTCTGCAGTTCCGCCAGCGCCTTGCGCAGCGTGCCGACGGCAATGCCGAGCTGCACCGCCATGTCGCGCTCCGGCGCCAGCTTCTCGCCGTCGACGAGCCGGCCGGCCGCGATGTCGCGAACCAACAGTTCGGCGATTTGCAGGTAGATCGGCAGACTGCCGGGATAACTGTCCATAAGCCGTTTCCCCCTCCCCAGGGAATGACCCACTCAAATTGATACACTATTGATTTACACGAACGCGGATGATATTCAAGTCCCAGGAGTCGAGGAGAATTTTGATGACCGTCGTGCCCATAACATCACCGGATCTCGATGCCGCCGAGGTATCCTGGTTCGCCGCCCTGTGTTCGGACGACTACGCCTATCTCGGCGTTCCCGACGATGCGCTGAAATCGAGTTGGGAACATTGCTCCGACATCGTCAGGCGCGCCGAGACGCTCGGCTTCCGCAACATCCTCTGCCCTTCGTCCTACCAGGTCGGCCAGGACACGCTGAGCTTCGCCGCGGCCGCCTCGCAAATTACGAACAGGATCAATCTATTGGCGGCGATCCGCTGCGGCGAGATGCAGCCGATCATGCTCGCCCGCACGGTCGCCACCCTCGACCACATGCTGAAGGGCCGGCTGACGCTCAACGTCATCAGTTCCGATTTCCCTGGCGAAGTCGCCGACAGCGCCTTCCGGTATCGCCGCAGCCATGAGGTCGTGCAGATCCTCCGCCAGGCCTGGACTCGCGACACGATCGACCACGAGGGCGAAGTCTACAATTTCAAGGGCGTCACCACCGAACCGGCGAGGCCCTACCAGCAGAACGGCGGCCCGCTTCTCTATTTCGGCGGTTATTCGCCGGATGCGCTGGAGCTCTGCGGCGCCCAATGCGACGTCTACCTGATGTGGCCGGAAACCAGGGACCAGCTGGCCGAGCGCATGAAGGCGGCCCATGCCCGCGCCGCAGCCCATGGCCGGACACTGGATTACGGCCTGCGTGTCCACATGATCGTCCGCGACACCGAAAATGAGGCCCGCGAATATGCGGAGCATCTCGTCTCCAAGCTGGACGATGAATACGGCCAGCTGATCCGCAGCCGCGCCCATGACAGCACCTCGCTCGGTGTCTCGCACCAGGCGAAGGCCCGCGAACTCGCCGACAAGTTCGGCTACGTCGAACCTCACCTCTGGACCGGCATCGGCCGGGCTCGCTCCGGCTGCGGCGCGGCACTTGTCGGCTCCGCCGATCAGGTGCTTTCGGAAATCGAGGCCTACAAGAAGATGGGCATCCGGGCTTTCATCTTTTCGGGTTACCCGCATCTCGACGAAGCGGAACATTTCGGCCAGAAGGTGCTGCCCGAGCTCAAGACCTGTTCGCTGCCGCATGCCTATGGCCGCGTGCCGGCCGAGACACCCGCAACGCCGCTCGGCAACGGGAGACGACACTGATGGCCCCTCATCACCTAGATCGCATTCAACTTTCGCCCGATCTCCAGCTCAGCCGCCTCGTTTATGGCATGTGGCGGATCGGCGACGATGCCGATACCTCGCCGAAACATGTGCAGGCGAAGATCGAAGCCTGCCTGGCGCAGGGCATCACCACCATGGACCAGGCCGACATCTATGGCGGCTATACGGCGGAAGCGATCTTCGGAGCGGCGCTGAAGGCCTCGCCTTCGCTGCGTGACAAGATCGAGATCGTCACCAAATGCGGCATCGTCGCGCAGGCCGGCCGCCATTCCGCTGTCCGTGGCAAGCACTACGATACCAGTGCGGCCCATGTCACCGCGTCGGTCGAGGCCTCGCTGCGCGACATGGCGACGGACCACATCGATCTGCTGTTGATCCACCGGCCCGATCCGTTGATGGATCCGGACGAAACAGGCCCGGCGCTCGACGCCCTGATCGCATCCGGCAAGGTCGGTGCCGTCGGCGTCTCGAATTTCCGCCCCTGGGATTTCTCGCTGCTGCAATCCTCCATGGAGGCCGAACTCGTCACCAACCAGATCGAGATCAGCCTCCTCGCCTCCGAGGCATTCACCAATGGCGATCTCGCCTATCTGCAGGAACGCAACATCGCGCCGATGGCCTGGTCACCGCTCGCCCGCGGCGGCATTTTCAAACCCGAACACCAGCCTCTGATGGCTGTGCTTGAACGGGTCGCGGCAGAACAAGGCGTCGACGCGTCGGCCGTGGCGCTGGCCTGGCTGCTGCACCACCCGGCGAACATCCTTCCGATCATCGGCACCAACAATATCGCCCGTATCGCCACCAGCGCGGACGCCGCCAAGGTGACGATCGATCGCCAGACCTGGTTCGAACTCTACACGGCCGCAATCGGAAAGCAGGTGCCATGATGATCACTGCCGACACCGCAAGCATAACCAGCGAACAGATTTTCGTTCCGGATGCATCGACCGCGCGGCATTATCGCAATGCGCTAGGGGCGTTCACGACCGGTGTGACTGTGGTGACGGCAACAACCCCGGATGGCCCGATCGGGATGACGGTCAACAGCTTCACCTCGGTGTCGCTCGATCCGCCGCTGGTCCTCTGGTCGCCGGCCAAGAGCTCGTCACGCCATGCCGCCTTCACGGCGGCAGGCCACTTCGCCATCCATGTGCTGAGCGCCGACCAGGACCTGTTGAGCGCCCGCTTCACGCGCGGCGGTCTCGGGTTCGAGGAGCTTTTCTGGAACCACAACCACGAAGGCGTGCCGGTCATACCCGGCACGCTGGCTCGCTTCGAATGCGAACTTTCCTCGATGCACGATGCCGGCGATCATACCCTGATCCTCGGCCGCGTGCTGCGCGCAGCCCACCGCGAAGGCGATCCGCTGTGTTTCTCCCGCGGCACCTTCGGCCGTTTCGCGAGCACCACCAGCCAGTAAACACCAAAATCCGGCAAGGGAAATATTGACCCGCGGGCGCGGTTGGGCCAAGTCAGTTTTGCGACAAACCAGCCAGAACCGACAGGGCAATCCATGACAATCATCAGACCGGAGATCAGCGCCCGCGCCGCGGCAGCGCCCCGCAGCGGCATTGGCGAGATCGTCACCTATGCCCGAGGCCGCGAAAACCTGATGCCGCTCTGGATCGGCGAAGGCGACCTGCCGACGCCCGATTTCATCACCCGCGCCGCCAGCGAAGCCCTGCTCGCCGGCGAGACCTTCTACACCTGGACGCAGGGCATTCCGGCGCTCCGCGAGTCGATCCTGCGCTATTACCAGCGGCACTATGGGCGGGACCTGTCGGTCGACAACATCTATGTTACCGGCTCCGGCATGCAGTCGATCGTGCTCGCCATCCAGACCGTCGCCTCCGCCGGTGACGAGATCGTTTATCTCTCTCCCGCCTGGCCGAACGTCGTCAACGCTATCGGCGTTTCGGAAGCCAAGCCGGTCACCGTCGAACTCGGCTTTACCGACGGTCGCTGGGCGCTCGATATCGAGCGGCTGAAGGCGGCGATCACCCCGAAGACCAGCGCCCTCTTCATCAACTCGCCCTCCAACCCAACCGGCTGGACCGCGACCCATGACGACCTCAAGGCCGTCCTCGAACTCGCCCGCAAGCATGGCCTGTGGATCGTCGCCGACGAAATCTACGGCCTCTACTATTTCGAAGGCGCCCGCGCGCCGTCTTTCATGGACGTCATGGAGCCGGAAGACCGGATCATCTTCGCCAATTCCTTCTCGAAGAACTGGTGCATGACCGGCTGGCGCGTCGGCTGGATGGTCGCACCGGCGGAAATCGGCCAGACGCTGACCAACCTCATCCAGTATTCGACCTCGGGCGTCGCTCAGTTCATGCAGAAGGGCGCGATTGCCGCCCTCGAACAGGGGGACGATTTCGTCCGCACCAATATCGAACGGGCGCGAAAATCCCGCGACATCCTCTGCGACGCGCTGATCGCTACCAATCGTGTGGAAACGCTAAAACCCGCCGGCGCACTTTATGCCTTCCTGAAGATCGACGGCGTCACCGACAGCCGCGAGGAAGCCTTCAGGATCGTCGACAAGACCGGTGTCGGCCTCGCTCCGGGAACCGCCTTCGGCCCAGGCGGACAAGGCTTCATGCGCGCCTGTTTCCTGCGCGATCCGCTGCAGGTCGAGGATGCCGCGAACCGGCTCGGCGACTATATCCGCAGCCGCTGATACCGGCTGCAAGCCCGATCAGGCCAGTTCGCCATGAACTGACCTTCGGCCGCGCACGATCCCCCCGCGCAGTCGCCTGCCGTGGTTTTCAAAGATCGGAGAGCCCACACGAATGCGGAACCTCGATTGATTTTTTAATGGTGGCTCCGCATTCGCGTGGCCTTCGGCGTTCTTTCGGGGCTTCCGGCCCCTACAGGTGATCATCTCGCCTCGCTGCGTGGCTTTATTTGCGCCCGTCCTTTCGGGACAGGCTTGCCACTTGCACGGCTCAACCGAACCGGACATGGCTGTCCGGGGGAGGCTTGATAGGAAGGCTTGCCTTGCGACGAACATTCCATGGCTTTCACCTCTTCCACCATTCCCGCACGTTACGGTTTTGATGAAAGCGCCGGCTCCCGCCTGCCCGCGAACGTCTCGCGAAACACTCCGGCGACGGAAGCGGGGGGATTGTAGGCATGGGTTCTAAGGGCGGGGAAAGTCGCCGCGGGATTTTTTTGCGGGCGTGCCGTTTTGACGCCCGCCCGATTCCTCGCCCATCTGAAATTCAGAAATCCAGCCTCAGTCCGCAAACCCATCCGGCGCGACTGCCGCCGGACGTCCGCCGGCAATGATCTCGCGTTTGCCGACATGGTTGGCGGGGCCGACCAGGCCTTCCTGCTCCATACGCTCGACCAGAGATGCCGCGCGGTTGTAACCGACCGAGAGGCGGCGCTGGATATAGGAGGTCGAGCACTTGCGGTCCTTCATGACCACTTTGACGGCCTTGTCGTAAAGTTCGTCGCTGTCGTCTCCGCCCATCGCGCTCTTGTCGAACATGGATTCCTGGCCCGACACGTCCTCGTCTTCCTCGTCGTCTTCATCCTCGGTAACCGTGCCCAGATAATCCGGCCGGCCTTGGGTCTTCAGGTGGCGGACCACCAGTTCGACTTCGGCATCCGAAACGAACGGGCCGTGGACGCGGGAAATCCGCCCGCCGCCGGCCATATGCAGCATGTCGCCCTGGCCGAGCAGGTGCTCCGCGCCCTGTTCGCCGAGAATGGTGCGGCTGTCGATCTTCGACGTCACCTGGAAAGAGATGCGGGTCGGGAAATTCGCCTTGATCGTGCCGGTGATGACGTCGACGGACGGGCGCTGGGTCGCCATGATGACATGGATGCCGGCGGCACGCGCCATCTGCGCCAGGCGCTGGACGGCGCCTTCAATATCCTTGCCGGCGACCATCATCAGGTCGGCCATTTCGTCGATGATGACGACGATATAAGGCATCGGCGAGAGATCCATCTCCTGCTCTTCGTAGAGGATTTCGCCCGTCTGCCGGTCAAAGCCCGCCTGGACGCTGACGGTAATGACCTCGCCCTTTTCGCGGGCACCCGCGGCGCGCTGATTGTAGCCGTCGATATTGCGCACGCCGAGGCGTGACATCTTCTTGTAGCGATCCTCCATCTCGCGGACCGCCCATTTCAGCGCCAGAACGGCCTTCTTGGGATCGGTCACGACGGGGGTCAGCAGGTGCGGGATGCCATCATAGACGGAAAGCTCCAGCATCTTCGGATCGATCATGATCAGCCGGCATTCCTCCGGACGCAGCCGGTAGAGAAGCGACAGGATCATCGTGTTGATAGCGACGGATTTGCCCGAGCCGGTGGTGCCGGCGACGAGCAGATGCGGCATTTTTGCGAGCTCGGCAATGACCGGTTCGCCGCCGATCGTCTTGCCGAGGCAGAGAGCCAGCCGGTGCTTGGTCTCCCAATAGTCCTCGCATTCGATCAGTTCGCGGAAATACACGGTCTCGCGCGTCGCGTTCGGCAGTTCGATGCCGATGACGTTGCGACCAGGCACCACGGCAACGCGGGCCGACAGCGCCGACATCGACCGGGCGATATCGTCCGCAAGGCCGATGACCCGTGAGGATTTGACGCCCGGCGCCGGCTCGAATTCATAAAGCGTCACGACCGGACCCGGCCGCACATCGATGATCTCGCCGCGAATGCCGAAATCCTCGAGAATGCTTTCGAGCAGGCCGGCGCTCTGCTGAAGCGCATCCGGCTGCATCGCCTGGCCACGTTCGCCCTGCGGCTCCTGGAGCAGTGAGATCGGCGGGAATTCGTATTCCGCTTCCGCCGGCCGGACGGTCCGCGGACGAAGGATTTCGGGTTGAGCGAAGATCGGGGCCGCCGTGACCAAGGCGGGTGCGGGGGCGGGTGCCGGTGCCGGCACCTGTGCGATAGGGGCAGGCGCCGGTTCGACCACCGGTGCCCTGGCTTTCACCACGCGCTGCGGAGCGACCCGGACAGGTGCGACGGGCTCCGGCGCCTTCACCGGCTCCGGTCTCGGCGACGGCGCAACGACCACGGTTCTGGCCACGCTTCTGCGCGGTACTTCACGATAAAGCGCCGTCACCGGTTCGCCCGGCTGCACCACGGCAGCCGCGATTGGCGGTTCGATCGGCTGAACGCCGGTTTCCACAACCACCGGCCCCTCGAGTTCGAAGGGCATGGCGTCCCAGAAGGCGAAATCGGAGATCGCGATATCCTGGCGCGGCACCGCGATTGGCGCTGCCTCCTCAAGCCGCTCGGGCTGTGCGACGGCAGGCGCTTCCGGCACATGGTAACGCATCGTCGCCGCGAGCTGCTGCAGGCCCGCGATCTGTTCGATCGGGGCGGGGAGCGCCTCGCCGGCGACCTGCGAATCATCCGCGGCCGGGGTCAGGAACGCTTCGGACGGGATGATTTCGATCTGCTCGGCAACCGGCGCCTCGCCCTGCTCCGCAGGAGCCTGCCCGGCATTCGCCTTGCGGGCCAGAGCGCTTTCGGGCGTGCGGGTGAACCGCACGTTCGGGGCCAGCCGGAACGCTGCCTGCCATGGCGCCTGCTCGATCGCCGACTGGTTGAGATCAGCCAGATTCTGGCGGCGAAGACCCGGCTGCGCCGGGTCGACAGCGTCGTCTTCGGCGTTGGAAAGGTCAGAACTCTGAGGATGATTATTGCGTGAGAACTGCATGACAACCAGACGAGATACGGGAAGGGCACATTCTCATAGGAAGTAGAAAATAAAGGTTAACTGGTCCTTTCCAAGCGGCGAATGATGTCATGAAATCGGTCGGAGTGCCGGTAACCCTTGCCAAGATTGTTGCACTGCGTCATCACTATAAGGATGCCGGCACCCGATCTCACCATTCTGGTTATCGATGAAAATGCCATCCGCGCTTCCATCATCGAGGAAGGGCTGCGGGAGGCTGGGCATAGCAAAGTCACCGTCATCCACGAGGTTCAGGGCGTAGCGCGCATCATCGAAACGTTGAAGCCGGACGTTATCGTCATCGATATCGAGAACCCCAACCGCGACATGATGGAGCATCTGTTCCAGCTGACCCGCACCGTCAGCCGGCCGATCGCCATGTTCGTCGACCGTTCCGATACGGCCCTGATCGAAGCGGCGATGGATGCGGGCGTCTCGGCCTATGTGGTCGACGGGCTGAAGAAGGAGCGCGTCAAGGCGATCCTCGACATGGCGGTCAGCCGCTTCAACGCCTTCAGCCGGCTCCAGCGGGAACTCGCCGAGGCGAAATCGGCGCTCGAGGAGCGCAAGGTGATCGAGCGGGCCAAGGGCATTCTGATGAAGATGCGCGGCCTCTCGGAAGAAGACGCGTTTGCGCTGCTGCGCCAGACGGCAATGAACGAAAAGAAGAAGATGTCGGACATCGCGCAAAGCGTGGTCACGGCAGCGGGCCTGTTGATGTGATGGTTCCGAGCACCGAAATGTCCGGAAGAAAGCCGGAGTGAACATGATGATGAATACCGACCGATCCGGAAGCAACCTCTCCGCCCCTACCCGTTCGAACGGCGAGGGGCCGAAGGTCCTGCGCGCCGGGTTCATACCGCTGGTCGATGCTTCCGTGCTGATCGCCGCCGCCGAATTCGGCTTTGCCGCCAAAGAGGGGCTGACCCTCGACCTCGTCAAGGACGTGTCGTGGGCCAATGTCCGCGACCGCCTCGCCTTCCGTCAGTTCGACATCGCCCACATGCTGTCGCCGATGCCGGTCGCTTCCATGCTGGGGCTCGGTTCCAACCCCTCGCCCACCATCACGCCGTTTTCGCTCGGACGCGGCGGCAATGCGATCACGCTTTCGACGCGGCTTTTCGAGCGCATGCGCGAGGTCGGCGGGATATCGGAAACCGCAGGCGCGCTGGAGAACGCAAAGGCGCTCGCCAGCGTGCTCGAAACGATGAGGGAACGCGGCGAAGCACTGCCGATGTTCGGCGTCACCTATCCCTTCTCCTCCCATAATTACGAATTCCGCTATTGGCTTGCCGCCGGCGGAATAGACCCGGACAGGGATGTGAAACTCGTCGTCGTGCCCCCGCCGATGACCTCCGATGCACTGGCAGCCGGCGCCATCGACGGCTTCTGTGTCGGCGCGCCATGGAACATGGTCGCGTCCGAACGCGGGGTCGGCCGGATTGTCGCCGCCAAGCAGGATATCTGGCCCTCGGCACCGGAAAAGGTGATCGCCATGCGGCCGGAATGGGCCGAAAGCCATCCCGAAACCGTCTCCCGTCTCATCGTCGCGCTCGATGCCGCGGCCCGCTGGTGCGACAGGGCCGAAAACCACGACGCGCTCGCCGAAGTGCTGGCGGCCCCCCGTTTCATCGCCGCGCCGGTCGATATCATCCGCCACGTGCTCTCGGGTGCGTTCAACCTGGATGCCAAGGGCAACCGCCGCGTCATCGCCGACTATTTCACCTTCCACCGCGGATTTGCCAACTATCCGCGGCCGAGCCATGCACTGTGGCTCTACAGCCAGATGATCCGCTGGGGTCAGATCGAATTCAGCGAACAAGGCCTGCGGGCCGCGGCGGCGGCCTATCGCCCCGATCTCTACCGGACAGCCCTTGGCATCGGCCCGACTGAACCGGACGTCGGCATCGAAGGAGACCGAAGCGGTGACCGCTTCATGGACGGCCATGTGTTCGACCCCTCGAACATGATGGATTACGTCCGGGATTTCGCCGTCCGAAGCTCTCTCCCTGCCCATTCGGACCGTCAGGACGTCTGAAATTCCGGCAGGCGCTGCACAGCATTTGGCGCCCTCAGTTTGGCAATCGCACAAAAATATTGCAGCGCGATAAGCTGCCGACAATTTAAGCCAAAACTTTCACAACCGAAATTTTGTTGTTTTTCAGCGACTTAGCAGGCCGCTCGAAAACTGGCACGACCTTTGCTTATTAGAAATTGCTCCGGTCAATGGCGACTGGAGCAGTTAGGCGCGTGATAAGCGCTTTCAAAGACATCGACGTCGCAAGGTTTTTGCTGCCCGGAACTCCTCCCAGTTCCCAGGCGCGATCTCCAAGCGGCGTTTTTTTGTGCCTAATTCCTAAGAACCAGCAGAGGGAACCTGCGCATGACCAAGATTTTGATGAGCGGCATCACCCGTCGCAGCCTGATCAAGACGACAGCTACCGCCGCCCTCATCGGCGCCGTCAAGACCGCATTCCCGTCCGGCGCCTTCGCAGCCGGGGCCGGCCCCGAGGTGAAGGGCATCAAGCTCGGCTACATCGCGCTCACCGACGCCGCCCCGCTGGTCATCGCCAAGGAGAAGGGTTTCTTCGACAAGCACGGCCTTCCCGAAGTCGATGTCGCCAAGCAGGCGTCCTGGGGTGCGACCCGCGACAACCTCGTGCTCGGCGGTGCCGCGAACGGCATCGACGGCGCCCATATCCTTTCTCCGCTCCCCTACCTGATGCACACCGGCAAGGTGACCCAGAACAACAAGCCTGTACCGATGGCAGTCCTCGCCCGCCTCAATCTCGACAGCCAGGGTATTTCGGTCGCCAAGGAATATGCCGAGACCGGCGTACAGCTCGACGCCTCCAAGCTGAAGGCGGCGTTCGACAAGAAGAAGGCCGAAGGCAAGGAAATCAAGGCCGCCATGACCTTCCCGGGCGGCACCCACGACCTCTGGATCCGCTACTGGCTCGCCGCCGGCGGCATCGACCCTAACAAGGACGTCTCGACCATCGTCGTGCCGCCGCCGCAGATGGTGGCGAACATGAAGGTCGGCAACATGGACGTCTTCTGTGTCGGCGAACCCTGGAACGAACAGCTCGTCAACCAGGGCATCGGCTTCACGGCGGCCACCACCGGCGAACTCTGGAAGGGCCATCCGGAAAAGGCGCTCGGCGTGCGCGCCGACTGGATCGAGAAGAACCCGAACGCCGCCAAGGCCCTGCTGATGGCTGTCATGGAAGCCCAGCAATGGTGCGAAAGCATGGACAACAAGGCGGAGATGGCCGAAATCCTCGGGCGCCGTCAGTGGTTCAACGTGCCGCCGAAGGACGTCCTCGGCCGCCTGAAGGGCGACATCAACTACGGCAACGGCCGGGTCGCCAACGGCACCGACCTCTACATGAAATTCTGGAAGGACGGCGCGTCCTACCCGTTCAAGAGCCACGACAGCTGGTTCATGGCCGAGAACATCCGCTGGGGTAACCTTCCCGCCAACACCGACATCAAGGCGCTGGTCAACCAGGTGAACCGCGAGGACATCTGGCGCGCCGCCGCCAAGGATCTCGGGGTCGCGGCAGCCGACATCCCGGCCTCCTCTTCACGCGGCAAGGAGACCTTCTTCGACGGCAAGGTCTTCGATCCGGAAAACCCCTCGGCCTATCTCGACAGCCTTTCGATCAAGGCGGCGTCCTGATTTCCCCACCTCCGGCGCGTGGACGCACGCGCCGGCCTTTTCCCTTTCTAAGGAGCGCGCAGATGTCCGCCCTGGCAAAAAAAGAAAATGTTTCCGCAGTCGCTACCGCAAAGCCGGCAGCAACTATCGTCCCCTTTTCCGGCAAGCCCGTATCGAGGATCGATTTCAAGCAGATCGGCATGACGACGCTGCGCAACGTCGTGCCGCCGGTTATCGTGCTGGCGCTGATACTGCTCGTCTGGCAGGTCCTCTGTTCGGCGCCGAATGCTTCGCTCCCCTCGCCGCATGTGGTCTGGACGGAAGCCTATGACCTGATCGCCTATCCGTTCTTCGTCTACGGTTCGCAGGATATCGGGCTCGGCTGGCGGGTACTGGTCTCGCTGCAGCGCGTCGCCTACGGGTTCGGCCTCGCCGCCGTGACCGGCGTCATCGTCGGTGCGATCATCGGACAATCGATCTGGGCGATGCGCGGTCTCGACCCGATCTTCCAGGTTCTGCGCACCGTGCCGCCGCTCGCCTGGCTGCCGCTGTCGCTCGCAGCCTTCCAGGATTCGAGCCCCTCTGCGATCTTCGTGATCTTCATCACCTCGATCTGGCCCGTCATCATCAACACCGCCGTCGGGGTGCGCAACATCCCGCAGGACTATCGCAACGTCGCCCAGGTGCTGCGGCTGAACCAGATCGAATTCTTCTTCAAGATCATGCTGCCATCGGCCGCCCCATACATCTTCACGGGCCTCAGGATCGGCGTCGGCCTCTCCTGGCTAGCCATCGTCGCGGCCGAAATGCTGACCGGCGGCGTCGGCATCGGCTTCTTCATCTGGGATGCGTGGAACTCCTCGCGCCTGCCCGACATCATCGTCGCGCTCGCCTATATCGGCATTGTCGGCTTCGCCCTCGACAAGCTGGTTTCCGCGCTCGGCAAGATCATCACCCGCGGCGCTTCGGCAAACTGAGGAGCGGACCATGAACGCCTACCTGAAGCTCGATCATATCGACAAACATTTCGACCGCGGCGGCAATCGCGCCGAGGTTCTGAAGGACATCAACCTGACGATCTCCAAAGGGGAGTTCGTCTCGATCATTGGCCATTCCGGCTGCGGCAAGTCCACGCTGCTCAACCTCATTGCCGGGCTGACACCGGTCTCGGCGGGCGCCGTGCTGCTCGAAAACCGTGAGGTCAACGCACCGGGCCCGGAACGCGCCGTCGTTTTCCAGAACCATTCGCTGCTGCCCTGGCTGACGGTCTACGAAAACGTCAACCTCGCCGTCTCAAAAGTCTTCGGCCGCACCAAGAGCAAGGCGCAGCGGCATGACTGGGTCATGGAAAACCTGGACCTCGTGCAGATGGCTCACGCCAAGGACAAGCGCCCGGCGGAAATATCCGGCGGCATGAAGCAGCGCGTCGGCATTGCCCGGGCTCTGTCCATGGAACCGAAGATCCTGCTGCTCGACGAGCCCTTCGGCGCCCTCGACGCCCTGACGCGCGCCCATCTGCAGGACGCGGTCATGGAGATCCACAGCCGTCTCGGCAACACCATGGTGATGATCACCCACGATGTCGACGAAGCGGTACTGCTTTCCGACCGCATCGTGATGATGACGAACGGTCCCGCCGCCCATATCGGCGAAGTGCTCGACGTGCCGATCGCACGCCCGCGCAACCGCATCGAGCTGGCTTCCGACCGCACCTATCTCAAGTGCCGCGAGGCAGTCCTGAAATTCCTCTACGAACGCCACCGCTTCGTCGAAGCCGCGGAGTAAGAACAATGACAGAAAAACTCATCATCATCGGCAATGGCATGGCGCCGGGACGCATGCTGGAGCATCTCTTCGAACAGGCGCCCGGCCGCTACGAAGTCACGATCTTCAACGCCGAACCGCGCGTCAATTACGACCGCATCATGCTTTCGCCGGTGCTTTCCGGCGAAAAGAGCTTCGAGCAGATCGTCATCCATGGCGACGGCTGGTATATCGACCACGGCATCACGCTCTACAAGGGCCACAAGATCGTCGCGATCGACCGGGCGGCGAAGACCGTTACCTCCGATCACGGCGTCACCGAAAGCTACGACAAGCTGGTGATCGCCACCGGCTCGGTGCCGTTCATCATCCCCGTACCGGGCAAGGACCTGCCGGGCGTCATCACCTATCGCGACCTCGACGACGTCCAGGCCATGCTTCTCGCCGCCCAGTCGCGCGAAAAGGCGATCGTCATCGGCGGCGGCCTGCTCGGCCTCGAAGCAGCCGCCGGCCTCGCCCAGCGCGGGATGGACGTGACCGTGCTGCACGTGATGCCGACGCTGATGGAGCGCCAACTCGATCCGGCCGCCGGTTACCTGCTGCAGAAGGCCGTCGAAGAACGCGGCATCAAGGTGATCTGCAAGGCCAATACCAAACAGATCATCGGCAATGGCAAGGTCGAGGGCGTCGAACTCGACAACGGCACGATCATCCCGGCGACGCTGGTGGTCATGGCCGTCGGCATCCGCCCGAGCGCCGGCCTCGCCAAGGAAGCAGGCCTCGCGGTCAATCGCGGCATCGTCGTCGATGCGGGAATGCAGACGTCTGACGGCGACATCTATTCCATCGGCGAATGCGCCGAAGTGGGCGGCATGGTCTACGGCCTCGTCGCACCGCTCTACGAGATGGCCCGCATCGCGGCGTCGCATCTGGCGGGCGACACGAAGCCGGCCTTCGTGCACTCCGACACGCCGACAAAGCTCAAGGTCACCGGCATCGACCTCTATTCGCTCGGCGACTTCGCCGATGGCGACGACCGGCAGGAAATCGTGCTGCGCGATGCCACCGCCGGCATCTACAAGCGCCTCGTTCTGAAGGACAACCGCATCATCGGCACGGTCCTTTACGGCGAGACCTCCGATGGCGCCTGGTTCAACGACCTGAAGAAGAAGGCGACCGATATCTCGGAGATGCGCGACACGCTGATCTTCGGCCAGGCCTACCAGGGAGGGTCCCCGCTGGACCCTATGGCGGCCGTTGCAGCCTTGCCGGATGATGCGGAAATCTGCGGCTGCAACGGCGTCTGCAAGGGCAAGATCACCTCGACGATCACCGCCAAGGGCCTGACATCGCTCGACGACGTGCGTGCCCACACCAAGGCCTCCGCCTCCTGCGGCACCTGCACCGGCCTCGTCGAACAGCTGATGGCGATCACACTTGGCGATGCCTACAATCCGAAGGCCGTGCAGCCGATGTGCACCTGCACCGAACTCGGCCATGACGACGTGCGCCGCCTGATCAAGGCGAAGGGCCTGAAGACCATCCCGGCGGTCATGCAGGAGCTGGAATGGAAGACCTCCTGCGGCTGCGCCAAATGCCGCCCGGCGCTCAACTACTATCTCGTCTGCGACTGGCCGGATGAATATGCCGACGACTACCAGTCGCGCTACATCAACGAACGCGTCCATGCCAACATCCAGAAGGACGGCACCTATTCCGTCGTGCCGCGGATGTGGGGCGGCGTCACCAATTCGCAGGAATTGAGGGCGATCGCCGACGTCGTCGACAAGTTCGAGATCCCGATGGTGAAGGTCACCGGCGGCCAGCGCATCGACCTTCTCGGCATCGAGAAGGAAGACCTGCCCGCCGTCTGGGCCGATCTCGGCAAGGCCGGCTTCGTCTCCGGCCAGGCCTATGCCAAGGGCCTGCGCACGGTAAAAACCTGCGTCGGCTCCGATTGGTGCCGCTTCGGCACGCAGGATTCGACCGGCCTCGGCATCCGCATCGAGAAATTCATGTGGGGCTCCTGGACACCGGCCAAGCTGAAGCTGGCCGTCTCGGGGTGTCCGCGCAACTGTGCGGAAGCGACCTGCAAGGATATCGGCGTCATCTGCGTGGACTCGGGCTTCGAGATCCATTTCGCCGGCGCCGCGGGCCTCGACATCAAGGGCACCGAAGTGCTCGGACTGGTGAAGACCGAGGACGAGGCGCTCGAATACATCGTCGCGCTGACGCAGATGTACCGCGAACAGGGTCGTTATCTCGAGCGCATCTACAAATGGGCGAAGCGCATCGGCCTCGACGAAATCCGCCGGCAGATCATGACTGATACGGAGAAGCGCGAGGCCTATTACGAGCGTTTCGTCTTCTCCCAGAAGTTCGCCCAGGTCGACCCGTGGTCGGAGCGTGTCTCCGGCAAGGACAAACACGAGTTCCGGCCGATGGCGACGGTCGGCTACCCGCATGCAGCCGAGTGAGGAGATGAGCATGAACTGGATCGCGATCGGCAAGCTGACCGACATTCCGCTCCGCGGCGCGCGCTGCGTGAAAACGCCCCAAGGCAAGATCGGCGTGTTCCGCACCGCCGAAAACCAGGTCTTCGCCATCGAGGATCACTGCCCCCACAAAGGTGGGCCGCTCAGCCAGGGCATCGTGCACGGCACTTCGGTGACGTGTCCGCTGCACAACTGGGTGATTTCGCTCGAAACCGGCAAGGCGCTCGGCGCCGACGAAGGCTCGGTCCGGACCATCCGGCTCGAACTGCGCGGCGAAGACATCTTCATGGCACTCGAAGAACAGTTGGCCGCAGCCGAATAATCGGCGCGGCCCTTACCGACGATCTACTCTAGGGAGACAAGAAAAAATGTCCTATGTGCATCCCACTGAATTCGTGACGAAGATGATCGATGCCGGCGAGGCAAAGGTCTTGATGTCCACGCGCGACACCCTGATCCGGGCTTTCATGGCGGGCGCCATTCTTGCGCTTTCCGCCGCCTTCGCCGTCACCATCACGGTGCAGACCGGCAACGCTCTCGCCGGTGGCATCCTCTTTCCGGTCGGCTTCTGCCTTCTCTACCTCATGGGCTTCGATCTCCTGACGGGCGTCTTCACGCTTACACCGCTCGCCCTGATCGACAAGCGGCCGGGTGTGACCGCCGGCGGCGTGATGCGCAACTGGACGCTCGTCTTCGTCGGCAATTTCGCCGGCGCCTTCCTTGTTGCGGTGATGATGGCGATCATCTTCACCTTCGGCTTCAGCGAGGCACCAAACGAAGTCGGCCAGAGGATCGGTCATATTGGCGAAGGCCGCACCCTCGGTTATGCGGCGCACGGCGCGGCAGGCATGCTGACGCTCTTCGTCCGCGGCGTTCTCTGCAACTGGATGGTTTCGACCGGCGTCGTCGCCGCGATGATGTCGACCTCCGTGTCCGGCAAGGTCATCGGCATGTGGATGCCGATCATGCTGTTCTTCTACATGGGCTTCGAACATTCCATCGTGAACATGTTCCTGTTCCCTTCCGGCCTGCTGCTGGGCGGCAAGTTCTCGATCATGGATTACCTGATCTGGAACGAAATCCCGACCGTCATCGGCAATCTTGTCGGCGGCCTCACCTTCGTCGGCCTCACCCTCTATTCGACCCATGGCCGCAAGAAGAGCAAACAGAGCGTCCCGCCCAGCCATATCGGCAATCCAGCCGGCGTTCCGGCGGAGTGAACCGATGGGGGCGGGTCTTCTGGAAACGGAAATGCAGGCGGGTGGAAACACCACCAGGACGACCTGCCCCTATTGCGGCGTCGGCTGCGGCGTCATCGCCACAGTGGCGGACTCCGGCGCCGTAACGGTCAAAGGCGATCCCGAGCATCCGGCCAATTTCGGCCGGCTCTGTTCCAAGGGATCGGCACTGGCAGAAACCGTGGATCTCGACGGCCGGGTACTCGTCCCCGAGATCCTCGGCCGGCAGACGGACTGGAACGAGGCGCTCGATCTCGTCGCCGAAGAATTCTCGAAAACCATCGCCGAACACGGACCGGATTCCGTTGCCTTCTACGTTTCCGGCCAGTTGCTGACCGAAGACTACTACGTCGCCAACAAGCTGATGAAGGGCTTTATCGGCTCGGCAAATATCGATACCAATTCCAGGCTTTGCATGTCTTCGTCCGTCGCCGGCCACCGCCGCGCTTTCGGATCCGATACCGTTCCCGGCACCTACGAGGACATCGAACTCGCCGATCTGGTCATCCTCACCGGCTCCAATCTCGCCTGGTGTCATCCGGTGATCTATCAGCGGCTCGCAGCGGCCAAGACCGCGCGGCCGGACATGAAGATCGTCGTCATCGATCCGCGCCGGACGATGACCTGCGATATCGCCGACCTGCATCTGGGCATCCGGCCGGATGGCGACGTGGCGCTGTTCATGGGCCTGCTCGCCCACCTCGCGCAAAGCCCGGCAATCGACCAGAACTATATCGCCGCGCACACGCAAGGGTTCGGCGAAGCCTTTGCCGCCGCTTCCGCGCTTTCCTTCACCGAACTGATGGAGCGGACAGGCCTGCCGGCGATGCAGCTTCGCGAGTTCTTTCACCTGTTCGAGACGACGGAAAAGGTCGTCACCTGCTACAGCCAGGGCGTCAACCAATCGTCGTCGGGTACGGACAAGGTCAACGCCATCATCAATTGCCATCTGGCGACCGGCCGCATCGGCCGGCCGGGCACCGGCCCCTTTTCGCTGACCGGCCAGCCGAATGCCATGGGTGGCCGCGAAGTCGGCGGTCTCGCCAACATGCTCGCCGCCCATATGGCGATCGAGAGCGCGGACGATCGGGACCGCGTGCAGCGTTTCTGGGCCTCGCCGCGGATTGCCGAAAAGCCGGGCCTGAAGGCCGTGGACATGTTCCGCGCCGTCGCCGACGGGCGGATCAAGGCGCTGTGGATCATGGCCACCAATCCCGTCGTTTCGATGCCGGATGCCGATGCGGTCGAGGCTGCCATCAAGGCCTGTCCTTTCGTGGTGGTCTCCGACATTCTCCGGGACACCGATACGGCCCGCCACGCGCATGTCCTGCTGCCCTCGGTCGGCTGGGGCGAAAAGGACGGCACCGTCACCAATTCGGAACGCCGCATCTCCCGCCAGCGCTGGTTTCTGTCCGCACCCGGCGAAGCCAAGGCCGATTGGTGGCAGATGGCGGAGGTCGGCCGGCGCATGGGCTTTGACGGCTTCGATTATCGATCTGCGGCTGAGATCTTCGCCGAACATGCCGCACTTTCGGCCTTCGAGAATGAGGGCAGCCGGGATTTCGATATCGCAGCGTGTGTCGAAATCGGCAAAGAGGGATACGATGCACTGGCGCCCTTTCAGTGGCCTGCTCCGCTGGAAAATCCTTCCCTCGGGGATAGCGACAAGCGCTTTTTCGCCGATGGCGGCTTCTACCATCCGGATCGCAAGGCACGTTTCATCGCCGTCCTGGCTCCAGCGACCGACCGCACCAATGAAGAATACCCGCTGACGCTGAACACCGGCCGCATCCGCGATCACTGGCATACGATGACGCGAACGGCGAAAAGTGCCAGGCTTTCCGGCCATATCGCCGAGCCCTTTGCGGAGCTCCATCCGCGCGATGCGATGGAACTCGGCATTCGCGGCGCCGGCCTGGTCGAACTCGAAAGCCCCCACGGCAAGGCAATCGTCCGGGCGCTGGTCACCGAACGCCAGGCCCGTGGAAACGTCTTCGTGCCGATGCACTGGAACGACCAGTTCGCCGCAAAAGCACGCATCGATGCGCTGGTCGCACCCGTCACCGACCCGTTTTCAGGTCAACCGGCGTCGAAGAACATGGGGATCGCCGCCCGGCCTTTCGCCGCTTGCCTCTACGGCTTTGCCGTTTCCGCCTCGAAACCCCTGAACCCCCAGGCGGACTACTGGGCGCTCGCCAAGGCCGATGGCGGCTGGCGGATCGAGCTCGCGTTCGCGGACCCGGTCGAGGACTGGGTGACCTGGTGCCGGGGAGCATTCGGCATTCCGGCCGAGATCGAGCCTCTCGGTTATGCCGACCACCAGTCCGGCGACCTGCGCCTCGCCTTTTTCGACGGCGGAAAGCTGCTCGCCGCTCTTTTTCTCGCAAACGAGCCGGTCGCCGTCGCGCGCAATTGGGCGATCGGCCAGCTTGCCGCCGAACATACCGACCTGCGCAAGCGCTTTGCGATCGTTGCCGGACGACCCGGAGCCGACCAGCCGGATCCCGGCGCCACCGTCTGCTCCTGCTTTTCGGTCGGCGTAAACCGGATCATCGGCGCCGTGCGAGGCGGCTGTCACAGCGTCGAGGCGGTCGGGAAAGCAACCAATGCAGGCACCAATTGCGGCTCCTGCCGCGCTGAAATCAGGGGGATCATCGATGGATGTCTTGCAGCAGCTGCGGAATGAAGCATCTCCCGATCGCGGCGCCCGCATGGCGCCGCTTGCGAAGCTCCCGGTCTTCTGGGCGCTCGAAGGCCGGCCCGTCATCGTTGCCGGCGGGTCGGATGCAGCCGCCTGGAAAGCCGAGCTGCTCGCTGCCTGCGGCGCCAATGTGCATGTCTATGCGGACAGGCTTTCCGAGACATTCGAAAAGCTGATCGAACGCGGGGCGGAACATCCGCAGGGCCGCTTTATCCATCATCTAAACGTGTGGGACGCTTCGATTTTCGCGGGCGCAGCGATCGCGATTGCGGATTGCGACGATGAGGACGAGGCGCAGGCATTTTTCGACGCTGCCCGCGCGGCCGGCGTGCCGGTCAATGTCATCGACAAACCCTCCTTCTGCCAGTTCCAGTTCGGTTCGATCGTCAACCGCTCGCCGGTCGTGGTGTCCATTTCAACCGATGGCGCGGCGCCGATCCTGGCGCAGGCGATCCGCCGTCGTATCGAGACCCTGCTGCCGGCCTCGTTGAAAACTTGGGCGGAACTCGCCCAGTCGCTCAGGGAAAAGATCAACGACCGCCTGGCGCCCGGCCCGCAGCGAAGAGCCTTCTGGGAACGTTTCGTGGACCGCGCCTTCGGCAGCGAACCGGGATCGGGCAGCGAAGCCGCAATCCTCGCCGATGCCGGCCGCGTCGCATCCTCGGCCCAGAAGGGCCGTGTCACCCTTGTCGGCGCAGGCCCCGGCGATGCCGAACTTCTGACGCTGAAGGCGGTGCGTGCCCTGCAGGCGGCCGACGTCATCCTGTTCGACGATCTCGTCTCCGACGAGGTGCTGGAACTCGCGCGCCGCGAGGCGAAACGGATGCTGGTGGGAAAACGCGGTGGCCGGGTAAGCTGCCGCCAGGAAGACATCAACGACATGCTGGTGAAGTTCGCCAAGGCGGGCAAACGTGTCGTCCGCTTGAAATCCGGCGATCCGATGGTCTTTGGCCGCGCCGGAGAGGAAATCGCCTGCCTGGAACGCGAAGGCATCCCCGTCGACGTCGTGCCGGGCATCACTTCGGCGAGCGCCATGGCCTCGCGGCTCGGCGTGTCGCTCACCCACCGCGACCATGCGCAGGGCGTTCGTTTCGTCACCGGCCATTCGCGCAAGGGCATGCTGCCGGACAATCTGGACTGGAAAAGCCTCGCCGACCCGCGAACCACGACCATCTATTACATGGCGGGACGCACGGCGGGCGAGATCGTAAGCAAGCTGACGGACGCCGGCATGACGCACGACATGCCGGTCGTGATCGTCAGCGCCGTGACCCGGCCGAACGAGCGGCGCTGGGCCGGACGGCTGAGCGACATGGCTGCGGCCATGGCAGAGATCGGCATCGACGAACCCGTGCTGATCGGCATCGGCCACGTATTTCGCAAGGTCGATTTCGCCGATTGCACGCATTGGAACGACCAGGCCGCGGCAAGCGCCTGACGAAAAAGGGGCGGTGTAAAAAACCGCCCCTTTAATCACAGGTCAGCTGGATCACAGGTCAGCGTGGCGCCGAGGCCGAACCTTCCTTGTAATATGAGACGTAGCTGCTGTGCAGCCGCTCCGGCGAGCCCGGATCGGCATAGCGGTGCAATTCCGACATCTCCGTCTTGTTGAGGATCACGCCCACCGTTTTCGAGGCGATCTGCGGTTCGGACCGGATGATGGACTGCACCGCCTTCGCAGGGGTGACGCCCCATTCGGTGACGAAGACGAAACCGTCGACATAGGGCTCGAAGGCCTTGGCATCGATCACCGGCAGGAGCGGAGCCAGATCGACGACGATGACGTCGAACGTATCCTTGATGCTTTCGAGGAAATGGCTCATGCCGGAAGAAGCGAGAAGTTCGCTCGTATGGGCGAGCTGCTTGCTGCGCGTCGTCATCGGCAGGATCGTCAGGCGCGACCGGCGGTCGACACGTGCCGCATTGGTCCATGGCGTCTGCTGGAGCACCACTTCGACCAGTCCGACTTCCGGCTCCGAGGCCAGCATGCGGCTGAGACCCGGATTGCGCAGGTCGGCGTCGATCACCAGGGTGCGAACGCCCGTCGAGGCAATCAGCCCGGCGAAATTGGCGGCGACCATGGATTTCCCTTCGCCCGGCAGGCAGGAGACCACGCCGATCACCCGGCACTTCCGCTCCTGCAGCATGATATCGCATGCAAGCTTGGCATTGCGCAGCGTCTCGGCGAACTGAGACCGCGGCGCCTCGACCGCGACCCGCATCAAGCGACGGAACGAGATCGGGTTGCCGGGAGGTGCTCCCGCCGCTTCGGCGTCGGTCGGTGCCGGCGGCGGCGTTTCCTCCGCACTGGCGCCGCTCACTTTCGGCAGGTAGCCGAGGAAGCGAAGACCCAGTTTCTCCTGCACATCGTCGCCTGTCCGGAAGAACCGCTCGCGGAATTCCAGGAGCGTTGCCGCCGCTCCGCCGATCAGCAGGCCAAGCACGATGGAGAGCGCCATGGTCAGCGTCTTGCGCGGGCTGGACGGGGCCGTCGGCAGACCGGCATCGGAGATCACGCGCGCCTTGGCGATCGGGAAGGATTGCCGTTGCGTCGCTTCTTCGAAGCGTCCGAGATAGGATTCATAGAGCGTCTTCAGCGCCGCCGCCCTCTGCTCCAGTTCACGGAGCTGGACCATCGAGACATTCGCTTCCGAATTGCGGCCCGCGACCCGGTCGATACTCTCACGCAGCGATTTTTCGCGAGAACTCGCCACTTCGAATACGTTGCGGAAGCTGCCGGTCAATTGCTGCAGCTCGCGATAGATCTGCTGCGCGAGCTCGCTCTTTTCCGTCTTGAGCGCGACCGCCTGCGGATGGTTGGCGCCGAATTGCTGGATGATGCCCTGCTCGCGGTCGGAAATGTTGATGTAACGCTTCCGGAGGTCCTGAATGACCGTGTTGTCGGTATCGCGAGCCGAAATGACGGCATTCTGAACGGCCGCGTCAGGCCCCTTGTCGATGATCGCCTGATATTGGTTATAGCGTGCCGAAGCGGTCGCTGCATCGGCCTGCGCCACGATCAGCTGGCTGTTGAGATCCGAAAGCTGCTGTGTCGACAGGAGTTCGCCGCGCGGCGAAACCAGACCGTGCTGGGTCTTGAATTGCTCGACGGCAAGCGAGGCCTGCTGCGACCGGCTGTTGAGATCGTTCAGGCGCTCCTGCAGCCAGAGCGAAGCCCGCTCCGTTGCATCGAAATTGGCGTTGAGCTGTTCGGTGAGGTAGGACTCCGCGTAGGTCCGCGTGATCATCGCGGCAAGCTGCGGATCCGGCGAACGAACGGACAGCGCGATCACCGAGCTGCGGCCGACACGCTCCACGGTCAGCGATTGCTGCAGGACGGCCGCCGCCTTTTCGCGCCGGCCCATCCGGATATCCTCTTCGGAAGCCGGCGGACTGCCGGGTGTCAGAAGCGCGACGACGCTGCGGATGGCGCCCTTGGCAAGATCGACCGGCGACTGCGGCGGATTGACCACCGTCTCGTTCTGATCGAGCTTGGCCTTGTCTACCACCCTCACCGCCAATGCCTTGGATTTGAGGATCTCGACTGCGCTCGACATGCGGTTGTCGATCTGTTGGGCCGTCTGGCTGTCCTGCGGGTCGTCAGCATAACGGGAAAGGTTCTCGTCGATGAGGATCTGCGTCAGGGCGGTGTAGATCGGCTGCGCCATCACCAGGTAGAGCCCGGCAAGGGCAACGGTGGCGATGAGGCAGACGACGACGATCCCCGAACGACGGATCGCAGCCGCCCAGAGCTTATCGAGATCGATGAACGTATCGTTATCCCGCGTTTCGCTCGGGAATATCGTTCTCGGTCGGAAGTTTACCTGATCCATAGGGCCCGCTTTCTGGAGCTTTGGGGGACGGATGGCGGATTGCCGCCATCCGTCTCGTATGATTTGAATGCGCGTCAGGCGGCTTTGACCCGCGTTTCGTGCGACATCATCAGTTCCTTGATGGAGGCGTAAATCTCGGCCCCCATATCCTGGCGAAGCATGGCGAAGGCGACATTCGCCTCGATAAAGCCGCGCTTGCTGCCGCAGTCGAATGTGCGTCCCTGGTAAGGATGCGCATGGAACGGCTGCACCTGCGCAAGCTTGTGCATGCTGTCCGTCAGCTGAATTTCGTTACCGGCGCCGCGTTCCTGCCGGGCAAGCAACTCGAAGATTTCCGGCTGCAGGATATAACGCCCATTCAGGTAATAATTGGACGGTGCTTCGGCAGGCTTTGGTTTTTCGACCATCTCCGTCACCTCGAAACCATGCGATACGCTATGGCCGACACCCACGATACCATAGCTCGACGTCTCTTCCGGTGCGCATTCCTCGACTGCAAAGACATTGCCGCCGACTTCTTCATAGAGATCCATCAGCCCGGCCATGCAGCCCTGCGGACCGTAGGAAACCATGTCGGGCAGGAGCAGCGCGAAAGGTTCGTTGCCGACCAGTTCGCGGGCGCACCAGACCGCATGACCAAGCCCGAGCGGCACCTGCTGGCGCGTATAGCTGACTGTGCCGGCGACCGGCAGCATCTTTTCGAGCTGGGTAACCTGGACCGTCTTGCCCGCGCGGGTCAGCGTCGCGACGAGCTCCGGCGCGCTGTCGAAATAGTCTTCGATCGCGGTTTTGTTGCGGCTGGTCACGAAAATGATGTGCTCGATTCCCGCCTGCATGGCTTCGTCGACCGCATATTGAACGACGGGCCGATCGACGATCGTCAACATTTCCTTCGGCATGGCCTTGGTGGCCGGCAGGAACCGAGTGCCGTTGCCTGCGACGGGTATCACCGCCTTTCGAACTGGTCTTTTCATGTCCATTCCTTCGTCCTTTCTGAGGGCGCCCCCGCCCTATTGATCGGATTTTCAGTTGACGTCGGCCGTTTCACCAGCCGACGCATGCGAACGGCAATCGGCATGCGCAGAAGTCGGAGCGCACGTGGGTTTTCGATTGCCGTTTTCAGGAAGCCGCCGACGGAACCCTTCTTGATTTCGTCGACGAGCGTGAGAAATGAACCCGCTTCGACGATGCTGCGGGTGCGCCTGCGCTGGGCAGCCGAGGCCTCCGCATCCAGCTTGTAGCGGGCGAGAAAAGCGCGATCGGAGGCCAGCATCGCATCCAGATGACTCTGCTCCAGGACGCGCGAGATCGAGTCCTGGCGCAGGTGGTAGACATATCCGATCTCCGGCGCGATCGCGCATCGCGCACCGCTCGCCAGGGCAGAAGCAAGCAGCAGGTAGTCCTCGCCGATCCGCAGCGCCTCGTCGAAACGCAGCCCGTGCTCGACGAGAAATGCGCGTTCGAAGATCGGTTTCATGTAGCCGAAGTTGAAGGTCGACTGGAAAATCACGTTCGAGCCGATGAAATCGGCAAGCGTCAGCATCGACCGCCGCCTCAGCGCCTCCTTGGAAAACATCGCATGGGGCTCGCCATGGTCGAACGGGATGACGTCGAGATTGTCGACGACGATCTGCGCCTTCGCATCCTCTGCCCGCTCCAGCATAGTCAAAAGCCTGACGGGATAGACCGTGTCGTCGGAATCGAGAATGGCGACCCAACGGCCCTTGGCCGCCGCGAGTCCGGCGTTTCGAGCCGCAGCCGGCCCGCCGTTCACCGCCTGGGCAATCAGCCTGACCCGCTGATCGGAATAACCTTCCGCGATTGCCCGCGTCCCGTCCGTCGAGCAATCGTCGACGACGATCACTTCGAGCGTCACGCCGATCTGGGCGAGCGCACTGTCGATCGCGCGTGCGAGCGTCTCCTCGGCATTGTAAGCCGCAATCACAAAGCTCACGTCGGGCTGGAAATCCGGGGCCTGCATATCATGCATCGTCATGTGGCTTCGGCGGCTCCGTATTGGCGGATCTCGCGGATGCCGAGCGTGCCCGTGACCACGCCGGCATGGAGTGCCGCACGAAGAGCGTAGCGAGTACGAATGACCGGCGAGGCAATGGTTGCCGCCGTCGCCCCCAGGCAATAACCGAGTTTCAGCGCAGCAAGCGCAGTCTGCTTGATCCGGCCGAGGCCGGAATTCTTTGTCGCAAGGATGCGCCCATGCGTCTGCCCGGAACGGAACCTGCGCTTGGCGAGCCAGGAGAAGCTGGCCCGCTTTTCGGGAACCAGTTCCTCGACCACCGCATCCGGCGCAAACGCGATCCGGCCGCCGGCATCGGTCAGTGCGGTGAAGAAATGCGTATCCTCGCCGCCGCTCTGGCCGAGCGAAAGCGCGAACCTGCGGCCCGCGACGACCGGCGAGCGCATATGAAGCAGAACATTCGAAGTATAACCGGTCCTGATCTGTCCATCGACCCAGACCGGCATCGTCGAATGGAAGTCGCCCTTGCGCATCCAGTCGGCGCTTTGCGTTCCGTAGACAGCCCGGACCGGCCCAAGAACGGCGTCCGCACCCGTGCTCCTCGCCATCGCCATCAGTCCGGCCAGCCATTCCGGCTCCGCCGTCTCGTCGTCGTCGATAAAGGCAAGGTAGTCCGCATCGCTTTCGGCGAGGCAGGCATTGCGGGCGATCGAGATATTCGACTTCGGGCAATGCACATAACGGATCGGGAACGGCGAACGCGCCCGCAGACCATCCACCAGCCCGCTTGCGCTCGGGCCCGCATCGTTATCGGCAACGATCAGGCGCAGTTCCGCGCCGGCCGGGACGGCAATCTCGAAGAGCGAGATCAGCGTTTCGGCGAGTTCGGGACGCCGGTAGGTGCAGATACCGATATCGATACGGAACGGCCTTTCCTCTGCCGCCATCAAGCGATCCTCCGTGGGCGGATGCCGATCAGTTCCAGCCAGAAGCCGGCCGACCAGGCGAAATGCATGATCATCGCGGAGAGCGAGGCGAGCGGTCCATATGGGTTCTTCTGCCCGACCGCGAGCCAGAAGCCGTAACCGATGCAGGCCGCGGCCCAGATCACCACCGGCACGGCCGCCCACCAATAGAGAAGTGCAAGCAGCGCGCCGAGGACGACCGGCGCGACTGCCAGCGGGATGGCCTGACGGAGCTTCGGAATGGACCGATGCTTGACGAGGTTTTTCGCCCGCCCTCGGCCGTAGGCCAGATATTGCCGGAACAGCGCCGAAGCGGTAGAGCGCGGATAATAGGTCATGTAGGTCTTGCCGGTCATCCAGATCCGGAAAGCGTCTGCGCGCAGCCGGAAGTCCAGTTCGGCATCCTCATTGTGGCTGAAACTCTCGTCATAGCCGCCGACGGCCCGGAACGCCGAAATCCGCATCAGCGCGTGGTGGCCATGATCGACCCATTCGCCGCCGCCGCCGGCGCGATGTTTCGAACCGCCGTTTCCGAGCTTGGAATTCTGCGCCACCGCGGTCGCCTTCTGGAAAGTCCCGAAACCGATCGTCTCCATGCCGACCACGACAGAATCGGCATCCATCTCGACTGCCTCCTGCAGCAGGGTCTGACAGTAATCGTCCGGATAGTCTCCATGCGCGTCAATGCGGATGAGAAAGTCGCGATCCTCGCCGAAACGGTCGACGGCGAGATTGATGGCAGCGCTCTGGATGCGCTTGCGGTTACCGATAAGCACCAGGTCACGGATTTCCGGGATAAGTCCCTGGACGATGTCCGTCGTGCCGTCCTGGCTGCCGCCGTCGGCGACGACGATCAGCATGTCCATGTCGCCGCGCTGGCCATTCAGCTTGTGCAACAGCGGCGCGATCGTCGCCGCTTCGTTGAGGCACGGGATCACCAGAAGCGTCCGGATCTCGGACATCTGGGCATTGGAGTGAGAACGCAAAACCATACTCCACCTCACGATTGCAGGGTTGAAACAGCCGGCATTTCGGCCGGCGACGGGACGTTGGGATGTAGGGCGGCGAGCCGAGAGACAAGGGCGCGACATTCCGCCGGTCCGGTCACCCACTGGCAGCGCTCGACGGCGGCAAGCCGAGAAAAGAGGTCGATGTAGCGCGCTTCCGTCATCTCGTTGAACAGCGCTTCGAGGGCCTCCGCCGTCACCTGATTGCGCACCAGGCCGATGCCTCGCTTGCCGATGAAGCGGCCGGTCTCGGTGCCTGCAAGCGCGATCGGAACCGCGCCGTACAGCCCGCCTTCATAGAGCCGGTTCGGCAGCAGCCAGCTGGAGTTCAGCCCTTCCTCGAAGAAATCGATCGCCCAGGTGAACTGTACATCGCCGTAGATCGCAGAAAGGTCCTCGGGATTGCGGTAGGCGCCGTGGAACTCGACATGCGGGGCGGCGGCAACCTTCGCATCAAAATCGTCGAACTCGCTGTAAGCCGGGCGGCCGCGCAACACGATCTCGACCTTCCCGTCCATGCGGGCCGCGAAATCGATCAGCATATCGAGCGACTTGCGACAGCGGATCGCCCCGAACCAGCCGATCCGCCAAGGCTTGCCCGGCTCCGGTGGACGGGGGTGGAGCGGCCCGGAAACCGGTTCCGGCTCGAGGGCAAGCACCTTGTTTTCCAGAAGCAGAACCGGCAGGTCGAGGCCGGAACGCGGCTTGAAGAAATTTTCCACGAAAGCCGGGGAGCTGGTGATCAGCAGGCTGGCGCGGCGGCCGAAAAACAGCTGCGCCTGGCGCATCAGACGGCCCTTCATTCCCTCGTCGAGAAGCAGGCGGTGAATATCGAGGCACTCGTAGACGACCGGAACCTGGCGGCTGAAGATGGACGCGGCACGTCCGGCAAGCGCCAGCGTCTCCAGATTGCGGGCGATGATGACGTCGGGCACGGCGATATCAGCCAGCGTCCGCTTCAGCCTCATGCGGGCGGCAAGAACCGCTCCGATGCGCTGTGCGAAACGCCCGTCCGCCGTCTGCCCGAGTGAAACGGTCGTCACATCCCGCTCGTCGGCAAGCACGTTCGAGCCGCGCTCGAAGCCCGCGACGGTGACAGTCGCACCGCCGGCCTTCAAGGTCAGCACGCGCCGCCGGATGGCCGCGTCGGCCATGTCATGCGCGAGATAGAGAACGTTCAAAGTCAAATCGTCCAACTCCATTGTCGAGCCGCCAAGGCGGCTCAGCCGAGCGTGCAGAGCACGGATTCAGGAAAGCGGCATTTCTCGCCGATCGCGGTAAAGGAGATCCGGTCGACGGTCATCGAGGTCGGCTGGGTGTAGGAGAATGCGCCCATCCACTGTTTGAGCGTGTCGGTTCCCCAGAGGCTGACAAAGATCTTCTGGGGGTTTTGCGGAATCTTCGTCTTGTCCGTTACTTCGTGGACGAGCTTGCCGTTCACGAAGTAACGGAGGCGGTTCTCCTCCCAGATGAAGGCATAGTCGTTGAAACCCTTGTCCGCACCGCCGGCGACCGGCACGAGCTTCTCGTTGTTGCCCTTGGCGGAAACATACTGATTGAGCTGGACCTGGCCGGTATTCTTGCCGAGTACTTCGAAATCGATCTCGTCATGCGGCTTCTTGTCGGTCGGGCCGATATAGGTGAAGAACGCCGAATTGAGTCCCGAGCCCGTCGCGGATTTCATGCGCACCTCATAGGTGCCATAGCCGAAGCGCGCCTTGGTCTGGATCTCGCCGCAGGCGAAGTCGCGGTCGCCGGTCTTGTCTCCGGTGAAGCCGAGCTGCAGGGCGCCGCCTTCGACCTTCACCTGCTTCTTCGACCAGGTGCAGTTCTGGTGCTTGCCGTTGTTCCAGCCGTCCGAGACGTACCAGACGGAACGATCGAGGCTGTCGAAGTTCTCCACGAAGGACTGACCCGCAGCACCCTGTTGGGCGTGTGCTGCGGGGGAGAGAAGTCCAGACACCGCGGCAGCGATGATAACCTGGCAGGTTAGTTGAATCTGTCTGGCCTTGGCCGTCATGTTTCACCTATGCTGTTGCGTCATTACGGGTTCGCCGGGATGGTTGGCCCCGGCGGGTGAGTGGGAGCTGGCGGCGGCCGAAAGCTTGGCCTTGCGACCGCGGCTGCCCGTCAACACCTCATACAGACCGCGCAATCTGCGCGAGAAGAGACGGTTGCTGACAAAAAGAATGAGGAAGCTTCCGACGGCAGCGGCCGCGTAGAAGACGGGATAAAGGGCATCGCCTGCCACCCGGTTCCACACCATCCACATCAGGACGAGCAGCGGGTAATGGGCGCAGAACATCCAGAAGCTCAGGCTTCCGGTGGCGGCAAGCCGCTGGCCGGCCCAGGAACGGATGACGATCGCCGACATCAGCCAGAAGCCACCGGCGCCGACAATCGAAAGCGCACTGCGCGCCATGTCGAGAGGCCAGGGGAAATCCGGGCCGGTCCAATAGAGGCCGATGGACAGCAGCAGAGCGGCGCCGAGCATTGCTGCCGTACCCAACCCCGCATACCGGTCCGCAACCTTGAGATCCACCCGATGGAGCGCCAGGAAGATGCCGAGGGTGAAGCTGAACAGGATCGATTTCTTCAGGACGATGCCGAGCATCAATGCGGGAGTGATCGCCAGCAGGAACAGCACGCCAAGCGTCGCTGCCGGAAAGCGCCGCACCGACATGGCAAGGATCGGCGACAAGATGATGCAGACGATCAGGTCGCGCAGAAAGTAGAGAGGAACATTGATCGGCAGCCCTTCCGTGGCCAATGCGTTGTTCAGGAATTCCCGTGTTGAGAGGTTCCAGAGATCAGGGAAATACCCAACACCGATGTCCATGGGCTGGACGACGAGCACGGCCCCAAGCAGACCGAGGTTCCACAACAGGAAAGGCACCAGGACAGTCCTCGCCTTGGAGCGAAGCGTCTTGGCATAGTCAAACGTCTCCCAGCCACGCTGGAACAGCAGGTAGCCGGAAATCGCGCTGAGGCACGGCACGCCGATACGGAACAGGCTATCCCCGAGGAAAACCCTGAGCCAATCGAACAAACCATTCAGCCCCAGGAAGGGGCTGGTCCCGGGATCGTGCGGCACATGGACGAAGAGTATGCCGGAGATCAGCAGGATACGCATCAGATTGATACGGGAGGATATGTTTGGATCGACAGTCAAACGAGTCACCCTTTTTGGGCAGTGCCTCCCGTCACCACCGTTTCAATCAGAGCAGACTTGAGCCCGCAGTCACGCAAAAAGGATCGGGCCGAGTTTGGCGCAAAATGTGGCGGCGCAGCAAAAAAGCAACCCGCGCGGATATACTGAGGCTCGAAGAGGCTCCCGTCCCGGCGTCCGATACGGCTTCGGGGACTTATGATTTTCAAGGGTTCAGGGCCTACTTCGGGGCTCGGAATGCTGCACCGCAACAGCACAAAAAAATCTTTTTGCAATAGGCCGAAACGGCTAGCACTTTCGTATCCATGTACCTCCTCGCCCTGAAACGGGCGCGGAATGTGGCGTAATCTGGGCAAATCTGGGACACAATCGGGCAAAGCCGACCCCGGCTGCGCCGCCGGGATCCGCGGCAGCGGACGACGTCCTGAATTTTCTGCAAAACCAGGCCGCAGCCACCAAAAGGGTGCCAATTGATGGGGTCTCCCCCGGCTGCACCGCCGCTTGCCGCCTCCAGATAAGACTTCGTTAACTGCGCTGCGAGGATGCGCAGGACGACCGGCAGATCATCGCCGAAAACAGCACCGGGTGGTGCCTCGGGAGACCGATCCGAGATCTTCCAAGGCCCGCGGTCTTGCCAGATTGGAGCCCGTGACAAATTTCAGCCCGAATGTAACGGTCTTAGATAGCGCGCTCGGCCGAGGCCGGTGTGATCGTCTTGGCGGGAGCCATATGGTCAAATCCTGTTACGGGAGGTCATTCGATACGGCAGCGCACTGCCGTCAACCCGGAGCCCGACAAACGTCGGAGGCTTGTAATTCTTTGAAAAGGCAGGGGCAAAAACATGGCGACGTTCACGGTTGTTATCCCATTTTTCCAAAAGGAAGCCGGCATTCTCCGCCGCGCACTGAAATCGATTTTCGATCAGAGCTATCAGGACTTCGATATCGTCATCGTCGACGACGAGTCGCCCCTTTCCGCAGATATGGAGCTTCAAGGCATTGAAGATGCTTGGAGATCCCGCATCCGCGTAATCCGCCAGCTGAACGGCGGGCCGGGTGCGGCACGCAATACCGGCCTCGACAACATACCCGCTGCCACCCGTTACGCGGCACTTCTCGATTCGGACGACGTCTGGCTGCCGGATCACCTGAAGAATGCGTTCGAGAGCATGACCCGCTTCGATGCCGAGTGCTACTGGGCCTCGATGCAGGCGAGCGACGAGTTCTACTACCACTTCGGCATGGCCGAACTCGAACAGACGGAAGGCGGTACGCGGCTTTCTGAAAGCCCGCTCCTGATCGAAATGCCGGATCTCGCGAGCGTCATGCTGAAGAACTGGAGCTTCCTGCATCTCTCCTGCATGGTCATCGCCCGGCCGGTCTTCGAGACGGTCCGTTTCGAACCCTCGCTACGGCTGGCGGCCGAAGACGTGCTGTTCTTCGTCGACTGCATCCTGAAATCGAAGCGCACCCTGCTCTGCGACGAAGAGGGTGCGGCCCGCGGCATGGGTCTCAACATCTTCCACAGCATCGACAATCGCTCGCCGCAGTTCCTGCGACAGCAGTTCAACACCTGGGTGGCGCTCGATACGCTGGAGGAGCGCTTCCGCTCCCGCCCGAGCGACGTCGCCTCGATCGCATCCTACAAGAACACTGCCCGGCGGCAGGCCCTCTGGAGCCAGGCCGGACGGGTGAAACGCCGCCAGGCGCCGGACCTCGGCCTGCTCGCCCGCTGGGTGATGCGTGATCCCGCGCTGATCCGGGCAGCATTCGAACTTGGGGCCGGGAAGCTCGGCCGCAACGCACGCTAAATGCCTGTGTTTCCTTTTAATTTCATTATCCCACGGAGGCCCGCATGAAAGCGTACTACTGGGAATCGCATCACGGCAATTTCGGCGACGACCTCAATCTCTGGCTCTGGGATGCGCTGCTTCCCGGTTTTCGGGACGTTCACCCCGAGGTCCTGCTGGTCGGCGTCGGCACTGTCCTCAATCCGGTCCTGCTGCCTGCAGGCCAGAAGAAGCTGGTCATCGGCAGCGGCTACGGTTATGGCACGCCGCCTGATGTCGCCGACGCGGCGGAATGGGACGTGCGGGCGGTCCGCGGCCCGATGACGGCCGCCAAGCTCGGCATTTCGCCCGACAAGGCGATCACCGACCCGGCGGCGATGATCGCCGAGATGCCGGAATTCCAGAATCTGCCGAAAATCCACAAGAAGACCTTCATTCCCCATTGGGAATCGGCGGAATTCGGCATGTGGAACGCCGTCTGCGAGCCCGTCGGCCTCACCTATCTCGATCCGCGCGGCGAGGCCAAATCGGTCATCCGCCACATCGCCCAGTCGGAGCTGATCATCGCCGAATCCATGCACGGCGCGATCCTGGCCGATGCCTTCCGGGTGCCGTGGGTGGCCGTCAGCAGCTCCCGTTCCATCAACAATTTCAAGTGGAACGACTGGGCCGCATCGGTGGGGACGGTTTACGAACCTCGCTACGTGCCGGTCTCCACCCGCGCAGAAGCGGTGGCCAAGCGCTCGCGCTTCTGGGGCTTCAGCTTCGAAGGTCAGCGACCCGCACATGAGGCGGCGCCGGAGCCGCACAGCGGCGAGGTCATTACCCGGACGCCCTCGCGGACCGGCCTTCGCGGCATGGCGAAGCAGTTGCTTGCCGCTCCGTCGGTGCTGGCGCTCTGGCAGGCAAGCCGCGCGGAACCGCGGCTCAGCCCCGTCGAGGTTCTGGACGAGCGCAAGGAGAGGTTCCGGACGATGCTGGAAGGGATACGCCGCGATTATTTCTGAACGGCGGGTATGCCAGGCAGAAGATAGCGCATGCCGGCCGGCTGTGCCTGCGGCTTGGACGACCTGGCGCGCAGGAGATCAAGCTTGTCGAGGAAGATGCCTGTCGCGACCGCCGGCAGGACCTGCGGGCGGGAGAGCAGGTGCCGGATGGCCGCGCCGTTCCCCGCCTGCGACTTGATGTCGAGGAAGGCACGCAGCTCGTAACGGTCGCGCGTATGGTCGCGATGCCGCACGATTACTGCCCTTTCCTCTTCGCCAAGCGCCGGATCTGCAAGGAGCGCGTCGTCCGCCTCGTAGAATTTGCGCAGGTCGTCGGTGCGATGCCGGCTGCTCAGCGAATCCTGGCGCACGATGGCGCCGTAGCCGCAATGCTCTATCACCTTGTAGCGCGCGCCCTTGGCGAGCGCCCGGGCGTAGAAGTCGTAATCCTCGCCGAAACGCATGTTCTCGTCGTAGCGGAGACCGTGGGCATCGAGGAAAGCCCGGCTCATCACCGGCTTCAGGAACCCGGTCTCGCCGCGTTTGACACCGCGCTTGGAGATGTTTCCTTCCACGAATTCGACGAGCGACATGGTCCGCGCCCGGGTCTCGAACCGTTCCGGACGGACGGGGCCGCTCGGTTCGTAGATGAAGGCGATATTGTCGGCGATGAGGTCCCAGCCCTCCTCTTCCAGCATCGGCGCGAACCGGCCGGGGAAGAAGAAGTCGTCGGCATCGAGGATGCCGATCAGCGGCGCGCTCGATATGGCAATCGCATGATTGCGGGCGACAGAGGGGCCGCGATTCTTTTCGAACGAAACAACGGTCAACCGCCCGGACTTGTCGTCGGCCTTGCGCGCGACATCGGCGGTGCCGTCGGTCGAGCCGTCATCGACCACCACCACCTCGCTGACACGAGCCTCGTTCAAGGCGGATTGGATTGCTATTCCAATCGTTTCCGCGGCATTCTTGACCGCGATGATGACGCAGATCGTCTGAGAAGCGTTTTCCGCCATAGCCCACTCCATGTTGCATCGCAACGCAACTATGGGCCCAGGAAAATGGCCCTCGTGTGAAACTGGCAGAAAAAAGCGCGATTTCGTTCAGGTATCGCCGGCCGGAAGGTGCGGAGCGGGATCGGCACGCAGCCCGTCACGCCGGCTGCCGTCCTTTGAGCTCTTGGCCGCCGCAGCGGCGTCCGAAGTTACTCCTGCATCCCGCAACTGCTTTTCACGGCGGACCAGATAGAGGATGGCGACGAAATATCCCGCCTGGATCAGGACGGCACAGATCAGGGTCTGTACAAATGCCGTATAGACCGACCCGGTGATAAAGTACGCAGCCACCGCGAACACGATCAGAGTCCCTGTCATGCTGATAAAGACGCGCGGCGCGTACATGATCCTTCCTCCCGAACATAAATGTTCCGCTCTAGGCTTTTCAGGCTCCTCTCCCGATAAAACAACCATATGAGTCTGGCGGAGAGGATTCAAGTTTTCCGATCCCGATAGTGCCAGCTATTGGTGAAACTTTCGTAAGGTCCTCGAGGTTCCCGATAAATACTGCAGGCAATGGATCGATCTTTATCTCAGTACCACAAGCGCTCAGGCCTCGGTTTTGCCACATTTTCGCCCGCATTCGACCCGGTTGGAACGAAATCCGCGGCCAGTTCTCTCAACTCCCGTCAAACCCGATCAACTTTTGTTACAAAGCTCACGCGAACCCGCCAACCATTGTTGCGTTGCAGCATTGTATTGCGACGCAACAGGAGTGGGCCTTTGGTCCCAGACGAAAGCTACTTTGGTCCCCATCGCCAAGAAGCTGCGCGTTTTATGACTAGACGACCGACAGGAGAGAACGCGGGGATAAGTTTGGCCCAAGCTGCTAATATTGGCTACATGGCCAATTTTACACGCCTTCTACAGTATTGACTGTACTTTTGGCGTATATCTCCCAAGTTGTTCCCGCCCAATCGCGGGTTGGGGATCACCCCCCACCCCCTGCCCGAGGCGGTTGACGGAAAAGTTTGATCTTCATCAAATTGCGAACACAGACTTATTATCACATTAACGCTCAATGACGCGCCGTAATGGCACCGACTATCGCAAAACCTAAGTGGAGTTCACTCTATGAAGTCAGCGACACGTTCGGCAGGTTCGCCGTTCTCAACGTCAGACCAAGCCCGCATGACTCTCCCAACCGGGGGCTTGGCAAAACGAAGTTTCGATATCACCGCCGCCGCCCTAGCCCTCATCCTGTTCAGTCCCATCTTCCTGATGATCGCGGCGTTGGTGAAGTTTACCGACCATGGCCCTATTCTTTATGGCCATCCTCGGATCGGCCATAACGGCCGCATCTTCAAATGCCTCAAGTTCCGCACGATGGCCGTAAATGGCGATGAAGTCCTGCGAAACCACCTGAAAGCCAATCCGCAAGCCGCGGAGGAATGGCGAGCGACGCGCAAACTCAAGGTCGACCCCCGCGTGACGGTTGTCGGCACCGTGTTGCGCAAGCTCAGCCTCGACGAGCTTCCGCAGCTTCTCAACATTCTGCGGGGTGAAATGAGCGTTGTCGGCCCTCGCCCCGTGGTCGACGAGGAACTGAACCTTTACGACAGCTTTGCAGCCTACTACCTGAGCACGCGCCCGGGCCTCACCGGGCTTTGGCAGATCAGCGGCCGCAATGACGTTTCCTATGACACCCGTATCGCGTTCGACACCCAATACGTCCAGAACTGGTCGCTCATCGGTGATGTCGCCATCATCGTGAAAACGATCCCCGCCGTCTGCATGGCGCGCGGCAGTTACTGATCATCCATTCCCTCTGCTGAGGCGTCGGCCCCTTGACGGGATCGGCGATTTTGGCGGGCTTCGAGCGCGGACCTGATTCCGCGCCTTTTGAAGGAAAAATCCATGCAGACACAAACCGCCTCCGCGAGGAGCCTGCGTGCTTTATGTTTTCTGGCCGGTGCGATCACAGTCGCTCTGGCCGGTAGCGCGACTGCGGACGAGGCCGGCTATCGCCTCGGCGTGATGGACAAGCTGCGCGTCCGCGTCGCCGAGTGGCAGCCGGCCGACGGCACAATCCGCAACTGGGATGCGGTGAGCGGCGACTACACCATCGGGCCGACCGGCTCGCTCTCGCTTCCCTTCATCGGCGACCTCCCGGCGGCCGGCAAGACGGCGGGCGAGGTGGCGAAAACCATCGGCGAGGAGTTGCGCGGCAAATTCGCGTTGCGCAACCTGCCGTCGGCCTCCGTGGAAATCGCCCAGTTCCGGCCGGTTTTCCTGGCCGGCGACGTGCATACGCCGGGCGAATATCCCTATACACCCAACCTCACCGTGCTGAAGGCCATCAGCCTCGCCGGCGGCCTTCTCCGGTCCGATTCGGGCCAGCGCTTCGCCCGCGATTTCATCAATGCCCGCGGCGACGCCTCCGTCTACGATTCCGAGCGCGCCCGGCTTCTCGCCCGCCGGGCCCGGCTCCTGGCGGAAGTCGCCGGCGCTACCGACCTGAAAGTCCCCCCAGAACTCAAGGACGTCAGCAATGCCGAAAAACTGATCGCCAGCGAAGCGTCGCTGATGAAATCGCGTCGCGACCGTTACGAACTTCAGCTGAAGGCGCTCGGCGACCTGCGCACGCTGCTCGAAAACGAGGTCCAGTCGCTCAGCCAGAAGACCGAGACCCAGAAGCGGCAGCTGCAGCTCGTCAGCGAGGATCGCGAAAAGATGGCGAAGCTGACCGAACAGGGGCTGGCGACATCCAGCCGCCGCATCACCGCCGAGGAAAGAGCAGCGACTATCGAAGGCAACCTCCTCGATATCGACACCTCCACCCTTCGCGCCAAGCAGGATATCAACAAGGCGAACCAGGACGAGATCAACCTGCGCAACGACTGGGAGGCCCAGCGCGCCCAGGAACTGCAGAACACCGATGCCGAACTCGAAAAGCTCGGTCTGCAGCTCGGCACCAGCCGCGAACTGATGTCGGAAGCCGTGGCTCAGTCGGCCGAGGCGCTGAAATTCGACCCTTCGGGCAAGTCCGCCACCATCAAATACACCGTGGTGCGGGACGAAGGTCAGGGGCCGAAAGAGGTGGTCGTCGGCGAAAACGACAAGCTTATGCCTGGCGACGTCGTCAAGGTCACCGCCGAGCTCCTGATGCAATGAGGATCGCATGAGGATTGCCAAATCTGCGCTGATCGATCCGGCTCGCAATGAAGTCTACGGCGTGGCTGCGGTCGCGCTGTCCTTCTTCGTGTTCGCCTATTCGAGCCGGTTCGGGCAGATTTCGATCCTCGCTTATTACGGCGTCTGGTTCCTGCTGCTGCTCGCCGATTATCGGCGGGCTCTCGGCAACTACCTCAAATATCTCTGGATATTGGGGTTTGCGCTGTTCTGCTTCATTTCCGCCTTCTGGTCGCCGGCTTTCGGCATCTCGCTGCGCACCGCGATACAATACCTGACGCATGTGGTCTGCGCGCTGATCGCCATGCGCACGATCAGCGTGCTGACATTGACCCGCGGCGCGATCGTGGGCACGGCGATCGTGCTCCTGTTTTCCATGCTGTTCGGAACCTACCTCTACGACGCGATCGACGGCAGCTACAGTTTCGTCGGCGCCTTCTCCTCGAAGAACCAGCTCGGCTTCTATGCCTCGCTCGGCCTTTTCTTCGCGGCATCCTATCTGCTCATCTGGCGGCAGAAGGGTCTCTGGTTGATCGCCTCGGGCGGCGTCGGCCTGCTGAGCGCCTATTGCCTTCTCGCCTCTCAATCGGCGACCTCTGCCATCACCACCGCCGGCGTTCTGGCGCTTTGCGTCGGTTATATGCCGGTCGCCCATCTTTCCCCCAATCACCGCAAGCTGCTGGTCGCCGCACTGGTGGTGATTGGAGTGGTCGCGATAGTCGGGGCGCTCCAGATCGGTGCCATCGACGCGGTCCTCGGCATATTCGGCAAGGATTCGACACTGACCGGACGGACCTATCTCTGGCAGCAGGGGATCGAGGCAATACGCGAAAACCCGATTCTGGGCACCGGTTATCAGGGTTACTGGGTTCCTGGCTTCGCCGATGCCGAGAGACTGTGGGACGACTTCTTCATCACCGCCCGCAGCGGGTTCCATTTCCACAACACGTTCATCGAGGTCGCCGTCGAGACCGGCCTCGTGGGACTCGCCCTGCTCTGCATGATCATGCTGACAAACGTCTTCGGCCATCTGAGCGCGATGCTGAGCCGCAACCGCGATTCCGGATCGACGCTGTTATGTGCGTTGAGCGTTCTGTTGCTAATCCGGGCCTTCGTGGAGGTCGACGTGCTTTTCCCCTACCAGATCGGCTCGTTCCTGATGTTCTACGCCGCCGGCAGGCTTACGCTTCGCCAGAAGTCCACCGCATTGACCTACCCCTCCAGGCCCCGGCGGACCATCATCGCCTGAGCGTTTCGGAAAGGTGTTCGGCGAGCCGGAGCGCCAGCGCCACGGCCGGCAAAGTCGGGTTGGCATGACCTCCCGTCGGGAACAGGCCGCTGCCGGCAAGATAAAGATTGCCGATGCCATGGACACGGCAATCGGCATCGGTCACGCCGTCTTCAGGGTTGCCGGACATGCGGCTGAGGCCAATCTGGTGATAGCCGTCAAATGCCTGGCTCAGCACAGCCTGCCGTCGCTGGGAAGTGTCATGCAGATATTCCAACCTTCCGAGACCGGTTCCACGTAGCCATGTATCGAGAATCTCGTGCGATTTCAGGACTGAACTCAAGTCCTGTTCGGTCACTTGATAGTCGACGACAAGACCAGCCTGGGTGCCCGCTCCGCCCTGAGGCTGCAGGTAGACCCGGCTTTCCGGATTGGGCACCTGTTCGGCATGGTAGCGAAGCAGATAGCGGCCTTTCGGATTGATGAGCGTGCGCCACGGTTCGATGCGTCGCTCCAGCATGTTGAGAACCGATCCGAACAGATCGAATGCCGTCCGGCGATCGGTGCGGATATTCCGCCAATGCTGTTGGCGGTCGATATTCTCAGGTCCCCTGGCCGTCGGCGCCAGGCCGTTCGAGAGGCGGCGGTAGAGACCGAACATCTTCAGGAACAGATAGATGAGCGATAGCGCACCCGAGCCATGCGCGGGATCGGCAACCGAAATCGCGTCGATCCAGAAGACGCAGTTGAGAAGCTTTTCCTCCGCCTGGATCGCCGGCGTGATCTGCAGCCTGCGACGGAAGATATAGTTTTCGTCATCCATATTGAAGGCGAAGTGGCTCGCGAGCCTGAGCTTGTCGAATTGCAGCACGGCAATGTAGCCGGTGAGGTGCCCCTGGTAGAAGCGCCCAAGCGGACCGTCGGGGCCGCCCAGTGCCTCCGGCCGCCTCTCCCGCAGGGCAAGCAGCAGGCGGGCATTTTCGAGCCCTCCTCCGGCGAGGACGAAAGTTCTTGCCGTGATCTGGCTTTCCTGCCCGGCGCTGTAGGCCGTGAGGCTTTCGACACGTGCGCCGGACGCATCCAGCGTGATGCCGGCGACGGTGGCGTTCACGAGACGAATACGCCTGGACGCCTTGAGCCTCTCCCCGTAAATCGGCCCGAGATCCGGAGACCGGCTCCAGCGCTCCAGCGCGTTCGTATCGATCCTATTGTCCGAGACGCCGACCGGCTCGAAGGGAGGCTCGTCGGCATTGCAGTTGAGGAATGTCAGCGCCTCCGCATAGTGGCGGCGAAGCTCCTCGTGGGAAATTGGCCAACCGGAAAACGGCACATGATCCCGCACCGCGAAATCCAGTTCGTCGAAAGCGACACACCGGCCGCCCCAGAGCGCCGACGCACCGCCGATGCCCGGACGGGACATCGCCATCGAAGGCGCATGATGGCCGTTGGTGAATTCGATCTCGCCGGCACCGGCGTCTTCCGCCGCGCCGCCCGCGCCCATTTCAAGCAGGGTTACGGTGAGCCCGAGTTTCTCCAGCTTCAGAGCGAGTGCCAACCCGACGGGGCCTGCGCCGACGATGCAGACATCCGTCGTTTCCGTCTCAGAATCTGCTGAAGTCATGTATGCCTTTGAGAGAGAACCCCGGATCACCAGCAGATAGAGCAGGCCTGCAGAAATGGAACCGCCCATTCGGATGAGGCTCGGGGAATTCTCGGCTTCCGACATCGAGCGCTGATGCTTGAGCTATGGAGCGCCAAACCCAGGTTCCTGATCGCCCGTATCGGCTAGGCGACGCTTTGCGAGCGCGTGAGCGGAGCGACCGGCGCCGACCCACTTGCCGAACGGGCAACGCGGCCCTCGACCGGGTGAGCCGGATCGGTGAAGCCGGGCGTCGACGGATGGCCGGTTGCGACCAGACGATCGACCAGCGCCTCGTCCTCTACGTCCAGCTTGACCTCGAGCGCGCGGACATAACCGTCCCAATGCTCCTCGGTGCGCGGACCGGTAATCGCCGATGTGACGAGCTGGTTGTTGAGCACCCAGGCGAGCGCAAAATCCGCAGCCGCAATCCCCTTCGCTTGCGCATGCGCGGCGATCTGCTTGGCGATCGTGATCGATTCTTCGCGGAACTCCACGTCGTGCATGCGCTTGTCCCCCCGCCCGGCGCGCGTGTCGGCGGCCGGCGCCTCCCCAAGATTATACTTGCCTGTGAGGATGCCGCGCGCGAGCGGGCTGTAGGAAACTACGCCGAGACCATAAGCGGCAGCGGCCGGCAACTGCTCGGCTTCCGCGGTGCGGTTGACGATGTTGTAGAGCGGCTGACTGGCGATCGGCCTGTCGATTCCCAGCTGGTCGGCGAGGTGGGATACCTCGGCGATACGCCAGCCGCGGAAATTCGAAACGCCGAAGTAACGCAACTTGCCGGCCCTGATCAGATCGGCGATGGCCCGCATCGGCTCATCCAGGGGCGCATCGAAAATGGAACGGTGGAAATAGAGGATGTCGATATAATCGGTGCCGAGATTGCGCAACGAGTTCTCGACCGTCTGGAAGACCCATTTGCGCGAATGGCCGCCCTGGTTGGGTTTGTTATTGTGGAAATTGACGAACTTCGTCGCCACAACCCAATCGTCGCGATGAGCCTTGATGCCACGCCCGACGACCTCCTCCGACTTACCGTCGTGGTAGACGTCGGCGGTATCGATAAAATTGATCCCCTGGTCGCGCGCCTTGTCGATGATGCGCAAGGCCACGTCGTCCGGCGTCTGGTTGCCGAACATCATGGCACCCAGTGTCAGCGGCGAAACCTTGAGGGCGCTGCGGCCCAGATAGCGATACTCAACCATGCAAAATCTCCCGGTCTTTCCGTTGGATAATATTCGGCCTGCAGTGTCCGGGAAATAGCCCGCGCCCGAAAGGTCGCCGCTCGCCAAAAGACAGGAGAAGCCGAACTCCTTTTTCGTCTCGACCGGCAGATTGAGGATTTGCTCCCGGATGGCGAGATCCAGTGCCGATACCGGTGCATCAAACCGGTCAGAAGCTGACCGCCTTCGGCTCGATGGCCACCAGCCGGCCGCCGTCGATCTTGTAAAGGCCGATCTTGCGCTCCGCCATTCCGCTCGGCGTGAAACGGAACAGGCCCGTAACGCCTCGAAACCCCGTCTTCGTCGTCAGCGCTTCCGGCGTCAGCGCCGTCGCACCCTTGCCTCTGACGATGCCGGCAGCGACCGCGATACTGTCGTAACCCTCCGCGGCATAGACCGAAAGCGACCGCTTGTTGAAGCGGCGATATCGTTCGCCAATCAACAGTGAGGCGTCCGGATCGGCCGCAGCGATAATGACATTCGCGGCAGCCGGATCGGCATAAAGCTCTGTTGGCCAGTGGCTGGTTCCAACCACGGCCAGCTTGCCGAAAGAGGCCCTGACACCCTTGAGGATGGTTCCGACAGCCGCAGAGTCTCCCATCAGCACCAGGGCACCCGCATCATCGAACAGGGCCTTATTGCGGGTAAGCAGGTCGCCAAGCGGCGCGGCGGGATCATAACGGACTACGCCGATCAGCGCGCCGCCGGCCTGGCCAACGGCGGATCTCAGGCGCTCCTCGTCGACACCGGCTATGCCGTTGGGCGCCAGGACGACAATTCTCTTATGGCCGGAGGTGATGACCGGGCGCACGCCCCGGGCAACACTCGCCACCTCGTCGAACCCGAAATTGAAGACGTTCGCGCCGGCCACGGGGCTTGAAAGATTGATCAGCGGCGGTCGCTGGTCGGCCGGAATGGCGGCAATCGCCGCCGTCGTTGCCTGCGGCGCGTAACTGATCAGCAGACCGGAATTGCGCGCCCTGGCAGCGGCGAGCGCCGGGGCCACGGCAGCCGGCCCCTGCGCCACGTCGATCACCTTGATCTTCATGACGCCGGCATCGTCAAGTTCGCCGATGGCAAGTGCCGCACCGTCACGTATGTCGCGCGCAGCACCCTCATAGGTGCCGTTCGGCGCCTTGGTGAGAAGCACGGTGACTTCCGTCGAGCCGCGCCCGAATGTTTCCTCGACCACGGATGGCGGCGGCTTCAGCGCCTTGTCGTCGAGAACCTTGTCGGCAACCGAAGAGGACTCGCATCCCGATAGGACGGCGACGGCCAACAGACCCAGCAGCGACATACGTATCGGACGCAGGCGCGTCGTCATCCGGAAGGCCTTATGAATAATGTCGGCGAGATCTGAAGGGTTAAAAAACGAACGTCCTTGGGGCATTTCCTGGACCACTCTGCGGCCTTCTTGGTTGTGGCAACGCCATGCTATCCCAGACAAAAATCATTAACAAGCACCCTGGTATAAATATAAAATTTTATACGTTTTATCTCAAATAACTTATTTATAGATTATCTATCTTCAAAAACCAGAAATTCAACAGCGTTTGTTAGCATCTCTCTATCAAGGGAGATAAAAAATGGCGAACAAGAAGAATACTCTGAAAATCGCAATCGCTACGGCTCTCACGTTACCATTCATTGCTTCCACGGCAATCTCTGCTCCGATCGCAAACCAACAGTTTCCGACCAATACTGGAGCCGGCATAGCGGTTATCGGAACTCACGTCCTCGAATATCTTCCGACGCCGCTCTCCATCATGGCTTCGCTTGCGTTCCGGAACGTACAGGTTGCCGCAGCATTTCAGACATTCAGCCAGCTCGGCTCGACGATCGCCCTGCCCGCGGCAAGACCTGCGAACGTAATCGAGGTCGCGATCAAGCCGGCCGACCTGTCTCCATCCAAGCGCGTGGAGCCGACAGCGCCCAGCGGCGCCGTGTTCGATACGGTCGCCATCCCCTTCAAGCGCCTTGCCGCCTTAAAGAAGCTCGCGCCCGCCCTCGAAGAAATGGAAAACGGCACCGCGGTGAAATGCAACGGCAAGGGCTGCAGCCCGGCCTTCGCCGCCATCCAGCTCGTCGGCCTGAACACGTCGCAATCGTCGATCCGCGACAAACTCAACGCCGTCAATGCCGCGGTGAACCAGTCCATCCGCTACCGCACCGACCAGGACGCCTACAAGGTTACCGACCGTTGGAGCACGCCCCGGGAAACGTTGAGCCAGCAGCAGGGCGACTGCGAAGATTTCGCGATTCTCAAGATGGCGGCACTTCGCGCGGAAGGCATCGACCCCGACCAGATGTCGATCGTCGTCCTGTTCGACCAGAAGCGGCACTTCTACCACGCCGTTCTTTCGGTCGAAGCCGGCGGCAAGTTCTTCATCCTCGACAACATGCGCAACCAGGTTCTCCTGGATACGCAGCTTCCCGACTACATGCCGCTCTATTCGATCAAGGGCGGCAAGGGCTTCCTGCACGGCTCCCGCCGCAAGGACCAGAACGTCGCGATGGCAACGCCGCTGGAAAAAATTGCGCCAGGCGAAGGTGTAAACTTCTAGGCTTTCTGGGCCGGGATGCGATGCGCTCCGGCCCTCGACGTCAATAACGGGAAATATAGCCGATCAGCATCGGCTTTTCGTGTGCCGGGGCAAGGGCCAGATTGATCTGACCCTTGATGACCTGCCTGGCGCAGGAAATCGTGAAGCCGGTATTCAAGGTTTTCCCGCGGTTCATCTGCAGCGTATCCATCGCGTCCTCGATCTGCGTGTCGATCGAGAACTTCAGGGTCTTCATCAGCTGCGACGTATCCTCCCCCACCAACCGCTGCCGAAGCATGACAAGAAACGGTTCGTTGAAGAACTGCAGCCGCTTTTCACGGGTCAGCACGACCGTCGGGGACGGCGACGCCTGGACCAGCGCACTGAGATTTTCGAGCGACGAGACTTCCTCGACCGTCGCCAGCCGCCCAAGCGCCCATTTGAGGCTGAGGACACGCAGCAGCGAGGTAAGATTGCCCCCCTCCGGCATCTGGGCCGCGGTGTACTGAACCAGATCGCCGGTGGTTATCTTGCCTGCCGCCGACATGCGGCTGAGGCCTTCCCAATAGATCTTCTCGAGCCTGATACCGCGGCGCTCGCCATTGCGCGCCACGACCGCGCGAAAACGCGGCTCGACTTCTTCCTTGTCGATGATCGGCAGCGGATCGCCCGCAGGTTCGATGCCGGACATTGAAAGCGCACCTGATTTCATTGGAGGGCTCTACCGTTCGGTAAGCGCATCGGAACGCGCCCGATTGATAGGCTTCATGAGATAGCTGAGGACTGTCTTGCGACCCGTCATGATTTCGGCGGACGCAATCATGCCAGGAATGATCGGATAGAGCTTGCCGTTGCGCTCCAGATCGGACTTGTTGGTCTTGACCTGGACGAGGTAGTAGGTCTCGCCCTTTTCTTTCTCAACGATACTGTCGGCTGAAACATTGGTCACTTCGCCGTCGAGCCCGCCGAAGATCGCGAAATCATAGGCTGTGATCTTGACGATGGCCGGCTGCCCGCGGCGGACGAAGGCGACATCGCGCGGTGATATGCGGGCTTCGATCAGCAGCGTGTCGGCCGTCGGAACGATGCCGGCAACCACACGGCCCGGATCCACATAGGCGCCGATCGTATTGACTTCCAGGGTATTGACGATGCCATCGACCGGCGAGCGAATATCGGTGCGCTTGACGCGGTCCGAAGCACCGCGGATCGTTTCATCGATGACGGAGAGCTCCGCAAGCGCCTGCGCCTTGTCGGTCAGGGCCTGCTGGCGGATAGCCAGCGAAATTTCCCCAACCTGGAGCTTTGCTTCTTCGATGGCACCACGAAGGCGTATCAGACTTTCCTGATAGACCTTGAGCTGACCTTGCTGGTCCGTAAGCTGGCTTTCGATCGTCAGAAGCTGTGTCTGCGCCACCAATCCCTTTTTGGCCAGCGGTCCGTAAAGGTCGCGCTGCCGCGTCGAGGCGGCGATATTCTGTTCAAGCCGGTCGATGTTGGCATTGGCTTCGCTGAGTTCGTTCTGCCGCTGCTTCATGCGCTCCTGAAGCACATCGAACTTGTTCTTGTAACTGGCCTTGTTGGCCTGGAACAGCCGATTTTCGTTGTCGCAGACGTTCTTGGCGACCGCCAGGACGTCGGCCGGACATACGAAGGGCTGGTCGTATTCGCCTTTTTCTTCCATCTGCAGGCGCGCGATCTTGGCGCCGAGCGCCCTCGCCTTGGCAACGGATTCACCGAGCGTAGACTCAGTTGTCGTATTGTTCAGCTGAACGATCAAATCCCCCTTGCGGACAACCTGGCCGACCTGAACAGCTATGTCCTGGACCACGCCGGCTTCGGACGACTGGATGATCTGCGTCTTGGAAACGGGAATGACCTTGCCTTCGCCGCGGGCGATCTCGTCGATCTCCGCAAGCGCTGCCCAGGCGAGGAACGTCGCCATGCAGGCCGCCACCAGGCCGACCAGCATGCGGGCGAAGAACGGGGGATTGTCGTGAACGCCTCTGCTCACGGCTTTGCTCCCTTGCGCTGCATCGCCTCGAGCACGGCCGCCTTCGGCCCGTCGGCGACGATGCGGCCCTTGTCGATCACCACCAGCCGGTCGCACAGTTCCAGCATGCTGAAGCGGTGCGTGGCGATCAGCAGCGTTGTTTCGCGGCTGAATGCGGTCGAGAGCTTGGCGAGGAGATGGCGCTCGCTTGCAAGATCCATGGCGCCCGACGGCTCGTCCAGGAAAACGATCTTGGGCTTGGTCAGAAGCAGGCGGGCAATCGCCAGAGCCTGTTTCTGGCCGCTGGAGAGGTTGCTGCCGCGTTCGCCGACCGGCATGTCAAAACCGCGCGGGTGGTTAGAAACGAACTCGTCGACGCCGGTCATGCGCGACACATGCAGCAATTCCTCGTCCGTCGCATCGGCGCGGCCGATCAGCAGGTTTTCCTTCACCGTCCCCGAGAACAGATCGGAAGATTGTCCGGCAACCGCGACCGCCGAGCGGACTTCCGACATGTGATACTGGCGGATATCGACGCCGTCGATCAGCAGGCGACCGTCGGACGGCAGGAAGAGGCCGTCGAGCAGGCGGCCGAGCGTCGTCTTGCCCGAGCCGATGCGGCCGATGATCCCGACCCGCTCGCCAGGAGCGACCGTCAGCGAAAGCTGATTGATGACCTTGTAGTCAGATCCCGGATACTGAAAGGAGACGTTCTGGAAGCTGAAGCCGCCCCGCTTGATCTCGCGGTTTACGAAACCCACCGTGGACGGACGGTCCTCCGGCTGTTCCATGATCTTGTCGAGGATCTTGAGCGACGTCATCGCCTGCCGGAAACGGGCAAGCGCCATCGCGATCTGGCCAAGCGGCGCCCCCGCGCGGCCTGCCAGCATGACGGTCGCGATGATCGCGCCCATTGCCAGATGACCTTCGGAAAACTCGTAGGTGCCGGCAATCACGATCAGAACGCTGACCATCTGCTGGACAAGATTGGTGAGGTTTACGGCATTCGAAGAGACATGCTTGATTTCCTCGCTGGTGCGGCTCGAGAGCTTCATCAGCTCCTGCCAGCGACGCAGCATGCCCGCTTCGGCGCGAAGGCTCTTCACCGTCTCGATGGTCGAAATCGTCTCGACGAGCAGCGCCTGACGGCGCGATGCTTCGTTGGTGGCGGCCGCCATGCGGTGGCCGATCTTGGCCTGGGCATGCAGGCCGATCAGCACGGACAGCACCAGAGCCACGGCCGGGATCACCACAAGCCAGCCTGAAAGCATGTAGATCACGATCAGGAAGATGAACACGAACGCCGTGTCGATCAGCAGGCCGACCGTGTTGGACGTGAAGAACTCACGGACGAATTCGTACTGCGTGACGCGGTTGGCATATTCGCCCGTCGACAGCGGACGCGACGCGAGCGTCGAGTTCAGCACCTTGTCGAAGATCATCTGGGAAAGACGCAGATCCGCGTTTCGTCCGGCATGATCGATGAGTGCTGCGCGGGCGGTCTTCAAGAGGAAATCGAACGTGTAGGCAAGCGTGATGCCGATGGCGAGCACCCAGAGCGTCGGAAACGCCTTGTTGGGAAGCACGCGGTCATAGACGTTCATCGTAAACAGCGGCGAGCCGAGCGCAATCAGGTTGATGAACAGCGCGGCCATGATGACGCGCATATAGGTGCGCCAATAGGGAACCAGCGCCCGCAACAACCAGTGCCGGCGTTCGATTTCTCCGGCCATGCCGACCGATGCAGTGTCGGACGCGTTCTGATAATAGAGCGTGAAGGCAAAACCGAAGCTCGGCTTTAGCGCCACCAGCTCCTGATGCGTCAACTTGACGGGATTTCCCGAGGCCGGAACCAGATCCGTAACGTAGTTTCCATCGGCATCGGTCTCCAGCAGCGGCAGGACGCCGCCGTTCTCGAAGACGATGATGGCGGGGCAATCGAAATTGCCCTCGCGACATTCGCGTTCGCCGTGGCGGATGACTTCCAGCCCGATGCGCTGCGCCAGATGCTCGACATCGTCCAGTTCAAGAGATTCGGAAATCTCATCCGGCAATCCGGAAAACAGGACGATGTCTGACGTCGGGCGCCCGTAAAAGCTCGCAACAGACCTGAATGCAGTTTTAAATGTCCGAAACGGCGTCGTGTCTGCGTGGTCGAGCTTTACGTTGAGCATTTGGTCCTTGCCAATCCGTTACTGTCGGATCGGCGCCAGGAGATCCATGGGCATGCCAGCCTTTTGACGGGAGTCAACTTCGACATAGCCAGGATTCGTGACGCCACCCGGGACAGCAAACTCATTCCGGGCATACGCCTCAGCCTGACCGACGGGCTTGAGCTTCATAGACTGAAGCAGGCTGCCCGATGCGGCCAGGATCTTGTATTCGGCGAAAAGCGAAGCAAATCGTGCGGTTTCCGCAAGAATGCTGGTGTTGAAACGGGTGTTCTGGGCATCCAGCACGTCGAGAAGCGAACGCTGATTGACCTTGAACTGCTCGCGATACGAGGAAACGAGGCTGCCGTTCGTCGAGGACTGGCGCGCCAGGATCGTCGACAGTTCGCCGCGACCGCTGCGCTCGTTCCATGCGGAGCGGATGGATTCCTCAACTTCGCGATGGGCCTGCGCCAGACCGTAACGCTGTTCGCTGGCGCGACGGATCTGCTCCTGCTCGCGCGCCTGGTCGATACCGCCGCGATAGAGGTTCCAGCGGGCGGTGACGCCGACCTGGACGTCGTTGGTATTGCCCTGGTTGCCATCGATGTCGTTGCCGACACGTGCGCTACCCTGAAGATCGACCTTCGGAAGATAATTGGCGCGCGAACCACGCACACCGGCATCAGCCGCATCGACATCGGCATCGGCCGCGTGAATCTGCGGGCTGTTCTTCTTGGCGATGAAGATTGTGTCGTTGAGCGTCTTCGGGATGAACTTCGCGAGCGACACCGGCACCTTGACCGGACCGATCGGCTCTCCGACCGTTTTCAGGAAACGGATCTTCGTCAGTTCCAGCTCTTCCTGGGCTTCGCGCAGCCGGGCTCGTGCCGCCTCGAGGCGCTCACGGCCCTGCAGACGATCGGCGTCTGTCAAGGCACCGCCCTGGATGCTGGCGCCGATATCGCCGAGAATCTGGTTGTGGGCAGCGACGTTCTGCTGGGCGATGCCGACGATCTTGGACTGCAGGATATACTCAAGATAATCTTGAGTGACCTGAAGAGCCAGCGACTCGGACCGCTCAACAACGCGGAACGAAGCGCCATCAACGCGCGATGCCTGCTGCTCCACCTGGGAGCGGCGGCTGCCGCCGTCAAACAACGTTTGAGTAATCGTCAGGCTCGTATCCGAGCCTTTGAAGTTTTCGTAGTCGCGCGTCAGCGTGCCGGTACTGCTGTTTGACAGTCTACGTCGGCTTACACCTGCCTGCAAATCTATCGAAGGAAGATAAAGACCCCGCGCCTGCCGCAACTCGAACTCGACAGCTTCACGGTTTTCTACCGCCTGCATGATTTGCGGGTTGGTTTTGAGAGTCTTTGCTACTGCCTCATCGAGCGTCATCGCGTTGGCAGGTGCGCTAAACACAACCCCCAAGGCTACGGTCGCCAACAGCCTCGCTAAAATTCTTGTGCTCTTAAACAATCGGAAGCCCCTCGCCGATTAAAATCCCATCTCGGCATTCATATACTGCGGCGATTTCGTTGGGAAGTATTATCATTTCTAATTCAGCGACCCAAGCCTGCTCCCGATATTCATCGTTCTAGGGTTAATTACCAAACGGAAACCATCCATCCATCTGTTTTTTAACAAAAAATTCATAGAACCAACCGATTGGACGCAGAAGTAGATAATTCCGTCCGTTTCCACAGGCGTATACATTTACCTCCTGTGTAGCCGCCGGGACACATGGAGATCTGCTCTTTCCGGTGTGGCGATACACGCGCTCCACGTCTGCTAATTGTATAAATCTAGAACAGTCGCTTGCTGTTCAAATTGTTTCGCAAGACATTACTTAAACAAGAAAAGGCGCTTGCGCGCCTTTTCTCTGGTTTCCGGCTTGCAACACTCTTCACTTTATACGTGCGAGATGTTGGCCGAGTGCTTGTCGTCGTCGAAGAGGATCTTGACGGCTTCTGTGTGATTCTGAAGCACGGCGACATCCTTCCAGCTGTCGGTCGCGACCTGGACGCTGACGGTCGTGTCGTTGCCGGCAATAGTGGTGCGAACATTCGCGGCGGCCTCTTCACCCGTTGCCTGATGACCAAGCAGGGTGTCGAGAAGCTTCGAAACATCGACCGCATCACCTTCGTTCGACTTGTAGTCGGTGATGATGTCGGCCATGTCGAGTTCGTGCAGGGCCGAAGGATCGAGCACGAACGTATCCGCGCCGGCACCGCCGGTCATCTGCGTCAGGCCCGGCATGGCGGCGAGGATGTCGTCGCCATCCGTCCCGACCAGCACGTGGTCGGGCGCATCGCTGAACAGAGTGTCGAACCCGACCTCGACGAAGGAGCCGGTCGAACCGTCTGCGTAGGTGAACGAGCCCTCAGCAAACAGTGACTGACCGTCGATATAACCTTCCGCGCTCTCGGCATCGAGCGAAATGCCGGTGATGCCGTAGTTGTTCAGGCCCTTCAACTCGCCCTCGTCGCTGACACCATTGCCGTTGGCATCCTGCCAGACCAGCAGCTTGTCGAAGCCGGTGTCGGACGCATCGATCTTGCCGTCATGATTGACGTCAAGCGTCGAAAGCGCCGCCACACCGCCGGCATGCGCGCCACCGGCAAAGTTCGGGGTGAAGATTTCCGAACCGTTGTCGATCTTGCCATTGCCGTCGACGTCAAAGGCAAGGATGCCGTCGGTCTTGGTCCAGGCCACCTGATCCTTATGGCCATCGGCATCGATGTCGAACTTCACGCCGTCTTCGAGGGATGTGAAGGCGAAGCCGTTGCGGTCGAGATCGAGGATGATGGGATCGACGGCAGCAGCCGAGATAAGCGCCGACAAGCTAGCCAGATTAACGTCAACGAGATCAATCAGGATGTCGTTGTTAACGTTCTGGCTGTTTCCAACCTGCTGATAGACAAAGGTATGGGCAACCCCACTGATCGTTGCTGTGAAGGCTACAGTGGCACCGGCGCTGCCCAGATCATTGGCTCGCAAATACTGCACCACGGCAGCAACGTTAGACATGGAGGCTAGCGTCAGAGGCGAACTCGAACTGTAGGTGCCGCTATCATCGAAAGTAATAATGCCATTTAAAATGGCATGCGACTTCACGGTCGCACCGTTAATCGTAAGGGAAGAATTGTTCCCGTCGACCCCCGAAGTATTGCCGACAGCAAAGGGCGCTATTGTAAACTCAAGCTTGTCATGATCGGCCACGTTGAAATCAGTAACCACATCGTAACCCGATATGGAGCCGCCGTTGCCGCTACCGCCAATACTAACTGCGGACGCGCCGCTTGCGAACTTGAAAGTATCCGCCCCTGTGTTGCCCGTCAGCGTGTCTGCACCTGCGCCGCCCATGAGCGTGTCATTGCCGGCGCCACCGATCAGCGTGTTGGTCCCCGAAGTACCCGTTAGCGTATCATTCCCGTTGCCACCTGTAACATTCTCCACATCGACGATGTCGTTGAAACCTGTCGCCGTACCGGCCGCAAGATCAACGGTGATATTCTCGGTCGAGGCTGTGCCGCTGTAGCTTAGCGTATCTCCAGCACTGCCTTCGTCCCACATATAGAGTGCGATGTTCTCGACATCCTGAACCGTTCCACCGGCGAACTGAGTGATAACACCGTTCGAAACGACAACATTGAGGATATCGCTGTTCCCAGTTCCGTCGACGTAAAGTGTATCGTCGCCAGAGCCGCCATACACACGGTCCGCACCGTCGCCGCTCCCATAGTAAATTGTATCATTGCCGGTGCCGCCGAGGATTGTGTCGCTTCCGGTTCCGCCGATGAGTTGATCGTTGCCGGCCCCACCATCGAGCCAATCGTTGTCACCGTCGCCGTAGATGGTGTCGTTGCCCTCGTTGCCATTCAGGTAGTCGTCACCCGAACCACCGGAGATGGTGTCGTTACCGTTGGTGTCGTTAACGCCACCATAGATGACGTCCACACCGTTGCCGCCGGACAAATTATCACTGCGGCCACGACCATGGATGAAATCACTACCGTCGCCACCATTGATATTATCGTTAGTGGTGTTGCCGCCAATGAGGTGGTTTGCATTGCCATTGGCTGTCGGGGATACCGCCGTAGACCCCGCCACCCAAACCTTGATCGTCTGCGAAGCGGTATTCACGCCGTCCGACCCATTGACGACAATGTCATATACACCGGTCGGCACGTCGTTCTGGAAGGTCAGCGTGTGACTCGAACTGTCGAACGCCCACTTCACCGAAGGCAGATTTACCGACCAGGTCAACGCTGCGTTCTCCGGGTCCGTGAACAGTCCCGCAGGCAGCGTGATCACCTGGTTGCCGTAAGTGGCGTCGGCTCCGGTGAATGAATACCCGCGACCTACAGCATATGGCTCATTCCCGACGGCAGGGGCTTCGTTGACATCGGTCACGGAGACCTGCACGGCCTTAGTCGTGTCGGCGATGCCATCGGTAGCGTGGACGATGATATCGTATTTGTTGTTGGCTCCGTTATCTGCCGGAATGTCAAAGTCCGGCGCGTTTTTGAACGTCACGGCACCAGTCGAGGAGACGTTGAACAATGCCGCGTCGGTGCCGGTCAGCGAGTAGACCAGCGCCGTATCGTGATCGACGTCAGTGGCGACGATCTGGTAGGCAGCGCTGCTGTTTTCCACAAGGCTGATGGTCGCGCTAGATGTGATCACGGGTGCGTCGTTTACTCCGTTGATCGTGATCGTCGCCGTTGCCGTTGCCGTGCCGCCGTGACCATCGTCGATGGTGTAGGAGAAGGTGTCTGTCACGGTTTCGCCGGCACCCAACGCCTGCAGCGTGGCAGACGAGGAAGCGTTGTAGCTGATCGTGCCGTCGCCGTTCAAAGTAACGACAGCACCGGCGGCACTGTTGGTCACCGAAATCACCGTCAGTGCGTCGCCATCGGCATCGGTATCGTTGGCGGTCAGCAGTGTAACCGCGAATGTCTTGGTAACGTCCTCGGATATGCCGCCATTGGTGATGGCGCCGCCGACTTCCACGACGTAGCCGACATAGTCTCCAAACTGGCCGTTCGGCGCCGTGGTGTTGGTGCCGTCATTCCAGAGGCCGCCGGCGACGAAGATCATCTGAGCGTGGTCTTCTCCCGCCCCCCAGTTGTTAGGCTCACCAGTGTTCCAGTTTTCATAACCGGCGGGTGTGCCACCGCTCGCGCCGGTCCAGAACGTTGTCTCGCTTTCAGGACCGGTCACCCATTTCCAGGTGCCTTCGGTAGCGCTGTCGGAACCGCCGATCCAGGCATTCTGGGCAACGTACCAATTCGTCCCCAGCGTGCCTGCGCTCTGGATGAAGTTCTGCTCGCTCTGCGACGTGATGGTCGCGAGATAGCCGCCATCAGCCGCTGCAGCAGTCGCTGCCTGGGTCCAAGAATAGTTTCCGGCAACCACCTTGTAGTAGTGGCCGTTCTCGGCGTTGAGCGACCAGCCCGTGCCGCTTGGAGCCGGGGTCGCGCCGCCACCGAACGACAGCGTATCGTTTACGGCAACCGGCGCATGGTTGTTGGTGATTACGGCTGCGGTTGCACCGCTGGTGACCGTCTCGCTGAAGTTCTGACCGTCAACATAGGTGGTCTGAACCGATATCTGGTGCCCGACATCGTCGGCCGTAAGGGTGTAATCCGCCGTGGTTACGCCAGTGTCGTTGCCGTCACGCAGCCAGGTGTGGACGACGTTGGTCGCCGTGCCGTCAGGGTCGGAACCCAGCGTGGCTCGCAGAACATCGCCGACGGTCGGATCTGTTGCCGTCTGGGTGAGATCGGTGACCGAAATCGTAGCTTGGCCATCGTTGACCGGTGTGATGACGATCCCGATCGAACCCGTCGACACCTTGGTATCCGTGTGGACCGCAAGGTCGGACAGCGTGGCGCTGTCGAGGACGGTTGCCGAAACGCTGAGGTTGAAGTTACCGGCGAAATCATGCGGCGCAGTCATCGTCAGGCCGCTGGTATTGACCCCCGCGGCATTCTCGATGACCAAGACCCCGTTCACCAGCGAACCTTGGTTGAAGGTCGCACCGTCCGGGAAGCCGGACAGTTCGATCTTCGTGACCTTTTCGGAACCGTCGGTGTCGCCAAGGGCGATGTTGAGCCCAATGGCGACCGCAGCGCCTTCGCTGCCGGAGCCGGAGCCGGAGATGGTGGCGGCGTCCGCGATCGGACGGATATTGACGGTGATTGTCGCCTGGCTCGTGAGATTGCCATCGGAAACGGTGTAGTCGATGACCGAATAACCGCTCTCGTTTGCCCCCGCGTGATAGGTAAACGCGCCACCTGACCCCAGCGATGCGGATGCAGTAGGTTGCCCCCCAACCGTTATGTTGCCAACCCTGATGAGGGTATCGCCATCGGCATCCGTGTCATTCGTCAACACGTTGACGCCCGAGAGGGTGGTGTCCTCGTCGATGAAGTAGACGTCATCGACTGCCACCGGCGCATCGTTGACCGGCGTCACGGCGAAGTTGAAGGTGCCGGTGCCGGGTGCCGAGTTGTCCTCGTTGCCGTCTTCAACCTTGACCGAGAAGGACGCAGTCGGCCCCTCCGAACCGTCGTGGGTATAAGTGATCAGGCCGGCCTTGAGTTCGGCGGCGGTGAACGACGTCGCTGGGGCTCCATCGTTGGAAATCACTCCATGCGTCACGCCGGAGACGTGGAAGACCACGCCGCCATCGACATCGTCCGGATCGGCATAGTCGAGCTCGGCGAACGTGAGGACATGGCTGCTGCCCTCGGCGACCGTCGCCGTCAACGTACCGGCCAATACCGGCGCGTCGTTGATGGCGATCATGTGAATGGTCGCAACCTGCGGCGCGCTATCGGAAACCCCATCATTGACCACAACGGTCAGGGTGCGGTCGACCGAAGTATCCGGGTTGTCGCTGTTGTCCTGGTAGACGATGTTCTTGAGGATCGTCTGATAGGTGGCGATCGATGCCAACCCGGTGATCGACAGCACGCCAGTGGTTGAATTGTAACCCACGTTCAAGCCCGCGGCAGCGGCGGTTGCCGTCGCGTTGAGGAAGAGCGTCTCGCTTGCCCCGTCGAGATTGTTGGCAAGCGTCACCGTCATCGACTGCAGCGTCGAAGAGTCGACGTCCGCAAGGCTTGCCTGCCAGGCGAACTGCTGCGGCGTCTGTTCCGTGGCGTTGGTCGCCGCACCGTTTCCGGCAGCCGCGCCGTTCAGGTCGACAACCGTTGCGTCGCCGGTGCCGGTGATGGCGATCGTCAGCGAGGCCGTCGAAGTCAGGCCGTGAGCGTCCTTCATGCCGTAGGTGAAGACTTCGCTGACGCTGGCGTTCTGGGCAAGGGCCTGGGTGTCGGCGTCATTGTTGTCCAGCGCATAGGCATAGGTGCCGTCCGCATGGATGGTAAGCATGCCGTAGGTGCCGGCAACCAGGACGTCGCCATTATTGTCGGGAACCGCTGTCACCGCGCCCGCACCGAACCGGATCGAAGTAACCGTTTTGGTGTCGAAGATATCGGCGTCGTTGTCGTTGGTCAGCACATTGCCGGTTGCCGAGGCGTCGCCGGCCGTGCCGTTGGCGATGCCGCCGGCCTCGATTACGGTGTCGCTGTCAGCGGCGGCAATCGGCGCATCGTTGACGAGATCGAAAGCAGGGATGGTGCCGCCGAGACCGCCGTTCTCACCCATGAAGGTGAACTGCTCGATATTCTTCGCCGTCGCCACGACGTTGCCGCCAAGGCTGAAGCTGAAGGTGCCGTCGGGTGCGCGAGTGATGATGTAATCAGCCCACTTGCCGGCCAGTTTCACCGTATCCACGTCGCCGCCCGTGGTGTCGTCGACGTCGTTGATCTCAACCTTGGTGCCGACCAGACCGGTCAGGTCGATGGTGTCGTTGCCGATGCCACCGTTGATCGCCACTGTCGTCGGCGCGATCGCCGTGCCGCTCAAGTCGCCGACAGAGATGCTGTCGCCGGCGCTTCCCAGAGTGACTTCGATACGCTCGATCTCATCGGCGCGGACAGTTGCACCGTTGGCACCGGTATAGCTGACCAGGATGTCGGTGGCATTGACGCCCGCGACGATATCGGTACCGCTGGTGGCCTTGGCGATGTTGAAGCTGCGCTGAACCGCGTCACCGGCGATCTTGAGTACGTCGTAGTCCGGGTTGCTTGCTCCGGTTTCCGAGCCGCCATTGATGGTGTCGGCGCCGGCGCCGACCTTGTAGAGGACCGTATCGTTACCTTCGCCGCCGAGAATCGTGTCTGCGCCGGCCGAGCCGGTGATGGTGTCGTTGCCGGCACCGCCATCCAGGGTCAGGGCGACCGGCGGCAGCGCAACGGTGTTGAGGCTGCTGGCATTGATGGCATCATTGCCGCCCTTGCCTTCGATGGTCAGTTCGGATGTGCTGATCCCGGAAATGGACGGTATGCCGTTGCCGAAGACCTGCAGGAGATTGGAGTTGCCTGAGATCGTGATCGTCTCGGCTGCATCCTGGCCACGTACCGTGATCTTGTCGGCACCCTCGGCCTGATAGAGCACCACCGATTCGATGTTGGTGGCGTTGACGTCGACAATGCCATCACCGTCGACATCCAGGGTGAAACCGGTCGAGGTGACAGTAAGAATTGCCGATTCCGCGGTAGCGTTTCCGGAAGTGAGGAGAGCGTCAGGATCCGCACCGCCATCAATGGTGTCTACGCCTTCGCCGATGGCATAGTTGAAGGTGTCGCCACCGGTCCCGCCGTTGATCGTGTCGTTGCCGCCGAGGCCGAAGATCAGGTCGTTGCCCATACCGCCATTGATGACATCGGCAGAATTCGAGCCGCCGATGATGTCGTTGCCGGCACCGCCTTCGATGGTGATCGGTCCGCCGTCCGCGGTGGAACCTGCAGCCAGTAGAATGACGTCGTTGCCATCGGTACCGACGATCTTTTCGATGCCGGAAAGATAATCCGGAGCCGTGCTGTAATCGGCCACAAAGCCCGATTTGCCGTTCCGCTCGAGGATGATCGTGTCGTATCCTGCGCCACCGACGACCTTGTCTGCCGTGCCGGCAAGACCGGCGATACTGACTGCCATGAGGCTGCCGTCGGCGCGCTGAATGTTGCGGGTACCGGAACCGGTCACATCCGCGCCGAGGACGAAGGTGTCATTGCCGGCGCCGCCATCGAGAATATCGGCTCCGAGACCGCCATCCAGATGGTCACTGCCACCATTGCCGGTGAGCTTGTTGGCTTCGTCGCCACCGATCAACACATCGTTGCCGGCACCACCCAGGGCATCGACGATGCCCGAGACGCTGTCGATACCGACGACCTTGTCGATCACGGTGGCACCGTCGGTGGCAGTGTCGGCAGCCACCGTCTGGCCGCCGATCATGTGGGCGGCATCGTCAAGGTTGACGAAGACGCTGGTGGAGAGGCTGGAATAGTTGATCGAGCCGATCGTTCCGGCGGCATCGACGCGAACAATGACCGTCGAAGTGGCGGCGTCGCCGTCCGCGTCGGTTGCGGTGAAGCTGAGCGCCAGGTCGAGATACTGGCTCGTCGCATTCGGCGCCGTATGGTCGAGCGGCTGAAGCAGCGAGAAGCTGTAGGCGCCAGTGGCTACATTGAGCGATGCCGTAAAGACGATATCGCCTGGCGCCGGCGGGTTGGCAGAGCCGACGAACCCGGTCAGCACGCCATTGATGACGTCGATCGTCACCGGTCGGCCGCTCGAGCTGAGCCCCGCCACCGGAGCACCGTCTTGATCCGTTGTCGCGACACTTCCTGTGAAGGAAAGCGTGCGCGCGCTGCCCGCATCCGCACCCCAGGCAAGGCCCGTCAGGGCGGCGGTGATGGTTTCCGTGCCGCCTTCCTCAACCGTTCCGGAGGCATTGGGGCCGGCCGTCGGCACGCTATCGGTGACCGTCACGATCAGCTGGCCGTTGAGCGCCACGCTGTCACCGTCACCGTCAGTCACCGTGACCGCGGAGGAAAGGTCGAGCGCCAGCGCGCTATCGCCGCCGATGACGACGATCGGCTGATGACCGTTGTTGACAGTCGTATTCTGTGATGAGCCGTCACCGATAAGATCGAATTTCGTCTGATTGGTGACATTGCCGACATTCACATACCAGGTGGTGTGGGCCGGGATTTCGAGTGAATAATCTGTGCCGCCGTTGTTATTATTCAGTGTCCATGTGACAGCGCTATTCCCGTCATTGCTGACGCGGATGATCGCGTCGCCGTCCGGCATGCGCCCCACGAAGGCAAGATCGTTGCCGCCGACATCGGGCACTGCGGCGTGACTGCCGACAGCGCCGAGAGCGGCAGCCGGGATCGATGCGCCGTCGATGACCACCGTCTGGGTGTGGTCGAGAGGACCGGTCTGCGCAAAGGCGTAATGGCCGGTGGCCGGATCAACGGTGAAGGTGAAGATCGTCACCGCGCCGGCTTTCGCCACAAGCGCGTTGCCGACCACAGAATAGGTAAGGGCGACACCGCCGGAAGTCAGGGAAGTCAGACTGGAGGACAGACCGGTGGTTTCAACCGAGTAGCGACCGATGCCATCGGCGCCCGGCGATACCAGGGCGGAAAGCTCGCCCGCAATCGAACCGCCTGCGGCGCTTTCGGTAATTGCACCGGTGCCGATTACACCGTTGGAGATCGGCGTGTCGTCGTCGGCATTGATCGTCAACGTGCCATCGACACGATCGCCGTCGCCGTCGGTCACGGTGTAGGTCAGGTCGAACGCCACGTCGTTTTCGTTGTTTCCGGCTGGGTGGTCGATCGCCGCATTCTGGGTAACCGAATAAGCCCCGGTCGCCGTGTCGAGCGTGATCGTCATGACGGTGGTCGCACCCTGTTTGACCAGCAGGGCATCGCCGTCACGCACATAGGTGAAACCGGTGGGCGCACCCGTCGTCTTCCAGGCGATCGACCCTCCGTCGGCGCCGAAGTCGTGGGAAAGTTCGCCGGTGATGTTTGCCAGGGCGTGGTCTCCCGTGCCGCCGCTATTTCCCTGGGCACCGACGACATTGTCGTCGTCTACCCATACGGCACCGTTTCCGCCAACACTCGGACCGTCGTCCTCGAAGGCGATCTTGTCGCCGATCGAAACCGACTTGGTGACAACGTCGCCATCGTAGTCGGTAGCGGTCAGAACGGCTGAGATCTTGCCGGAGAGATTGATGCCCTCGTCCGAGGAGGCATTGTTCGGATGCTTCAGCGACAGATATTCCGCCACGCTGACGCGGCCGTCACCGTCGATGGCGATCGCGAAGGCCGCCATCCCGTTAGCACCGCCAACGCGGCCGACCACGACTTCTCCCTCCAGGTACAGATAGATAGGAGCGCCGTCGGTGGTCACCAGGCCGGAATTGATGCCGTTTCCACCGTCGATCCGTAAGGTCAATGCAGTGGAGACATTGTCGTCCGCACCATCCTTGACCGAGATATCGATTACATCGTCGCGGGCATAGATCGGCCCGCCGAGATCGGCGTCCACGCCGCGGTTGCCAACGCCAGCGAACAGGCTGCCGATGCTGCCCGCGTTGATGTTATCGTCCCGAAAGCCGGACGTTTCGTCGATCGTCACCGTCTCATCGGTGAAGATCGCGATTTCCGGCACGTCGTCGGTGATGGTGATCGAGAACTTGCCGCCGAGGCCGACATGGTCGCCGTCGCCGTCGGTCGCCTGGATCACGGCGCCGAAGTCGATGGCGGCGATCGAGCCCGATCCGCTCTTGAGGGCTGTGTTCTCGCCATTGCCCGTGACGTGGTCGAGCTGGTCGTACTGCTGGTAGATAAATGCGCCGGTGGCCTGATCGAGGGTCAGGGAGAAGACCGGCCGGTCGATACCGCCGGCGACATTCACATAGGCCACCAGGGCATCGCCGACCATGGCATAGGAGAGCGTGCCGCCCTTCGAGGTCAGGGCCAGCGCCTGCATCTTGGCCGCTGCATCGGCGACAAATCCGAAGCCGCCGCCGGCTGCCGCGCCGTCCGCGCCGAAGGCGACGACCGAGGCGATCGAACCGGACACGGTCGCCGCATTGCCCACACCGGTCCACGAGAAGTCCGAGGTGGAACCGTCGGCGGTTCCGTCGTTCGGATGATTGCCGGACGACAGCAGGTTGGAGATGTCGTCCTCGTCGGCCGTGAACGATACCTTCGCGCCGGATGCCAGCGGCCCGTCGTCGGCAAAGCGGATATGGCTGCCGATCGAGACCGTGTCCCGCACGATGTCGCCGTCGTAATCGGTGGCGGTGACGACCGCCGAGATCTTGCCGCCGAGATTGACAGTCTCGTTGGAGGTCGCCGTGTTGCCCTGGTGCAGTGATACATATTGTGCGACGCTGACGCGACCGGACTGGTCGATAGCGACCGCAAACGCCGCGGTGTCCGGAGTCCCGTTGCCGTCGGAGTCGAAGCGGCCGACGATCAACCCGCCCTCTTGGAACAGGAAGATCGCTTTGCCACCGGTCGTCGCCAGGCCGGAATCAAGCCCGGCGCTGGCAATTTCCAGGGAAAGAACCTTGGTGGTCGTCTCGTCGGCGCCTGGCGCGGAGAAGAACGTCGAGACCAGAGCGTCGCCGTTACGCGCAAAAATCGCCGCATTGCCCATGTCGGCGTCGTGGCCAACATTGGCAACCGCCGCAAACAGCGATCTTACCGCCTGATTGCCGGTATCGTTTGATTGATTGTTGACCGTCTCGTCGATCGTCGTCGAGGCGCCCGTCGCAATGATCGACGGAACCGGCACGTCGTCGGTGATGGTGATCGAGAACTTGCCGCCAAGGCCGATTTGGTCGCCGTCGCCGTCGGTCGCCTGGATCACGGCGCCGAAGTCGATGGCGGCGATCGAACCCGATCCGCTCTTGAGGGCGGTATTCTCGCCGTTGCCGGCGACGTGGTCGAGCTGGTCGTACTGCTGGTAGGTAAATGCGCCGGTCGCGTGATCGAGGGTCAGGGAGAAGACCGGCCGGTCGCCCCAACCGATTCCGGCGCCGCCGGCGACATTCACATAGGCCACCAGGGCATCGCCGATCATCGCATAGGAGAGTGTGCCGCCCTTCGAGGTCAGGGCCAGTGCCTGCATCTTGGCCGTTGCATCGGCGACAAAACCGAAACCGCCGCCGGCTGCCGCGCCGTCCGCGCCGAAGGCGACGACCGAGGCGATCGAACCGGACACAGTCGCCGCATCGCCCCATCCGATCGGCGAGAAGTCCGAGATGGAACCGTCGGCGGCTCCGTCGTTTGGATGCGTGCCCGACGAAAGAAAATTGGAGATATCGTCCTCGTCGGCCGTGACCTCAACAGCGCTGCCGTTGGCGACCGGAACGTCGTCCTTGACGTCGACCGTGAAGGTGCTCTCGGCGACGTCACCGTCGCCGTCACGTACGGTGTAGGTGAATTCGAAGGTCAGAATGTCGGTCTCGCTGCCAGTTTCGCCATGGCCGGGATGGTCGAGAACGCCCTGAAGATCGAAGGTGTAGCCGCCGGCGCCGGTATCGGAGAGGGTCACGGTGAAGACCGGTCCACCCTCCTGGTCGGCCGCCGTCAGAACCGTGCCGTCCGGCGACAGCGTGTAGACGAGCGGCTGGCCACCTGAGGTCAGGTTCCCAAGTGCGATCTCGGTCTCGCCACTCCATACCTGCATGAATGCCGAAACGGCAGCCGTCGAAAGTGCCGGGCTACCGACCTTCAGCGCAGGCATGTCATCGCCGTCTGCGGGCGGCAGGTCAGAGAACTCGCCCGGGGTGAAGACCACGGACCGGTCTCCGGCGTCCTGGGTGCCGTCGTAGCCGCCGTCCTCGCTCGTATTGCCGTCGTCCGCTCCCCAGGAAATGCCAAGCGAACCTTGAGCGGTATTGCCGCCACCTTCGTCGACCTTGCCTTCGCTGCCTTCGCCGGCCGCGCCGATCACCGGTGCGTCGTCAGCGATGGTGATCAAAGCCGAGCCGGACGCTGCGGCATCACCGTCGGCATCGACACCCTGGAACTGGAACGAGATCGTCAACGCATCCGAGTCTGAGCTGTGATCCAGTTTCTGGAAGATCTCGACCGTATAAGACCCATTTGCAGAGGTCGGATCCAGCGAGATCTCGAATACCTTCGCTGCTGGTTCCGAGCCGTCGACATAAGCCGTCAGCGTCTGGCCACCATTCCCAAGGTCGGTGATCACGTAATAAAGCTCGCTGCCACCCGAGGTCAGAGCCCCGCCAGTGACGGAGAGACCAACATCTGTGGCATCTGTGTAAACGCCCCCGGCATTGGCCGGAACCGCGCCTGCAGCGTTTGCAAAACCGACCGAGCGGCCGAAGGTGTCGCCTTCGCCATTGCGTGTATCGGCATCCGCACCCCAGGAAATGCCGAGCGAGATGTCGCCGGTTTTTTTAGCAGCGTCGCTGCCATCCGTGGCAGGATAGGCCGAAACATCGTCTTCGTTCAGCGAGGCGCTGCCCGCCTCGCGCTGTACCGGGCCGTCATCACCGATCTCGATCGAGAACGAACCGGTATCGGAATCGCCATCCTTGTCTGTGACCGTGAACGTAAAGTTCAGTCGCAGCGCATCATCGGCACCGATCTCACCGAGATCCGGATGGTCGAGAGGCTGCGACTGCGTGTAGGTGAAGGCGCCCGTGATCGGGTTGGTGACCGTCAGCGTGAAAACGGTGACCGTGGTCTCGCCGACGGTGATCGTGCCGGTGACCGTCAGGCCATCAGCCGAGGTCGACACCGTGACGGCCTGACCGCCGGACGTGAGCGGCGCAGTGATACCGTTGCCGGTCCCTTCCACCATGTCGAAAGTGCTCTGGTAATTCACCGAGGAGACAATGCCGAAATCGTCGCCACCGTCGAAAGCGAGCGTGCCCGTGATCGTCTCGTTGCCGATAACGTCATCGGCCAGAACCGATTCGGCGAAGATGAACGGCGAACCCATGTCGAAGGCGTCCGGCTGATCGTCCGCCGCCGTCCGGTCGTCAAGCCCTCCGCCATCGCCAAACTCCGTATCGCCGAGCAGCGAAGCGAGCTGAATGGGGTCGTTCTGGCTCGCCTGGATCGAGTCGTCGAATTCAGCGCCGGAACTGTCCGGGCGTCCGCTGGCGCTAAACGATCCGTCCGGGCCGGCTGCGACGTTGATGCCGCTGTCTTCCAGGGCGGCGAAGAGCACCTGCTGGGGTACCTCCACCTCGCCGATCAGCATCGTCGGGATCTTGGTCGCGCCGTTGACGATGACGATCTCGGTTCCGTCCGCCTGCACCAGGATCAGGTTTGCGCCGTCGACCCGGATATCGTCGATCGATACACTCGTCGCCAGATGAACGATGTTGTTGACGTCCGGGGTCACTTCCGCAGCCGGGGCTGCTGGAGCAGCGGCCGGCACGTTCGGATCCGTCGGGACGCGGCCCGTCGTCGGGGTGCGACCATCACCGGCCTGCGCCACCTGGATCTCATGCTCGATCGGAGAAGGCGTAGAAGAGGCTGCGATCTCTTCCTGGATTTCCGACGAGAAATTCTCAGTCAGATTTTCTTCCGAGATGTTCGACAGGCGCGGATCTTCAACGGACATGACTCTAACCCCCAATAAAAACTGTGCCGCAATCAACTCCGCCCCCAAATATAAAGCAAGACTTCCTTAACCTTCGCGATATAGCCGGTTATGTGTCGGGAAGGGAATTATTGACAGAAGGTTAACTGCGGCGGCGGAAGACGTATTAAAGCCACACATCTTGCCCCGATCAGCCGCAAAACATGGTTTCCAAAGAGTTATCCAGGGCGGTTGTTACGACAAGAGACGCGCCTTGGCCGAATGACCTTGCGCCCTGGGCGATCGATTCGTCTGTGACGGGGAACCTGATTCGGTTCTCAAGCCCTGCCCCCGGCCATGACGGCGGCACACTCGGCATGGACGTCAAATAGGCCGGCCAAGCTATAGCCGGAGTTTCAACGGAGCTCGAAAGCTTTGATTTGCTTTTCAAAAGGCCTGCAAAGCGGTCGAAGGAATTGCGAATAGCTTTCGGCACAAGGAATTACTGCAGCAACAGGGAAGCGCCACCCAAATATACTGTATAAATTTAATAAAATTTTCTCGACTTGCCACAGAACGCGGTGATGGCGAGCTGGTCAGGCAAGTGCTGCCCCGCCTCCCCATAAGGATATTCGGCCAGACGGCCGCATCGCCGTTACGGTAAGGCCTACGCCTTTTGTGCATGATGCTGGACAGGAGCCCCGGCGTTTATGCTCCCAGGCCGTATTTCCATCCGCCAAAGTTGTTCTCGCGCTCATTCAAGGTGGAACTCTTATGACAGCGATGCGTACCGTCATCTTGTCCTTGGCATGGCTATTGTCCGGCGTGGCGTCTTCGCAGGAAATCACACCGGGCGATGCCCCACAGAACTCCGCGCAGGTTCTTTTCACCGGACATAGCTTGATCGATAATCCCCTGGCCAACTGGGTCGAGATGATTGCCAAAAGCCGCGGCAAAAATATTGCCTGGGAGCAGCAGATCGTCATTGGATCCCCGCTGAGGTATCGGACACGAGGTGAGTACGACCAGGATTTCAGCTGGGCCGGATATAGGTACGGGAAGAACCGCAACGGCGACCAGATGGATGTCATCGAGGAACTGCTTCGCCCGCGACGCATCACCACGGGGCGCCCTTACGACACCGTTGTCGCAGCGGAAAACCACAATTTGCTAAACATGATCGTATGGGAAAACGCGATTGCTTACCTGCGCCATTTTCACGACCGCCTTCTCGACGGCAACCCGAAAGGCCGAACCCTTTATGTCCACACCTGGCTTGGCGTCGACAAGAACAATCCGCAGCCCTGGTTGGAACACGAGACGAACGCATCGGTCGTATGGCAATGCGTAGCGGAGAAAGTGAAGCTGACACTGCGAGCTGAAAGGCGACCGGCCAACCTTTCCGTCGTGCCTGCCGGAACGGCTCTCGTGGAATTGGTGAAAAGGACACTTGACGGGAAGATTATCGGTTTTACCGGAAGCACCAGGGAAAAACTCGATCGGATATTCCGCGACGAGGTCCATCTGACCGATATAGGCGTCTATTTTGTAGCTGCGGTCCACTACGCCTCAATCTATCGCCAGTCGCCCGAGGGCGCCGCGGCGCCGCCGACCGTGCCCCGGGACCTTGCTAAGGAGTTGCAGAAGATTGCATGGGCGGTCACCCGAGATTTTCTGCAGCAGGAAAGCCTGCACCCGCCGAGCATGGTAGAATGCCGGCGCGTCGTCGTCGAAAAAGTCTGCCGAAGCTTCTGGGTGCATGTCGGCGAACCGAACGAGGCGGGTGGCTGCCAGAGCTATTTTGCCGAAACCCAGCCGGCCCCCGGGGGCAACCCCTTCGTCTGGCCGGATCCGAATTGGAACGCCCTGCCAAGGCCAGCGCGTTAGCTCCTTCGTCCATCCCACGTGGGATATCTGTCGAGCCTGGATGACCGAACCTGATTTGCCGGAACACGAGAGAGCGATCTCACAGTCGCGGCACACCGGACCCCTTTCCGGTATCACCCGACTGTCAGATGGAAGATGAACAGATAAACTGTCGATGTTCGGAACCTGCGCGCTGCGCCGTTCTCATGTCTTTCGCCAAGTGCATGACATATGCACGATCGCCAGCCGACAAACATCCATGTCGAGAGTTCGTCGCTCCGGGAGGCATTGCCGCGGCAACGCCCCTGTCAGCGCTGACGTGGTTTTCTATGGTGTCCCTTCACGCAGCTGCGAAGGCTCGACTTCGCAGCCGTGATATCTCGGGTCGGTCCGCCAACCGACCGACGAACGGCTAGTTGGCCGCTCCGTATGGGAAGAGGTCATTGAGTTTGTAGGCGACCTCGGTACGGTTCGTCGCTTTCAGCTTCTTCATGATGTTGCGGATATGGACCTTGACCGTGCTTTCCCGCAGGTTGAGCTCGTAGGCGATGATCTTGTTGGCCTTGCCCTTGCGAAGGGCTTCGACCACCGCTTCCTGGCGCAGCGTGAACATTCCCGAAAGTGGCCGGTGTTCCGCCGCCGACGTCGCAGCGGTGACCAGGTGCCGCATGGAGAGGACGCTGCTTGCCGGAACGAAGATCCCGCCGGCAACGGCCAAGCCGATCGCTTCCACGCAGACGCCGATGCCGACGCAAGAGGGAATGAAACCTCGAGCCCCATATTCCAACATTTTCACCACCTGGGCGAGGTCGTCGGAGTCGGAAAGCACGATGATCGGCGGCGACTTGAACTCGGCCGTCAATTTCGAGATGTCAGTCGCAAGTGCGGCATCGTCGGCCTTTCGGCCGCCGATATTGAACAGAACGGCCTGGACAGGCGGATAGAGATCTTTTTCTAGTTTCCATTCGTCGATGGAGCCGACAGCGCAGACATCCATCTCGAGGCCACGCCCGATAAGGGCTTTGGCAAGGCATTCGCGATCAAGCGCTCTCGCGTCGATGATCACCAGGCATCCGTCGTGGTTTACTCCCTCACTGCCTCGATCATCTCTTTCGGCGAGCTTTGGGATGTCATTCATAATGCGAAAGGATTCTGCCACAGCAGGAGAACGGCTGTAGCCGCTTGGTGTGGAACTCATCTTACCCCCTTACCTGAAGTCTAGGATGATTGTCCCCTTCAGGACCGCAACTATAAGTACGCCAGCAGACTGTCTTTACACCTCTCAACCTTTTATTAAGGTCAATATACAGCAGATACGTAATTTAGTCTATGCGCAAGTAAGCAGCTAGATAAAAATATTTACCGGGGGGTGCAAGCTAAGTTCCGATAGGGAATTGGATATCCGCTTATAGTTAACGTCCACGTCAAAATGACCCCCTTAAAGCTCGATCCCGGCCCGCCCATGAACTTTCGGAGGCGTGACCTGTTCCGACGCAAAACGCTGCATTTCGGGACAACGAGCACTGCGGCGGGCATGCAAGCGACATCCGGGCATCTCGGCGCCAAATAATCGGCCAGCCGACATATAAAAATAGCAAAACTGGAAGTTTTTGACAGCTTTTCTTAAAACAGCGGGCCAGCGTGGTGGAGAATGCCCGTTGCAAGAATTCCAGCCAGATACCCGACAGGCCAAGCCAACAATACACCCGCTTCATATAGGAAATTGTTGAGGCCATGACGGTGATTGAAGTAAAGAATCGCCGGCAATACGGGCAGTCCGTAAAGTGCAGCCGCCCATACTGCGCCCTCGAAACCGAACAAGTAATAACCGAGGGGCAGGCATGTAAAGCTGGAGACCGCGCGAATGAAATTCATGACAGTCTGGTTACGCGGTTCATTGACGGCGAGATAGACCGCGGACAGGGGACCGAAACGCATGATGAGAAGGCTGAACGATAATATCTGGATAATTGGAGCAGCATCTCGATAGCGATCATCATAGAGCACTTCGATGATTGCCGTGCCACTCGAATAGATCGCGCCCGCACTTCCGATGAAAACAAGATCCAGCGGCAATCGCATTTTCCAGAACATGGAGCCGAGCTGCTCCGGACGTTCCCTTGCGATCCTGCCTAAGGCCGGCATTGCCACGTTTAAAAACAGCCGGCCACCGGCACCTTCCAGCATCGAGATAAGATTGAAGGCCAGGCTGTAGAAGCCAAGCATGAGGGGGCTTGTCCATCCGGCGAGAAAGATACGGTCTCCATTGGCTGCTATCATCGTAAGGATGGACGACAGCATGATCCAGCGGCCAAACCGAACAAGATCCCTTATCGCCGGAGCTTCCCAGTAAAGGCTGTTATGCTGACCCGGTAGCCATGTGTGAGTGAGAATAGTGGTCGTTAACGCAGATAAAAGCGTCGCGGCCACAAACGACCAGATCGAGCCGGTGTACCACGCAAGCGAAATCCCGACCGCCAGACTGACGACCTGAGCCACTATCTCGATTAAAGTGACGCGCCCGAGATTGAGGTGCCGGAACGCAGTGATCAGCTTTGTGGATTGCAGCCCCATGATCACGGTACAAAATGACATTCCCATGATGATGGCTGGCAACGACGTGACCGTGTAGACCGATCCGGCTGGGAACAGGCCATACTCGGCCGCACGCCCGATCCCGATGGCGATCAGGACGCATGCAAACCAGATCAGGCAGCCGTGGATGATTTGCAGCGTCCACGCGGTGTCGAGATAGGATTGGTCGTCGCCAAATTGGCTCTGTATGGCCGCGGGCCGGAGCCCGAGATCGGACAACATGGCGACCGACACCTGAATCATGGTGGCGACGGCCATGATGCCGAACATTTCCGGTATCAGCAGCCTTGTCAGCACCAGGTTGCTTGCGATGCGTACTACCTGCGAGAGGAGATACCCCATCATCGACCAGCCTGCGGCCTGGATAAGGGTCGTGCGAAGACGTCGTTTCGGCGGCTGAACCGTCACGGGCAAAGCGTCGAGAAGCAATCGCTCCCTGGCGTGAGGAGAAGGCACCTGCTTCCAATCCGAGGGAACGATTGCGTCAGTCACAGAATACTCCTCGTTCTTCAAGAAGGCTTCCCAGCTTGATGTCGAAGGCACGCAAGCAGCGTGCCCCGAACATCTCATGGCAATTGCGGAAACGGTATTTTCGAGATCCGGCCATCGTTTATCGACTAAGCAATCTCGGCGACCCGGACCGGCGCTCTGCTTTGAACCTTGGCATCCACATCGGCTGTCCCATGGAGCGCAGCCGAGACACCCGAGGCTTCAAGAACAGCACGCATGTGCTCTGAGAGCACCCGAACATACGGATCGAGCACCATGCTGTCGTGGTCTCCAGGCACTTCCGAGACCCGCAATTGCGGTACATGCCCCGCCCACCCGTTGTCAGGCAGCAGTACATCGCGGTTCTGCTTCAGGTGACGGCCGCCACCAAGGTTATAAAAAATATCGGGCTTGGGACGAAACAACGTGACCTTGCCAGAATAAGCCCTGACGTCATACCTGAGCAACGCTCTCCTGAACGCCATCTCAATCCTGACATTGTTGAAATACTCAGGCGATTCACCTTGATGCTCCAGCTCGAACTTGACGCGCTGTTGCTCCTGATAGGCACGACGGTCCCTCAGATAGGCGCCAACGAACCTCATCTTGTGTCGACGCATATCCTGCAATTTCATGCTGATACGGTCGCGCAGGCCCAGCCCCGGCTGCCGCGGCATGGGGGTGTCCAGCATGATCACCTGGGAAACCTCTTCTCCTGCATCTTGGAGCTGCTGGGCCATTTCAAAGGCGGTTATGCCACCACCCGAGTACCCGGCGAGAAGATAGGGTCCGCTGGGCTGCACCGTGCGGATTTCGGCGATGTAGTCGGCCGCCATCTCTTCGAACGTCGCGTGCGGTTCGTGGTCGCCATAGAGTCCGCGGGCCTGCAATCCGTAGACCGGCCTGTCCGCACCCATGGTCATCGCCAGATGGCGAAGGTTCAGGACATTGCCGAACATGCCGGCGCAGATGAACAGCGGGGTTGCTTTCGCATTCTTACCGGGGTTCATCAGCACCAGATGGACCGGCTTTGCCGTCGTCGTCGGCAGGCTCACGGCGAGCTCGGATCCTGCGGCTTCGCCTCCATCCGGTAGCTCCGCAGCGATGCGCTCCGCACACTGTGCGATCGTCGGCGCCTCAAACAGCGTCGATATCGGCAGGTCGAGCGCATATTGTTTCTTGATCATCCGGAACAGGCGAACCGCGATCAGCGAATGCCCGCCCATGTCGAAGAAACTGTCGTGGATGCCGACCTTGGCGATGCCGAGAAGCTCCCGCCAATAGCCGGCCAGCGCTTCCTCGATCGAATTGCGCGGCTCGACGAACTCGCTTTCGAGGTCCGGCCTCTCGAAATTGTCGCCGGACGGCGTCGCGGTTTCGGCAGAAGCGGCAATCCATTCGCGCAGAGTTTCGAGATCGATCGAACTGATGATCGGCTGAGGTTCGGATGTGGCGAGCGCGCGTTGCAGCGCCGAAAAACCTTCCGCCGGCAGGATACCGTTGCGCACCTGGGTGCCGAGCTTCAACATCGCCGGAGAAAGCGCGGCCGGCTTCGCTTTGGCAGCAGCCGGGGCGTCCGCCTGGGCTGCGAGACCGAGCGCAAGATCGTTCTCCAGCCTGCGCATGACGAATTTTTCGGCTTCGAAGATGATGTTGCCGTGGGGATCGGTGATCGTCACGTCGAAGGCCGCATAACCCTCGCCGAAATCGCTGCTGTCGGCGAGTTCCACGATACTGACGACCTCGGCCGGCAGGGGCCTGTGAAGGACCACCCGGCCATAGGTCGCCGGCGCCCAGAGCGAGGTCTCGGCGTCGTAGTCCTTGGCAAGTTGCATGGCAAAACCGGTCGCGATGTCGAGCAGGCCGGGATGCAGCAGGACGCCTTTCGCAAGGTCGTCGGCAAAGATCGGGTCCAGTTTCAATTCCGCAATAGCCTTGCCGCGCGCCATCGCCATCGAGCGCAGGACGGCCCAGCGGGGGCCAAAGCGGATATGCTTCTCCTGAACTGCGCGAAGCGCGCTCCCGCCTCCGGCGACCCGTGACCCGTCGCATTGGGAGGCGACAGCGGCGATGTCGATCGTCGCACGCCTCTGTTGCGCCCGAGGCTTGAGAACGGCTTCGGCGTGCTTGACGAACAGCGCATCCTCGCCATCCGCCGGGCCTGCCAGAACCGCTACGCGAAAATGCGCCGCCGCCGGTTCCAACCGCACTCGAACGGCTTTTATCTCGCCGTCATTGAAGGCAAGCGGCCTCAGGAATACGAGGTCCGCCACTTCCGCTTCGAACGGAAGCCCGTATTCCGGAGACGCCTGTGCAATCAGCTCCAGATAACCTGTACCCGGCATGACCGCTTGGCCAGAAAGCAGCCGATGTTCGTCGAGCATCCATTCCGTCTCGGGGCTGACCAGCGCCTCGAGCCAGGGCAATCCCGTCTCGTCCTCTTTCCAGTGCTGGAAGAAAGGACCGGCAGCCGGCCCGGCAACCGGCTTGATCCACCCGCCGCCTTCGGAGGCGCCAAGCGCCCGTGCCGCAAGACCGACCTCATTCCAGACGCCCCAATGCAGCGCGACGGTGGCACGGTCGGCGCGATGAGAACGGCTCTGCGCGAAGGCGTTGAGATAGGCGTTCGCCGCGACGTAATCGACCTGCCCTGCCCGCACCACATCGGTGCTGGTGGAAGAAAACATCAGGAAGAAATCGAGCGCCACGTTTTCGAATGCCGCATCCAGCACCGTGGTGCCGAGCACTTTCGGCGTCAGGACCCTGTCGATGCTGTCGCGAGTCTTGGTCTGCATCAGGCCGTCATCGACCGTTCCGGCCGCATGGAAGACACCGTTGATTTCCCCGAACCGGGAGAGCGAGGTCTCGACCGCCCGGCTCATCTGCTCCGGATTGCCGACATCGCCGACCAGATAAAGAACGTCCGACCCCTTCTCCTCAAGCCTCCGGATCGCCGATATCGCCCGCCGAACGACGCCATGGCCATGGGTGCGATCGTAGAATTCCCAGTTTTCCCGTGGCGGCAGAACCGTGCGACCGACAAGCACGATCCGAGCCCGGAACCGGCCAGCGAGTTCGTCGGCAAGTGCCAAGGCGATGTCGCTCAAGCCGCCGGAGAAGAAGTAGACGCCGCCCTCACGCAGTGTCGCCTGCTCGGACGATACGTCTTTCAATGGCAACCGGTGATGAACCTGCGACCAGCGCCGCCCTTTGCGGAAGGCGACGATCTCGGATCCTGGCTTGGCATGCAGATCTTCCCAGAGCTGCTCGATCAATGCCGCCGGCTCCGCGGCCTCCTTTTTCTCCATCCGCCCCGTCATCCGCGCAAAGGAGAACCGCTTGTCGCTCCGCTCGGCCTTGGGCGGCAGATCGATATCGATCACCCTGACCGTGGCACCGGCTATCTCCTTCGGCAGGACTAGGCTGGGGCCTAGAACGGTGGCCTTTTCGGGATAGGGCAGCGGCTCGCCCGAGACCTGCTGCATGCCGTTGGTGATGACGTTGAAATGCATGTCCGCAACGCTGGCCGCCTCCCCCAGAGCCTGGGCGAGATGCAGCATGCTGTCGAAACCGCATTCCTGGTTCCGATGGAAGAAATTCGAGCCGGGCCGGAAGGTCTCGGCCTGGGTCAGAAGCCACATATGCACGATACGCGAGGGCAGGCTGCCATCACCGGAAAGCCCGGCAACGAGGGCGTCATATCCGGCACGGCCCAGTTCCGGGCAGAGCATGTAATCCTCGGCCCTGCGGCGAATGAAAGCGTCGCCCAGGGACACCGTGACGACACGGTGGCCGGCCGCCCTCAGCGCTTCGACCAGCTTCTGGCCGACCCCGGTCTCGTCGAGGAAGAAGAGCCAGGATTGCGCCTCTTTCTCAGCGCCCAGCTCGTAGTCGGCAAGCGTCTGCTTCCAGGAGGGGCGATAACCCCAGCGCGCGATATCGGGTTCCTTCGAAAGGACGGGCTCGGCGCTCTTGCCTTTCTCATTCGCTCCGGCGCGGTCTATGAAGAAGCGCTTGTGCTGGAACGGATAGGCCGGCAGCCGGACCCGGCGTGGCGAACGGCCCTGCCAGAGGCGGTCGATATCGACCTCGAGGCCGGTCGCCCAGGCACGCCCCACGGCGGAGAGGAAATGGAGCCGGTCGTCGCCGGCCTCGTCGGGATGCGGCAGGCTGTTGATTACCTGGTTTGCGGGGATCGACCCCTGCGCCTTCGTCAGTGACGACAGAACGCGCCCGGGACCCACTTCGATGTAGATACGTCCCGGCTCCGCCGAAAGCGCTGCCATGCCATTCGCGAAATAGACGGTCGAACGAAGGTGTTCGACCCAATACATCGGATCGGTCGCCTCTTCGGCGCTCAGCGGCAGGCCCGTCCGGTTCGACAGGATCGGAATGGCCGGTGCGCGAAGAGTAATACCGCGCAGAAAGGCCTCGAAGGCTTTGAGAATGGGCGTGACCAGCCGCGAATGCGCGGCGATGTTGATCGGCACACGCGTCGCATCAATGCCCTGCCTCGCCAGAAATTCCCGGAAGAGGTCGAGATCCTCGTTGAGGCCTGACACCACGCAAAGCGATGGCGCATTGACCGACGCGATGTCAAGCGACGGCGGCAGGAGCTCGGAAAGCCGGTCGTGATCGAGCGGCACGCTCATCATGCCGCTGGGCCGAATAGTCTCGAACAGCTTGCCCCGCAGATGTACCAGGTTGACGGCGTCCCTGAAGGACATCACGCCGGCAACACAGGCCGCGGCGTTCTCGCCCATGGAGTGGCCGATCAGCGCCTTCGGCTTCACGCCCCAATCCATCCATAGACGGGCCAAGCCGATCTCGGTGATCAGAATGGCCGGAAGCTGGAGCGAGGGGCGTAGGAAGGTTTTCGCAGCTGTTGCGGAGTTCTCGCCGAGCCACACCGTGCGGATCTCATTTGCCGCGTCGACGGGCAGATGGGAAAGCCCCTCTTCGACGCTCCGCCGGAATGTCTGATCCTCCTCGTAGAGCCGCTTGGCCATGCCGACATATTGAGCACCGCCGCCCGGAAACAGGAATATGGCGCCGGAATTGTTCGGCACGGACTGATGAACGAAACCGCGGCTGCCGGGGTTCGCAAGGACCGCGATGGCGTCCTCCCGGCCACGGACGGCGACCACCATGCGATGATCGAAATGTTTGCGGCCATGCTGCAGCGTATAGCTGACGTCATCGAGCGAAAGGCCGGGTTGTCCGGAGATCGCCGAGCCGAGCCGCTCGGCCGCCTGGTCGATCGTCTTGCGCTGGCGGGCCGAAAGGAACAGCAGCATCGGGTCGGAATCGGCGCCGATCTCCGCGTCGGCCACGTAACGGGTCGGTGCCTGCTCGATGATGGCGTGCGCATTGGTGCCGCCGACGCCGAGCGAGTTGACCGCCGCCCGGCGAGGACCCGGCGCATGCGGCCACTTCACCAGCTTGTTGTTGACCCGGAACGGGCTCTTCTCGAAATCGATCGAGGGATTGGGACGCTCGAAGCCGAGCGTTGGCGGGATCTCTCCCTCGTTGACGGCAAGCGTCGCCTTGATCAGACCGACGACGCCGGCTGCGGTATCGAGATGGCCGATATTCGATTTGACCGATCCGACATGGCAGAAGCCGGTCCGGTCGGTGCTTTGCCTGAAGGCCGCCGTCAGCGCCTCGATCTCGATCGGGTCGCCAAGGAATGTGCCGGTGCCGTGGCACTCGACATATTGAATGGTGTCGGCATCGACGCCTGCGAGCCCTTGAGCTTCCAGAACCGCCTCGGCCTGTCCGCTGACGCTCGGCGCGAGATAGCCAGCCTTGCTGTTGCCGTCGTTGTTGACGGCCGTGCCCTTGATCACGGCATGGATCACATCGCCGTCGCGAAGAGCATCCGAAAGCCGGCGAAGCACGACCACCCCTACGCCGCTTCCGAAAACGGTCCCCGCCGCGCGATGGTCGAAAGGCCGGCAGTGCCCGTCGGGGGAAAGGATCTCGCCTTCCTGGAACGTGTAGCCGCGCCGATGCGGGAACTCGATCGTCACCCCGCCGGCCAGCGCCATGTCGCACTCGCCGGAGATCAGGCTTTGGCAGGCATAATGCACTGCGACAAGCGACGTGGAGCAGGCGGTCTGCACATTGACGCTCGGGCCGCGCAGGTCGAACGTGAAGGAGGCTCGCGTCGCCAGAAAATCCTTGTCGTTGCCCGTGTGGCGCAACAGGAACATTCCCACCTGGTCGATCAGGTTGCGATTGCTGCAGACGTTGAAATAGAAATAACTGCCCATGCCGCAGCCGGCGAAAATACCGACCGGTCCGGGCTGATTGTTCGGCGTTCGGCCGGCATCCTCCATGGCTTCCCAGGCGCATTCCAGGAAATGGCGGTGCTGAGGATCCATGATCGCGGCTTCCTTCGGGTTCAGGCCGAAGAACTCCGCGTCGAACATTTCCATATCGGGAAGATCGGCGCCGCGAGGAACATAGTTGGGGTGATGGATGCGCTCGGGGTCCTCGCCTTCAGCGATCAGGTCCTCCGGCGAAAACGTCCGGACCGACTCTACGCCGTCTCGCAGGTTCTGCCAGAATTCCGAAACATTACGCGCACCCGGCACTCTCAAAGCCATGCCGACGATTGCAATATCGCTGGCACAGACCTGGTTTGACCCCTCAAGCATCGACACCGCCCTAACCCACGGAGGCCAACCTGATGACATCACCCCAATGATGCCACGAGCCTCGTTCCGCTTCCCAGTGAAATCCGCGAGCGCAAACCCGCAGCCTCAATGTGCTGCCAGCCAAGACTCAATCGCAATTACTCCTTTGGAAGCCATGATCATCCGTATGGGGGAAAGCCGGGTATCGCCGGCAATTCAGGCTTAGGCGCGATCATCCGCATGGGTGCTCCGGCGCATGTTGAGTTTTATACCGCTCCCCGTTTCTATCGGAGTGCCTGGAACAGCAACGAGTGGGGACAAGCTTTATGGGCGAATTGAAGTGTGTTTTGATCGGTGGCGGTTTATTACTGGTTCAATGCGCTGAAATTCTGCGGGGGCGCGGACATAGGATCGAGGCCGTAGCGACGTCGAACGGATCGGTCAGAAACTGGGCGCAGGCCCAGGGTATCCCCGTCGTGACGCAGGAAGGCGATTACGCCGCCCAGCTGGCCCAATACGACTACGACTGGCTCTTCAGCATCGCCAACCTGAAAATGGTTCCCGACGCGGCCTGGCGACACGCCAAGATCGGCGCCGCCAATTTCCATGACGGCCTGCTGCCGGACATGGCCGGGCTCAACACACCCGCCTGGGCTATCCTCGAAGGCCATGACCGCCACGGCATCACCTGGCACGCGATCACCGAAGGCATCGACGAAGGCGATATCTATGCGCAACAGCATTTCGAGATCAGCGCGGACGAGACGGCGCTGACGCTGAATACGAAATGTTTCGAAGCCGGGATCGCGACTTTCTCCGACATGCTCGGCGATATCGAGCGCGGCACCTTGAAGCCGCGCCGGCAGGATTTCGCAACCCGCACCTATTACGGACAGCTCAAGCGTCCTTCGGCCGCCGGTACGCTCGATTTCACGGCCTCGGCAGGCGAGCTTTCGCGTCTGGTACGCGGCCTGGATTTCGGCCCCACCTATCTCAACCCCCTGGCAACACCCAAGGTCCGTTTCGGCAACGACGTCTTCACCGTCAGGAACCTTCGCATCCTCGACGGCGAACTGAACGGGGAACCCGGTCTCGTCTTGTCGGTCGGCGCCCATGGGGTGACGATCGGCACCGCCGACATGCCGGTCCTGCTCGAGGCCGCCCGCAAGGATGGCACCCGGCAGATCACGCTCTCTTCGGTATTACGTCCAGGCGATCGGCTGCCGCTTATGAGCGAGGCGGACAAGACCGCCCTGTCGGAAGTGGTTTCCGCTCTTGCGCGGCATGAAACCTTCTTCCGCCGTGCGCTCGAAGCCGGCATGGATATCGCGCTTCCCTATATAAAAGCATCGGAAGCCGGCCAGGCACCGGATATCCGCATCATTCCTCTACTGTTTTCCGGGCAGCTTTCGCGCCAGGAGCGGGTCGCGTTGACAGCAGCCTTCCTCGTGCGTCTTTCCGGCCAGACCGCGTTCGACCTCGCCTATACGAACGACAGGCTGGCAGATCTCGACGCCCGCCATCCCGGTTATTTCGCGAAGTCCATTCCGCTGAGGATCGACTCCACGGGGCAGGCCTCGGTGGACGACTTGCTCGGGCAGGTCGATCAGGCGTTGAAGGTGCTGGACCAGCGCCAAGGTTATTGCCGCGATCTTGTCGACCGTTATCCCGGCCTTGCAGCGCCGGAACTGACGATCGGTGTCGCGGACATCTCCAGTCCGGCGCTCGTCGACGAGATCGAAGGCTGCGCCCTGACCTTCCGGCTCAGCGAGACCAAAGCCGACCTGCTCTACGATCGGGCGCGTATCGACGAGCGGCAGGCGCAGGATCTGGCGACGGCATTTGCGATCCTGGCCTCGGCGTTCGAGGACCGCGCGACCTTGCTGCAGGACCTGCCCTTGATGTCGAATGCCGACAGAAACATGGTCCTCTTCGACTGGAACCGGACGGAGCGCGAATACGATACCGCCGCCTGTGTCCATCAACTTATCGAACGGCAGGTCGACCGGACGCCGGATGCCGAAGCTCTGGCATTCCACGGCCGCTCCCTTTCCTACCGCGAGATGGACGAACGGGCGAACCGCATCGCCCAAGCGCTGGTGGCCCAGGGCGTCGGCCCGGACGTCACCGTCGGCCTTTACCTGCCGCGTTCGCTCGATCTGGTCGTCGGCGCGCTCGCGATCATGAAGGCGGGCGGGGCCTATATTCCTCTCGACCCGCATTTTCCGGCCGATCGCCTCGCATTCATGATCAAGGATAGCGGCGCCAAGCTGGTTCTGACCGAGCGACGGCTGTCGAAATCCGAGACGCTCGAAGGCAGCAATTTCCTGTGCGTCGAGGATATTCTCAGAAACCAGGCAGGAGCGGATCGCCCGGCAACCGGCGTCACCTCCAGCAATCTCGCCTATGTCATCTACACGTCCGGCTCCACCGGCCTTCCGAAGGGCGTGATGCTGGAGCATCGCAACGTCGTGAATTTCTTCGCCGGCATGGACGAACGGGTGCCGCGCACCGCCGATCGTCACAATGTCTGGCTGGCGGTCACCAGCCTCTCCTTCGATATCTCGGTTCTCGAACTCTTCTGGACGCTCGCCCGCGGCTTCAAGGTCGTCGTCCACTCCTCCGAAATTATCGAAGCCAAGGCGAAGGGCGCGTCTTCCGCCGGAAGAGGTACCAATCTCGATTTCGGCCTCTTCTACTGGGGCAATGACGGTGGATCGGGTCCGGACAAATACCGGCTGCTGATCGAAGGCGCGAAATTTGCCGATGCCAACGGTTTCGATTCCGTCTGGACGCCGGAGCGTCATTTCCATGCGTTCGGCGGTCCCTATCCGAACCCGGCGGTCACCGGCGCGGCCGTCGCGGCTGTCACCAGGAACCTTTCGATCCGGGCCGGCAGCTGCGTTCTGCCGCTTCATCATCCGGCGCGCGTCGCCGAGGAATGGGCGGTGATCGACAATCTCAGCAACGGGCGCGTCGCGCTTGCCTTCGCCTCCGGCTGGATGCCGGAGGATTTCGTGCTGCGGCCCGAAAACGCACCGCCGAAGAACAAGGCGAGCCTGACCCGCGACATCGAGGTCGTCCGAAAATTGTGGCGCGGCGAGAGCGTCGATTTCGATTTCGGCGCCGGCACGGTCGCGGTCGTGACCCAGCCGCGTCCGGTCCAGAAGGAGCTCCCCGTGTGGCTCACCACCGCCGGCAACCCGGAAAGCTACCGGGAGGCGGCCCGGCTTGGCGCCAATGTGCTGACCCACCTGCTCGGCCAGTCCGTCGACGAGCTTGCGGAAAAGATACGGATCTACCGGCAGACGCTTGCCGAGACCGGTCGCAATCCGGCCGATTATAAAGTGACGTTGATGCTCCACACCCTGATCGGCAAAGACCGAGACGAGGTGCGGGATCTGGCGCGCGGCCCGATGAAGGAATACCTGCGCAGCGCAGCCGCGCTCATCAAGCAATATGCCTGGGCGTTTCCGGCCTTCAAGAAGCCGCAGGGCGTCGCGCAGCCGATGGATATCGACCTCCAGTCGCTGGCGCCCGAGGAGATGGACGCTATCCTGGAATTCGCCTTCCTGCGTTATTTCGAGGACAGCGGCCTGTTCGGTACCGTCGAGGATGCGCTGGAAAGGCTGGACCAGGTCAAGGCGGCCGGCATCGACGACATCGCATGCCTCATCGATTTCGGCCTGGCCGACAATATCGTCCTGGAAAGGCTTCCCTTGCTGGCCGAAGTCGTCAAGACGAGCAAGAATCCCGTCAGCGACGAGATCGGCGACGGTTTTGCGGAAGAAATCCGCAAACACCGGGTCACGCATCTGCAATGCACGCCCTCGATGGCCCGCATGTTCATGATGATCGACGAGGACCGCGCCGCTTTGAGCGATGTACGCCATCTCTTCCTCGGCGGCGAGGCGCTGCAGGGTTCGCTTCTTGCAGCCTTGCGAACCGTCACCGACGCGACGATCGAAAACATGTACGGCCCGACGGAGACGACGATCTGGTCATCGACTTTCACGGCCGGCCCATCGACGGGCGTCGTTCCGATCGGCCATCCGATCGCCAACACCCAGCTCTATGTGCTCGACAACGCCTATAATCCGGTGCCGCCCGGCGATGTCGGCGAGCTTTATATCGGCGGCGACGGCGTTGCCCGCGGATATCACAACCGCGAACAGCTCACGCAAGAACGCTTCCTGCCCAACCCGTTCATGGAGGGCCGGATCTATCGGACGGGCGACCTTGCCCGCTTCGACCGGAATGGCGTGCTGCATTTCCTTGGCCGCACTGATCATCAGGTGAAGATCCGCGGCCATCGCATCGAACTCGGCGAGATCGAAGCCCGGATCGGAACATTCGCCGGCGTCCGCGAGGCGGTCGTGGTCGCCCGCAAGGACAGTCCCGGCGACGTGCGACTGGTAGCCTATATCCGCACCGACGGGACGCCCGTCTCCGAACCGGAACTTCGTGCCTATATCGCCGAGGCCCTGCCCGATGCGATGATACCGTCGCATTTCGTGACGATGGACGCCTTCCCCCTGACGCCGAACGCCAAGGTGGATCGCAACAAGCTGCCGGCCCCGACGGAAAAGGTCCAGGCCCCGGCAGCCACGTTCATCGAACCGTCCAACAATCTGCAGCGGGATATCAGCGAGGTATTCGGTCGCGCCCTTGGGCTTGAGAAGGTCGGCATATTCGACAATTTCTTCGCTCTCGGCGGGCATTCGTTATTGGCGGTCCAGGTCCATCGGGAAATGAAGGCGAAGCTGGCGCCGGATCTGACGATCACCGACCTCTTCCGTTTCCCGACGGTTGCCCTCCTCGCCGACCATATCTCCGGCAAGGGCAAGGCAGACCTGCAGCTCGGCCGGGCAGCCGAGCGAGCCGCATTGCGGCGCAATGCGATGGAACGGCGCCCCACGCTGGTTCGCGTGGAGACCAAGGTCTAGCCATGCTGCTGGAAGGCATGTTCGACCCTTCCGTGTCGGTCGCCGAAGCCGACCTGCTCGGTGACGTTTCGAAACTCTATCCTGAAGAGAGAACGGCGATCGCCAATGCGGTGAAAAGCCGGCAGCAGGAGTTCACCGCCGGCCGCATCTGCGCCAGGCGGGCCATGGACCATCTGGGACTGCCTGGAATGGCCATACCCGTGGGATCGGATCGGGCGCCGATCTGGCCGGCCGGGATCGCCGGAAGCATCAGCCACTCCACCACCCGCTGCGTCGCCGCCATCGGCCGCCATTCGGACGGCATCAAGGCTCTCGGCCTCGATCTGGAGGAAGCGACGCCGCTTGACGACACCTACGCGCAGGAGATCTGCACCCCGCGCGAGCGACAATGGCTCAACCGCCAGCAATGGGGCATTCGCGGGCGGTTGGTGAAAGCGATCTTCAGCGCCAAGGAATGCACCTACAAGTGCCAGTACGGCCTGACGCGCACGATGTTCGGCTTCGAGGCCATCCGCGTCGAGCTGAACCTGGCGGACGGACATTTCGCCGCCTATTTCGAGATCGATGTCCCGCCCTTCAAGACGGGGGACCGGCTGCTGGGCCAGATCAGGCTGCGCGACGGGTATGTCGTCGCCGGCATGACTATCCGTTGAGGCCACCGGCCGTGTCTAGGTCAGCAATCCGCAGCCATCTTTCACGTAACCGACTGCATTCGCTCTGCGAATTGCATCGGATAACCCATGTTGGGCGCAAGGATCAGACTTCAATTGATCCACCAGCCATCAAATGGGCGTAGACATGTTCGCGGTGGCTCCACCTGCCCCGAAATAGGATGAGCCCGTGCACACTCGAACGGTGTAGCGTGGTCAGCTTAGAACCCTCGGCCCTCGGGCTATGATTGACCCCTTGAGACGCGTCGTCGGAGGGGCAGCCATGCAACAGGACATACTGATCGCCACGGCATTGTTATTGTCCGTCGTCGTCCTGGTTCCGACTGTCTTTTTCGCGATTGAATGTCTTGCCGGAAGCCTCGGCGGGCGAAGCGGACCGCCACGTCAGAACGGGCGACGGCCGCAAGTTGCGATTCTTGTCCCGGCGCATAACGAAGAGCTCCAGATCACCGATACCCTGCACAGCATCCAGAGCCAGATGCGCCACGGCGATCGGCTGATCGTCGTGGCGGACAATTGCAACGACCTCACCGCATCTCTGGCACGTGAAGCGGGCGCGGATGTCATCGTACGGTTCGATCCGGTTCGCCGCGGCAAGGGATACGCCCTCGACGCTGGCGTCAGGTACCTCGGCCTGCTGCCGCCGGACGTGGTCGTCATTGTCGACGCCGACTGCTGGCTGGAGCCGGGTGCACTCGATAACCTCGCCCTCATGGCCGCGGCAACGAACGGACCCGTGCAATCCCGCTACCTGATGTTCGCGCCGCCGGACGCAGGCATCAACCTTGCGGTTTCCGAATTCGCATTTCTTCTGAAAAACCGGATCCGGCTTCTTGGACTGGCGAAACTCGGGCTTCCTGCGCAATTGACCGGCTCGGGCATGGCATTTCCCTGGGCCATCCTGCGGGACGCCGCGCTTGCGAACGGCGATCTGGTCGAAGACATGAAGCTTGGGCTGGACCTCGCGCGGATCGGCCACGCTCCGCTTTTCTGCGATGCCGCGGCCGTCAGCAGCAGGTTTCCGTATTCGAAGAAAGGCCTCGAAACGCAGGCTTCCCGATGGAACGCCGGCCGCTTCGCGCTGGCGGCACACCTCTTCTCAGCCTTGCTGGACGTCAACACGTTGCGGAACAGGGCCTATCTGGCGCTCGTCGTCGATGCGCTCATACCGCCGCTGACATTGCTGGCAGCGCTTCTCCTGCTCTCACTGTTTCCGGCAGTCCTCCTCGCAACTTCCGGAATTGCGATCTGGCCGTTGGCGATCTCGATCATCAGCATCCTGGCTTTCGATATCGCGCTATCGGTGGCGTGGTGGCGTCATGGCAGACGTGCACTTCCCATGCATGCCATGGCAGACATTCCGGGATACATGTTCAGGAAACTGAGGCTTTATCCGCGCCATATCCTCCAAGCCGGCGGCGCGGCCTGGATCAGAACCGATCGAAACAGGAACCACTGATGGAAGAGACCGGGGCATTGCCTCTTTCGGAAGCCCGTGGTCAGGACGCGGGATCCGAAACGACGCAAGGCTCCGTCCGTTTCGCCTTTGTCGCAGACAGTTTCCGAGCAATATGCTCACCGACACGCAAGGCGTTGGCGGCAATCGTCAGGCTTGGATTGGCCCCCCCACTGGTCGGGAAGAACGAAGCGTCAACGACATAGAGATTGTTCAGGTCGTGCGCACGGTTGTTGACATCCAATACCGCGGTGGAGGGATCCGGACCAAACCGGCAGGTCCCACAGGCATGGCCGTAGTTGAGGTTGACTTCGGACCCGAGCATCATCATCCGGTGCCGCTTGAATGCCTTCCGATATAACTTCCGGAAGGCCTGCATTCTTTGCCGCAGCTCGTTATGAATTGTATATTCGAAATAGATGCTGGCGGGATCTTCCGGATCAGGCTTCACGCGATTTTCGGGATAGGGCAGATCCTCGAGGATAGAGGTGAATATCGTCGCATTGCCGGAGATAAGAGCGCCGATCATCGCCGGAATGCGCATGAAGGGCTTGAGCGGCTTCAGCCAGACCCAGCCGTTCCGGTCGATCAGTGATTTCAGGAAATGAAGCACGTTATTGGCGGTCGCAGTCAGGCCCGTGGACTGGATGGCGCCTAGCTTGAGACCCTGATGTTCATAGAAATCGCGAAAGCCGATCGACTTTCCCGGCTCTGAAACACGGGTTCTGCCCCGGGGCCAGACGGCGAAGAAGTCGGACGCGTGGAACATCAGGTTGCGCCCCACCAGATCCGATGTGTTTGCAAGGCCGTTCGGCCAGAATTCGTTGGTCGAGTTGAGGAGCAGCAAGGGTGTCGAAAGCGCGCCGGCCGCGAGTACATAGAGCTTGGCAACGATTGCCAGCTCGTCTCCATTCCTCCGGCACGACAATTGAGTGACCGCCTCGTCATCGGCCGAGACCTTTTCCACGTTGCATTGATCGATGACCATGGCGTTTCCAGTCGCGAGTGCCGGCTCGATGAACGCCCGCCGCGCATCCTGCTTGCAGGATTTATGGCAGATGAAGCCACCGCATTGGCCGCACCCGTCGATATATCGGCAGGCCGTGTGAACCCGATAGGGATGCATCCCATTCGCTTGCGCGGAATCGAAAAAATGCTGATCGCATCGCGTCATGGCAGGAGGCTCGATGACCTCCGATCGTGGCTGTAGCGGATCCTGGCTGCCGCGCACATGCAGAAGGCGCTCCGCCTTGCGATAAAAAGGCTCAAGGTTTTCATAGTCTATCGGCCAGGCCTGCCTGCCGGACTTATCGACGATCTTGAAATCGCTTGGGGAAAACCGTTCGAGCGCCGCCGCATAGATAAGCGTCGAGCCGCCGACACCGCAGCCGAGCGCGGGGAAGAACCGGACGGGACGAGCATCCACCGAGCCGGAAATCTCCCGTGGCCACCGGCCATTTCTCAGGCGCTTCGCTTCGTCCAGGCTATCAGGATCGTCACGTTCGTCCTGCGAAAAGTGGGCTAGACCCTTTTCAATGAAAGCTACGCGGTGTCCGGCGGTTGCCAGTGCGTATCCCATTGCCGCCCCGCCCATTCCGGCGCCGACGATGGCAACGTCCCATTCAAACTCCATCCACACCCCCAACTCAAAACAAGGACTGTGGCCATCAAGCCTTCAGCCGGCGAGGCTCCTTCGGACGCGGAGCCCAGCATTCAATCACTGCCAATGTCCATTTTCTCAGCGGAAACGGCGCTCCGCCTTACCAGCTGAAATATAAAAAATTCACATGCCCAATTTTAAGTCAGATCTGAAGGTTTACCAAAAATCAGAGCATAAATTGGACGTTATACACAAAGGATTGTACTCAATCATCCCAGCAACAAAAGTAGGTAATAGGGAGATCATTCTTAGGAGGTAGGCAGGATACATTGTGCCCACCCTCTCCTCGGCTATACTCGTACCGCTGGTAGGGGTTTTTTAACGATGATCACACCATTTGAGCCGAACATCGGAAATGACTACATATCGTATGAGCACAAGCCTCCGCAGGGAGGGCTGGAATATCATGTTATCGCCTATGTGGCCGCCGCGGCGGACTTCGTCTATCTTCTTGGAGCGACCGGTGTCGGCTTCACGGGCTATCAGTATGCCGTTTTCGGATCTGCGCCCGATCCTTCGCTTTTCATCGGCATCGGCCTCGTTCTATCGACGATCTTCGTGCTCGCCATGCACAGCGCCCAGGCCTACAGCCCGGAGAACATTCAGCTCCTGAGACCGCAGATCCGGCTGATCTGTATCCTTATCCCAAGCGCTCTTGCCTTCCTGCTGACCGTCATCTTCTTTCTGAAGATCGGCACGACGTTCTCGCGCGGGGCAATCTTGATGACCGCCGTCATCTCGCTGTCCGGGCTGATCTGCACCCGCCTGTTCTGGCACTGGTATCTGCCATCGGCGGCAGCTGCGGCCTCCTTCAAGATGAAGCGGGTGCTGCTGATCTGCCACGAGGAGTTTTCGGCCGAACATTGGCAGCATCAGGCGGCCGCAAGCGGCATGACCCTCGCGCAGATCATACGCCTCTCCGATGAAAATCTACTGCCCGCGAATGCGCTGCAGAGACTGAGGCAAAGCGAGACCGACGGCATCGATGAAGTATTCATCGTCTGGCGGGACCCGAACGTCTCCAATCTCGAATTCTATCTTGGCGAACTCAGGCGCTCGGCTTTTCCGGTCAATGTCATCTTCGATGGCGTCGTCGGCCGGCTGACCAGCGCTCCTGCCCGCAAGATCGGCAGCATGACCGCCTTTCAGACGCAGCGGCCACCGTTGAACCTTTATGAACGCGGCACCAAGCGCGCATTCGACATTGTCTTCTCGCTGACCGCCATCCTCTCGCTGTTTCCGTTGCTGCTGGTCGTGGCGATCGCCATCAAATGTGATTCCAAAGGTCCCGTGCTGTTCAAGCAGGTCCGCAAGGGACACGGCGGCCGCTCGTTCAGAATCCTGAAGTTCCGCAGCATGACCGTCATGGAAGATTCAGGCGATATTCGCCAGGCGACCAGGAAAGATCCCCGCGTCACGAAAGTCGGGGCGATCATCCGCGCTTCGAGCATCGATGAGTTGCCGCAATTCTGGAACGTCCTTCGCGGTGAGATGTCGATCGTCGGCCCCCGCCCGCATGCGCTCGCCCATGACGAACTCTATGACGCCCAGATCGCCAAATACGCCTTCAGACGGCACGTCAAACCCGGCCTGACCGGCTGGGCGCAGATCAACAATTGCCGCGGCGAGACGCCGAATATCGAGAAGATGGAAGAGCGGATATTCCACGACCTCTGGTACATCAACAACTGGTCGTTCTGGTTGGATATGAAGATCGTCGTCCGCACCGCGATCGAGATCTGCGATTTCGGCAAAGCCTACTGATTTTACTGCAAAATTTTAGGCAGGCGTTATGCCGAGGGGAGCGCCGGGATGTGTGTCACATCGCGCATGCCGGCGGCCTCGATGAGAACCTCGCAGGGTGGTGCGTGGCTGATGAAATGGATCGGACTTGCCGTCAGCCCGTAGGCGCCGCTGTTATGGACGGCAACAAGATCACCCTCTTCAATCCGCGGAAGCATCACCCCGACGGCGAGCCGGTCGATCGACGTGCAAAGAGGCCCGACGAGGTTGACTTTCTCCGGTTCGCCCTGCCCGCCGACCTTGTGCATCGTATAGTTCCGATGCATCACCATCCCGAAATGGCCGGAGGCCGGCAGGTGGTTGTTCATGCCGCCATCGCAGATGCCGATCCGCACGCCGCGCGATTCCTTGACCGAGACGACGCGCGTCAGAAAATATCCGGCCTCGCCGACGAGATACCGCCCGAGCTCGAGCACGAGCCGGGTCTCGGCAAATTGCGGCAGCGCCTTGAGGCTGTCGAGATCCGCTGCGATGCCAGCAACGACCGCGGAAAGGTCGAGCGGCAGGTCGCCGTCGTGATAGGGAATTCCAAGCCCTGATCCGAACACCAGCTTCTCCGGTCGCGGAATGTAGGTTTCGCAAACCTCCCGGAAAATGCCGATGAAGTTGCGATAATTCTCGCAGATTGCCTCCGGCTTCAGGCATTGCGTGCCGGAATAGATGTGCAGTCCGACGATCTTGAGATTGGGCAGAGCCGCAATCTCGGGGATGTCCCTTGCGATATCTTCCCAGTCTATGCCGAACGCTGACGGCCGGCCAGCCATCTGGTCGCCGAACCCTTTGGGAACCGTGGTCGGCGCGATGCGCACCAGGACATGCTGTATCCGCCCGAGCTCGCCGGCGACCGCGTTCGCAAGTACCGCCTCACGCACCGATTCCAGGATCAGTTCGCCAATGCCGCCTTCTATCGCCTCCCGGATTTCGAACTGCCGTTTTCCGGGACCTGTGAAGCTGATGCGCTCTGCCTCCCATCCAGCCGTTATCGCCGTCCTGAATTCCCCGATCGAGGAGACGTCGAGATATTCCGCCTGGCCTTTCATCAAGGAAAGCAGAGCCGGGTTTGGATTGCTTTTGGCGGCAAAGCTCAATGCGAAGCGTTGCTCGAAAGCTTGCCTCAGGAGCGCTGCCCGGCTCTCGATCGCCGATGCGAGGTAGACATAAGAGGGGGTTCCGAATGATGCCGCCGCACTCTGCAGCCAGACATCGAGCGCCGAGAAATGGTTCATCAGGCGCTGGCTTCCGCAAAACGGATGATCCGCTCCGGCGTATCGAAATTTTCGAGCGTCACGTCTTCGGCGCGAATGGAAAGGCCCGTCGTTTGTTCGACGAATGCCAGGAGGTTCACCATCGAAACGGAATCGAGGAGACCTGAGGAGAACAGTTCGCTCTCGCTGTCGGCATGGGCGATATTCAAGGATTCCCGCAGATAACCAATCAACTTTCCATGGGTAAGGCTCATTGCAGGTTCTCCCTTGTTTCGGTCACTTTGATTTGAGCTGCCGGCGGAGGCGCGCTGAAGACAATTTCCCCGCCTTGCATCCATTCGCGACAAAGGCGCACGACATCCGGCCGCGCCAGCTTGCCGCTCGATGTGCGCGGCATGCTTTCCGGCCAGACATGGAACTGCCGCGGCACCATGTAGGACGGCATCGCGCGCCGGCAGTAGCGCAGCAGGGCCTCCTCGTCGAACTCGCCGATCGGGGTTATCGCCACATGCACCGTTTGCCCCAGTTCCTCGTCGTCGACGCCGAAGGCGACCGCCTCCGCCACCACGCCGCTGCGGCAGACGAGATCCTCGATCTCATCCGGACTGACGCGGAAGCCGCTGGTCTTGATCATCGCGTCGTTGCGGCCAATGAACCAGAGGTCGCCATCGGCATCGATCCGGACGATATCGCCGCTATAGACGACCGGTTCGTCGCCGATCAGGTGCCAGAGTTCCGGACACGGCCGGATCTTCTGCTCCGTCACCTCCGGCTTGCCCCAATATCCGAGGCTGACAAGCGGGCCGCGATGAACGAGTTCGCCTTGTTCACCGGGATGGGCGATGCCTTCGCCATGCTTGATGACATAGATTTCGGCGCCGGGGATCGCCTGGCCGATAGCTCCCATCTTGCGGGTAAACTTCTGCGGCGAGAGATAGGTCGAGCGGAAGGCCTCGGTCAGCCCGTACATCAGATAGACATCCGCGTCCGGGAAGACCCGAGGTATCTGCTCCAGGATGTTGAGCGAAATCTTTCCGCCGGAATTGGTGATCCGCCGGAGTGCTGGAAACTCCACGGGATTGTCCTTCATCAGCCGCACGATCTGGCTCCAGAGGGGTGGCACGGCAGCCACGCCGGTCACCCGATGCCGCTGCATGGCCAGGACGATTTCGGTGGCCATCGGCACCGCCTGGTGCACGACGGTACCGCCCATCAGCATCATTGTCGTCAGCTGGTTCAGGCCATAGTCGAAGCTGTAGGGCAGGACGCTGAGCAGCCGGTCGTCTTCCCTCAGGCCCAGATAGCGCGATACCGAGCGGGCGCCGGCAACGATGTTGCGATGGGTCAGCATCACACCCTTCGGCATGCCAGTCGAACCGGATGTGTAGATGATCATCGCAAGTTCTGTGTCGAGGCGGGCGATCTCGTCGCCTGAAAGGTCTTCCGGAAGATTATCCCAGACGTCGAATATGGCGTCGGCCGGCAGTTTGCCTTTGACCAGAACATTGTCGACCGTGTCAGGTAGCTTGCGCGCGCCGAGAGCCTCGGCGACCCTTGCCTCGACGATCAGCAGGCGCGCGCCGCAGTCGTTAGCCACGTATTCGAGCTGCTCGACCGTCCATTGCGTGTTGACGTTGACGACCACCCCACCCACCTTGGCGATGGCGAACATGGCGGTGACCTCGGCGATGCTCTTGCGCAGATGCACGATCACCCGGTCGCCCGGCCGGATGTTGCGGCTTTGCAAATAACCCGCCAGCCGGTCCACTTCGGCCGCGACCGCGGCATAGCTCGCCGCGCGATGACCGTCGATGAGCGCGGGCTTGCCCGGCCTTGAGACGAGGTTGTCAGCCAGAAGCTGATAGAAGTTGGTGGTTAACGCGTTCATGGCAAACTCCTCCAGCGGATGAGTGAATCAGGGAGTGGCATCGGTCTTGGTCTGTCCGCTCGAAAACGGGCCGAGGCGGGGATAGATCTTGGCCGGCGAGCCGACGACGATCGAATCCGACGGCACGTCCGTGGAGACCGCTGTATTGGCCCCTATCCGTACCCGGTCGCCGATGCGGATATCGCCGAGAATGGTGGAGTTCACCCCGATAAAGACGTCGTCGCCGATCCTGGGTGCACCGGCGCTCATGTTCGTGCCGATCGTGACATTGTGCATGATGCCGCATCGTTTTCCGATCACGGCGTCAGGATGGATCGAAATCGATCCCTCCACGTGGATGATGTGAAAACCCTCGCCGAGCGTCACCTCTGCCGGTATCCACACCCGTGTAAGCGTCGAAACGACCATGTTGATCGCGCCGTAGATTTTCTGGAAAAACCGCCTGGCTAGGTGGCTCCGGCGGCTCCCCGCCCACCGGCCGAAGCGATAGACCAGCAGCGAGATAAAGCCGGCATTGAGGATCCGCCCTCCGTGGCGCTCGTAGTCCTTCCGCACTAGGTCGCGAAACGAGGCGGGAGGCGCGTGCTGGGATGCCGCACCCTTATGGTCGCTCATCGCAGCGGATTGAGGATAGAGAAAACGAAGCCGTGAAGTCATGCGAGCACCATCTCCAATGTGCGGTCGATATCACTCCACTCGACCCGAAAATTCTCGCAGGTTCCCTCGCCGACGACGAAGGCATAACCTTGTCCCTGACGATCGGTCATGACCTTGAGAACCGAGACCACCCGATCTGCCGGCTGGATGACGAACAGGGCCGAGTCCGGCGGCATGATCATCAGCCCGTGAACCAGATGGCTGCCTTCCACGCCTGCGACGATGCGGGCTCCGGCACAGGCGTGGATGATGTCGTCGACCGACGAGGCCAACGGATCGATGATCCGGAATCCGTATTTCTTTGCGAACTGTTCGGCGATATCGGACTCGTTCGACAGCAGGCGGCTTTCGCCCTTGCTCCCCCGCAGGATGAAGACGCCGGGATGAACGGGAAAAGGTGGCGCCGATGCCAGAAGCTTTTCGCGAACCTGATCGGCCCGTTTCTTCTTGCTCTCGTTCTGCCCCTTGTCCCTGAAGAGGATGACCTCTTCGAAATGGACGTCGCTGACATAGATCGGCTTGAGATCGAGTTTAGCGGCATATTGCGGCTCGTGCCCCCGCGTGATCGGCCGGGTCGTTATCGGAGTTTCGTATTCCTCCGCCAGCGGATAGGTCAGGCAATCATCCGAAAGCCAGTTGCCGAACCAGCGATTGCCGACCCAGCTCTCGAACAGCGCACCGGTGGTCGAGTGCTTGGGAGGCACATAGACAGGCAGCCGGCGGCTGCGGGGCCTGAGACTCCTCGAGGACTTCGGCGCATAGAGAACGCCATCGATGAGGTCGACATTCTTGATCCGGTAGCCGACCGTGGCCTCCTGAGTGGTTTCGTAGTTTCCACGAAAACCCTTCACGACCTCTGTGACCGGCCCGAATTGAGTGCCCTTTATACGGTCGAGATGATGCGGCAAAAACTTTGCGGGGCGAATGAAGCGCCGGGTCTGCGGGGCAATCGTCCAGCGATCGACGGCAACCGCTTCGATATCCGGGAAAGGCATCCCGGCAATCTTTCTCAGAGAATGCACAATCGGCAAAAAAGATATCAACCAACTATCCTCGCAAGGCGCAATCAGCATCGGACAAGAGGAGTTTTTCGTTGTGCGAAACTCCGCATCCCGACCAGGATATTCGCATAGCTGCCAATGGTTTCGCCGCTAGTCTTTGGGCTATCGGGTTACTCATTTCGGCGTATCAGGCAACGTAGGCTCCCAAGCCTTTCCGAAGTGCCGCTATCGGCTCTGAACTGAGGGCAATCGACCTTAGCCGTTTCACTCCAGGCCTTTCCTGAAGCGCCAGGTAAAACGAACAATATTCCGGATGCGTAGCAACTGCGTAGTCAGATAGCTGCCCTCACGAGGGTAGGCGCGCGCCACATAGTTCGCGTAGTGGGACGCGAAGGCGAGCGAGACCGGCGCCTTGCAATCACGCGCTTCATTCATCTTGATTGCCCGATAGCGTTGCATGAAGTCGGTAGCAAACAGCCTCAGCGCGTCGGCTTGCCGGGCATCCAGCAAGGCGGGCGGCCTTTGCTGACGGATATCCACTCCGTAGATCGCCGCGAAGCTTACGGCAGCCATGTAGTAGGAGCCAAGTTCCGTCAGATGAACCTCATCGGAGAAGATTGCCTTCAAGCGGTCCGCCGCATTCCATTCCTCGAATCCGCCAAAGGCTGGATCGGACGCCAGGCGCGCGACGAGCTCGGCAAGCGCAAGCGATGTTGGAATGAAGCGAATATGGTTCTTTCGGCCAGCCGCCCCGATCTTATCGTTTACCCGGTTTACGACGCATCGCCAGACGGGCAGAGCCAGCCTCTCATATTCGATCCACGGATGGGGATCCGCCAAAGACGAAAGGCTTATCCAGGGGGTGTAGAAATACGTGATCCCAGCTGGATTTGCCGTGGCGAACGCATGGTGGTAGCCATGGAGGTAACGAACAGTTTCGCTCCACATCAACGCATCCAGAACACGATGTTGTTCCGTGATGATGAGAACGTCGTAGGGCTCGTCGGTCAGTCGGACGAGCCCGGCGGTTCGTTGCTGGATTGAAGAACCGGTCACGTTCTCCAACCTCCAGGACACGGCAATCCCTTCCTGCCGGGCGATCCCCTCCAAATGATCGGGATAGGGTTGGTCAGTCAGGCTGTGCCCGGACAGCAGGATATGGTCGCGGTTGCCGGCCGAAAAGGCCTGGGGTGGAGCGTCGAGATCACGCTCGGCGCCAACTGGATCAGGCTTCAACATGGCCACGCCAAGTGCGAGCGCACCGACCGTGGATGTCGCGAAAGCGGCCGTCAAAATCCTCGAAAAACACATCTGGAATGGTCTCCGACGTTTGTTAAGCACCACGGCCGTTGACCGCGCAGGCATGGCCGCACCGCCCGGCTGAACCACCTTTGCCCCCAGGAGATATGGGTAAGGTCGGCCGGTCGTTTCGCAAGCGGCTCCGTGCGCGATCCGCTCATCTTAAAGTCGATTAGTACTTTCAGGCTCATCCGTTAGATGGAGGATTCGGGACCGGAAGCTTACCTCTTTGTGCTCTGTTTGCAGGTGTCGACGGCCGCCCTAGTATAAACCGTCTTGTCCCAGTTGGACGGGAAGGGGTTACCGATCATTGGGGGTCTGTATGCGTGGGATAACGAGTCTCGCGGGGCTTTTGCTCTGCCTGACATTTGGGGACGTTTCAGCTCAGACGACCTATCGCCTGCAGCCGGGAGATACGCTGCAGGTATGGATTGCTCAGGAGCCTGAGCTTACCCGCGAAGTCGTCATTGCTCCGGACGGGTGGCTGTCGTTCCCGCTCGCGGGCCATATTCAGAGCGCGGGCCTTTCCCTTTCGGAACTGGAAGCGCAACTTCTCGGGCGGCTGAAGACCTATTTCAAGGACAGCCCCAATCTCACGATCATGCTGCGTCCCAATTCCCAGAACCCGCAGCTGATCTATGTCCTCGGCGAAGTCGACAACCCCGGCGAATATGCGTATCGGGCCAACATGACCGTCCTTCACGGTATCAGCGTCGCCGGCGGCGTGTATCGCACGCCCCTGCTGGCGGCCGACCAGGACCGGTCGGTTGTGGTAAAACGCGAAGTCGAGCACTCCCAAAAACGCCTGCAGGAACTGCGGGCACGCATCACCCGCCTGGAAGCGGAAATGCGCGGAGAAAAATCCATCGGCACGGCCGAAGCCCTCGCCGCCGATCCGGCCCTTGCCCAGGAACAATCGCTCCTGAATGCCCGGATGGAAACGCTCGCCATGGAGGAAAAAGCCCAGGCCCAGGCCAACCAGCTCTCGGAGCGAAACAGCCTCGCGATGCAGGAGCAGGCCGATACCCTGACGAAACGGATAGACCTGGCAAGGCGTCGCCTCCAGAGCATCAACGGGCTCGTCGCCAAGGGCGTGACCGAAGGTTCCCAGCAGATGGTCCAGGAAGGCACGGTCGCTGAACTCGAGGGACAGGTCAGCCGATTGACCTCTGAAATCGCAGTCGCCGAGCGGGCGAAAATGGCGGAGCTCGCCCGTTATGACAGCGCACGCCAGGCGCAACGGACCCAATTGCTGGTCGAACTCAATGCAGCCCAGCGCGAACAGGAGGAGGCCGCGGCGCGGCTTGCCGACAGCACGCGGATCATGACGATCTATGGCGAGAACGCCGCCTCGAACCAGCAAAGAGAGCGCCGGATGCTCGGTTATCAGATCGTGCGGACCGTCAACGGTGAAACAAGGGAGTTCGCTGCAACCGAGATGACCCCGATCCTGCCCGGCGACCTGCTGCGCGTGGCCTACAGCGATCCCGCGAACAACCGGGATGCGGGAGCGGTACAGCCAGTGGCCCAGGTCGGAAGCCGTACGTCCGGGTTAACGCCGAGAGCGGCTCGATAAGGGAGACTTCGTGATGACCAACGTATTTCGTACGCGAAGCAATGAGGCGACAGCATGATCAATGAACTAGGACGCAATATTCTCTATTTTATCGAGATCGCGCTCGCTAAACCTTTCTATGCCATCGTGCCCGCTCTGGTTACCCTTATGGTCGGAGCCTACTTCATTTACGCCATGCCTCGGAGCTATTACTCCGACGCGCTGCTGCTGATGGAATTCCAGCAGATACCGACAACGCTCGTATCGCCGACCGTATCGAACGACCGCCTGCTATTCATCGAGCAACGGGTAATGTCACGCAACAGCCTGCTGGCGCTGGCCGACAAGCATGGTCTTTATCCAAATCTGCGGGAGGGCCTGGCCAAGAACAATTTCGCGGGCGTGATACGCAACAACATCACTCTCCTGACATCGGTGACAGACGGAGCCGACCGCACCGCAAGCAATGCCTCCGTCAGGATCGGTTTTAAATATGACGATCCTGAGGTTTCCGCGAATATGGTGGCGGACCTCGTGTCGCAGGTCATTGAAGAAAACCGGCGCATCCGCACGGCGCGTGCCTCGGAAGCGACCAAGTTCCTGACGCAGGAAGTCAATAACGTCACGCAACGTCTCCGCGAGAGGGAAGGCGCCTGGACCAGATATCTCGAAGAAAACAAAGAGTCCCATCCCACCAGGATCCCCACCCTGCTGATCGAGCTTCAGGCCAAGGAAGTTGAACTCGCGACGCTCGATCGCGCGGCCATTGCGCTAAATGAGGAGATCGGAATCTACGAGGCGCAGCTGCGCATGGGCGTCGGGCGGACGACAGAGACCACGCGTTTTCATATACAGCTCCTCGATCTTGAGCGTGATTTCGCAGTGAAGTCCGTCATTTATTCGGACACCCATCCACAAATCCGTGCCATGAAGCAGCGTCTCGAGGAGATGCGGGCTCAGGTTGCACCCGCCGCACCGCGCGATGGATCGGCGGCCATGCCGACGCCGGAACAGATCAAGACGCTTTCGCCCGAACTCATGCTGATTGCTGAACGCATCGCGATGGCAAAGCCACGCCAGCAACAGAACCTCGCACAAAGGACCTCCCTCGTGGACCGCATCGCCCGGCTGCGGGAGATCATCTCTCACGCTCCCGAAGTTGGAGCGCAGATCGAAGCGAACGAAGCCGAGAAAGTCTCGCTGCAGCGAAACATGGACGACATGCAGGCCAAACTCGATGCCGCACGTCTCGGCGAGCGCCTGGAGGAAGGCGATGCCGCCCAGCAGATCGAGGTGATCGAGCAGCCGGAAGTTGCTAAAATTGCTTCAGGACCGCGGCGGCTTTATTTGGCCGGCGCGGTTTGCGCCGCAGCGGCGATGGCGGCGGCTGCAGGAATTTACGCCGGGCATCTGTTTGACCGAACCGTTCGCGGCACGTTTGATCTCAACGACGCTCTGGCGGGAGAAACGCTGGTGGTCGTTCCACATTGGAAGCCGAAGCGACGGATAGCCAAGGCGTTCCGGAATTCCGCATTCACCAACCCAAGTCCGATCGCGGGAGGATAACATCACACCAATCCGGCCGGACCGCCTTTAGTTGAAAAATCGCACAGATGGGACAGGGCAGGGAATTTTATGGAAATCATCAAGAATATCTCAGCTCGAGGAAGAATGGCGGAAAGACTGGACAACACCGGTCTCGCCGAGCTGAATGCCGGCTATCTCAACGGCTCGGTCAATGGAATCCATTCCTATGAAGAATGTCCGCCGCCTGACCTCTCGCCGGTCTCTCCCACCTTCCTGTATGCAAATCGCATCATCGCCTTTGACAGCGACAGTTCGATGGCACACGCCTATGACGTCCTGCGAAACCAGCTGCTGAACGAACACAAGGACCAGGACACACGGGTGATCTCGGTCACCGCCCCGACGACCGGCTGCGGCACCACCGTAACCGTCATCAATCTGGCGCTCAGCTTTGCCCGCGTACCCGGATCCAGTGTTCTGCTGGTGGACGCAAACCTCCGGGATCCCGCAGTCGGCAACGTACTCGGACTGCCGCCTCGTCCGCCATTGGAGGACCCTATCCGCGGGTGGTTGACGACGCTGGATATACGAGGCCTTCATTGCCATCTGCTGCGCACCGCCTGGGGGCCCGGCAGAATTCCCCTGCCGGCGGACCTGGCACGCATGACGGCGCAGGTGGAATTTGCGCGACAGATGCTGAAGCCGACGATCGTTCTCTTCGATCTGCCGCCGATGCTGAGTTCGGACGAGGTGATCCCCTTCGTGGATATGTCGGACACCGCCGTGATCGTGCTTGCCATCGGTAAGTCAAGGCTTCCGGAACTGGAAATCTGCCGGAGCTATCTCGGCTCCGAAAAAAGCATGCAGGTGGTCCTGAACAAGACGAAGAGGCACGGCCTTTGATGGATGTCGAACATAGCCGGCAAGACGACGCCCGGCTGAAACTGGTCGTCGTCATCGTCAACTACCGGACCGCCGATCTGACCATCGACTGCCTTGCCTCCTTGAGCGTGCCGGGCACGGTTCCGGATGGGACACGGATCGTTGCCGTCGAGGGTGGCTCCGGCGATCGTTCGGCCGAACTCATTGCGGCCGCCATAGAGGAGAACGGCTGGACGAATGCCGTATGTCTCCCGCTCGAGACGAATGGCGGCTTTGCCTACGGCAACAACCGAGGCATCGAGTATGCCACCGCGAACTTCGGCCGGCCGGACTATGTCCTGCTCCTCAATCCCGATACCATCGCCCGCCCCGGCAGCATTACCCGCCTGGTGGAATTCATGGACAGCAAGCCTGATGCCGGCATTGCCGGCAGCCGTCTGGAACATCCGGACGGGCGGGGCCAGGCCTGCGCTTTCCGCTTTCCGTCGATTGCCAATGAATTCGAAAGCGAGGCCAGGCTCGGCCCGGTCACCCGCCTGCTCGGGCGCTGGCGTATCGTCCCCGACATGCCGAAGGAGCCAAGCCGGATCGACTGGGTTTCCGGGGCCAGCCTGATGATCAGGACAGAGGTCCTTGACCAGATCGGCATGCTCGACGAAGGGTATTTCCTCTATTACGAGGAGGTCGACTTCTGTATCCGGGCAGCGCGCGCCGGATGGTCCTGCTGGCACGTGCCGCAAAGCCGCGTCATCCACCTGGTCGGCCAGTCGACGGGCGTGACGCGACACGTCAAGCCGTCCAGGCGGCCGTCCTACTGGTTCGAGTCCCGGCGGCGCTACCATCTCAAGCATCACGGAGCCGTATTCTCGGTCCTTTCCGACCTTGCCTGGCTTTGCGGACACATCGCCTGGCGCATCCGCCTTCTCGCTGAAGGCAAGCCCTCAAGCGGACCGCCGCATCTGCTGCAGGATTTCATCCGTCATTCAGGGCCATTTCGCAGGATCTGACCGCCTTCGCAAATACCGATCGGTTTAAACAACTGCCGGTCGGGCCATCAGTATTTCCAGCGCCGCCGCCGATCTGTTGATGTCATGCCGTTCGAGCGTCCGGCGCCGCCCGGCCTCGCCTTTGCGAAACAACTCGACATCGCTTGCGAACAGCGCCTGCCGCATTGCGCCGGTCAGCGCCTCCAGATCACCGGCGGGAACCAGCCAGCCGTTGTCCGGCTGAACGAGCTCGGGGATGCCGGCGATATAGGTCGAGATCACCGGGCGCTTCAGAGCCATGCTTTCCATCAGCACGACGGGAAGGCCCTCCGCGAAACTCGGCAGGACCAGAGCCTTCGCCCGAAGGATTTCGCTGCGCACATCGTCCTGCGAGATCGTGCCTGTCAGCACGACCGTATCGCCGAGGCCGAGCCGTTCGATTTCGTGTCCGATTTCAGCCCGCAGCGGGCCGTCGCCGACAAGGACGAGTTGGAAGCACATCCCCTCGGCCCGCAGGTTTGCCGCCGCCTGCAACAGAAGGAGATGGCCTTTCTGTTCAGACAGCCGGGCAATGCAGACAAGACGTTGGCTGGTGCCATGCACGTCCACATCGTCGCTCAGATAGCGCTGGTCGATGCCGCAATGAACGACTTCGATCTTCCGCCAATCTCCAAGGTCGGCCCAGCGCAGCAATTGGCTGCGTCCATAGGAGCTGACGGCGACGACAAATGACGAAGCCCTGATCTTGTCGCCGAGCCCCAGCGTTTCGGGCCGATCGAATTCCTCCGGCCCGTGCACTGTAAAACTGAACTTCATGCCGCCGATCTGATGCGCCAGTGTCGCAACCGTCGCGGGATTGGTGCCGAAATGCACATGCAGGTGATCGATTTCGTCCCTGCGGCACCAATCGGCCAGGATCATCGCTTCGAGAAAATATACGAGGTGGTGCGGGTAATGTCCGCCGGACGTCCTCGCAAACCGGAACGCAGTTCCCAGTGCTTTCAACGAATTCCCGGGGCGGGAAAGCAGTTGGCGGGCGACGCTCGCCATGGCCCGCATCATCGGGGTGCGCAGGATGTGCCTGGTACGTCGAGCTTCTGCGATGTCGTCGGAATCCTTCAGCACGCCACGAAAGGGACGCACCGCATATCGTTGGACCCGATGCCCCCTCGCCTCCAGCGCTACGATTTCGCGCCGTATGAACGTATGGCTCGGCGCCGGATACTGGTTGGTGAAATACGCAATCCGCATTCCACGAACATCCCTTCATCTTTGCCGATCGTCGGCAATTCCCCTTGGAACCGGTATAGCAAAAAGGGCTTCGGAGGCTCAGTGGGACAAAGAGCTTAGGGCCGCGGCATCGGCTTCCACCAAAGAGGTAAATTTACAGCCGCGACCGCAAATTCTACAAATGGAATATAGGCTTACCAGGTTGGCAGGCCGAGATCGCGACTGGCGACGACCGCCAAACCAACGGCCGGGAACAAGCACACATGGACGCAGATATCCTAAGGCACCGCGGCTATACCGGGATCGGCGCCGATGTCGGCATCGTGGTGATCGGACGCAACGAAGGACAGCGTCTCATTGACTGCCTCAGTTCGCTCAAAACCCATCGCGACCGCACGGTCTACGTGGATTCTGCCTCGTCCGACGGAAGCGTCGAAGCGGCGGCCGGCCTCTGCGCGGAGGTAGTGCCGCTGGATATGACAATTCCCTTCACCGCGGCGCGCGCGCGCAATGCCGGTTTCGACGCCGTCATGCGGCGTTGGCCCGAAACCGCTTTTGTGCAGTTCCTGGATGGGGACTGCGAACTCGACACCGGATGGATAGCGACGGCCACGACCTTTCTGGTCATGCGCAAGGATGTCGCGCTGGTCTTCGGACGACGGCGCGAACGATATCCGGAACGCACCATCTTCAATGCCATGTGCGACCGCGAATGGGACGGGGCGCCGGGCGAAGTTCAGGCATGCGGCGGCGATATCCTCATCAGAGCCTCCGCCCTCAGAGATCTCGGAGGTTACGCTGCGGGGCTGATCGCGGGAGAGGAGCCGGAACTTTGCGTCCGCCTGCGTGAGAGAGGCTGGAAGATCTGGCGCCTCCCTTCCGAAATGACACGCCACGATGCGGATATAAGCCGCCTGAGCCAATGGTGGCGGAGAAGCGTGCGCTGCGGGCATGCCTATGCTCAGGTGTCTCATCTCCATCGGACATCGCCATTCCGGATATGGACGAGAAATCTCCGCCGCGCAGTTTTCTGGGGCGGCTTGCTGCCGCTGGTCGCAATCGCGGGCGCGGCTTTTCATCCCGCCGCCCTGGCGCTTCTGCTGCTCTATCCGCTTCAGCTATGGCGCCTCGCTCGGCGTACGCGACCGGCGTTCGGGAAGACTCTGCTTTTCGCAACTTTCGACGTCCTGGGCAAATTCCCGGAAATGCAGGGCGTCGCGCAGTTCTACCTGAACCGGCTGATCAATCGTCGACAGCGGATCATCGAGTATAAATAGTTCAAATCAATATGTGCCGAAGGTTGGCGGCATGCGTCCCTTCAGTGCATGCCCAACACTCGCATCTTCTCTCTGCCATCGTCCGGAGAGCCTTGGCGGGCCAACGGGTTCAAGCCAAGGACCTTCAGACGTCTCGTGACCTGCAGCGGAAGATTTTCCCGGTGACCGGCGAAGTTCGGAGCGAGAACGGCGGCGCACATGGCCGAAAAAGTCCAATATATATAGGGTATGACAGAGACGCTGCTGGTTGTGATAATCACCAGGAGCATCGCGACCAGGATACCCAGAACTACTTTGTAGCTCAACGAATCCGAGTTCTCCCCGAACGATTTTCGAGCCAGCGCCGACGAAATAAAGACGAAATATAATACGAATAGAAACAGACCGATTAAGCCGTAATATAGTGCAACCTGCAGATAAGTATTCACTATATCGATAATACCCTGCCCTTGTATCATGGTCTGCATCTCTGGTTCCTTCAGGAATGAATCCGAACCAAACAGCGGATAACGCTGGATGACTATCAAGGAATTTTCGAAAAGGCTGGATCTGTAGGTTTCGCTGCCCTTGTCTGCCGACCCGACAAACGGAAGCAAGTTTATGAAACGGTCAAGAAATGGCGGATGCAGGAACAGCAAGGCAACCACCCCGGGCAAACCCGCAAGGGCAAGCCTGAAAGACCTCTTCGGGCTGGTGATGGTCAAGAACAAGATACAGAATGCAAAACCCAGCCAGGGGCCTCGTGACACGCTCGAAAGCAGCCCGAGCACCAGTATGCCTAGCGCCGCATAACGCCAGGCACCCAGTGGAACTGGGCTTCGGAGAGCCAGCAGACAACCAGCCCCGGTCATGCAGACGAAGCCGAATGCGATCGCTTCGATAGATGTGGTCGAAGCGCGCAAGAGCCCGTCTCGAAATAGATAGGCGGTTATGAGAAACACGTCCCATTCCTGCACGACGACATAATAGACCCGCCAGCTTTTCGATATCTCCAGGACCCCGATGGCGCTCAGGGGCAGCACGCCGACTACGAAGGCGAGGAGCGCCTTGTTCATATCAAGACTGGAGCGAATCACGCGGCTGAAGACAAAGTAAGGAAGGCAGATATCGAGAAAATTGCCGGCAAGGACCCGAAGAATGGCATTGAAATCTCCCAGCCTTACGGAAAGCAGCGATGTATACGCCAGGAAGGCAATCACAAGAACATCCAAGCCCCGAAATTCCCGAGTGCCTCGGTCCCTCAATAACCTGACCGCAACCGGCAGGAGAATTGTAATCGCCAGCCAACGAGGAGGGTCGAGCTCAATGATCTTGTTGAAGATGCCGGGTATGCCGGCGGGGATAGGCACGCAGGGTGCAACGAACATTAGGACTATATAGAAAAACGCCGGCTGCTTGGAGTATCGGTGAACATAAAAGCTCACGAAAGCCAGCGCGACAGCAAAGTCGAAAAAACTTCGGGATAAAAAGGTGATGACGGTCGCCAGCAGCCAGCAATTCCGCCAAAGGCGGAACTCGGCCAGGCCGATTATCGGCACCGCTATCTTCCCGCCGACATAAAGGGCAGGGGCAGTGACTATCATTACATAGACAAGAGAGCGCAGGAATTCTGGCATCTAACGTCTCTTGCCTCGCCGCAATGATCTGAGGAGCGCTTGCATATTGTGTATTTTCCCCGCCACCCGCTGCTACTGAGCAAGGTATCCCGCTGCGCTGAAATGCTACTCATTCGGTTGCAGGCCGCCACACGGTAAAAGGGATTTCCATCTACTAACTTTGGAGGCGGCATACGACTAATGCGCACCTTGCTCGCGGGCCCCTTGTATTATCTCGTCATTGGCAGTGGACGGCTACGTTCCGCGACAAGCACTGCAATAGATATCCGAGCGAATACGGAGGACATCTGCCGTGAACCGCCGAACGCTTCTTCAAATGCTGGCAGGTCTTGCAGCCAGCGAACCTTTCAACGGCTTTTCGTCTAGGCAAGCCTCGGCCAGAGAGGATTATCCAAGCCGTTTGGGCGTGAATCTAAGCCCGATGAATTATTGGGCGACCGAGCAGGTTTTCTCCGACCTGGCCTACAACGCCTCGCGCTGGCGTGTGCAGATCAAAGGCGCGCCCTTCACATGGGACACGCCGTTGCCGCCGATGACACCGGATGGTTACCCGTTGAACGTCCCGGCGAACTCTACGCTGGAGACTTTCCTGATTTTCTCGCGTGAACGGAGAAATCTACCTGTAAATCTCTCGGTTTATTATGATGGCAAGGGAAAACTCGGATATCGGGACGGCGCCGAACTGGAGTTGCGTTTGCCCGGACGCGATGATGTGCGTAATCTTCGCAAGGACGCGGCCTTCACCACAATCATGATGGAAACCGATCCTTCCGATCCGGTTCGCAACATCCGTGTCTACGAACGAGGCAAAAGGCCGACACAACGGTTTCGCGAGCCCTTCCTCAAGCGGTTGAAGCGCATGTCTACGCTACGCTTCATGGACTGGATGGCTACCAATAACTCGCCGGTCCGCAGCTGGGATGATCGGCCACGCGTGGGCCACTTCGGTAAATCCGATGCCGGAACGCCGCTCGAGCACATGATCGAGCTGAGTAACGAGCTACAAATCGACCCCTGGTTCAACATGCCTCACCAGGCCGATGACGATTACATCCGCCGGTTCGCACAGCAAGTGAAAGACGCCCTGGACGGAAACCTGGCGGTGAATGTGGAGTATTCCAACGAAGTCTGGAATTCCGGCTTCGGCCAAGCGGAGTATGCGAAGGAAAAGGGGCTCGCGCTGGGGCTGTCGAGCAACGAGTTCGAAGCCCAACTCCGCTATTACGCCCAGCGGACAACGGAAATTCTTGCCATCTGGAAAGACGTGTTTCGCGGACAGGCGCAGAGGATCGTCGGGATTTGTGCCGCTCAATCCGTAAATGATTGGACCAGCGAAACGATACTATCGTGGAAGGGCGTGCGGGCGCATGCGGACGTCCTTGCCATCGCGCCCTATTTCGGCGGCAGTCTCGGGTCGCCTGAGCGAACCGAACAGGTTTCCAGATGGCCTTTGGCCCAGTTGTTCACGGAACTTGAACGGGATGTATTGAACGACAATCGGAAGATGATCGAGACCCAGGCTTCCGTTGCCAGGAAATATGGCGTCAAGCTTTACGCCTATGAAGGCGGACAACATCTTGTCGGACATAGTGGTGCGGAAAACAACGAGAGGCTGACGAACCTCTTCATAGCGGCAAACCGTGACAGACGGATGGGTGAACTCTACCTCCTCCATCTGAATATCTGGCAGCGATCCGGTGGAGATGCCTATGCCCTATATTCTTCGATGACGGATGCGAGCAAATGGGGCAGTTGGGGGCTGTTGGAAAATGAGAGCGACAGCAATCCCAAGTGGCTGGCAATAGAGAAAATCCTCATGCGGAGGGAGCTCCAATCAGAATCGGGCTCCGTAAGGATTGCGCGATAGCAATCTCCGGCCGGCCGTATCGTCATGCGGCGCGTATGAGCGATCCACGCCCGGCTGATGAAGGATTCTCGACGTCCTCCGCCAATCTTCGGCGTCCGCCGAGCCACGCGAATTTTGTCTCCCTGATCTAGATAACCCGTTCATCATCGCCGAGCCGGCCAAGACGCTTCCGACGTCGATGCAAGGCGCGACATCATTGCGGCAGCTGCCGAACGGTGAGAGGAGCGGCGTTCTGCGGAGGCAAGTCTGGGTCCTTGCGCTGGCCGAAACGCTTCGACAACTCCATGCTGGGCCGCTCTATCAGCAGCCAGAAAGTAGCGGCAAAGGCAACGCAGCAGAGCAGCGACACGGCCCACCAAATGAGGACCTCCAGCGGCGAGACGGCTCCGACCATCGCGGCTACCCGAAACACTGCGCCGATGACCAGGTTATGGGTCAGGTAGAGCGAGTAGGAGATCAGCCCCAGGAACTGCAGCCATCGCCAGTTCAGCCCGATACTGATCCGCCCGGACATAGCCGAGCCGAAAAGAACGAACGCGGCAGCCGAGCAGACCACCCCGAAGGCATTTCCCGAGGAAACGCCGGCTAGAAAGATTATCCCGGCATAGGCTCCGAAAAGCGGCATCAGTTTCGGCACCCGCCATGCCCAATAAGCCATCACGCCGAGAAGAAACCCATACCAAAGTGGCAGGAAGAGCCCCGGCCACACGTCCGGGCCGAAGCCAAGCGGCCAGAAAAGGCTGATGACGCACGCTGCAACGACCAAAGCCGTCCTGGAACCGCGAATGCTCATCAGCAGCGCGTAGACGAGGTAGAACTGGATTTCGAGACAGAGCGTCCAGTACACAGCACTGATTGCGGGAAACTCCAGCAGGTCCTGTAGATAGAAGAGGTGGGAAACGATCTGGGCAACGGTGAAGTCGGGCATCTGCTTTCCGGAGACCAGATATGACGACAGCGCAGCAAAGGCGATGGTCACCGCGATGGAAGCCCAGTAGGCCGGATCCAGTCGAAGCGATCGCCTCAGGGTGAAACGCCCGAATTCCGGAAGGGACATCGGTTTATCGTAAAGTGAATGGGCGATGACGAAACCGCTGAGCACGAAGAAGATCGCAATGCCCAGCCCGCCGTTCAACAACGCCGTCTCAACCCAGGCAGGGAGAATTTCCAGGAGGCGTTTTACGTGGCCGGCCGAAGCGGCATGATAAAGGACAACTCCCATCGCTGCCACGCCGCGCAATGCGTCGACCACCGTAAAACGCACGCCCCGCCTGTCCATCTCGCGCCCTCTTGCTGCGGACAGAACCTAACAGCAACTTCCGGGGGCTGGTAGATAAGCACCCACTCCCAATTAGGTGGCTAGGACAGCGCCTCTTGGCGGCTGCGGCCGCGTCAACTCGGCCATAAGGCTAAGCATCTGTCCGGCCGAGGATGGTACGGTTCACAGAGCCGGAGGACTTTCCGCCCGATTGGGAGTGAAGAAGCCAGCCCAACGGCAGATGTCATCTATAGCCAACGCGTGAAAGCCACCAGGAATGGTGGTGTCCGAAACTACGATCTTGGAAGGAAGATCAACAGACATGATCGTCAGATCTTCGTCGACGCGGTCGGCCGTGTGATTCACGAGGGCCGGAATATCACGCTTTCATGGCACAGCACCGAAGGCATCGCGATGAAAGTATCGATCAAACAACTGACCGGCTGCCTAGAGGGCAACCGGCCAGTCTACTACGCCGAAACCCGAGGCGTTCTGCTCAAGTCCGCACTATAAAATAGCACAATCATAGATCGGCGATATTGCAATCAGGCCACACCTCAAGTGTAATTTTCGAACGCCTAATTTAGCCAACCAAATGCCGAACGAATTGCCGTCGAGTTTCGTGTACTTCGCCCGAAGCCGCGCGTGTAAAAACAGAAAACAACCTGTGATTATTAAATTTCATCCTATCCACAACGAATGAGAGAACCTAATCCTTTTGATTGAGTTGATGTCTCTTGCAGATAAAGGAATAATACTTCTGCCAAACAGACTGCTGAAGGCTCGAACGGGAAAAACGGTCGGGCCTTCTCCTTTTGGTGAACCTGACATTTGTCAACGCTCGTGGTGTTATGTTGCCCGAGGCGTCCTGTCAGCCTCGAGTATTTCCCGTCTTGCGGACGCCCTCGCTGTTTCATCGGCGAGGGTTTCTTTTAGGGAACAAGCGAGGAAAGCCAGCCCGCCGCCCATTTCCGGACCGCTGGCTGGAAGCCTGTAAAGGCGAATGGCTGCGGGGACGCGTTGAAGACTGCAGCGAGCCTACGCCTTAAGAGGTAGCCCCCTGGCGTAGGCCCGAGCAGATGGGGCTTATCAGCGCTCCGTGAACGCCCTCGACATGCTGTCGACAATCGGCTTGACCAGATAACTGAAGAACGTTCTGACCGCAGTCTGGATCATGATTTCCGCCGGCATGCCGGGTTGCGGAGTAAACCCCTTGATCCGGGCGATCTCGTCGGACGAGATATTGATGCGCGCGACGTAGACGTCGTGGTTTGCGAGCCCCGCCTTGCTATCCTCCATTGCGTCCGCCGAGACATAGAACACCTCGCCCTCCAGGACCGGGGTCGTGCGCTGGTTCAACGCTATGAGACGGACCGTGGCTTTCTGGCCGACTTTGACGCTGTCGATCTCGTTGCGAGGCACCTTTGCCTCGATGATCAGCGGCACGCCGGCAGGCAGGATCTCCATGATCCCCTTGCCGCTTTCGATAACGCCGCCGGTCGTATGGTAGTATGTCCGCACGACAGTGCCGGACACCGGAGCAAGGATCGTCGCGCGGCGCAGAACGTCGTCGGCTTCGCGGGATTGTTCACGCGAAGTATCACGCTCGCCCTGGATCGATTGCAGGCGGTCGAGCGCTTCCTCCCGATATGTCTCCTCGGCGCGCATGATCTCCTGCTGCCCCTTCAGGAGCTGGGCCCCGGTTTCCGATACCTCCGCCTCCAGCCGGCCGATCTGCCCTTCGGCATCAGCGATCGCCCGCTGAAGCGCTCTGACCTCGGTTGCCCGCAGCAATCCCTTGGTCAACAGGACCCGCTTGATATCGTATTCCTCCTTGAGCATCGCAAGCTGGCGAGACATGGCCTCGCGGTGCCGGACATAGCCTTCGCTGCGGAACTCCAGTGCCTTCATATTCTGCTTCAGCAGGGAAAGCTCGGTCGCCAGCTTCATGCGCTGGGCCTTGAAGTTGAGCTGTTGGGTGAGGATGATCGCGGAAACATCCGGGTCATCCCTGAAGTCGTTCAGGTATGACGAAATCGCCATGGAGTCGGCGCCCTCGGATTGAGCGGTAAGCCGGGCGGCCGTCGCCTCCAGCCTGACGCGTCTGAGGAAGAATTCCCGTTTCTTGGCCTGCGATGCGGTCTCGTCAAGCCTGACCACCGGCTGGTTCTCGACAACCTGGTCACCCTCGCTGACCAGCAGCTCCCTGATGATGCCGCCCTCGAAATGCTGCACGATCTTGTTGCGACCGGTTGCGACGAAACTGCCCTGGGCAATGACGGCCGCCGCAAGCGGAGCCGTCGCAGCCCAGGTGCCGAAACCGCCGAAGGCTATGGCCGTCAGCGCCAGGCCGGTCACCGTCTGTTTCCAGACCGACCGGGGAACTTCCGAGTACCATTCGAGATCGTGTACCTTGGCAACAGCAGACATGCCCAACCCCTATTGCAACAGATGGCCGAATGAACCGGTATTGATATCGATGCCGCGGGCCTCGATGGCCTTCAGCACATCCGCTCGCATCCCGAACAGCGCGACAGTGCCGTTGACCAGCAGAAGAACCTTGTCGACGTTGCTCAGGAGTGCCGGACGTTGCGTGATCGTCGCGACGGTTATCTTGTGTTCCTTGGCATGCTGAAGTGCATGGAGCAGCGCTGCATCACCCGCATTGTCGAGATTGGAATTCGGCTCGTCCAGCACCACCATCCTCGGATCGCCGAAGAACGCCCGGGCGAGCGCGATGCGCTGCTTCTGGCCGCCCGAAAGGGGAGAGCCATCCGCCGCAACCACGGTTTCGTATCCGTGGGGCAGGCTGGCAATCATCTCGTGAACATCGGCCAGCATCGCGGCGCGGTAAATCTGCTCGTCGTCCGCGTCCTGCCGCATGCGGGCGATATTGGCCTTGATCGTGCCCGGAAAGAGCTGCACGTCCTGCGGCAGGTAGCCTATGTTTTCGCCGAACTGCCGCTGGTCCCAGTTCCTCAGGTCCATCAGATCCAGGCGGACGCTGCCCGATGTCGGCAGGATCGATCCGACGAGCATTTTTCCAAGAGTGGTCTTGCCGGCGCCGGAATTGCCGATGATCGCCAGCGAATCTCCGGGCTGCAGGGCAAACGAAACGCCGTTGAGCACGACGCGCTTGGTTCCCTGCGGCACATAGAGGAGACGTTCGACATCCAGGCGCCCCTCGGGTTTCGGCAGGTTCAGGCGGTCGAAATTCAAGGGCGAGGATTTCAGCAGCGCCGTTATCCGGGCGTAGGCCGCGCGGGATTGGCTGTATTGGCTCCATCCTTCTATCGCCCCTTCGATCGGCGCCAGCGCGCGACCCGCTATGATGGAGGCCGCAATCACCATCCCTCCGGTGATCTGCCCTTCGATCGACAGGTAGGCGCCCCAGCCGAGCATCGCGATCTGCGTCAGAAGACGACAGGCCTTCGATATGGCCGCAATGGTGATATTCCGGTCCTGGGCAATGACCTGCGACTTCAGCGAGGTGGCGGTATCCTTGCCCCAGATCTGTACCGTTTCGGGGATCATGGCGAGCGCATTGATGATCTGCGAATTACGCGACATCGATTCCAGATGAAGATTGGCCTTTATCTGCGCCGTATTGGCTTCGGCAAACGGCTCGGCCGTCATGCGCTGGTTGATCTGAGTGAAAACAAGCAGCATGAGGGCCGTCAGGACTACGATCAGGCCCAGATGCGGATGGATGAGGAAGACCGCCACCACGAACAGAGGGGCGATCGGCGCGTCGAGGAATGAGAGCAAGGTCCTGGAGACCAGGAACGAACGAACCTGCTGAAGGTCGCCGAGCACCTGATATTCGCGTCCATTGCTTTGAAGCGAGGCGCGGGCCGCCGCGCTCAGGATCGGTGCCCCGAGCTGTGCCGCGATTTCCACCGCGGTCCGCATCAGGATGAACCGCCGAAGCGCATCGAAGGCAGCCTGCAGGATGACGGCACCGACGATCACGATCGTCAACATCATCAGGGTGTCGAGAGAGCGGCTGGTCAGCACCCGGTCCGATATCTGGAACAGGTAGATCGGGATCGCCAGCACCAGGACATTGCTGGCGATGGTGAAGAGCATCACGACCGCCAGGTTCCGCCGCACGGCATTGACGCCTGCGCGCAGGCTGGCCGAGAAGTCGACGGGGGCGAGACGCTTGTGAAACGTTCCATCGCCACCGCGGCCGCCGCCGGTCGACGGCGATTTTCCGAAGGTCTTTGTTTCGGTCCGCAAGGGTCCGGTGTCGGCATCGATGGTGATCATGCCTTCCGGCGCCTTTGCCTCCGTCGCTTCGCGCACCGTGGGCTTCGGCTCGATTTCCGGTTCGATGATCCTGTCATTGGCAGGCATGGGCAGAATATCGGCTCCGGAGAAATTTTCATTCGGCCGGGATGGGTTCTGCGATGCGTTTCTGGGTTCCAGTCTGGATATCGTTGCTGAAGGGGCTGCGCCACCGGGTGACAATTTCAGGCATTCGTCCACAGCGCGCTCCAATTTTTCATAGATATCCTCACCGGCAAGTTGCTGACCTTCATCGTGATCGTGGGCCTGTTCAAGATCGGCCCTTTTTTGGACATCCGACATGTTTCCCCCCATTATCCGAGCACATGCTGTAGTCCGTCATCCTGATACTGGCCGTCGGGATCTACAGGCACGCCGAAGCCGAGCTCGGTCGGATCGGCTTCCAGCATGGAATCGTCGAGAAAAGCCACCGCTTCGTTGACCAGCGCGTCGGGATCATGCGCGGCCCATTCCGGACTGCTCGAAATCAATCCCGATTGAAAAAGCGTTTCCTGGGAATATTGCTCGCCGCCCACATAGGTAGTGCCGAGAGAATCCAGGTCGGCGATCGCCGCGTTGTTGATGAGCGCATTTCCCCCGGTCGAGATCGACCACGTTGCGTCCGCGTGAGGATTGAGGGCATTCAGCGCCAAGGCGATCTGGTCGCTGTCGCCGACGATGTTGGTCTGGCTGATATACTGGATATTCAGCAAGTCACCGCTGATATAAAGAACGCGCAGTCCGCCTGTTCCCGCAAACGCCGGGTCGGTCAGAATGCCCTGGGAAATATCTCTTCCGCCGGCGGCAAAATCGTTGGCCGCATCCAGATAGGCCGAAGGCAGAGTGCTAAAGCGGTCGGCGCCGCCGATATTGTAGATATGAGCCTGGTTCCAGAGCAGATTTCCGCCACTGGATATCGTGCCCTCGCCGGTCGTTCCGAAACCCGTAACCGCCCCGACGACATCGTTGTCGAACAATATGTTGGTCTGATGGATGATATTGGCATCGTACAGATTGCCGCCAATCAGGATCAGATCATAGGCCTGGCTGAGCTCGTAGATCGAGACCTGGTTAACGCTGGTATTGTCGCCGGCGATGACCCTGGTCGTGGCACCGGAAGACGACAGGATACCGATGTCGTTGTCTGACATGAAAATGTACTGTTCCAGCCAGTTGGCGATCAGCAGATCGCCATGGATCTCCGTGACCGCCCAGCTTGCGGGATAGCCGCCGCCGGCATTTGCCGGAGCGTTGCCGCTCTCCAGCGGATCGACCCTCTGGAATGTCGCAATATTGAATATTTCATCCGGCGCGCCATCGTTCGTCCAGCCGCTGATGGCCGAGGTGATCGCGTCGGTATTCTGGATGACGTTCACCTGGATGACTGCGTTGATCTCGAAGTGATTGCCAACGACTGCGGTTACCGTCGCGCCGGTCCAGATATTCTTGAGAACGGCATCATTGACGACGGTATTGTTGCCGCCGACCAATTCGACCGAGGCTTCCACCTCGACCGAGCCATCCGCATAGACGTGGACGTTGGATGGCTGAGCATCGTCCTCCGCATCGGCATCGGCTTCATCGCCATCGTCGGCGGCATCATCTGCTTCATCTTCGTCCTCACTGAAGGAATGATGATCCTCCAACTTCGGTGCCTCATCGACGAGCACGCCGTTGACGTAAATGCCTTCGATCGTGGTGGATTGATGGAAGAAAGCCTCCGTGGGTCCGTCGGCTTCGGCCGCAAAGGCCTCCAGCTGGCTGGCGACGGTCTCGATGATCTGGATAAGGTCGTCCGAGGACTTGGGCATTTCGAGATCGCCGATAGGTGCGTCCGCAAGGACATCCTTGGCCGTCTGCAGCAGCTCGCCGTTGTCAACCGGCGTGGGATTGAACGTCAGGCCATGTCCACCGACACCGAAGCTGTCGTTGTCGGAAAGCGAGGCGACCTGAACGATGAAATTCGCAACCGAGCCGGGAGGCTGTATCTCCCAGGTGAAGGACTTGCCGCTTGCGTAGAACGGGTACTCGTACTGCGGCATCTCGTGCCGGCCGTGATACGTCTTGATTTCCATCGTGGGAATCGGCGGATGATCGAATCGGCCCACGAAATGGGGATGCCAGATCGGTGTGAAACTGGCAGGCGCCCTGTAGACCACGCCCGGATCGAACCCGAGCAGATCGTAAGGCGCCTCGAAATTGGAGCGGATCACCGCTGATGTCGGGATGAATTGTTCGGGCGTGTCGAGCGAGAAGTCCTGATAACTATCCCGCAGGCGCGCATCCTCGACGTTCGTGTGGAAGAGGCCGATGAAATGAGCGATTTCCTCGGTGATTGTGTCCATCGTCGTCATGACCGCTGCCTTTGTATTGGCATGCCTGCATCACATCACAGGTCGTTCGGAATGAGGGACTGCGCAGGATGTCTGCGCAGTCCACGACGTGAAGTCTCTGCCTAAAGCAGGGAGCTGTGTCGCTTAGACGCCATCTTCGGTGTCGTCGCCGGCCACCGTGCTGGAAAGGTTCCCGCCGACGATCGTCATATCGATCGCGTTTTGCTGCAGGTTCGCACCCATCACGATTTCCTGGTTGAAGGCGTGAGTTTCGATGACGGCATCGGACGAAGCTGAACTCGTCCCGGTCACGAAACCATCGTCACCGTTGCTCGAGCCCCAGGTACCGCCATCGCCGCCGGCTGCGCCGTCACCGGTGGTGGCCCAGCCACCTGCGCCGCCGGCTGCGCCGGCTCCGCCGAATGCCCATCCGCCGACGGCTCCGCCGCCGGTGCCATCGGCCCATGCGCCACTGAGTGCCCCGCCGCCTTCGCCATAGCCGGATGTAGCGTCACCACCGGTAGCATCACCGCTGGTTGCCGCACCGGTTGCAGCTGCACCACCGGTACCGCCACCACCTGCTGCGCCGTCACCGCCCAAACCGGCACCAAGACCGGCACCGAAGCCGGCACCGAGACCGGCACCAAGGGCACCGCCGCCATCGCCGCCATTACCGGCATCCGAGGCTTCGCCGCCGCTGCCACCTTCGGAGTTGCCGGCGTCGCCGCCTTCGCTATCCCCGCCGTTGCCGGCGTCTTCGCCGTCGCCGCCGTCGTTTTCAACGAAGATCGGGTTGATGAAGCCGAAGCTTCCGCCGACGAGGGCTCCCGCATCGCCGCCTTCGGAATCGCCGCCTTCACCGCCTTCGCCGGCGTCGCCGCCGTCCGAGTCGCCAGCGTCGCCACCGTCGCCGGCAGTGTTGCTGCCGCCGCTATCGCCGTCACCGGCAAATGCAAGTCCTGCGCCAAGGCCGAGACCCAGGCCAAGACCCAGACCGAGGCCGTCGCCGCCACGCCCGCCATCGCCGCCAGTGCCGTTGCCGCCGTCGGCATCGCCGCTGTCGGCGTCGCTGTCGCCATCGCCGCCGTCGGCATCGCCGCCGTCGCCGTCACCGCCAATTGCAGCGCTTGCGGCCAAGCCACCAAGGCCGTCGCCACCAAGTGCGAACCCGCCGAGCGCCGTACCGCCGTTACCGCCGTCACCGCCGTCGGCATCCGCGTTGCTTCCGCCGTCGCCGCCGCCGCCGCCGGCATTGATCCCTTCGGAGGCGATCGCGAAACCACCCTCGGCGGTAGGATTCATTTCGAACGAGCCGCTATTGCTGACGCTGGCGCTTTCGAGCTTGTCGTTGTCCTGGAGGTTGGCAACCTGACTGAAGACATTGCCGACATCATTGCCCTCGCCGTTAAGCGAGTCATTGAGCACATCATCGATGCGGATGTTGAACATCCCGTCGATGGAACTGTCCGTCATATCGATATCTGCAAAGTCGTCGTCCGACGGCAGGTATTCTTCAAGATTGACACCGACATCCACCGTGACAGTGGTCTCGTTGACGTTTGCGTTGAAGTTGCCGTTGCCATTGAGGTTCAGGCTGCCGTTACCGTTGAGGTTCAGGTTGCCATTACCGTTCCCGTTGCCGTTGAGGTTCGTCGAATCGCTCGACTGGCTCTGGGTTTGGTCGCTAGCCTGTTGTTGCTGCTGCTGCTGCTGTTCCTGCTGTTGCTGCTGCTGCTCCTGGCTATCAGGATCGTCGACCAATGTGTCGAACACGCTGCGTTTGTCTACCATCACACAGTCCTCTTAATGACTGCGACAGCGTGACCGCCATTCATCTTTTTGGGGGTCTTTGCTCGTCGCGGTTGAAATGAGTCATTTACCTCTGGCGACAAGGCGCGCGTCAACGCGACCGTTCGCCGGTCTTTCTCTCGTGATGTCTGATTTTTTTCCTCTCCCCTACGTTTCCCGAGAGACTTGGAATGAGCGGTGCGTGGTTCGCATACTCACTACATTTTGCACCGACGAGCATTCTTCAGCGCTCGTTCTTCCAGTGCTTCGGGATGGGAGCACTGTGTCCTGAATGAGCAGAAGAAATAAGGTGATATTTCGATCTAGCGCAACCTGATGAATACTATGTGAGCATAGTTACATGGGCTATATGATCTAACCAAGAAGACGTATACCATATCGGCGCAAAACTACCCTTATGTATGCAGCAACTCATTCGCAACGGGGAGGAAACGCTGCCTGATCATGGTCCGTTCGCCTGGAAACGACCTTGAAGGCCTCATTCCGTGGCCGATTCGATCTATTCCATAAATCCTTCGGTCTATTCCCAGCATTCGGCTCTTGGTTTACCGTTCCCTAATAAGATCTTCGGAGCACCACTTTGCGTGTACTTTCGATCAACGACGGGAGGGGGATATCTCCATGCAAATTCCGCATGGTCTTTCGCAACATGTCGGCTTGGATCTGGCGACAAACGCCTTGAAGAGAATGAATGCGATCCGGACACTCCTCTTCATCTGCTCACCTGGGACAATCTCCACCGCAATGACGGCGGCCATCGAAAGCGAGTTTCCATGGCTCTGCGTCAAGACGGTCCCCGACCTGAAACTGGCATCGGTGGAATTCGACAATCCGGTCCAGCTCGTGCTGGCGGACGTCCGCCTTGCCTCCGCTCTCGCCGAGTACTGGCCGGAGCTCGCCAGACACCATCCTGCCGCAACCCTTGCGCTGATGGGGACCGATGATGGCGAGATAGCCTCCGATCATCGAAGGGCGAAAGAACTCGACATCGTCCAGGGTATCCTGCCGTTCAACGTCAATCTCGACGTCTTCCTGTCAGGCCTGCGGATCATATTGAAGGGCGGTACATATTTCCCTTCTACGGGTTACCGGACCCAGAGAAGCGCACCTCTCGAAGGGGAAGAGCCGGCGGATCTCAAGCCAGCCTTGTATCAAGCCGGCAAGCCGGCGATCGAAAAGCTGACAAAACGCGAGAACGAAATTCTTGTCAGGATGGCCATGGGCAATCAGAACAAGATCATCGCGGCCGCGCTCGGTCTATCCGAACATACCGTGAAGATACATATCCACAACATCATCACCAAACTCGGCGTGCATAACAGAACGGAAGTCGTCGCTCTCTATTTCGAATATAGACGCAAGGATACGACCGACAATGCAGGCGACACGAACCGCGGTCAGGACGGCCGCTCCCTCTCAGGCGACAAGTACTAGGCTCCAGGACATCCTGCTCCTGATCGGGCAGCTGAACTATACCTGGACCAATACGGAAAGCCTGCTGATCCACATGATCGCAGGCCTTGCCAAGGTGGACAAGGAAACGGCGATCGTCATCTTCCTGACCTTGAATACGACCCGAGCCCGGGTCGATCTCGTGGAACGGCTGACCAAGATGCGCAAGACCGCGCCGGCCTGCCGCAAGGAAATCCTGGAGACCACTCGTCGGCTTTCTGACGAAGCGAAGCTTCGCAACAAATACAATCACTGCATTTATTCATTCGATCCCGACAGCGGCCGCAACATCACGCAATCGATGCGGATCTTCGAAAGCAGGGACGAGATCAAATACGGAAAGATCGAGGAACTCGACGCACGCGAGATCGGCCGTATCCGTGAAAGCATCAATTCGCTCGTGGCGATCAACAGGATGTTCTGGGATATCACCGAACGTTACGGCTTCCCCACCTAAACCTCAGCAAGGCCTTACCCGAGACCCGATACGGCTATGCCGGGTAGGAATCCTTTGAGCGCGTCGGCCAGCGTGACGATCGATATGAGATGGCCGGCATCATCGGTTATGGAAATCGCCTGCAAAGCCAGGGCTTCACCCTGCTGAATATGCTCGACGACAATGTCTCTCATTCCGGAGATAACTTCGGCCGTGGCTCTCTCGATATCGAGGAAGTCGAGACCTTCGGTATCGGGAATAAAACCGTCTTTCAGATCGACATTCAGGAAATATCTCACCATGGAACCCAACCTCCCGGGGATAGCGTGGCGGCCACTTGAAACTGCGAATCCAACCCCTGGCAGAAGCGGCGCCGACAACCTCCCAGCGTCTACTCCCACATCTCCCGATCTGCGATTAGGCTCAATCAGAACATGAGAAGATATATAAATCACTCATGATCCCGGTCAATCCGGAATTGATGGCTTACGGTGGAAATGGGGCTTTAAACCTTCGCACCTGACCGGCTTTGCCGGTGATCACTTGGCCTAATCGCGTGCCTCTCCGCAAGCCAGCGCCTTGCCGCATGCATATTGATGCTCGCCCAATCATGGTTCAGCTCCGAAATGAACAAGCTGTCATTCTGGAGGATAGATTCCTGAAGATATCGCTGCAGCTCCAAAGCATCTCCGTTGAACTTTACCAACCACGCCGATCCGGATAACTTGCAGGTTACAAGCGGCTGAATCCTTTTGCGCGCCCGATTGTATGATTCAACCTTCTCGAATTCCAATATGACAAGAAACACTGCCATGCATCGCACCTCCAGGCGGGAGGAAACAAATATTGATGGGCAAAGTTCCTTTCAGAAAATTCAGAAGGATCTTTTTGTAGGGGGCAAGTTCTCTCGAGGAAGCCCCGCCTTGAAGTGCGGGTTTGCACTACACCGGACGCTCTGCGAAACCTTGCAAGCTGACCTCGACGCCAGGCAGCGCCGGCAAGACCACCACCTCCGGATATTTGTCCAGGTCGTGGAACGCGAGGCAGCGGGGACATGGCATTTCGACCGCGCCGCAGCCGCAGCATCGGGTTCCAGTATAAGGTTTGGCCGGATGAGCTTCGCAAACCCAGCCCGTGTCCTTGCAGTCTCTGCACCTGAACATGAGCGAAATCCTCTCTGATCCGCAGGATCGGAGGATAACACGCGCGTGAGTCGCGGGCAGTTGCGCCAAATGGGCTATATCCATAGGCCTATAGGCGTAGTGAACTGGTGAAGGACAAGACCGCTTTCAGCCGGAACGGCGCTCTATCGAGATTCGCGACCCTTCGACTATGGCGCCTAAGTCCAGAATGAGCGCGCTCAAAATATCATCCAGTTGATCACGGTCCCGATCCACGGCATAACCGACCCGAACAGCCGGGACGTTTGAGATGGATGAAAAGTTCGACATCGGTGCACGCCTCAACGCCATGCGCGCGGCCGCCGGCCTTTCGCAGCGCCAGCTCGCCGAAAGGGCCGGAGTGCCGCATGCGCAAATATCCAATGTGGAAACCAACAAGGTCAGCCCGTCCGTTTCGACGCTCCGCAAGATCCTGAACGGTCTCGGCGTCGGCATGGGCGATTTTTTCGAGCCGGAACGCAGCCCGCCGAAAGGCCCGTTCTTCTCGGCACATGAACTGGTCGACCTGACTTCGAAGGTTGCCGCATCGCCGATTGCGGGCGGTGACGGCACGCTGATCTTCCGCCAGATCGGCGATGCGCGGGCGCATAACCTGCAGATCCTCCACGAGATCTACGGCCCCCATGCGGACACCGGCGAAACACGGCTGCAGCACGCTTCCTCGGAAGGCGGCTATGTGGTCGAGGGCGAGCTGGAGGTGACAGTCGGCGACGACGTCCGCGTCCTCAAAGCCGGCGAGGCCTACCTCTTCGACAGCCGCACTCCTCACCGGTTCCGCAACCTCTCGGACCGGCAGACGATCGTCATCTCGGCCTGCTCGCCGCCCTATCTCTGATTTTCCGAATGCCTCTTGCTCAAAATAATGAGCAAGACTATAGCTGAGTCATCGACCTCAAGGGATATCGTCATGACCGTTTCAGCAGATCTGCAGTCCCGCCAGAAAGCCGCCGTGGTGGGCGGCGTCGGAACCCGGGGCATCTTCGCCCACAAAGCCCTGAATGCTGAGCTCTGGGACATCGATGGCAAGCGCTTCATCGATTTCGCCGCCGGCATCGCGGTCAACAATACCGGCCATCGGCACCCGTCCGTCATGCGCGCCGTCGCCGAACAGGCGGAACATTTCACCCATACCTGCTTCCACGTCGCGCCCTACGAAGGTTATGTCAGGCTCGCCGAGCGGCTGAACGCGATGGCGCCGACCGGGGCGGAAAATCGCACCATGCTGGTGACGACGGGTGCAGAAGCCGTCGAAAATGCCGTGAAGATTGCCCGCGCCCATACCGGTCGCGCCGGCGTCATCGCCTTTTCGGGCGCCTTCCACGGCCGCACCCTGCTCGGCATGGCGCTGACCGGCAAGGTCATGCCCTACAAGAAGAATTTCGGTCCCTTCCCGGCCGACATCTACCATGCGCCCTTCCCTAACCCCTATCTCGGTTTCTCGATCGAGGAGGCGATCGCCGGGCTCGATCGGTTGTTTGCAGCCGACGTCGATCCGGAACGGATTGCAGCCTTCATCATCGAACCGGTCCAGGGCGAAGGCGGCTTCAACGTCGCACCGAAAGAATTTCTCGTTCACCTTCGCGCAGTCGCGGATAAATACGGCATCGTGCTGATTGCCGACGAAATCCAGGCTGGCATGGCGCGCACCGGCAGGATGTTCGGTTTCGAACATGCCGGCGTGAAGCCGGATATGATCACTATGGCAAAGGGCCTCGCCGGCGGCTTCCCGCTTTCAGCCGTCACCGGCAAAGCCGAGATCATGAATGCGGCCCATCCAGGTGGGCTGGGCGGTACCTATGCCGGCAATCCGCTGAGCGTCGCTGCCGCCAACGCGGTGCTCGACGTCATAGAAGATGAGAAGCTCTGCGAACGCGCCGCCGAAGTCGGCCGCCGGATCACCGAGCGGCTGACGGCGATCGCCTTCCGCCAGGGCATGGAGCATATCGGCGACGTGCGCGGCCTCGGCGCCATGGTGGCGTTCGAGCTAGTCGAAGATCGCCAGTCGAAGGCGGCGTCGCCTGCCCTCACCAGCCGCATCATTGCGGAAGCGGAGGCGCGCGGCCTCATCCTCCTGTCTTGCGGAACACGCCTCAATGTGATCCGCTTGCTGCCGCCGCTCACCATCGAATGGGAAGTTCTGGAGGAAGGGCTCGTCATTCTCGAAGCGTCGATCGAAGCAGCGTTCTCCGACGCGACCGCTTCGGCAGCCGCTTGAGCCTCATTCGTCGCCGCTGACCGCGGGACCGATGCGGCCCGCGGTTTCTCTCGGTCGGGCAGCCTTTGGGCATGCTGCAAAGATAAGGAAAAACGCATGAACGGCGCCGATATGCTGTGTGACGTCCTTCTGGTGAACGGCGTCGATGTCTGCTTTGCCAATCCCGGCACATCGGAGATGCATTTCGTCGCCGCTCTCGATCGCAAGCCTGCGATGCGTTGCATCCTCGGCCTGTCGGAAGGCGTCGTCACGGGCGCTGCCGACGGTTATGCCCGCATGGCAGACAAGCCGGCCGCCACTCTTCTCCACCTCGGCCCCGGCCTCGCCAACGGCCTCGCCAACCTCCACAATGCCCGCCGCGCTCGCACGCCGATGCTGAACGTCGTCGGCGACCATGCCTCCTATCACCTTCAATATGACGCGCCGCTGACCAGCGATATCGAAAGCCTGGCCCGACCGATGTCCCATTGGGTCGGACGCGCCGCGGGCGCCACCGATATCCGCCGTTGTACCGAAGAGGGTTATGCCGCCGCCCTCGCCAATCGCGGCGTCTCGACCATGATCCTGCCTGCGGACGCTGCCTGGGGCGAGGTCTCGCCGGAAACCCTTAAGCCGGCCGCGATCCCTGCCTCGCCGGCGATCGACCCCGAAGCCCTGAAAGCCTCCGTCGCCGCGTTGCGCAGCGGCAAGCGTGTCGTGATCATGCTGGCCGGCCGCGCCATGCGGGAAAAGCCTGCCGAAATCGCCGGTCGCATCGCAGCCGCCACCGGCGCTGTGCTTTTCTCAACGTCCTCGGGCCGCAGCGCCCGCGGCGTCGGGCGCGCGCTCGTCCGGCCGGTGCCTTACAAGATCGACCTTGCCCTCGAAGCGCTCCAGGATTTCGAGGTCGCCATCTGCATCGGCGGGCCGAGGCCGGTTACCTTCTTTGCCTATCCCGGGAAACCGAGCACCACCCTGCCGCCTTCCTGCGAGATCATTCAGCTGGCGGAGCACGAACACGATCTCGCCGAAGTGCTGGCAACTCTCGCCGATGCACTCGGGATCAAGCAGGGAACGGACTTCGTCCGCAACCGGTTCACGCAGAATGATATACAGGTGCCGACCGGCGCGCTGACGCCGGATGCAATCAGCTTCGCGATCGGCCGCAGGCTACCGGAAAACGCAATCATCATCGACGAGGGCCTGACCTCCGTCGGCCAATATCCGGTTCTAGCGCCCGGGCTCCCACCCCACGATCACCTTCCGATCACCGGCGGCGCCATCGGCATCGGCATTCCGCTGGCTGCAGGTGCTGCGATCGGTGCGCCGGATCGCAAGGTGGTGGCGATACAGGCCGACGGCAGCGGCATGTACACGGTGCAGGGCCTCTGGACCCAGGCGCGCGAACAGCTCGACGTCGTCACCATCGTCTTCGCCAACAGCGCCTACCGCATCCTTCAGGGCGAGATGACCAATGTCGGCGTCAATGCCTACGGCCGCAACGCCCAGCGGATGCTCGATCTCGACGCGCCGAGGCTCGACTGGTGCTCGCTCGCCAAAGGCCTCGGCGTCGAAGCCGGCCGCGCGACGACGATCGAGGAATTCGTCAAATTGTTCGACGGCGCGCTCAGCCGCAAGGGACCGTTCCTGATCGAAGCCGTCATCGACTGATTGCCGCAGAGAATGCCTGCAGCCGTTACATCGCGACCAGATGGCCCGGCGAAACCGTCTTATAGTCGAGCGGATTGACTATATGGTCGACGGAGCGGATCGGGCTCTTGAGCTCGTCGCTGGCGACCGTCCGCTTTTCGCGGCGGCGATCGGGGTCCGGTACCGGCACGGCGGCCATCAGTTTCTTCGTATATTCATGCTGCGGATTGCCGAACACGGAGGCGCGCGGACCGATCTCGACGATCTCGCCGAGATACATCACCGCCACCCGATGGCTGACCCGTTCGACCACCGCCATGTCGTGGCTGATGAACAGGAAGGCGAGGTTGAGGCTCTGTTGCAGGTCGAGCATCAGGTTGATGACCTGCGCCTTGATCGACACGTCGAGCGCCGAGACGCTTTCGTCCGCGACGATCACCTTCGGTTCGAGCGCAAGCGCCCGGGCGATGCAGATACGCTGGCGCTGGCCGCCGGAGAATTCATGCGGATAGCGGTTCACCATGTCCGGCGTCAGGCCGACCTTGCGCAGCATCTCGGCGACGACCTCCTTCGCCTGTTTCGCCGTCCCCATCTTGTGTTCGAGATAGGGCTCGGCGATCGCCTGGCCGATCGTCATGCGCGGGTTGAGCGAGGCGAACGGATCCTGGAAGATCATCTGCACGGATTTGCGCATCTCGCGCATCTCCCGCTTGTCGAGCGCCAGCACGTCCCGGCCCTCGACGACGACCGAACCGGCATCCGGCTCGATCAGACGCATGATCGCGCGGCCGGTCGTCGACTTGCCGCAGCCGCTTTCGCCAACCAGCGACAACGTCTCGCCGGCATGGAGGTCGAAGGAGACGTTCTCGACCGCATGCACCCGGCCGCTGACACGACCGAACAGGCCGGAATGAATGTCGAACCGCTTGGTGAGGTTCTTCACCTCCAGAATGGGCCGGTCATTGGCGGCAACCGTATCGGCCACCTCCACCTGGATGTCGGACTCCCCGGTCGCCGTGTTGACGACGGGAAAGCGCAGCGGCCGCTCATATTTCTGCATCGAACCGAGCACCGGCACCGCGGCGAGCAACGCCCGCGTATAGGGATGCTTTCCGCGATGGAAGATATCAGGCGTGTCGCCCGTCTCCACCTGCTCGCCGCGATACATCACGATCGTCCGGTCGGCGACTTCGGCGACGACGCCCATGTCATGCGTGATGAACAGGACCGACGTCCCCTCCTCGTCCTGCAGCAGCTTGATGAGATCGAGGATCTGACCCTGGATCGTGACGTCGAGCGCCGTCGTCGGCTCGTCGGCGATCAGCAGCTTCGGCTTCGACGCCAAGGCCATCGCGATCATCACGCGCTGGCGCATGCCGCCTGAGAAACGGTGCGGATATTCGTCGAAACGTGATGCGGCCGAGGGGATACGGACCTTTTCGAGCAGCCGGATGGTTTCGGCCTTAGCTTGCGCTGCCGACATGGCCTTGTGGCAGAGCAGCGCCTCGGAAATCTGATCGCCGATGGTGAAGAGCGGATTGAGGCTCGTCATCGGCTCCTGGAAGATCATCGCGACATCGTTACCGCGGACTTTGCGCATCTCGTGTTCGGGAAGCGCCAGAAGATCGCGCCCGCCGAGCATGATCCTGCCCTCGATGCGGCTCGTGCCTTCCTGCAAAAGCCGCATGATCGAAAGAGAGGTGACGCTTTTGCCCGACCCGCTTTCGCCGACGATCGCCACGGTCTCGCCGGGAGCGACGGTGAAGGAAACGTCACGCACGACCGACTTCCACTCCCCGTCCACGTTGAACGAGGTGGTCAGGTTCTCGACGGAGAGGACCGGCTGAGTGGACTGGACGGCTTGTGCTTGCGAAATGGCCATGATCGTTCCCTTCCTGTCGTTGTTGTCAGTTCAGTCCGGCCAGCGAAGCGCGCCGTCGAACCGGTGGCGGCTGCGCTCTTCGATCGGGGTCGCGATGATCTCGTTGGAGGCCCGCGCCTTGTCGAGCTCTTCCGTCAGGCGGGCCGCGACGATGGCTTCCTGTCCGGGGTGCAGGTTGCAGGGGTCGAGATAGAAATAATGATGCTCCACCTCATGATCGCGGACGATGACCGGCGGGTTACCACGGCCGAGCGCTGCTGCCAGATCCCAGGCGGTGATATGCGCTTCCGGTGCCGAGATGATCACCCGCATGCGGTCGAGCGGATTGTTGGTCGGGTCCGGCTCGATCAGGGCGGTGACGCCTGGGCGGCCGTCGAGCGACCGTTTCCACAGATTGAGATAGCCGGTTTCGCGTTCGCGGATGCCCGCATGGTCACGCTTCTCCCAGGCTTCCAGCGCGGCCATGACGCCGAACACGCTCTCCTTGCCGACCTTCATGCCGCGGCCGATGCCCATGTTCTGCAGGAAGGCACTGCGCACCAGTTCCTTTTTGCCTGCAACCATGCCCGAAGTCGGGCCGCCGAGGAACTTGTGGCCGGAATAAAGGACGATATCCGCACCCTGCGAAAGGAAGAGCTTGAGGTCGTATTCCGAGGCCGCGTCGACGATGACCGGCACGCCCTTGGCATGGGCAATCTCGACGAACTCGACGAGGTTGAGCAGGCCGTAGTCGACCACATGATGCGAGACGACATAGACCGCCGCGGCCGTCTTCTCGGTGATCGCGTTTTCCATGTGGTAGCGATGCGTCGAGGTCGCCTGGCCGATCAGCACGACCTTGCCGCCGGCAAGCCGGATCGCCTGGTCCACCGGTGCGCCATAGCTCACCACATGGCCCATCTGCACGAGCACTTCGTTCTTGTCGGGCGTCGCATCGGGCAGTTTCTCGATTGCCAGCAGGTTGTTGCCGGTGATCGCGCCCGCGACTGCGAGACTGATGCCGGAGGAGCAAGAGGCCGTCACGAAGCCCGCCTCACCGCCGGTCAGCCGAGAGATGATCGCGCTCGCCTTGCGCTGCAGATCGTTGATCTCGACGAATTGCGGCAGGATCGCCGCCATGGCCGCGATCGCCTCCGGAACCACGATCGAAGCCCCGAGGCTCGTCATCGTGCCAGAAACATTGATGACCGGGCGAAGGCCGATCTGGGTGCGGATATCATCGGACATTGTCGTTCTCCAAATTAACGGCCAACTGCGAATTGCCATCGACAGTTATGCCATAGTAATGTAATAGCCTCTCGAAATCACACGAGGAGCCCCACGGGGAACATCGAGTTGGACGCCAAGACTTCATCCGCAGACCTCTCCGTTAACGCCGGTTCCGACGTGGAAACGGAAGCCAAAGGCGCGCGCCGCTCGCGCGTGAGCGGCATCGACCGGGCGCTGCAGGTGATCGACTATCTCTACGAAACGGGTGCGCCGGCCGGTGCCTATGCGATTGCCAAGGCGGTCAAGGCACCGCTGTCGACCGTCTATGTGATCATCGACGATCTGGTCGGGAAGAACATGCTCGCCCGCAATGCCGACGGCTCGATCTGGCTTGGCGCCCGGCTTTACCATTACGGCCTCGCCTACGCCCGGTCGCTGGATTTCATGAGCGTCGCGACCCACGAGATGCACGACCTCTGCCGGCAGGCGGGCGAAACCGTGCAGGTCTGCGGCCGCGACGGGGACTACATGCTGGTGCTCGCCATGGCAGACGGCCCGAGCCATTACCAGGTCGCTTCGCGCGTCGGCACCCGTGTGCCGCTCAACTGGACGGCGTCCGGCCGGCTTCTCGTCGGGCACTTGGCCGAGGCCGAGCGGATCGAGCTTTTCAAGCGTTGTGCCCGCACCTCGCCCACCGGCCGCGCCGAGATCGACGCCCGCACGCTGTCCGACTCGGCCGGCAAGGCCTTCGAGCAGCGGCTGTCGATCCAGGTGGCGGAGTCCGATTATGCGGTTGCCTGCATCGCTTCGCCAATCTGCGACCGGAGCGGCGAGTGCGTTGCGACCATTTCCATCGTGCTGCCGGAACAGAAAGTCGTGTCCGACGAGAACCACTATACGGAACATGTCCGCGCTTCCGCCCAGCGGATCGAGAAGCTGATGGGTTGGCGCAACCACTGACCTTGCCTCCTCAGTCGTTCAGCGAGACGATTGCCTCGATTTCCACGGTGATATTGCCCGGCAGCGAGCCGAACCCGACGGCCGAACGGGCATGCTGTCCCGCATCCCCGAACACCGAGATGAAGAGGTCCGAGCAGCCATTGATGACGCTCGGATGATCCTCGAAATCCGGTACGGCATTGACCATGCCGAGCAGCTTCACCACCCGCTTCACCCGTGAAAGGTCGCCGAGCGCCTCGTGCATGACGGCAAGCAGGTTGATGCCCACCAGCCGCGCATGCTGATAGGCGAGGTCGACGCTGACATCGGCGCCCACCTTGCCGGAATGCAGATGGCCATCCGCCTCACGCGGCCCCTGGCCGGAGAGGTAGAGCATATTGCCTTCACGGACATGCGTGACGAAATTGGCGATCGGCGGCGGCGGCGGCGGCAACTTGATGCCGAGCTCGCTCAGCCGATCGTAAGGTGTCTGTGCCGCGGGGGCGGCCTTTGCTGAAGACGTGTTCACGTCAACTCCTGTCATGCGATTTCAACAATGCGCCTCAGCGCCACGAGTAACCGTGGCTGTGGCGGACGAGCTTGCGGGCCCGTGGGATATAGCGGCTGGCGGTGATGGCTTCCGAACCGATGACCGCGTAACGCGGCTCGAACAGTTTCTGGAGACGCGAAACGTCGCCATTGGAATCGGTGGCTTCCAGATCGGCATCGATGAGATCGAAGATCGTGAAATCGGCGCGTTCGCCGACCGACAACCGGTTTTCCATCGAAAGCTTGATAACCGAAGCCGGCGCGTGGGTGACCGCTTCGACAACCTTGTCGAACGGCATGCCGACCGACAGAAGCTTGGACATGGTGGTCGCCAGGTCCCAGACCGGGAAGTTCATCGAATGGCCGTGCAGGTCGGTCGAGATCGAATAGGGCAGCAGGCCGCGGGCGATCGCCGCCTCCGCCACCTTGAACGAGAAGGACGCGCCGCCATGGCCGATGTCGAGACGGATTCCTTCGCCGGCGCAGCGTTCGGCGAGATTGTAGAGGTCCTCGTCTTCCATGATGCTCGAACCGGCCTTGCCGTTGAAGCAATGGGTGACGACGTCGCCGGGACCGAGGATTTCAAGCACCTCGTCATAGAGCGCCGGCGGTTCGCCGACATGCACCATCATCGGCACCTTGAGGATCTTGGCGATCTTCTTGCCGAGCTTGACCGGCGTGACGCCCCAGGAACCGGTGATGACGTGGCTCGCCCGCACCTTGATGCCGACGATATGTTCCTTGTTCTCCGCATAACATTCGAGGATGCGGTCGAGATCGATATCGCGGATGTCGCGCAGTTCGGCGACGCGGTTGCAGGCGACGAGGCCGATCGAACCGAGGTTCAGGAACGCCTTGATGCGCTCCTTCGAAGGCTCGATGATGTACTCGCGAAAGCCATGGAAATTGGCCTCGCCCGCAGAACCGGCGTCGACCAGCGTGGTGACGCCGCGCTCGGCGCCGCATTCCGACGGGCGGATCGAGATATCGGTGCCGCCATGCCAGATATGCACATGCAGGTCGATCCAGCCGGGAGAGATGAAGGCGCCCTTGCCGTCGACACGGATCGCCTCGGCAGGTGCTGCGAGCGACGAGCCGATAGCGGAAATCCTGCCGTCGGCGCCGACCAGGATATCGGTCGTGCCGGAGGCCGCATTGCCGCCGAAAGCCATCGGCTTCACGTTGGTGAGGAGGAGCGGCTGGCCCGCTGTTTCACCGGTCATTTAGAGGTCCTTTCGAAGTCTTGGATCGAGCATGTCCCGCAATCCGTCGCCGACCATCTGCAGCGACAGGACGGAAAGAATGATGGCAAAGCCCGGAAAATAGGTCATCCAGTCGGCCTGGCCGATATATTGGCGCCCGCTGGCAATCATCGTTCCCCAGGTGGGAATTTCGGGGCTGACGCCGAGGCCGAGGAAGGAAAGCCCGGCTTCGGCAAGCATGGCGCTGGCGAACAGGAAGGTACCCTGCACCAGGATCGGCGATATGAGATTGCGCAGCACGTGCCGGGTCATGATGTGGAAGGTCGAGATCCCCAGCGCCTTCGCCGCCTCCACGTAAGGCAGTTCGCGGATGACCAGCGTCGAGGCCCGGACGATGCGGGCAAGCCGCGGCGAATAAACGATCGACAGCGCAATGATCACCGTTACCAGCGATGGCCCGAGCGCTGCGACCAGCGCGATCGCGAGCAGGATATCCGGAAAGGCCATCATCGCGTCGATCAGCCGGGCGATCGGCGTATCGAGCTTCTGGAAGAAGCCGGCCAGCAGCCCGAGCGTCACGCCGATGATCGCCGAAAGGCTGACGACGGCAGCGCCGACCAGCAGCGACAGCCGCCCCGCAAAAATGGTGCGCGAGAAGATGTCGCGGCCGAACTCGTCGGTGCCGAACCAGTAGATCTCGCTCGGCGGCTTCAGCCGGTTGACGATCGACAGTTTCGAAGGCGAATAGGGGGCGATCCACGGCGCGAAAACCGCAAGCAGGACGAAGACCACGATGACGATCAGTCCGAGCGCGACCGTCTTGCGTTTCAGGAAACGGCGAAAGAACTTGGCTCCTTCGCTCGCGGCTGGTTTGGTGGTGACAATCTCCGCCATCAGTAGCGCACCCTTGGATCGACCAGCAGATAGAGCATGTCGATCGCGAAATTGATCAGGACATAGAGGGCGGCGATGACGAGCAGCGCGCCCTGGATGACGGGGTAGTCACGCCGCAGCACCGCCGAGACCACCAGATTGCCGACGCCCGGCAGGCCGAACACGGTTTCGGTGACGACGGCACCGGAGATCAGCACGGCGGCGGTGAGGCCAAGCACTGTGAGGATCGGGATCAGCGCGTTCTTCAGCGCATGTTTCAGCACGACCCGCCGCTCGATCAGCCCCTTCGCGCGGGCGGTGCGGATATAATCGTCGCCGAGCACGTCGAGCATCGAGGCGCGGGTAAAACGCAGGATCAGCGCCGAGGAGACGAGGCCGAGCGCGAAGGCCGGCAATGTCAGGTGATACATGCGCTCTGCAAAGCTGGCGCCCGGCCCGCCATAGCCGGAAACCGGAAAGAAATTCATCCGCACGGCGAAGAACTGCATCAGGATGAGACCGAGCCAGAAGCTCGGAATGCTGGCAGCCAGCATTGCGGCCGTCGTCGCGGCCTGGTCGACGGAGGACCCGCGCCGATAGGCGGCATAAATGCCGATCGGCAGCGCGATGACGCTGGCAATCGCCAACGAGAAAATCGTCAGGAAAAATGTCGGTTCGGCGCGGTCGAGAAGCGCTGACGTCACCGGCATGTTGAGAAATATCGACTGGCCGAGGTCACCCCTCAGAAGCTGGCCGATATAGAAGACATATTGAACCGCGATCGACTGATCGAGGCCGAGACGCGTGCGCAATTCGGCGACGTCCTCGGCCGTGGCATCCGGTCCGAGCATGACCGCGGCCGGATCACCGGGCGTCACCCGAACGATCACGAAGACGATCGTGACGACGAGGAACATCACCACGATCATGCCGGCAAGGCGTTGAAGGATATAGCGTATCATACGAAGGTGTTCCTGTGTCCGGCATTGCGGACATCATCGAAGACGGATGCCGGTCCGTAAACCGGCATCCGATCCCTTAAGAGGATTATTACTTCTTGATCGATGCATTCCAGAAATAGGGCCACGGAGCCGGATCGACGCCCTGAAGCTTGGTCGAGATCGCGGAAACCGCGTTGAAATCGCCGATCTTCATGAAAGGCGCCTCGTCATACAGGGCCTTCTGGACATTGGCCCAGAGCTCGACGCGCTTCTTCGGATCCGACTCTGCCGAGAAAGCGTCAACGGCCGCCTTTCTGGCAGGTGTATCCCACCAGCCCGGCGAGCTCGGCGCCAAAGAACCGATCAGTGCCGGCTCCGGCAGGAAAGGGCTGTGGGTGATGTAGATGTCCCAGAGCGCCTTGTCGGTGCGGCGCTGGGTAAGCGTTGCCCAGTCGACCACCTGCATGTCGACCGCAAAGCCGGCGAGCTTCAGATACTCGGCGGCGACCTGCGCCATCTTGTAGTGGAACTCGTACTGGCGGCTGGTCAGGATGCGGATCGGCTTGCCGTCATAACCCGCAGCCTTGGCGGCAGCAGCAGCACCTTCCGGATCGGCGGCGTTATAGTTGCCTTTCACGCCGGCATCCGTGCTCCAGCTGAAGGAGGCCGGGTAGATGTTGCCGTTGAGGGCGTAGAAATCCTTGCTGCCGAAGGCGGCAGCCAGCATGTCTTCCATGCTGAGCGCCTGGCGGATCGCCTTTCGCACGCCAAGGCTCTTGGCGGCGCCTTCTGCGGTGTTGAAGACGAAGACTGGATAGCCGAACGGCTTCAGGAGCAGCGGCTGGGTGGCCTTTGAGGCCTTCAGCTTGTCGAAGGATTCGACCGGCAGGGAATCGATATAATCGTACTGGCCGGAAACGGCAGCTTCCACGCGGGTGTTCGGGTCCGGAACCGGCACGAAACGGATCTCGTCGAGATACTGGTGGCGGGCGCCGCCATAACCATCGCTCCCGCCCGAACGCGGCTTGTAGTCCTTGAAGCGGACGAGCTGGATATACTGATCCGCCTTGCGCTCCTTCAGCATATAGGGTCCAGTACCGGCAAAGTCGGTCATCGTATCGGCCTGCTTTTCAGCCGGGATGATGATTGCAGCGGAATTGTTGAAGGCGAGCAGCGAGACGAGCGGCGCATAGGGCTGCTTCAGCTTGATCGTTACGGTCGCCGGATCGGCGGCGGAGACGGACTCGATGAAACCGGCGGCCTGCTTGCCGCGCGAGGCGAGCTTGGTCCAGCGGGTGAGCGAGGCGACGACATCTTCCGAGGTCATGTCGCTGCCGTCATGGAATTTGATGCCGGTGCGCAGCTTGACCGTATAGGTTTTGCCGTCGTCGCTGACCGCAGGCAGGCTTTCCGCGAGAAGCGGCGTGACGCCCCACTTCTTGTCGAACGTATAGAGCGTCTCGAAAATGTGCTGCGTAACGATACCAACAAGGTCGGCCGTCGACGTCATCGGATCGAGCGTCGGCGGCTCGCCGATGGTCGCGACGTTGATGACGCCGCCCTTCTCCTGCGCCATCAGGAATGACGGCGTGGCGACGAGCGCGGTTGCAACAAGGAATGCAAGCTTCAGCTTCATGATAGTCTCCCGTTTTTGTTCCACAATTATGTTATATAAGGTTTTATAACAGAATACAGAACGCAAATGCCCTGTCAATGGGGAGGTAGCGACGAGCAGCGGCCGCCGCTGAGAACCGGATTTGCAACTCCAACGCCGAGAGGTTTCAGCCGAGGTGGTTTGGGGAGTTCCTCGATCGGCAGTGCGACGCGACGGCGCCTCCACAAAATCTCGATCTAATTTGTCGCCTGGGGCTGGACGAATGCGTCTTCGACAGCGAAAACACACAGCCTTGGCTGCGAGCTGGAAACCGGCTTCGCGCCAATCGGCAGAACAAGACAAGATAGAGTGGCCCGTTCGGCCACATCTAACGGGAGGAGATACACCAGCATGACCGACAATCTCATCGATACGTTTGCCAACGGGCTTTTTGTCGGCCGCGTCTGGAATCCTGCTGTTTCGGGCCCGAGCGTCGTCACCCTGCGTGACGGTGCCCTGGTCGATATCACCAGCAAGGAAGCCCCGACCCTCAGCGCGCTTCTGGAGCGCGCCGATGTTGCGGAATTTGTCCGAAACGCCGCCGGCCCGGTCATCGGCACATTGGAAGACCTTGCCAGGAACAGCACGGGCAGACCCGATCCGTCGCGTCCCCATCTGCTGGCGCCCGTCGATCTCCAGGCGATCAAGGCCTGCGGCGTGACGTTCGCGCAATCGATGATCGAGCGCGTCATCGAGGAGAAGGCAGCCGGCAATCCGGACAGGGCGGCCGCCATCCGGCAGACCGTCAGCACGATCATCGGCGGCAGCCTCAAGGACCTGAAGGCCGGCTCCCCGCAATCCGCAAGCGTCAAGAAAGCGCTGATCAGGGAGGGCATGTGGTCGCAATATCTCGAAGTCGGAATCGGCCCTGATGCTGAAGTCTTCACCAAGGCGCCGGTGCTTTCCTCGGTCGGCTGGGGCGCGGATGTCGGCCTCCATCCCGTATCGACATGGAACAACCCCGAGCCCGAAATCGTGCTGGCGGTCAACAGCCAGGGCGAAATCAAGGGAGCGACACTCGGCAACGACGTCAACCTGCGCGACGTCGAGGGGCGCTCGGCGCTTCTGCTCGGCAAGGCAAAGGACAACAATGCCTCCTGCTCGATCGGGCCTTTCATCCGCCTCTTCGATGAGGGTTACGGATTGGACGATGTCCGCAATGCCGAACTCGACCTGCGCGTGACCGGGCCGGAGGGATATGTCCTCAACGGCAAGAGCTCGATGTCGCAGATCAGCCGCGACCCGCTCGACCTCGTCAATCATACGTGCGGCGAACATCATCAGTATCCCGACGGCTTCATGCTGTTTCTCGGCACGCTGTTTGCACCGACCGAGGACCGCGACGTGCCGAACCAGGGCTTTACCCACAAGATCGGCGACATCGTCGAAATTTCGTCTCCGGGCCTCGGCACGCTGCGCAACACGGTACGCCTCTCGACCGAATGCCCTCCCTGGAGTTTCGGCATCTCGGCACTGATGAAGAACCTCGCTGCCCGTGGGTTGCTCTAGATAGAGCAGCCCTCCTTCTTTCTCGCATCGCCGACTGCCGACCCTCGCCACGGCAGTCAAATCGGTCTATGAGACCGGCATGGACGAGACGGGACGCCGAACAGAATGAATACGCCTTGGAACAAGCCGGTCGTCATATCGATCGGCGAGCCGCCGGCCGAAACCGCGATCGAAACGACGCAGGCCGCGGCATGGGCGATGATCGAAGACTGGCCGGTAGAGGATGGCACGGCCCTCGACCGGGCGCTCGAAGTCTGCGCCGCGGTGGATGCCGGAAAGCGCAAGCCTGAAGAAGCCAGAAAGGCCTTCGTCGACGCTGCTATGGAAGCGCATATCCTGATCCGTGCCTGAGCTTTCCACCAGATCGATCCGCCTCATCCCAAATGACCGAAGCAGGCTGCTCGCTCCCTCGCCGGGACAAGCGCCAGGCTCTGCGCTTGCCGGTTACGCAAAGAAAGGCGTTGACAGGCGCGCGGCCGGTTGGGGACAACGGGAGCTGATTTCGCGCCTTGCCCGGTTCGCGGCCGGCGACGAGATGAGGATGGCCGATCGCTCCGACCGGCAGAATGATAACAGGGGATTTGAAAGCATGACCGATTTCGATGCGGTGCACGAACGCCGGGGCACCGGCAGCTCGAAGTGGAGCAAGTATCCGGACGACGTGCTGCCCATGTGGGTCGCCGACATGGACTTCCCCGCGGCACCGGAGATCGTCGATGCCATCCGCAACCGGCTCGAGCATCCGATGCTCGGCTACGGCGTCGCCCGCGACGAGTTGCGCACTCGGATCGTTGCCGACATGCAGGAAAAATACGGTTGGACGGTCTCGCCGGACGAGATCGTCTTCCTTCCGGGCGTCGTTCCAGGTTTCAACATGGCGCTGCACGCGATGCTCAAGCCCGGCGACGGCGTGCTGGTTCAGCCGCCGGTCTATCGTCCGATCCTCGAAGCCCCGGCGGACTGGAACCTTGTCCGCCGCGAAGCGCCGCTTTTGCCGACCGCCGAAGGCCATGTGATGGACACCGACGTTCTGGCCGCGGAGCTGGCGAAGTCAAAGGCGCTTCTTTTCTGCAACCCGCAGAACCCGACAGGCAAGGTATTCACGGCGGAGGAACTGAAGACGATCGCCGACCTCTGCCGCCAGAATGATACGCTGATCATCTCCGACGAGATCCATTGCGACCTCCTGTTCGACGGCCGCCGCCACGTGCCGATCGCCGCGCTTTCGGAAGACGCCGCAAACCGCACGATCACCCTGATGGCCGCCAGCAAGACCTACAATATCGCCGGCCTCAAGACCGCCTTCGCGATCATCGGCAACAAGGCGATCCGCGAAAAGTTCAACCAGGCACGCCTCGGAATGGTCGACAACGCCAATATCATCGGGCTTGAAGCGACACTGGCGGCCTTTTCGAAGGCCGGCGACTGGAAGACCCGGATGCTCACCTACATCGAGGCGAACCGCGATTATCTGTCCGCCGAAATCGCGCGCCGGTTTCCCCAGATCAAGCTCATCCCCTCGGAAGGCACGTTCCTCGCCTGGCTCGACTGCACGGAACTCGGTCTGGAACCGGATGCTCAGAGCTATTTCCTCGAGCACGGCAAGGTCGGTTTCAATGCCGGATCGGACTTCGGCGCGGCCTACGGCAACTTCGTCCGCGTCAACTTCGGATGCCCGCGCGCCCTTCTCGAGGAGGGCCTGAGCCGCATGGAACGCGCACTCGGCCGGAACACCTGATCGGTTCATTCGATCGGATCACAAGAATTGGCTGCCGGCGGAGCTCATCCGCCGGCATCATTATAGGCTGGAGGGATCAGACGATCCCGCCGCCGCCGCTGGTCGAGGCCGGGCGTTCCGCGGCGACCTGTTTCCGATAACCGCTGGCACGATAGGTCGCAACTGGGTCGATCGCTCCGCCTGCGCGGCGGCGGGCTTCGGCAAGGATCGGTTCCACATCGGTGCGATAGGCGCGCTTCAGCGTCTCGGACGCCATCAACGCATCGTTTTCCTGCTGGAATCCGTCAAGCGCTGTCCGGTCAACCAGCAATGCCTGCGCATAGGCGCGGCGAATCTCATTGGCGCTGGAAATCAGGCTCTCGATCGGATCGGTAACGTTGTGCGACTGGTCGATCATATGCGCCGGGCGGAAATCCTTGATCCCCCGATGTTCCGCATCCACCAGTTCGTTGAAGACCAGGAAGAGGCGGTAGGGTTCGATCGCACCGGCATCGAGGTCGTCGTCGCCATATTTGGAATCGTTGAAGTGGAAGCCGCCGAGCTTTCCGAACTGGATGAGGCGGGCGACGATCATCTCGATATTGGTATTCGGCGCATGGTGGCCGAGATCGACGAGGCAGAATGCCTTCGGTCCGAGCGTATTGGCGATCAGGTAATTCGTGCCCCAGTCCTGCACCACCGTCGAATAGAAGGCCGGTTCGTACATCTTGTGCTCGGAAAACAGTCGCCAGTCCTCCGGCAGCGCCTTGTAGATTTCCGCCATCGAAGCAAGATACCGCTCGAACACCCGCGTGAAATGGCTTTGCCCCGGAAAATTCGAGCCGTCGCCGATCCACACCGTCAGGGCCTTGGAGCCGATCGCCTTGCCGATTTCGATGCATTCGAGATTGTGCTCGATCGCCTGGGCGCGCGTCGCAGCGTTCGTATGGCTGAGCGAGCCGTATTTGTAGGAATGCGCCTGCCCCGGTGCATCGGAAAACGTATTCGAGTTCATCGCGTCGAAACCGAGCCCAAGCGCATCGCCCTTGGCCAACAATTCCTTCGGATCCGCCTTGTCCCACGGGATATGCAGCGAAACCGTCGGCGTCGCCCGGGTCAGTTGTTGAATGACGGCGCAGTCATCGAGCTTGTCGAAAATGCCGCGCGGCTCGCCTTGACCGGGAAAGCGGGCGAAACGCGTCCCTCCGGTGCCGACGCCCCAGGAGGGTACGGCGACAAAGAACTTTTCGACATCCCGGGTGATCGTTTCGATATCGATGCCGCGCCGCGACAGGTTCTCGCCGAGCGCATCGTAGTCGGATTTGAGCGCTGCTGTGCGTTTGTCGTTTTCAGCGGCGATCACATTGGTCGTGATCTTTAACTCGGCCATTCGGTCCTCCCATCTGATATTGTCTCTTCTCCCCAGCGGGGAGAAGAGAGTGCCTTACCGCGTAAAGCTCTGGGCGTTGCCGGCATCCACGTTGATAATGTTGCCGGTCGACTTGGCCGATGCGTCCGATGCGAGGAAATAGATCGCCTCCGCAATATCCTCCGGGAAGACATTGAGCTTGAGCAGCGACCGCTTGCGGTAGTGCTCCTCCAGGTCGTCCACTTCGATCTTGGATGAGGCGGCCCGTTGTTCGCGCCATTCGCCGTTCCAGATCTTCGAGCCGCGCAGCACGGCGTCCGGATTGACCGTATTGACGCGGATGCCGGCCTCGGCGCCTTCGAGCGCCAGGCATCGGGCGAGATGGATTTCAGCGGCCTTGGCGGTGCAGTAGGCCGACGCATTCGGAGAAGAGGCAAGCCCGTTCTTGGAAGCGACAAAGACGACATTGCCGCCGAGCTTCTGGCGCCGGAACAACCGGAAGGCCTCACGCGAAACGAGGAAATAACCCGTCGCCAGGATGTCGATATTCTTGCTCCACATGGCAAGCGTGGTTTCCTCGACCGGCGCGGAAGACGCGATCCCGGCATTCGACACCAGGATGTCGACGCCGCCGAATTCGACGCAGGCCTCGGCAAACGCGGTGATCACCGCGTCCTCGGTCGTCACGTCGAGCAGGACCCCGCGCACCGCATCCTTGCCGAAGGACTTTTCGAAATCGGCTTTGGTCGCGTCGAGTGCGCCGCCGTCGATATCGGCAAGCACCACGCAGGCACCCTCGCCCATCAGCCTGGCGGCCGTCGCCCGCCCGATGCCGCCCGCGCCGCCGGTGACGAAGGCCACCTGCCCGGCAAGGCTTTTCGGCTTCGGCATGCGCTGCAGCTTCGCCTCTTCGAGCAGCCAGTATTCGATATCGAAGGCCTCCTGCTCCGGCAGGCCCTGATATTCGGCAACCGTGGACGCCCCGCGCATCACGTTGATGGCGTTGACGTAGAACTCGCCGGCAATACGGGCCGTCGCCTTGTCACGTGCAAACGACAGCAGGCCTACGCCCGGAACCAGGAAGATCACCGGGTTGGGGTCGCGCATGGCGGGCGAATTGCTGTGTTTGCAGGTCTCGTAATAGCGGCTGTAATCGGCGCGATAATCTTCGAGCGCCTTGTCGAGCGCGGCGATCACCGCATCGACATCCGGCTTTGCGGGATCGAAATCGACGATCAGCGGACGGATTTTCGTGCGCAGGAAATGGTCCGGGCAGGAGGTGCCGAGCGCGCCGAGCGGCTGCAGGTCCTTGGAATTGACGAATTCCAGCACCGCGTCCTGATCGTCGAAATGGCCGAGCTTGCGCTCCAGCTTGCCGATCCGGCCACGGATTTCCGGCATCAGTTTCGCGACGATCGCCCGACGTTCCGGCGCGGGCAGGCTCTTGGTCGCGGCGCCACCGAAGATCGTCTTGCCTTCGGTCTCCTTGGCGAACCATTCGATCGCCTTGTTGATGATGTCGAGCGTCAGTTCGTAGCAGGCCTTGGCATCATTTGCCCAGGTGAACAGGCCGTGGCTTTCCAGCACGACGCCCTTGGCATTCGGGTTCGCCTTGACGAACGCTTCGAGATCGAGCCCGAGCTGGAAACCAGGCCGCCGCCAGGGCAGCCAGCCGATTTCGGCGCCGAAGACCTGTTGCGTCAGCTCTCTCGAGTTTTTGGAAGCCGCGATCGCGATGATCGCGTCGGGGTGCATGTGGTCCACATGGGTGAACGGCACGAAACCATGCAGCGGGGTATCGATGGAAGCGGCGCGCGGATTGAGATTGAAGGTGCAGTGCGGCAGGAAGCCGACCATCCGGTCCTCGTCCTCGACGCCCTTATAGAGCCCCTTCAGCGCTTCCAGCTTGTCCATGTAGAGTGTGGCGAAACCGTCGAGCTTGATCGTGCCGACATCGCCGCCCGACCCCTTCACCCACATGACCTTCACTTTTTCGCCGGTCAGCTGATCGGTTTCCATCACCTTGGCCGAGGTATTGCCACCGCCGTAATTGGTGATGCGCTTGTCGGCGCCGAGAAGATTGGAGCGATAGAGCAGCTTGCCGGGCTCATCGAGCTTGGCGGCCTGGGCATCGTCCCAACGGTTTTCGAGAAGGCGGGTTTGGCCCGACATTGCTTGTCCTCCCAACGTGTTTCGGCTCACGGCGACGAGGCGGCCGCCATCTCCCTGTTGCCGGTATCGCGCATTGTCGCGTCGCCTGTCAATCATAAACGATCATAAAGTTTCATTGTGCAGCGCATCAAAAGCGAATTTGATCGTTTATGATTGACAACGTAAACTTTCCGGTAATAGTTGTCGCCGAGGAGGAGCCAATGCACGAACGTGAACGCCATCGCATCATCTTGAGCGCTATCCAGGAAAAGCCCGTCATCACGGTGCAGGATATCGCCGAATTGACCGAGGCGTCGGAAGCGACGATTCGGCGCGATATCGCTTCGCTGCACGTCCAAGGCAAGCTCCGGCGCGTCCGCGGCGGCGCGGAAGCCGTTCATCCTCCGCAGATCGGCCAGCTTTCGGCCCGATCGTTCCGGGTGTCGGAATCGGTCAACATCGACAAGAAGCGCGCAATCGCCCGCCGCGCAGTCGAACTCTGCGACGAAGGCGACAGCGTCATCATCAACGGCGGCACGACGACGTTCCAGATGGTGCATTTCATGTCGGCCCGACGCCTGCAGGTGATGACCAATTCGTTTGCGATCGCCGAACATCTGGTCAAGCATTCGAAGAACACGGTGACGATACCGGGCGGCGCGATCTATCGCGAGCAGAGCCTGATCCTGTCGCCCTTCGACAATGATGCGATCCGCAATTTTTATGCACGGCGCATGTTCATCGGCGCGCAGGGGGTCGGCCCGCTCGGCGTGATGGAAGCCGACGCGCTGGTGATCCAGAGCGAGCAGAAGCTGATGCACCAGGCCGAGGAACTGATCGTGATGGTGGATTCGTCGAAGTTTTCGCGCCGATCGAGCCTCATCCTGTGCCCGCTCGACCGGGTGACGACCGTCATCACCGATGATGGTGTGACCGACGACGCCGCACGGATGATCGAGGATGCGGGCGTCAAACTGATTATCGCCGGTGCCGCCACAACGGACCTGGCCAAGGAGGATTCTTCGTCGGCCGCGTGAGGAGCGACCGGCGGGAGAAAGATTAAACTATCAACTGGGAGGACCAACCATGAAACTTGCAAAGAAACTCGCCCTCGGCGTGGCATTCGCCTTCGCCGCCCTGACAACGACAATGACGACGGCGGCAAGCGCTGCCGACATGAAGATCGCGCTGGTCGTCAAATCGCTCGGCAACGGCTTCTTCGAGGCGGCCAACAAGGGCGCGCAGGAAGCTGCCAAGGAACTCGGCGGCGTCCAGGTCATCTATACCGGCCCGACCTCGACGACGGCCGAAGGCCAGATCGAAGTGATCAATTCGCTGATCGCTCAAGGGGTGGATGCGATCGCCATCTCCGCCAACGATCCGGATGCCGTTATTCCGGCGCTCAAGAAGGCAACTCAGCGCGGCATCAAGGTCATTTCCTGGGACTCGGCGGTGGCCAAGGAAGGCCGCATCATGCACTTGAACCCGTCTTCCAACGACTTGATCGGTAAGATGTGCCTGACGCTTGCCAAGAACCACCTGGAAGGTGGCAAGGGCGGTTTCGCCATCCTTTCGGCCACCACCACCTCGACGAACCAGAACACCTGGATCGGCGAGATGAAGAAGCAGCTCAAGGACTTTCCGGGCCTGAACCTCGTCACGACAGTCTATGGTGACGATCTCGCCGACAAGTCCTATCGCGAAGCACAGGGTCTCTTGACCTCGCAGCCGAACGTCAAGGTCATCGTCGCTCCGACCACGGTCGGTGTTCTCGCTGCCTCGCAGGCGGTCAAGGATGCCGGCAAGATCGGCCAGGTCTATGTGACCGGCCTTGGCCTGCCATCCGAAATGGCCGGCGCCATCAAGTCGGGCGCCACCAAGGAATTTGCCATCTGGAACCCGATCGACCTCGGTTATTCGGCCACCCAGATCGCCTATCACCTCGTCAAGGGCGATACCGACGCCAAGCCCGGTTCGGCGATCAAGGCCGGCCGCATGGGCTCGATCAAGGTGGGCGACAATGGCGAAGCCGCCATGGCCGACCCGTTCGTCTACAACGCCAAGAACATCGACGAGTTCTCCAAGATCTTCTGATCTGAAGAACTCGACCTGCCGGCAGGCGCGAGCCCCCTCATCCGCCTGCCGGCATCTTCTTCCCGCTGGGGAGAAGATGGCCAAGCGGAGCGGAGGCCGCTCTAAACTCGGAGCCATCGGCTTTGCAAGCACCCGCAAAATAACCAGACGTAAATCTCAAAGACTCGTCGGAAAATGTCCCTGATGAACGGCGTTACGAAAATTCAAGACCGATCGCCCCGACCGGCACCGACGACGGAAGCAATGCCGATCCTGGAAATGCGCGGCATCAGCCAGATCTTTCCGGGCGTCAAAGCCCTCGATGGGGTCAGCATCAAGCTTTACCCCGGCCAGGTGACGGCCCTGATCGGCGAAAACGGCGCGGGCAAGTCGACGCTCGTCAAGATTTTGACCGGTATCTACCGCCCGAACGAGGGCGAGATCCTGATCGACGGTCAGCCCACCACATTCACGAGCGCGCAGGCGGCGATCGACGCCGGTGTTACCGCAATCCATCAGGAAACCGTCCTCTTCGACGAGTTGAGTGTCGCGGAAAACATCTTTCTCGGCCATGCGCCGCGCACCCGTTTCGGCACGATCGACTGGCGGAAGATCAATTCCGGCGCCAAGGCCCTCATGCTGCAGCTCGAAAGCGATATCGACCCGACGATCCGCCTGCGCGACCTCTCGATCGCCCAGCGCCACCTCGTGGCGATCGCCCGGGCGCTGTCGGTCGAGGCCCGCATCGTCATCATGGACGAGCCGACCGCCGCCCTTTCGCGGAAAGAGATCGACGATCTCTTCCGCATCGTCGAAGGTCTGAAGCGGCAGGGCAAGGCGATCCTTTTCATCAGCCACAAGTTCGACGAGGTCTACGAGATCGCCGAGAACTTCGTGGTTTTCCGCGACGGCCGCGCCGTCGGCCAGGGCCGGTTGAAGGAAACGCCCCAGGACGAGATCGTCCGGCTGATGGTCGGCCGCGACGTCAAGGACGTTTTCCCGAAAGTAGAGGTCGCGATCGGCGCGCCGGTTTTCCGCGTCGAGAACTACTGCCATTCGACGGAATTCCGGGACATCTCCTTCGAGCTTCGCCGCGGCGAAATCCTCGGTATCTACGGCTTGATCGGCGCCGGACGCTCGGAACTCTGCCAGTCGCTGTTCGGCGTCACCCGGCCCTCATCCGGCCGGCTGGTTCTGGAGGGCAAGCCGCTCGACATCCGCTCCTCGGGCGATGCGATCCGCGCCGGCATCGTCTACGTGCCGGAGGAACGCGGCCGCCACGGCCTGGCGCTGCCCATGCCGATCTTCCAGAACATGTCGCTGCCGTCGCTCGGCAAGACCTCCCGCTCCGGTTTCCTCAAAGCCGCCAACGAACTGGCGCTGGCACGAAAATATGCGGAACGGCTGGACCTGCGCGCCGCCGCCCTTTCGGTGCCGGTCGGCACGCTCTCCGGTGGCAACCAGCAGAAGGTCGTCATCGGCAAATGGCTGGCGACACAGCCGAAGGTGATCATTCTCGACGAACCGACCAAGGGCATCGACATCGGCTCCAAGGCCGCGGTGCACGCCTTCATCGGCGAACTCGCCGCCGAGGGCCTGTCGATCATCATGGTCTCATCCGAGCTTCCCGAAATCCTCCGCATGTCCGACCGGGTGATGGTGATGCGCGAGGGCCTGGCCGCCGGCGTTTTCGAGCGCGAGGCCTTGAGCGCCGAAATGCTGGTCCGCGCCGCGACCGGCAACCAGTGAGGAGAACCAGATGAACCGCCTCCTGAAGAACCGCGAAATCCTGCTGACCGTCATCATCGCCGCGATGATCGCCGGCTTCTCCACCCGCGCACAGGGCTTTGCGTCTCCCAGCAATCTCGCCAATATCTTCAACGACACCTCGATCCTGATCATCCTGGCGCTCGGCCAGATGACGGTGATCCTGACCAAGTCGATCGATCTCTCCGTCGCGGCCAATCTTGCCTTCACCGGCATGGCTGTCGCCATGACCAACGCTGCCTATCCCGATCTGCCGCTGGCTCTGCTCATCGTCATGGCGGTCGGCATCGGGGCCTTTCTCGGTGCGATCAACGGTTACCTCGTCTGGGCGCTGCAGATCCCGCCGATCGTGGTGACGCTCGGAACGCTGACCATCTATCGCGGCATGGCCTTCGTGCTGTCCGGCGGCGGCTGGGTGAACGCCCACCAGATGGCGCCTTCCTTCCTGAATGTGCCGCGAATGCCGGTGCTCGGCCTGCCGATCCTCTCCTGGATCGCCATCCTCATCGTGCTCGGCGCCTGGTTCGTGCTGACCCGCCTGCCCTTCGGCCGGGCGGCCTATGCATCCGGCGGCAACCCGACCGCGGCGATCTATGCCGGCATCGATATCGGCTGGACCAAGTTCATTGCCTTCGTCGTTTCGGGCGCGCTCGCCGGCCTTTCCGGTTATCTCTGGGTGTCGCGTTACGCGGTCGCCTATGTGGATATCGCGGCCGGTTTCGAGCTGGATACGGTCGCCGCCTGCGTCATCGGCGGCATCTCGATCGCCGGCGGCATCGGCTCGGTCGGCGGTGCGGTGCTCGGCGCCCTCTTCCTCGGCGTCATCAAGAACGCGCTGCCCGTCATCGGCATCTCGCCTTTCGCGCAGATGGCTATCTCAGGCATCGTCATCGTGCTCGCGGTCGCCTTCAACGCCCGCGCCGAGCGCAAGGCCGGCCGTATCATCCTGCGCGATCGCGGTGCAAAGGAGGTGTCCGCATGACCGACGTCGTTTCCTCGAAACGGGTGATCCCCGATAGGCTCGGCAGCAAGACCTCGCGCCTCCTGGCGAGTTGGGAAGTACTGCTGTTCGGCGTCGCGGTGTTGATCTTCGTCTTCAATTCGTTCGCCTCGCCTTACTTCCTGAACGCCTGGAACCTCTCCGACGCCACCTTCAACTTCACCGAAAAGGCGATGATCGCCTTCGCCATGGCGCTGCTCGTCATCGCCGGCGAGATCGACCTGTCGGTGGCAGCGATCATCGCGCTTGCCTCGACTGCCATGGGCGCGGCAGCCCAGGCCGGCATCGGTACGCCGGGACTGGTGGCGATCGGCATCGGCACCGGACTTGTCTGCGGCGCCTTCAACGGCCTGCTCGTCGCCGGCCTCAGGCTGCCCTCGATCGTCGTGACGATCGGCACGATGAGCCTCTTCCGCGGTATTTCCTACATCGTCCTCGGCGACCAGGCCTATGGCAAATACCCGGAAAGTTTCGCTTTCTTCGGCCAGGGCTACGTGGCCTGGGTGTTTTCCTTCGAATTCGTGCTGTTCATCATCCTCGCCGCAGCCTTCGGCATCCTCCTGCACGCCACCAATTTCGGCCGGCAGGTCTATGTGATCGGCAACAACGAATTCGCCGCACGCTTTTCCGGCATTCCGGTGGAGCGGGTGAAGTTCATTCTCTTCCTGCTGACCGGCGTGATGGCGGGTGTCGCATCCGTTTGCCTCACCTCCCGCCTCGGCTCGACCCGGCCGTCGATCGCCCAAGGGTGGGAGCTTGAGGTCGTCACCATGGTCGTGCTCGGCGGCGTCTCCATTCTCGGCGGCGCGGGCACCATCGCCGGCGTCGTCATCGCGGCTTTCGTCATGGGCCTCGTCACCTTCGGGCTGGGGCTGCTCAACGTGCCCGGCATCGTCATGTCTATCTTCGTCGGCCTGCTGTTGATCATCACCATCGCCATCCCGATCATCGCCCGCCGCATCAAGGAAATGAGCCGATGACGCTCGAAAAGCACGCTTTCAAGATGAAGCTCAATCCCGGCATGGAAGCGGAATACCGCAGGCGCCACGACGAGATTTGGCCGGAGCTGGTCGATCTCCTCCACCAGGCCGGCGCCAGCGACTATTCCATCCATCTCGACCGCGAGACGAACACGCTGTTCGGTGTGCTGACGCGACCAGTGGACCATACGATGGCGAACCTGCCGGAACACCCGGTGATGAAGAAATGGTGGGCCCATATGGCCGACATCATGGAAACCAATCCGGACGCCTCGCCGGTCCAGAGCGATCTGGTGACGGTCTTCCACCTGCCATGACCACGCCGGAAAAGATCGCCGTTCTCGATATCGGCAAGACCAATGCCAAGCTCGTCGTGCTCGACTGCGCGACCGGCGACGAGATCGCCGAAAGGCGCACGCCGAACCGGGTTCTGCCGGGTCCACCTTATCCGCATTACGATATCGACGCCCTGTGGACCTTCGTGCTCCAAGCGTTGTCCGACTTTGCCAAGCACCCCGGCTTCGATGCGATCTCCATCACCACCCATGGCGCATCAGCGGTGCTTCTCGACGCCGAGGGCAAACTGGCGCTGCCGGTGCTCGATTACGAACACGAATATCCGGAAGATATCCGCCAGGCGTATCGGTCGATCCGCCCGAATTTTTCGGAAACCTTCTCGCCAGCCCTGTCCGGCGGGCTGAATGTCGGCGCGCAGCTCCACTACCAGAAGACTGCCTTTCCCGAAGCCTTTGCCCGCACGCGCAACATCCTCACCTACCCGCAATATTGGGCGTTCCGGCTGACCGGTGTTGCGGCGAACGAAGTCACCTCGCTCGGTTGCCATACGGACCTCTGGCAGCCCCGCGAAGGTACCTATTCACCGCTGGTCGATACGCTCGGCATCCGTGATCTGATGGCGCCGGTCCGTTCGGCCTTTGACACGCTCGGTCCGCTTTTGCCGGACATCGCAGCCCGGATCGGCGTCACGGCAGCCATCCCCGTCCATTGCGGCATCCACGATTCCAACGCATCGCTGCTGGCGCATCTGGTCGGACGTGAGCCGCCGTTCGCGGTGGTCTCCACCGGCACCTGGGCCATCAATTTCGCGGTCGGTGGCGATCTCGATCATCTCGACCCGCAGCGCGACGCGCTTGCCAATGTCGATGCCTATGGCCGCGCCGTACCCTCGAGCCGATTCATGGGCGGCCGCGAATTCGAGATGCTGACGGCCGAACTTGGTCCATTGTCCCCGGAAGCGGCCCTCGCAGCCATTCCTCGTGTCATCGAAAAAGGTCTGATGCTTCTGCCGAACGTTTCAGGTGGTTCCGGCCCCTTCCCGGGCCGCGAGCAACAATGGATCAACGACACCGGCGCCACTATCGACCAGCGCTGGGCGGCAGCCTGCCTCTACCTCGCGCAGATGACGGAGACCTGTCTCGATCTCATCGGCGCCAAGGGACCGGTTCTGGTCGAAGGCCCCTTCTCGACCAACCTGGCCTATCTCCAGGCGCTCGCCGCACTGCTCGGCCGCGAGGTGATGGCACTTTCGGGCTCGACCGGCACAAGTCAGGGCGCAGCGCTTCTCGCTGGCATCTCGCCAGCATCCAAGCCCGGCCGCATCGTGCCTGCGCCGACCTGGAATCTCGAAGCCTATCGCGCCAGCTGGCACGAAAGCCTAAGGCGGTGATCAACTCGCATTGGCCGGCCGGCGGTTGCGGCGAAGGCGCCGGCCCGTCTGCTCCTCAAGCGCATTTTCCAGAATGCCGAGACGCCGCTCGGTAATCTCGGCGATCTGCGCCGGGTCGCCGGATTCGATCGCCTGCATCATGGTCTCGACCAGTTCGAGCGACAGCACGAGATCGGCGCGACTATGCAGCGTCCTGTGCCGCATCGGCTCCACCCATTGCAGCAGCAGTTCCATCAATTCCAGCACGAGGCCATTGCGGGTCGCCCGTGCCAGGGCGAGGTCGAAGCGCATCGACGCGATGATGATCGAGCTGATATGCTCGGGGCTGCTTTTCGTCACCTCCGGCGGCGGCAGCGAATCCCGGCCGAACCGGATTGCCTCCCGCATCCGGTCGAAATCCGCATCCTCGGCATATTGCGATGCGATCTGCGCCACCCAAGGCAGGATCAGCCGGCGCACCTCGATCGCCTCGTCGATGTCGCCCGGCCGCATGTCCGGCCTCGGCACGATAATGTCGAGCGGCACGATCTCGCTGCTGACGAACGTGCCGCCGCCGGCGCCCGGCCTGACGGTCAGAATATTCGCCTCGACCAGCAGCTTCACCGCTTCACGCACCGTCGGACGGCTCACCTGCATCTGTTCGGCGATGCTGCGTTCGGACGGAAGGCGAGAGCCGAGCCGGAAAAATCCCGCCCTGATGGCATCAGCAAGCCGGCGCGCCACCTCTTCGTTCGGAAGCAGCACTTTGACGGGCTGAAAGTGTCGGTCCACCAGCACCTCCTACCCCCTCAGACGGAAAGCACTTTGCCGGTATTCAGAATGTTGTTGGGATCGAGCGCCAGCTTGATACGCGCCATCAACGCCAGTTCCTCCGGGGTGCGCGATAGCTTGAGATAGGGCTTTTTCAGGAGGCCGATCCCGTGTTCGGCGGAAATCGTGCCGCCTTCGCGGGCGATCGAGCCGAAGACAAGTTCGGTGATCTCCTTATGAGGCTGGTCGTTGCCGGCCGACGGAATGTTGCAGACGAGATGCAGGTTGCTGTCGCCGATATGGCCGTAGCTGACCGCAATCGCATCCGGCCAGCGGACCTTCATCACCGCCTCGATCTCGTCGACCACCCTTCCGGCCGCGCTGGTCGGCAGGCCGACGTCGAAGGCGGTCAGCGGCCCCATCAGCTTGCCGTATTCCGACACGCTTTCGCGCACTGCCCAGAGATCCTTGGTCTCGCGCTCCGAGGACGGCAGAACTGCATCGGAAACCCAGCCGGCTTCCAGCGCATCGGACAGCACCTGCTCCAGCAGCGCCCGGTTCTCTTCCGCATTGCGCCCGCCAGTCTCGATCAGCACATAGACGCCGTGCGGCTCCTTGAAGGCGCGGCGCAGGTCGGGAAGCCTGCCCGTCATAAAATCGTAAAAGCTCGGCCACATCACCTCGAACGAGGTCAGTGCCGAGCCCATGCCCTGCCGGGCGCTCTTCAGCAGCTCCAGGAGCGCGGGAAAATCCGGGCAGCCGCAGAAGGCGCTGGCAAGTTCGGCGGGCTTTGCCTGCAGGCGCAGTACGGCGCGGGTGATGACCCCGAGCGTGCCTTCCGAACCGATGAACAGCTGCTTCAGGTCGTAGCCGGCATTGTTCTTCAGCATCTTGTTCAGCGACTTGACGATCGTGCCGTCCGGCAGCACCACTTCGAGGCCCAGCACATGTTCGCGCGCCATGCCGAACCGAATGACACGATTGCCGCCGGCATTGGTGGCGAGGTTGCCGCCGATGACGCAGGAATCGCGGGCACCGAGATCGAGCCCGAAGAACAGCCCCGCCTCCTCCGCCTTCGCCTGGATGACGCTGAGCGGCGTGCCCGCCATCACCGTCATCGTCGCCATCACCGTATCGACTTCCTCGATGCCGTTCATGCGGTCGAGCGACAGCGCCACGCCATTTTCGATCGGCCGCGCGCCACCGGCGAGACCGGTCAATCCGCCCTGCGGCACTACCGGCACCTTGAACTCGTTGCAGAGGCGTAGCGTCGCCGAGACCTGCTCCGTCGTGCGCGGCCGCACCAGCGCCAGCGGTACGACCGGCGAAAGGCCGCCCCAATCGTTATGGAAGCGAACCGGGATGTCCTCCCCGAAAAAGACGTCGGGCCCAAGTTCGCGCATCAGCGCCTGGATGAATTCTCGTGTCATGAAGCCGTTACCTGCGAATGCCATCGGGATAAAGGTAATCTTAACTGCCACCTTCGGTAAAGCAAGTGTACCTATGGACTTTTTCGCAGATGGGCTTGGCGCGAGCGCCTCCGCCATCGAAGGTCTCGTGTAAAGGCACGGCACCTATTCGATGGCGAACACAGCTCGGAGAGCTTCTCGACAGGGCCTACAAAGGGATGGGATGCGGCTTGGCGAAATGGCAGGCGGCGAGGTGACCGCTGGCGGTTTCCAGAAGCGGTGGACGTTCCGTCCTGCAAATAGGCTGGGCGATCGGACAGCGGGTATGGAAACTGCAGCCGGTCGGAACATTGGCCGGGCTCGGCACGTCGCCCTTCAGGATGATCCGGGATTTTCGCGTTTCCGGGTCGGGCTCCGGCACCGCCGAGAGAAGCGCCTGGGTGTAGGGATGGCTGGGGAAATCGTAGATCCGCCTTTTAGGCCCTATTTCAACGATCCGGCCGAGATACATGACGGCGACGCGATCCGCGATATGCCGCACCACCGACAGATCATGAGCGATGAACAGATAGGAGAAACCCCGGCTTTTCTGAAGGTCCTGCATCAGGTTGACGATCTGGGCCTGCACCGAGACGTCGAGCGCGGATACGGGTTCGTCGGCAACGATGAACTGCGGATCGACCGCAATGGCGCGAGCGATCCCTATGCGCTGCCGCTGGCCTCCGGAGAACTGGCGCGGATACCGGTCCATGAAAGTCGGGGACAGCCCCACCTGGATCATCAGTTCAGCGACACGATCGCGACGCTGCTTCCTCGATTGGACTAGCCCGAAAATTTCCAGCGGTTCGGCAATGATCTTCGCAACCGAGCGACGCGGGCTGAGCGACCCATAGGGGTCCTGGAAGATCATCTGCACGCGCGCCCGCATCTGGCGCATGTCATTGGAACTGAGACGCAGGATATCCACGCCGTCGATAGCGATTTCGCCTTCGCTTGCATCTATCAGCCGCAGCAGAAGCCGCCCGAGGGTGGATTTTCCGCAGCCGGATTCCCCCACCAGCGCCAGCGTCTCGCCGCGCTTGACCTCGAAGGAAGCGCCGTCGACCGCCCTTACACTCGGCTGGGCGCGGCCAAACACCAGGCCTCCTGCTTCCGAAAAGGTCTTGCCCACGTCTCTGACCACGACGAGGTCATCTCCGGTCACTGCAATATTCATGACGTCGCCCCCGCCGAGACCCAACAGGCCGCCTTCTGTTGCGGTGTGATTTCGAGGAGAGGCGGCGTCTCCCGCGCGCATTTGTCGATGCGATCGGGACAGCGCGGGAAGAACGGACAGCCTTGCTTGATCGTGCCGGGCAAGGGCACCATGCCGGGGATCTGGTAAAGGCGCGTATTCTCGTCCTTCAACCGCGGGATCGATTGCAGCAGGCCCCGCGTGTAGGGATGTTTCGGGCTGCGGAAGATCGTCTTGACATCCGCATCCTCGACCACCTTGCCCGCATACATGACGATCACCCGCTCGCAGATATCGGCGATGACACCGAGCTCGTGCGAGATCAACAGGATGGTGGTGTTCAGGGTGCGGCGGATCTTGTGCATCAGCTCGAGCACCTGCGCCTGGATGGTGACGTCGAGCGCGGTCGTCGGTTCGTCGGCGATCAGGAGCTTCGGGTTGCAGGCGACCGCCATGGCGATCATCACCCGCTGGCGCATGCCGCCGGAGAACTGGTGCGGATAGGCGCCGAGCCGGCGTTCCGGATCGGGGATGCCGACCAGCTTCAGCAGCTCGATAACGCGCTGGCGCCGCTCCTCGCGGGCCATCTTCTGATGCAGCTTGATCGCCTCGCCGATCTGGTCGCCGATCGTCATTACCGGATTGAGCGAACTCATCGGCTCCTGGAAGATCATCGCGATATCGCGGCCGCGGATCTCCGGCATCCTGGAGCGCGGCAGGCCGAGCAGATCGACGCCCTCGAACAGGATCCGCCCGGTGGCGATGCGGCCCGGAGGGCTGGGGATCAGCCCCATCACCGCAAGCGAGGTCATCGATTTGCCGGAGCCGGACTCGCCGACGATGCCGACCGCGGCGCCGGCGTCGATGGTGAAGCTGACACCTTCCACCACACGCACCGCCGTACCCTTCGGGCCGAACTCGATCGAGAGATTCTCCACTTTCAGCAAGGGCCCGGGATGAACGGAGGCAACCGGCTGCTGCCTTGAAAGCGACGGAGCAATCGTCATCGCGTTGTCTCCGGATCGAGGACATCGCGCACCGCGTCGCCCATGAGGTTGAACGACAGCACGACGCAGGTGATCGCAAAACCCGCCGCGATGATCGGCCATGGCGATCCGAACAGGTTGTTCAGCCCGTCGCGGATGATATTGCCCCAGCTCGGATTGGGTGCCCGGGTGCCGATGCCGAGGAAACTCAGCGACGCTTCCAGCCGGATGGCGGACGCGACCCAGAGCGTCATCAGCACCAGGATCGGCGCAGCGATATTCGGGATGACGTGCCGGATGATGATCGTCGGCGTGCGAAGGCCGACCGCAACCGCGGCTTCGATGTAAGGCTCCTGCTTGACGGCGAGCGTCGAGGCGCGCGCCACCCGCGCAAAACCCGGTATGAAGGCGACGGTGATGACGGCAATGATGTTCCAGAAGGCCCCGCCGAGCACCGCTGCGATCATGATCGCCAGAAGCAGTTCCGGGAAAGCCAGAAGAAGGTCGACGACACGGCTGATCACCCGGTCGATGACGCCCCCGAAATAACCCGCCGTCACCCCGAGTATGGTTCCGAAAAAGGCGGCCAAGGCAGGCGAGATCAGCCCGAACAGCAGCGAATTGCGCGACCCGTGGATCATCCGGGACAGCACGTCCCGGCCGAACTGGTCGGTCCCGAGCCAATGCGCCCAGGACGGTTGCTTGTTGATCGACAGGATGCTTTGCGCCAGCGGATCGTAGGGGGCGAGCCAGGGCGCAAGGATCGCGACCAGAAGAAAAATCACCACGACGGAAAAGGCAAAGATCGTCGAGGCCTGGCCGAAGAGCATGTCCTTCAGCAGCGCCGTCCTGCCGGGTTCCGGCGCGATCGCATGTTCGATATCGTCGGATGCGGACAGGGTTCCGACGGAGCCTGGGAGTATTGTCATTACTTCACCCGAATTCGTGGATCGATGACGACATAAAGGAGGTCCATCATCAGGTTGACGAAGACCACCATCAGCGCGAAGACCACCACTCCGCCCTGGATGACGCCGTAGTCCCTTTCGGTAATCGACTGGATGAGCAGCCGACCGATGCCGGGGCGATTGAAGACCAGTTCCACTGCGACGGATCCCGACAGGGTTGCGAGCAGGCTCAATCCCATGCCTGTCGCAAGCGGTAGCAGGGCGTTGCGCAGCGCATGGCGGTAGATGACGCGGTTTTCGCGCGCTCCCTTGGCGCGGGCGGTGCGCACATAGTCCTTGCCGAGAACCTCGAGCACGGAGGTTCGCGTCAGGCGCCCGATGAACGCAGCCTTGACAAGCGCAAGCGTCAGCGCCGGCAGGAAGAGGTGGTGGAGGACATCGAAAAACCCGCTGCCGGCCCCGTTGATCGGAAACCATCTGAGGTTCAGCGCAAACCCGATCAGAAACAGCGCGCCCAGATAAAAATCCGGGACCGCATACCCCACCAGAGAAAAGACCCGCATGCCGGAATCCGGCAGCTTCCCCCGCTTGACGGCCGCGAGCACCCCGAACGGTATGCCGATCACCGTGCCGAGGATCATCGCCGCCACCGTGAGCTGGATCGTGTAGGGCAGATTGCGGGCGATGAGATCGAGGACCGGCGCGCCGTTCATGTAGGACTTCCCGAAATCGAGCGTCAGCGTGCCGATCAGGAAGTTGAAATATTGCTGCCAGATCGGGACGTTCAGTCCCATTTTCTCCCGGAACTCGGCAAGCTGCTCCGGGAGAGCACCGTCTCCCAGAGCAGCGATTGCCGGATCTCCCGGGAGAATGCGCATGGCGATGAACACGAGCGTCAGGACCAACCATATGGTTGGTATGGCGTCGGCTAGCCTGTAAAGCATGTACCTGCCCATTGGCCTGTCACCCGTGCTTTGAAGCCGTCAGGCTTTTTTCGTGGCGCGATGGAAACGCCAACGGGCGTAACCGCTCTTGACCTTGTAGCCCATGTCCAGCCGCGCGTTGCGAGCCACGGTGAAGGACAGGGTGGAAAGCCCGATCAGGGGCAGGTCTCGCAGCGCCTGCAGCTCGATCTGCTTGCAGGTGTCGACATAGGTCTTGTAGTCGGTTGCCATCAACGCCTTGTCGAGCAGCGCGTCGATCCCCGGCATGGCGACCCCGTAATGGCTGTAGTTGCCGCCGCCCTTGCCGTCGGACTTCACTTCCGATTTCGACGAAAGCTGCTGGAAATAGAGCTGCGTCGGGATCGGCGGATAGCTCGACGAATGCATGGCAAGCGTATTCTTGTCGCTGCGATTGTCGGCGTGATAGGCCGTGTGGTCGCCGATCTTCAGGTTCATGCGCAATCCGACGGCGCGAAGCTGTTCCTGCACGATCAGCATGGTCGAGGAATAGTCCTCGCGCTGGCTGCAATTGCTGTCGAAATCGAAGCCGTTCGGAAAACCCGCCTCGGCGAGCAGCGCCTTGGCCTTCTTCGGATCGTACTTGTACTGCAGTTCGGGCGGCAGGTCGGCGGTCTTGAAACCGGCGGGGAAGAAATCCGGCTGCAAACCAGCCATGAAACCACCCATCGGCTTCAGGGCATCGGCGACCGCCTGCCGATCGATCGCATACATCACCGCCTGGCGAACTTTCAGGTTGTCGAAAGGCTTGCGGGTCAGGTTGATGTGCAGCGTGTTGAAGGATCCCGGTATCGTCATGTCGAATTTCAGGGTCGGATCGCGCTGCAGCATGGAATCCACCCAGCCGGGCGCACGCACCGCCTCGATCAGATCGACGTCGCCGGAAAGGAGCGCCAGCGTCCGGGCCGTGGTATCGGCAATATAGACGCATTCCACGCCGGCGATCTTGGCCTTCTGGCCCCAGTAACCCTCATGGCGTTTCATCGCCGTGCCCCATTCGGCGTCGAAACGGGTGAGCTCGTAAGGCCCGGTGCCGACCGCGTCGGTCATGAACTTTTCGGCGCCTATCTTGTCGAAGGCCTTCTTGGAGACGATCGAGGTATTGTTGGAAAAGCCCGTCGTGCCGAGGAAATTCACGTCCGGAGACTTGAGCTGAACGGCAACCTCGTAGGGACCCTTGGCGACCACGTCGGCGACATTCGCCATGATCGTCTTGTTGGTGCCGTCGGTGATTGCCCGCTTGAAGGAAAAGACCACGTCGTCCGACGTCATCTCGCCGTAACCCTTGTGGAACTGGACACCCTGGCGAAGCTTGAATGTCCAGGTCTTCGCATCCGGCGATGCGGACCATTCGGTCGCCAGCGTCGGCACGTATTTGTCCGGCGTCGTGGCGAAATCACCGTCTTCGGGGCGCACCAACTGTTCGTAGATCTGTTCGGTGGCCCAGTTGTCCGAGCCCTGCGTCGTCTGGTTCGGATCGCTGGTGCGCGGCCCGTTGGCGGCAATGCCGATCCGCACCACGTCGGCGCTCGACGCTGCGCGGGCAGCACCCGTTCCCACGACGCTCAGAGCCGTCGCCGCAGCGGCGAGCTCCAGGAATTCTCTTCTGTTCACGTTCATCATCTCCTCCCAAAGACAAGTTACGTTCGCCGCTTGTCCAACTCGGCATCCTTGATCATGAGGCCCAGACCCGGGCCTCCCGGCACCTTGAACTTGCCGTTTTCAGGCTTTGGCGGGTTCTCGAAGGCCACGTGCATCCGTGTCGACGGATCTGCGAATTCGGCCGGCTTGGTATTGTGCATCAGCGTCGCCAGCACCTGCAGGTTGGCCGTGTGGGCGATCGTCGGTTGGGTCTGATGGGGGACGAGTTCGACGCCGTGCGCAAAGCAGATCGCGGCGCATTGCATCAGGCCGGTAATGCCACCCATCTTGATGATGTCCGGCTGCACCATCCGCACGCCGGCATTGATCATGTCGACCACCGCCTGCGTGGTGTAGGTCTGCTCGGCCGCCGAGACGGTGATGTCGAGCCGCTGCGCCACTTCTCCCATGGCGCGAACGTTGTAGTGCTGTACCGGCTCCTCGAACCAGATGTAGCCGAGCTCCTCCAAAGCCCGGCCGACCCGGATCGCACCGCCGACCGAATATTGATTGTTGGCATCGAAGGCGAGCGGGAAGTCGTCGCCGACCAGCTTGCGTACCGCCTTCGCCTTGGCGATATCTCCGGGGATGTCGTCGTCCTGCCGGGTGCGGGCGCCGTCCCAGCGGATCTTGATCGCCGCCGGCGTTTCCGATTTCCAGCGTGCTTCGACCGCCTTGACGGTCTCGTCCACGGTGCGGCCGGCATTGCCGCCGATCGAGGAATAGAAGGGCAGCTCGGTGCGCCAGGCGCCACCGAGCAGCTTGTAGATCGGCTGGTTGAAGACCTTGCCCCGGATGTCCCAGAGCGCGATATCAAGCGCCGCCAACGCCCCGGTGACCGCCCCTTCCGGGCCGAGCTTCACGTATTTATGCAGGAGCTTGTCATAGAGCACCGCGTGATCGAGCGCATCGGCACCGATAAGCGACGGCGCGAAATCCCTGACGACGCCGAGGGAATGCTCACCGCCCATCATCGGGGATGCCTCGCCGTAACCGACAATGCCCTCCACCGTCGTCACCCGCACGATGGCGCTTCGGCGCCCCGGCGGCTCGTTCGGTTCCCACATGACCTGAAAAGCTTCGACTGATTTGATCGTCGTCGGCATTGGCACGATTAGGTATCCACAAACCTGGAAAAAGATGCCCCACGGGGCCGCGAAAACCCGCCATGGCGGGAGCCGGCACGCTAGGCGCTAAACGCTCGCGTCTCTGACATCCTCGAAATCCTCCCTCTTCCTATCAGGCACTTTGAAAGCGCCCCTTCCTCCGACCAAAGCATCACTCACTTTGCATCCGTATGCAAGCAACTTTGCCGTTAAATTTTGGACCGCCGCGAAAAGGCGCCACGCCACCGCCCCTAAACGTTTTCGTAGCCGTAGATCTGCGTCCGCAAAAAGCGCGCCGCGAGACGTCCGTCGGCGCGAAGAAATTCCTCGCTCTGGAAATAGTGCTTGCCGTTCCTGACCCAGGCGTCCGCTATTCTGCCCACCGTCATCAGCCTCTGCCCCGGCCGAACGCAGCCGAAATGCTGCGCCTCGACAGCGGTCAGCACGATCGCGGACGGGAACCGGAAACTGTTGTGCGTATCGCCCATGGCGAGCCGCATCAGGCACCCCGGATGCACGATCCCGTCTCGCACATGCAGGGCATGCTGCTCGTCGAAGGCAGAGAGGGATCGCCTGAATTCCTCTTCGGTCAGCACCCTGTCGGCGGTCGTCAACGGCATTCCGGGTTTCAGCTGGCCGATCGAGACTGTCAGCGGCGGATCAGGACGCGACAGCACCGCGAAGGCTGAAAGGTCCGGAACCGACAGCGACAGGTCCGGCAGGCCGATCCAGCCGCTCGCGACCTCCTCGCCGTCCGTGTTTGTCGCGACGATGGCGGATTTGCGCATATCGGCATCGCCCGACAGCGCCGAGGCGCGGATCGTCAGCCGGTCGCCATTGTAGACCGGGCGCCGGAAACTCGCGCCCATGCCGCCGCGCTCCAGCCAGGAGAGACCCCAGGCTTCCACCGCCACGCGGCCCACATGGCCATAAACGAAGGCGCCGGGAACCAGTGCTGCCTTGTAACCCCGCGCCCGCGCCACTGCGTCGTCGTGGATGCTGCCCCTGTATCGCGGGTCGTCGTCGAGGCGGATATCGACGACAAGGCTTCGCGGAAACAGCGCTTCTGTCTCGGTTTTCATCGGTCTATCCATCCGGAAAGGGAACGGTGGTCATCGCATCGCTGACCATGATGCGGGCGACCTCTTCCGGCGGCAGCGCCAGGATTCGCTCGAGCACGAACCGGTTATCGCCGCCGAACTGGGGCGCCGGCCTGCGCTGCCCTCCAGGCGTCCGGCTCAAGTGGATCGGCAGGCCGGGATGGGGGTGCAACCCGGCATCCGGATGTTCGAGTTCGGTGAAGAACCGGCGATGAGCAAGATAGTCGCTGCGTGCCAGATCGCCGGCGTCGTTGACCGGAGCCGCGGCAACTCCCCTGCCCTGGAGCAACCGGGCGATATCGTGCTTGTCGCGGCCGCGCGTCCAATCCGAGAGAATTTCCGTCAACGCATCCTCGTTCCGCCGGCGCGCCTCGAGCGTCGCAAAACGCCGGTCGGAGGCGAGTTGCGGCATGCCGATCGTTTCGCACAATGCCTGCCACTGCGCCTCATCCTGCGCTGCGATGACGACCCATTGGTCTTCCCCGAGGGCCGGAAAGGCATCGTGGGGCACCATGCCCGCGAGCCGGTTTCCGTTCGGCACCGGGTCTTTTCCCGTCTCTGCCGCCAGGAGCAGTTCGGCGCCGATGAACTGCATCGCCGCTTCGACCTGAGGCACCTCGACATATTGGCCGCGGCCGGTCCGCTCCCGCCAGTAGAGTGCGGTCAGGATCGCCGCCGCCGCATTGAACCCGCCGATCGGGTCGAGATAGGAAGGCCCGCTGTTTTCCGGCTGCCCGTCCGGATAACTCATCATCGCCGACATTCCGGTCGCCATTTCCATGGTCGGACCGAGGGCCGCATATCCCGACATCGGCCCGTCGCGCCCGAAGGCGGGAAGCTCCGCGACGATGATATCCGGCTTGATTGCCGAAAGCCGCTCGTAATCCAGGCCCAGCTTCGCAAGCGTGCCCGGCCGGAAATTGCAGATCAGCACATCGGCCTTCGCAACCAGCCGCTCCAGTGTCTTTCGCCCTTCCTGGGTCTTCAGGTTGAGGATGCAGGAGAGCTTGTTGACGTTCTGAGAATTGAACAGGAAAGACCGGTCGAATGGCCGCTCGCCCGGCTCGCCGCCGGGGAAATTGACCGGGTTTGGCCTTTCCTTGTTCAACCGCCAGGAATTCACCCGGTTGGGCGATTCCACATGGATGGACTCGGCTCCGAAATAAGCAAGCACCCGTCCGGCCATGGGCCCGGCCCAGGCGGTGGTAATCTCGATGACCCGCAGCCCCTCGAGTGGCGGCCGGCCGGGCGCAGCCGGTTTTGGCGTCTCGAATGGTTCGGTTCGTCGCGGCGGAATCCGCCCCTGCGCCTCGCCAGGAAGGGGCGCTCCACCTCGAACCCTGCGAGGTGTCGCACTCATCCGGAAGGGTGGCCCAAGAATGAGCCGGTCGTCGGCGGTTTCCCAATAATGGCGGGCGGTGAGGTGGCCGTTGCGGACCTGTTCGGCGGGACGATAGGCCTTGGCCGCGATGATCTGGGCGCGCTGCAGCCGGTCGACCAGGTCCTCCGCGTCCATCTCCGCGACCTTCGCCTGGATGATCTCGTAGAGCACATCCCAGTGCTGCCGGCGCGGGCCCGGCTCGGCGAAGCGGGGATCGTGCTGGATATCCGGAAGATCCAGTGCCGTGCAGAGAGCTTCCCAGCGATGATTGTAGATCCAGATGCAGACCCAGCTGTCACGGCATTTCACCTGCCCTGCCGGGATCGTCTGGTCCCGCCGGCTATGGACCGAGCCGTTGTAGATATGGCGCAGCACATAGGGGAAACACATCGATACTGCGGTCTCGGCCGAATCCACCCGCACAGCCTGACCAAGCCCGGTCGTGCGTCGGTCAATCAGAGCGGTGATAACGCCGATATAGGCGGCGAGCCCTGCGGCATAGGATGCCCTATCGCCGACACCATAGAGGGGTTCTCGCCCGATCTGGCCGTTATTGTACATCATCCCGGAAAGCGCCTGCAGCACGATCTCCGGCCCCTTCCAATCGGCAAGAGGCCCGTCGGTCCCGAAAGGGGTGACGGAAGCGGTGATGCAGCGCGGATTGATGTCCGCGACTTCGTCGAACGTTAGGTCCGCAGGCGGAATAACGACATCCGCGCCAGCGATCAGCGCCTTCATTTCCTCCCGCCCGGCCTCCGTCGACCGGTCCAGGATGACGGACCTCTTTCCGGTGTTCAGATGCCAGAACGGCAAGGACAATTGTGGATCGGTCACCGAGAACGGCGGCATTCGCCTGATCGCCGATCCCGCCGGCGGCTCGACGAGAATGACCTCCGCGCCATAGTCCGCCAGAAGCCGCGCGCAGTATTGGCCTGAAAACGTGTCGGACAAATCCAGCACGCGAAGATCGTCCACGGCCGAGACGCCTGGCTCGGCCATTTCCTTCAAAAGCATGATCGACGGCTCTCCTCCCGATCCTGAAAGAAAGACTAGACGCCATTGCATACGGATGCAAGACACGGATACGCATTTGATGATATTGATCCGTGACTGCGCCAGGGGTATCGACAGCAGCGCCGACCGCCGGCAGGGAGTTGGAGAGTTTCTTGGACAAGCCAGAAATACCGGATGACAAGGCGAAGCGTCGGCCGATCACCGCGCGCCAGCTCGCCCGTATGCTCGGCGTCAGCCAGTCCGCCGTCTCCCGCGCGTTCACCCCGGGCGCCAGCATCGCCCCGGACCTGCGCGACAGGATCAAGCAGTTTGCGGAAGAGGTGGATTACCACCCGAACGCCATAGCCAGCATGTTGTCGAAGAGCCGCACCAATATCGTCGGCATCGTCGTCTCCGACATGCAGAACCCCTTCTACCCTGCGCTCATCGAAAAGCTCTCCCGCAGCCTCCAGCGCGTCGGGCTGCAGAGCCTGCTCTTCAACATCACCAAGGGTTCCAACCTCGAAGAGCAGCTTTCGGCCCTGCGCCGCTACAACGTCGATGCCGTGATCATTATTTCCGCCACGATCCTCTCCGGCCAGACCTTGCGCTGGGCAACCGAGGGCCGCGCCGCACTGCTGATCAACCGCGTCGTCGAGGATGCGGACTTAAGCTGCGTCATCTGCGACAATGTCGCGGGCAGCCGGGCGATCGCAGACCATTTCTATGAGACCGGCCGGCGTCGCGTCGCCTATGTGTCCGGCCTCAGCCACACGACCACCAATCGCGAAAGACAGAACGCCTTCGTGACGCGTGTTGCCGAACTCGGCATGGTGCTTTGCGCCCGCGTCGATGCCGGCGAATACAGCTATGAGGCCGGCCGGCGGGCCGCGATAGAAATCGTCGATCGCGGCGGCGCGGATGCGATCTTCTTCGCCAACGACATTCTCGCGGCAGGCGGCCTCGACGCCCTGCGGGAAGAGGCCGGGCTCAGCGTGCCCGACGATATCGCGGTCGCCGGTTTCGACGACATCGCGCTCGCCAGCTGGCCACATTACGCACTGACCACATTCCGCCAGCCCGTCGACGAGATCATAGCGGTCGCCGTCGGAATGATCGAGGATGGCTCCTGTTATCCCGGGCGGCCGATCACGATCAAACGGCTCCCCGGAGAACTGATCGTCCGGTCTTCGAGCTACAGGATTTCCGACACTGCCAAATGAAATTGGCGGACCGGCAACAAGCCCGCCGGCTCGTGATCAAACATACCTTACCAAAAAAATAATTGTGCAGTGCAGCAACGCTTCCCATATAGGGGACGTTGTCGTTGATCACTGCCACCCCGGCAATGATTGCCAGGAGGCATGATGAGATCGTTGTCGGATACGCTGGAGCGGCTCGCCCGCTTGAAATCACTGGGTCGAGAGCAGACCGACGCGCCCAGCCATCTGGAGGCGCTTGAAAGTTTCGGATCCAACCCCGGAGCGCTGGCAGCCAAGGTTTACGTGCCCTCCCTGCTTCCCAAGAACCCCGGCCTTGTCGTCGTTCTTCACGGATGCACGCAGACCGCCTCCGGTTATGACCACGGCACCGGGTGGTCGAAACTCGCTGAGCGGCACGGGTTCGTGGTGCTCTTGCCGGAACAGGTCCGCGCCAATAACGGCAATCTCTGTTTCAACTGGTTCCTTCCGGGCGACACGCGCCGCGGCCAGGGCGAAGCGCACTCGATCCGCCAGATGATCGAGGCGGTGGTCTCCCGACACGGGGTCGACCCGTTGCGCGTCTATGTCAGCGGCCTGTCCGCGGGTGGTGCGATGGCCAATACGATGCTCGCCACCTATCCGGAGGTCTTCGCCGGCGGAGCGATCATCGCAGGCCTGCCCTATGGCGTCACCTCGACGGTGCCCGAAGCATTCGACCGGATGCGCGGTCACGGCCTGCCGGCACCACCGACGCTTCAGTCGCGGCTGAGGGCCGCTTCCACCCATCAGGGGCCATGGCCGACCGTCTCGGTGTGGCAGGGCACCCAGGACAAGACGGTCGCAGAGGCGAATGCGCAGGCGATCATCGACCAGTGGCGGGCCGTTCACGACGTCGACGCACGGCCCGACTTGTCGGAAACGGTCGACGGCCAGTCGAGAACCGTGTGGAAAGACGTCCGCGGCCGGCGGGCAATCGAATATTACAGCATTGCCGGAATGGGCCACGGAACGCCGATCGACCCCGCGCTCGGCGACGAGAATGCCGCGCCTTATCTGCTGGATGTCGGCATATCGTCGACGCTTCATTCGGCAAAAAGCTGGGGCCTGCTTCGCGAAGGCGTCGAGCCACTGCGGGCGAAGGGCGACGGCGCCAAGCGGGCATCCGCTTCTTCCCAAAAGGCAAAAGAACCTGAAGGCATCCAGCAGATCATCGAGAATGCGCTTCGTATGGCTGGCCTGATGCGCTGACCAACTGTGCCGGATTTCGCGCAAGATGAGGCTGGGACGGTAAGCGCGGCGGCGGCCAGGGGGAGAGGGAATGGCCGCCGCCGGGCGCTCCGGCTCAAACGCCGGAAGCAGCAATATCCGCGTCGAGACGTTCGCGAGCCTTCTTGGGCAGTTTCGCGGTCTTGATGGCTTCCAGGTTCGCGGGAGCATTGCCGACAACGATGAGGCCGATCATGCCCATGCCGACATGCGGCGCGCATTTCACGGCATAGGCACCCTCGACGTCGAACGTGATCTTGACGCTTTCGTTCATCTGGCCCTTGAAAGGCTTTGCGCCTTCCGGGATCAGCCCGTCGATGGTTTCGGCGTTGTGGGACTTATCGGTCGGAACGAAGGTGACGGTATCGCCCTTGGCGACCTTGAGGGAGCTCGGCTCGAATACCATCGCGCCGTCCTTGCCCTTGTTGAGCATTTGCACTTGGAAATCGGCAGCAGAAGCCGCCGTTGCGCAGACAGCCGTAGCGATTGCCGCGCCGACCAGGGATGCCAAAATCTTCTTCATTTCCTTACTCCTTTTCTCGAAAGCCCTCGGCTTCGTTGAATTCACACTAGGGCAAAAAAGCCGGTCCTCTTTGACCTACGACAAACGGTTCGGAGTTTGCTCGCGGCCCGCTTTGACGTCGGCCTAGACCCGGTCGGCGTGATCACGATCACGCTGTCCAACCGGCTTGGCGAAGCGTCTTGAGAAGCGGCGCATACCACCGGGTGGACTTGACCAGGCGGAAGCCCAGATTGTCCGGCGGCGTCCCGACCGCGCAGCCACCGCCTTTCGGATCGCGGACGAAGGAACTCATCGGCGAGCGATGCGGACCCACGGTCACGTAGACGCCGCAAATCTCCTCGGAGGCGCGAACGGACCCGTTCACGTAGAGATGGACCCTGCGATGGCAGGTGGACGTCCATTCCCAGACGTTGCCGCCAAAGTCGGCCAGGCCATATTCGTTCTCCCCGAAACTTCCCGTCGGCCGCGGCACCGGATCGCCTGTCGCCCGCTCACGCGCTTCGCGTTCGTAGTCGGCGAGCCATCGCAGCGCGGGGTTCTTGCTGTCCGGATCGAGGCCGAGAGCATCGTCCGGGAACCGCTTGCCCGCGGCCTGAGCCAATTGTTCGTCGGTTGGCAAGGTCCAGTATTCGCCGGTCACATCCGAGAGCCAGCGGGCGTAAGCCGCGGCATCGTCGAAGCTCACGCCCGTGGCGGGAACGTCCCGCCTCGACGAGGTCGCTTCAGAGGATTTGCAGGCGCGCGCGGCGACGCACTCCCGGTATTCCGAGGCGGTGACGTGATTTTTCGTGATCGTCAGGCTCGACGCCGCAACCACCGTCTTCATCGGCGGATCGATGGGCGCCGTGCCCTTCAGGAACTCTCCGTCGCTCCTGTAGCTGTAGCTGCGGGGAGGAACAACGACCGTCGCGGGCTCATAGACCGCGCCCTCTGGGGGCGCAGGCTTCATGAAACCCACCTGGTGGAAGATACCCGCCGCCAGCACGGCGATCAGCGTGATCGGAAGCCCGGTATGGAGGAGCGAGAGCTTTGGCCTGTCGTATGTCCATCGCATGTTCGCCTCCCGAGGCGAAATCCAGCTTGCAGGGGGATGAAGGTCGGCCGGGGGCATGCATAGCTCATGCTCCCGGCCGTTTCGGATCAGGTGCCGCTCGGCGCCAGGACCGACGTCATCAAGTCGTCGTTCCAATCACCGGTGACCTTGAAATGCGCCGCAGCGCCCAGCTCGAAGGCCTCGATCAGGTTATGGTTGACGTAGGCGTATATGCCGGGCTGCTGGAAGGTGTAGAATGCAGCGCCTGCCGCACCGCCCGGGATGAACCATGTTTCCTGGTCGATCTCCGGAGGGTTGGCGAACTTGCCCGTAGCCCAGACATAGTCGCCGTGGCCCCCGATGAGGTGGGGCCGCGTATCGCGGTTCGCCTGCGAATGGACGATCAGCACCTTCTCGTTGACTGCGGCGGTCATGGCGTTCTGGCCCGTCAAAGCGCCGACGGCTCCGTTGAAGACGATGTGCGTCGGGGTCAACGTCCGCATGACTTTTAGGGTGTCCTCATAAGCTTCGCCGGCGCTAGCGTATTTCTTGAACTTGCCGTTCTCGTCGCGCGGGACGTAGAAATCCTGTTCACCCACGTAGTAGATCTTGTCGTAGGTCAGCGGTTTCCCGTTACCGTCCTTGAGGCCATCGCGCGGGAGCACCATGATGGCGCCGTTCATGCCCGAGGTAACGTGCCACGGCACCATTCCGGGAGGTGCGCAGTGGTAAACGAAGACGCCGGCCTTGGTTGCCTTGAACCTGAGAATGGTCTTCTCGCCGGGGTTCACCACCGTCAGCGCTCCGCCGCCCAAGGCGCCGGTGGCCGAGTGGAAGTCGATATTGTGCTGGAGTTCGTTTGTATCGGGGTTGATGAGGGTGAGTTCGACGTAGTCGTCCTGATGGACGACCATGAGCGGACCCGGAACCGACCCATCGAAGGTCATCGCATTGATTTCGGTGCCTTCCTTGTCGAGAACGAGCTTCTTCTCCTGGATGGTCAGCGTAAATTCGACGACCTTCGGCGGGCCATCGGCTTTCTGAGCATGGGCATGGACGAAAGGCGGCTTCACGAGCTCGACCTTCTCGCGGCGGAGGCGCGAGAGGTCGCCCGGCTTCATCTTTGCGGGGGGCGCTTCGTCTGCATGGGCAAAGGAAGCCTGCACGACCGGTGCGATCGCGCCAACAAAGGCTGCCCCCGCAAGGATCGAGCGTCTGGTCATCTGAATCTTGTCGGTCATGGTTTCTTTCCTTCGGAACAAGGGGCGGAGTAAATCGCCGTCCTCTGGAAATAGAATTTATGTCCACACCAACTTCTTCTCTTTGACGTGAAACAAACAGGGCATGGGCATTTGCTTGCGCTTTCGCAAGAAAACGGGGCAAATCTAGTCCTATGCGGGTTTCAACCTAAAGAGCGTGGTGGTGGATCGCATCCCGGTCCAAGGACATCCCCCAGCCGGGGGCATCCGGGATCTGGGCCGTCCCGTCAACGAGCTTTATCTTCTCCTCGTAGAGCGGCGTGAACCATTCCACGTATTCCAGGGAATGGGCGGTCGGGACATGCGCCAGCAACTGCAGGCTCATTTCGGGGAAAAGATGCGACGAGATCGGCAGGTCAAAGCTTGCCGCCAGTGCGCCGACGCGGGAAAATTCGGTGACGCCGCCAACCCGCTGGAGATCCGGCATGAGAATGGAGGCGGCACCCGTCTCGATCATCCGCCGGAAACCGTAGCGCGTATATTCGTTCTCACCGGACGCGATCGGCATCCGCAGGGCTTTTGCCACTTTGGCCGAATCCTCCAATGCGTGGGCCGACACCGGCTCCTCGAACCAGGCGATATCGAACGGCGCCAGCGCATCGCCGAGCCTGATCGCCGCATCGACGTCGAGCACCTGGTTGGCATCGATCATCAGCCCGATATCGCTGCCGATCGCTGCCCGAACGGCCTTCACACGCGGCAGGTCGACATCGATCCGCCCGGCAAGCCGCAGCTTCATCGCCTTGAAGCCGGCCGCGACGAAACCTTCCGCCTGCCGGACGAGCGAGGGAATATCCTGAGTGAGCCATAGACCGCCGCTGGCATAGGCCGGGATCGTCTCACGGCACCGTCCCAGCGTCCGCGAGATCGAAAGGCCGGCGCGTTTGGCTCTCAGATCCCACATGGCGCCATCGATGGCCGAAATGCCCATGATCGAGACGCCGGTGAAACCGATGAAGTTGATACGTCGCCAGGCGTCCTGCCAGAAGGCGCCCGTATCGTCCGGATCGCGCCCGATCACCGCATCCCGCAGCACATGCACCATGCTGTCCAGAAGCTTCAACTGCTCCGGCCGGATGGTGAATATCAGGTTTTCACCCCGCAATCCCTCGTCGGTGACGAGATCGATCACGATGCAGGAGAATTGATGGATGGTCGCCGTGGCATTGCCGAGCGGTTCTGCAAGCGGGAGGCTGACGGCGGTGGTGGTGAGGTCGGTGATTTTCATGGGGTCGTTACCGATTCAGGGAACGGGGAGGTTCGGTGTAGATGGGATCGTCGACGAAACCGCCGCCCTGCCACTTGGCTTGTGAAGATCCCTTGTCCGGAATGCCCGGATTGCGTTCCACCTCCGAGCGATAGATCTCGGAACTGTCCTTCGGCACCCAGCCCAGATAGGCGGAAGCGGAGTTGTCCCACCATTTCGGCTGATTGTCCGAAACGCCCCAGATCGTCGGGCAACCGAGATAGGGAGCCTTGAAGACCCTCTCCGCAAGTGAAGCCATGTCGTCGAAGCTCAGCCAGATGGACAGCATCCGCACCGTCGTCGGCTTCGGCCAGCAGGCACCGATGCGGACGATCGCCGTCTCCTGGCCGAATTTGTGAAAATACATCTGCGCCAATCCCTCGCCGAAGCATTTCGAGACGCCATAAAGGCCGTCCGGCTTCGCAGGCCGATCGACCCCGATGAACTGGTCCTGCCGATAGAAGCCGATCGTATGGTTGCTGCTGGCAAACAGGATGCGCGGTTTTCCGTGCTTTCGCGCCGCTTCGTAGAGATTGTGCAGGCCGCGGATATTGCTGTCGAGAATGCTGGCAAAGGTGTTCTCGGAAGGAATGCCACCGAAATGCAGGATGCCGTCGCACCCTTCCACCATGCGCAGGACGGCATCGGAATCCGCCAGGTCGCAGACAAAAGGTTCCTCATTGGCCCCGACGTCGTCCAGAGGAGAGATGTCGGAAACGCGGATGACCTCCGCCAGGTGCCCCAGCCGCTGGCGCATGGCCTTGCCCATGTTGCCGGCCGCCCCGGTGATCAGAAGCCGCTTCATCCCCGTTCCTCCTCGACATGCTGCCTTCAATCTAGAAGGCGCCTCGAATGCACGTCAACTCATAATATGACTGCAAGCTCGAAATAGGATATAAAGGCATCGGCCGCGCCACTCCGAGGTCAAAAATGGACCGAGACGCATTATTTTCTGGGGCCGCCTCAGTTGACGAGGGGTATCTTTTCCGTCTTCATGCAACGCAGCAGTCATGTGACGTCATACTCACTTGAGTGCCTGGAATGGAGGAACCCCAGATGAAATGGATGAAGCATGTGGCTCTGGCCACGGCTCTGGCGCTGTCTGCGCCGGTCGGCGCATACGCCGATACCCCCGCAGACCAGCTGATCGTCGGCCTCAGCATGAACAATATCCTGACACTCGACCCGGCGGCGATTTCGGGCCGCGAGGCGACGGGCGTCATCGCCAATCTCTATGATACGCTCGTGGAACTCGCGCCGGACAAGAAGACCGTCAATCCAGGTCTCGCCAGCGCCTGGACGGTCGCGGATGACGGCTCGATCACCTTTATACTGAGGGAAGGCGCGAAGTTCACGTCCGGCAACCCGGTCCGGGCCGAAGATGTCGTCTGGTCGATCAAACGCAACATCAGCCTTGGCTTGGTCGGCGCGGGCGTCTGGTCGTCCTTCGGTTACAAGGCCAACAATATCGACCAGCTGCTGACGGCCGATGGCAACAAGATCACCCTCAAGCCGGCTCAGCCGACCGATCCGCAGCTCACGCTCGACATTTTTGGCAAGCCGGACGCCAGCGCGGTCATCGACATGAAGACCGCCATGAGCCACGAGGCGAACGGCGACAAGGCCGCGGCCTGGCTGAAGATCAATGTCGCCGGTTCCGGCGCCTTCAGCCTGACGCGCTGGTCCTCCAACGAAATGCTCATCCTGACGCGGTTCGACGATTACTGGGGCGAGAAGCCCAAGATGAAGCGCGTGATCTTCCGGCACATGCCGGAATCCCAGACCAAGCGGCTGATGCTGGAAAAGGGCGACGTGGACGTCGCGGTCGGCCTTTCGGTTCCCGATATCGCCGCGCTCGGCAAGAACAAGGACGTCGAGGTGCAGAGCACGCCGAGCTCGGGCTTCTACTTCCTCGCCGTGAGCATGAAGGACGAGCGCTTCAAGAACCCGGATGTGCGCCTCGCGATCCGCCATCTGATCGACTACGACGGCATCAACAAGTCGATCATGCCGAACTACGGCACGAAGCGTCTTCGCCCGGTCGCCGACGGCGTCATCGGCAGCTTGGCCGATCCGGACTACAAGCTCGATGTCGCAAAGGCAAAGGAACTGCTCGCCAAGGCAGGTTATCCCGACGGCTTCCCGGTCAGGCTGCTGACGCTCAACGAGCCGCCCTTCACGGACACCGCCACCGCGATCCAGGCAACCCTTGCCCAGGCCGGCATCAAGGCCGAAATCGTCCAGGGCGCCGGTGACCAGATCTATGGTCCGATGCGCGAGCGCAAGTTCGAAATGCTCGTCGGTCGCGGCGGCGGCGGCCAGGAGCCGCATCCACATTCCAACCTGCGCGCCCTCGTCATCAACCCGAACAACGCCGACGACGCCAAGCTCAGCGGCATCATTGGCTGGCGCACGTCCTTCTTCGACCAGCAGCTGAACGACATGTCCGCCAAGGCACTGGTGGAGCGCGATCAGGCGAAGCAGAAGACGGCCTATGAAGACATCCAGAAGCGATACGAGGAACTCGTTCCCGCGCTGCAGCCAATCTCGGCGGTCATCGACAGCGTCGTCTATCGCGCCGACGTCAAGGGTTACGTGAACCACTACGGCTGGACGGTTCGTCTGCGCAGCGTGTCCAAGCAGCGCTGACCGATCAAGCGATAAGTCCCTCCCAGGACGAGCGCTCGCAACCTCGGTTGCGGGCGTTTTTTATGGGCCGCCAATGCTCGGCCGCGGACACGAAAAAACCGGCAGGATGGACCTGCCGGCTGATGCACTCGGGGAGAGGGTTGGAGAGGAGGACGCCTATTCGGCCGCCTGCACCCCGAGAGCGTCATTGCGGTAGGGCTCGCAGAGAGCCTCCATCATCTTGACTTCTTCGGCATTCAGGTCGGTCAGCGGCGCGCGAACCGGACCCGTATCGAAGCCCATCAGCCGCACGCCGGCCTTGATGGCGGAAACCGCGTAACCCTTCTGGCGGTTGCGGATCTCCATGAACGGATAGAAGAAGTCGATAAGGATCTGGTTGGTGGCGGCCGTATCCCCGGCCCGGAGCGACTTGTAGAACTTCTGAGCCAGCGCCGGGACGAAGTTGAAGACCGCCGACGAATAGGTGCTGACGCCCGCGCCGAGATAGGCGTCGGCAAAAAGTTCGGCCGTCGGCATGCCGCCGAGATAGGTCAGGCGGTCGCCCATGACGGCGGTGATCTTGCGCACCAGGCCGATATCGCCGGAACCGTCCTTGAAGCCGACCAGATTGGGACAGGCCTCGCAAAGGCGCGCCAGCGTTTCCGCCGTCAGGATCGAATTGTCGCGGTTATAGACCATCACGCCGATGCCGACCGACTGGCAGACGGTCTTGATATGCTGGTAAAGGCCTTCCTGGCTGGCATCCATCAGGTAGTGGGGCAGCAGGAGGATGCCGTCGGCGCCTGCCTTTTCGGCAGACTTGGCGATCGAGACCGCGATGCGCGTGCCGTAACCGCAGCCGGCAACGATCGGCGTGCTGCCGGCCGAAGCCTTGGCGGCGACGATGATCTCCGGAATTTCGGAAGGCTCCAGTGAAAAGAACTCGCCGGTGCCGCCGGCGGCAAAAAGCACCGAAGCATCGAAACCGGCCAGCCAGCCGACATGCTGCTCGTAAGCCTTGCGGTTGAAGAGGCCATCTTTCCCGAACGGCGTGACGGGGAACGACAGGAGGCCGGCGCCGAGCGCATGCTTCAGTTCATTTGGATCCATAGACATGGCAGTCCCTTCCTGGTTGATTTCCAGAAGGCTACCAAGTCATATTATGACTGTCAAGACTTGTATTATCTTTAAGGGCACATCAGGGCCGCCGTATCAGCGAGCGATAGCGTTGCTGGCTCCCCTTGAGATGCATGCGCATGGCGTCGCGAGCAGCCGAATCATCGCCATCCGTGATTGCGCGGGCGATACGGGCATGTTCATCCTGGATCTGGGCCAGGTATTCAGGCGGCGAAATCTCCACTTCACCCTCCTGCAGCAGCGATCGCGGAATCATCTGCTTGCCGATCGCCTCCAGCAGTTCCCGGAAACGCGGGTTGTTGGTCGCGTCCGCGATGGCCAAATGGAAAGCCCGGTCGCTTTCAACCGTTGCCGCACCGGCAGCGATCTGCCGCTTGATCGTCTCGAGACATTCGAAGATCAGTTCCTGCTGCGCCGGCGACGAACGGATCGCAGCAAGACCCGCAGCCTCTATCTCGATGGCAGCGCGGACTTCCAGCATTTCGATGATGGAGGAAACGCGATTGGCATCCACGGTGCGGAAGCCCGCCTGCAGCCCGCCTTGCGGCGCCAGAACGAAGACGCCGACGCCGTGGCGGACCTCGACGAGATTATCGGCCCGCAACGAAGCGATCGCCTCGCGGATGACCGTGCGGCTGACCTCGTATTGCAGCGTCAGCCCGCTTTCGGTGGGCAGTTTGTCACCAGGCTTCAACGCGCCGCTCGCGATCGCATCCCGCATCCGCCGGCCAACCGTCTCGACCAGATTGCGGCCTTTTCGCGAGGGTGCCTCCCCGGTGATGTTATCTGCTCTCTTCAATGTCAGCCCGCTCTCTCGCTTTGCCATTTCAGCTACTTAGAGGGGTAAAACCTGCCCTAGTTGTCAAGCGCCGAGCAAGAATTTTATTGACGCCCAGCCATGGACCTATAGTATGAGATGACCTATGAGGTATGATGACAAGGCGAACCGGCGCATATTCACCGACGGCCCGCCCATGAGGGAAGAATGCTCAAGAGACTGCTTTTAACCGGCGCCGCGGGGGGTGTCGGCCGGGCAATCCGGCCGATGCTGAGGGAGATCGCCGAGCATGTCGTGCTGTCGGATATCGGTGAGATCGCCGATACGGGCGCCGGCGAAACCTTCGTTCAATGCGATCTGGCGGATGCCGCGGGTGTCGCCAAACTGGTCGAGGGCGTCGACGGCATCATTCATCTCGGCGGCATTTCCCTCGAAAAGACGTTCGACCTCATCGTCCAGGGCAATATCGTCGGCCTCTACAATCTCTACGAAGCCGCCCGCCACAACGGCCTGCCGCGCATCGTCTTCGCAAGCTCCAACCACGTCGTCGGTTACTATCGGTGCGATGAACGGCTCGACAACACGGTCGTGCCGAAGCCGGACTCGCTCTACGGGGCTTCGAAGGTCTTCGGAGAGGCGATTGCCAGCCTCTATTTCGAGAAATTCGGACAGGAGACTTTGTCCGTCCGCATCGGTTCGTGCTTCGAAAAGCCGGCCAACACGCGCATGCTGGCGACCTGGCTCAGCTACCGTGATTTCTTTTCCCTCTGCCGGCGCGCCTTTGCTGCACCGCGGATCGCCCACACCATCGTCTACGGCACCTCTGCCAACGACGAGCAGTGGTGGGACAATCGCAATGCCGCTTTCCTCGGCTGGAAACCCGAGGACACATCCGCAAGGTGGCGCGTCGAAGTGGAAGCGGCAGCCGGCAGGCAAGACCCGACCGATCCCGCCGTCATCTATCAAGGCGGCGCCTTCGCATCGGCCGGCCATCCGGACGATGCGTGAAAGACAGACTTCCGCCGCCCGACGGGCGGCTCCGATCCGGCCCTCGCCGGGTCTCGAAATGAAATGGTGGAGGGTCGTCCCTCTGCTTCTGACAGGAGGAATTTCGTGAAGATCGTAGACGTCAATGTGCGCGTATTCTCCCACACCACGCGCCGCCACCAGGATACCGCCGGCCATGCCCATCCGGGCCCGCCGCACAAGGTCAACCTGGCGCTGCTGACCATCGTCGATGACGACGGTGCGGAAGGCTATTGTTTTGCCCCGCCGGAAGTCGTTCGCCCGCATGTGATCGACAAGTTCGTCAAGAAGGTGCTGATCGGCGAAGATCCGTTCGCCCGCGAAAGGCTGTGGCAGGACCTCGCTCACTGGCAGCGCGGCAGCGCGATGCAGTTGACCGACCGGGCGCTCGCGATCGTCGACTGCGCCCTGTGGGACCTTGCCGGTCGCAAGCTGAACATGCCGGTTCACAAACTGATCGGCAGCTACCGCGAAAAGATCCCGGCCTATGGCTCGATCATGTGTGGCGACGAACTGGAGAACGGCCTCGCCACGCCGGAAGATTACGGCCGGTTCGGCGAAAAGCTCGTCAAGCGCGGCTACAAGGGCATCAAGCTGCACACCTGGATGCCGCCGGTCTCCTGGGCGCCTGATGTCAAGATGGATCTCAAGGCCTGCGCCGCAGTCCGCGAGGCGGTCGGCCCGGATATCCACCTGATGATCGACGCCTTCCACTGGTATACCCGGACGGAAGCGCTGGAACTCGGCAGGGGCCTCGAAAAGCTCGGCTTCGACTGGATCGAGGAGCCGATGGACGAGCAGAGTTCGGCTTCCTACGCCTGGCTTGCCGAAAACCTCGACATTCCGGTCCTCGGTCCGGAAAGCGCCGGCGGCAAGCATTTCAGCCGCGCCGAATGGATCACCTCGAAGGCCTGCGACATCCTGCGGACAGGCGTCCATGACGTCGGCGGCATCAGCCCGGCAATGAAGACCATGCATCTGGCCGAATCCTTCGGCATGAACTGCGAAATCCACGGCAATGGCGCTCCGAACCTGATCGTCGCGGCCTGCACCAAGAACGCGAAATGGTACGAGCGCGGCCTGCTGCACCCGTTCCTCGAATATGACGACGGCTTCGAATACCTGAACGCCCTCGTCGACCCGATGGACGAAGACGGTTTCGTTCATATTTCCGACAAGCCGGGCATGGGCGAAGACATCAACTTCGAGTTCATCAACGCCAACCTGGTCGAGTGAACCGTTTATTCTGCCTCCCAAGCAGGAAAGAGAAGCCCGGTCCCATTTGGGGCCGGGTTTCTTGTTTTGCAGTCGGCACAAGCCTGTCGTCGGTGATTGGATCCTCGGGTCAAGCCCGAGGATGACGACGGAGAGGTGTGCCAAAGTAAGCAGTGCAGTGGGCTGAAACGGTGCTTTTGTGAGAGACAGCCACACACACTCGTCATCCTCGGGCTTGACCCGAGGATCCGATCACCGAGGATCAAAAGCCTTCGGCCAACATTCCGGAGCCCCGCGCAGTCGCCTGCCGTGGTTTTCAAAGATCGGAGAGCCCACACGAATGCGGAACCTCATAGTAAAATAATAGTATGGCCCGCATTCGCGTGGCCTTCGGCGTTCTTTCGGGGCTTCCGGCCCCTACAGGTGATCATCTCGCCTCGCTGCGTGGCTTTGTTCGCGACTTCCTTTCGGGAAATCATGCCACTTGCACGGCTCAACCGAACCGGACATGGCTGTCCGGGGGAGGCTTGATAGGCGGCTCCATCCGAAGACATCGCCGCCATGGCTTTCACCTCTTCCACCTTTCCCGCACGTTACGGTTCCGATGAAAGCGCCGGCTCCCGCCTGCCCGCGAACGTCTCGCGAAACACTCCGGCAACGGAAGCGAGGCAATTGTAGGCATGGGCTGGGAG
>NZ_PVBJ01000007.1:0-332684 GCF_002968565.1 Neorhizobium sp. T25_27
GGCTTGCCGCGGAAGTCGGCATGAGCCCGTCGAGCCTGCACGAGCATTTTCGCGCCGTGACGGCGATGACGCCGCTGCAGTTTCAGAAGCAGCTCAGGCTGCAGGACGCGCGCAGCCTGATGCTGGTTCAGGACATCGACGTCACGACCGCCGCCTTCCAAGTGGGTTACGAAAGCCCGTCGCAGTTCACTCGCGAATATCGCCGCCACTTTGGAGAACCGCCGGCGCGCGACATAGCCCGCTTGCGCGCTTCGCCGGGCTTGGCAGTGGTAGCTTAAGTTCAGCTTGAGAGAAGTCGGCGTCGTGACGTTTATTAAAATATTCAGAGGGTGACCGACGAGAACGCGTTCGAAAGGACGCGCTATCGTTTTTCCTGATGCCATAAGCTGCCGGCTCCCTTTCGGCCCCATTGCGGAATCGCGCCCTGCGTGCGGTTACTTCGCCCATTTAGAAACCCCATTTCTAAGCTCATGCAAGCAACGGCGTCTAACTCCGTGTGGATTCGAAGCGTATCGTTGTTGCTGCACCGGACGATCATCCAGGAGATTGGGTCGGAGGTAAGCGGTCATCGCCATGCAGGACGCAACCCCATCCCTTCGACGTCGCACTCTTCATTCAAGAGGAACAAGCATGATGAACATTGTGGTTTCTGTTGCTGCCTTTTCACTGGTCCTACTGTCGACGACGGCCGCTGGCGCTGCAGAAGGAGATGCCGCCTTAGGGCAAAAAGCGTTTCAGCGCTGTTCCGCCTGCCATTCGACCACCGACCAAATGAAGGCGGGGCCCGGCCTCGGTGGGGTTGTTGGGCGTACCGCAGGTACGATGGAGGGCGTCCGCTATTCGGTGGCCATGAAAGCATCAGGGCTGGTGTGGGACGAAGCGATGCTGGACCGGTTCCTTGCAGCGCCCCGTGATGTCGTGCCGAAGACCACAATGACCGCTAGCGTGCCCAACCCTGAGGATCGGCAGAATATCATCGCCTACCTGAAGTCCCTGACCCAGTAGTGGCGATCGGCCAACCGAGCTGTTTCGCGCCCCGACCGAGCCCTCACGTGATTGTCCGCACGTTCGCTCGCATTCAGAAGCAGCGTTTCTAACCACATGCGGTCTCAGCAAGCTAATCCGCCACCGACGGACGGGTTATCGTCGGGCATCGGCGCCCCTGCCCGCAACACCCTTTTTGCGACTGGTTCTGTCCGCCAGAGCTTCATTCATATGAACCATAGGAGCACCGACCACCCATGATCACACTGAATATCAATGGCAGCCAGCACGAGGTCGATGCCGACCCGGAGATGCCGATCCTTTGGGTCCTGCGTGACACGCTCGGCCTGACCGGCACCAAGTTCGGTTGCGGCGCAGCGCTCTGCGGCGCATGCACGGTCCACCTCGACGGCGAAGCCGTTCGCTCCTGCAGTACACCCCTCTCGGCTGCCCAGGGCGCGAAAATCACCACTATCGAAAAGGTGACTGACGGCACCGATCGGATCGGCGCCGCCGTCCATGCGGCTTGGGTGAAGAACGATGTGGCCCAATGCGGCTACTGTCAAAGCGGTCAGATCATGAGCGCCACTGCGTTTCTCGCATCCCTGCCAAAGGGCACGCAGCCGACCATCGGTGAGATCGATGCTGCAATGGAAGGCAACATCTGTCGCTGCGGAACTTATGTCCGCATCCGCGCGGCAATCGCCGACGCCGCTAGCACTCTCGTCTGAGGAGACGCCATATGTTGCCGAACATCGATTACAGCGAATTACCGCGCGCCCTGCAGCACATGCTGGAAAAAGGACGCTCAACAATTGTCCCGGCAATGCCGCGCCGGAGCTTCCTGAAAATGACGGGAGCCTTCGGTTTGGCTGTCGGCGTTTTCCCTCACTTGGCCGCCGCGCAGGCCACTGACGCAGTTAACGCGGGTCTCAAGCCGACGGAACAGCCCTCTGCTTTCGTTCAGATAGCGACCAATGGCGAAGTGACGGTCACGATCAATCGGTTAGAGTTCGGCCAAGGTGTCCAGACGGCATTGCCGATGATCCTGGCGGAAGAGCTCGATGCGGACTGGAGTCTTGTGCGAAGCCAACTCGGTACCAATGATGCGGCCTACGTCGATCCGCTCTTCGGCATGCACCTTACCGGCGGTTCGAACACCATCAAGAACAGCTTTACGCAGTATCGCGAACTGGGTGCGCGCGTCCGCGCCATGCTCCTTGCTGCGGCGGCGGCTCGCTGGAGCGTTGACGTCGTCACGCTGCGGACCGAGGCAGGCGCGGTCCTCGCCTCCAATGGCCGCAAGCTCGGTTATGGAGAGCTTGCGGAGGCAGCTATGGCCCTGCCAGTGCCCCAGAAGATAGCATTGAAGGACCCGACGGATTTCCGCATCATTGGCAAGCCCACTCAGCGTCTGGACGCGCAGGCCAAGAGCAGTGGCCAGCAGAGTTTTGGCATCGACTTCAGGTTACCGGGACAATTGACGGCCGTTGTCGCTCGCCCGCCGGTGTTCGGCGCTAAGATTGCCTCCCTGGACGACAGTGCAGCACGCGCAGTAAAAGGCGTAAGAGCTGTTTTGCGGATCCCGTTGGATCGCGGCGCCGAGGGTGTGACGGTCATTGCCGACGGGTACTGGCAGGCCAGCCAGGGTCGTGATGCTCTCAAGGTGGAATGGGACACATCGGCTGTTGAAAAAGTCGATAGCGAAAAGCAGCTTGCTCAATTTCGCGAGATTGCGACTAACCTTGGCCCGCGCCTTTTCGATACAGACATGGCGCCATTGGAAACGGCACCGCTCACCCTGGATGCCGAGTTCGTGTTCCCGTATCTTGCTCACGCGGCGATGGAACCCCTGAACTGTACCGTCAGGCTTTCGAACGATCGCGCCGAGATCTGGATGGGCAGCCAAAGTGCCGGGCTCGATGCCGGCGTTGCCGCAAACGTGCTTGGGCTCAAGCCGGAACAGGTCGTGGTGAATGTGCTCACATCGGGAGGCGGCTTTGGTCGGCGCTTCTCGAGCAGCAGCGACACGGCAATGGAGGCCTGTCAGATAGCCAAGGCCGCCAAGGCAGCGGGAATCGACGCACCGGTGCGCATGCTCTGGAGCCGCGAGGACGATATGAAGGGCGGTTACTATCGCCCGACGCACCTTCATCGCGCCCGCATCGGCTTTGACAAGCAGGGCAACGTGCTCGCCTGGGATCACACCATCGTCGGTCAGTCCATCCTCACGGGAACGGTGTTCGAGCAATTCCAGGTTAAGAACGGCATCGATGCCGCGACAACCGAGGGGATGCGGAGCCCCTATCCGCTTCCCATGCGTCTGACGGTCCATCATCCTGTTGCCAACGTACCGGTTCTTTGGTGGCGCAGCGTTGGCTCCACGCATACGGCTTTCGTGATGGAGACCTTGCTTGACGATATAGCGCGAGCCACCGACCAGGACCCGGTCGCCTACCGTATGAGGATGTTCGGCGAGGAGCATATTCGTCATCGCGATGCGCTTCAGCTCGCGGTAGATAAGAGCGGTTACGGTAGCAAGACCTTGGCGGAAGGCAGGGCCTGGGGCGTTGCCGTGCATGAATCCTTTTCATCCGTGGTGGCATACGTGGTCGAAGCCTCCGTCGTCGATGGGCAGCCGAAGCTGCATCGCGTCACCGCCGGTGTTCACTGCAATCTGGCCGTCAACCCCCGGACGGTGGAAGCACAGGTGCAGGGAGCGGCGATCATGGGTCTTTCAGCCTGCCTTCCTGGCTCTGAAATCACGCTCAAGGACGGTGTAGTGGAGCAAGGCAACTTCAGCGAATACACGGTGGCAAGGATCACTGACGTGCCCGAGTTCGATGTCCATATCGTACCAAGTGCCGAGGCCCCGACAGGCATGGGCGAACCCGGTTTGCCGCCCTTGGCACCAGCGTTCGCCAATGCCATCTCGCGTTTGACAGGCAAGCCGGTGCGGCAGATGCCTTTCAACATCGCTTAGACGGACATGAGCGGGTCCTGTGCGCCACATAGTAAAGAGCATCGCACAGGACCAAGACGCGCTACAGCCCAACCCACGCTAGCCTTTGAAACGAAGTGCTTCGACGAATAGAGCAAACGCCGCCGTATGCTGGCGTCTGCTTGGATAATAGAGGTGATAGCCAGGAAACGGCGGACACCAGTCTTCCAGGACCCGGATCAGCCTGCCGTCTGCGACATGTTTAGAGACCTGGTCTTCGAAGGTATAGGCAAGCGCCAGTCCGTCCAAAGCAGCGGCTTCAAGCATGAGTCCATCGTTCAAAATGAGCGGCCCGTTCATCCTGACTTGGAGTTCTTCTCCGTCGCGCTCGAACTCCCATGCATAGAGTCCGCCTCCAGTGGTCTGCCGATAGCTTACTCCGCGGTGTTCCCCCAGTTCGCGGGGCGTTTGAGGGATTCTGTGGTTGGCAAAGTATGATGGCGATCCGACGACTGCCATGCGCAGGTCAGGGCCGATCTTCACCGCCACCATGTCCTTCTGGACCTGTTCGCCGACCCGGATGCCTGCGTCGAACCGGTCCGCCACGATATCGGTGAGGCCCTCGTCGAGGATGATTTCCATTTCGATATCGGGGTATTCCGCCAGGAACTTTGCAACGACGGGCCACAGTACGCTTATCGCGGCATACCGAAACGTCGTGATGCGGATCTTACCCGCAGGCTTGTCACGAAGTGCGGTGACGGCTGCGATCTCGCTTTCGATGTGATCGAACGCCGGACGGAGGTTTCTGAGCATGCGTTGCCCGGCGTCCGTCAGCGAGAGGCTTCGGGTGGTGCGAGAGATCAGCCGCACCCCCAGCTTCTGCTCCAGCATTCTGACTGAATAACTGACAGCGGATTGGGAAAGCCCCAGTTTGGCGGCGGCGCGAGTGAAACTGCCGGCCTCGGCGACAGCGATGAAAGCTGCAAGTTCGCTGAAATCACCGTGTCTCATTTATCAATCCCATTTCTGACTTCATGCCGATTATAGCGACTAATCAACAATTGTCTTCATCGCTATCTGTCGTTCCACAGTTCCCGACATTCTTCGAACCGACAATCAAGGAAACTATCATGAGCAAAGTGTGGATGATCACTGGGGCCGGGCGAGGCATGGGCCTCGATTTTGCCAAGGCGGTACTTGCCGCTGGCGACAAGCTCGTCGCGACTGGCCGCAATCGCGAACGCGTCGCCAAGGCGATCGGTCAATCGGAAAACTTGCTGGTTGTTACGTTGGACGTGACCAAGCCGGCGGATGCCGACGTCGCGGTTAAGGCCGCAGTTGAATACTTCGGCCGCATCGACATTCTGGTCAACAATGCCGCGAATTTCTATGCTGGCCATTTCGAGGAGTTGACGCCGGCCCAGATCGACCTGCAGTTGGCGAGTAGCCTTATCGGCCCGATGAGCGTCACCCGTGCTGTCCTGCCGCAAATGCGCAAGCAGAGATCCGGCAAGATCATCTCGATCTCGTCCACGGCCAGTTTGCTCGGCTTTGAATTTTGCAGCGCTTACGCCGCGTCGAAGTTCGCCCTCGATGGCTGGATGGAATCGCTGCAGGGGGAAGTGGCCCCGTTCAGGATCGAAACGATGATCGTCAATCCGGGCTTCTTCCGGACCGAGCTTCTGACCGACGAATCCACACAATACGCTCCGATATCCATCAGCGACTACGACGAACGGCGCGACGAGCACCTGGCCTTCTGGAAATCCGCCAACGGACAACAGAGCGGTGATCCCGCAAAACTCGCTCAAGCCTTGATCACCCTGGTGAACCAGGCGGAGTTGCCCCGCCGATTCATCGCGGGTGCCGACGCAGTCGGTATGGTGGAACAGAAAATTGCGCTGCTGCAACAGCAGATCGAAGCCCACCGGGAGCTATCGGTTTCACTGGGGTTTGAAGCCGAGGCCTAGGTCTTCTTCGGCAGTGCACCGACCCACACCCGCGCCGCCGAGGTCCGATGACTACCTGCCGCCGATCGGCATTCACCCAGCGCTGAGCGATCATTCGAATTCAGAAATGCCACTTCTAAAGCTATGCAGATATTCCCGCCTAATCGGATGATCCAGTGAATCCTATTCTTCAAGCCGTCAACATGAGCCGCAAAGACGAGGGCACTGCTTGCCTCGTCACACCGACGTTTCGGTAGACGACGCCCTCTTGGTCGCGGTCAATCTGGAGACTGATCATGGAAAAAAAGCAAAGACATCAGGCGATCGAGCTGAATATCGGCCGCCGAGATTTTGTGGTTGGGGCGACCATTACCGGAGCAACCTTGCCGCTGGTACCAATGGCCTGGGCCGCATCGTCGGATAAGCCAACCACACAGGCAGGATCGACCATGAAAACGCGCAAACTCGGAAATATGGAGGTGTCGGAAATCGGCGCCGGCGCCATGAGCATCAGCGGCACCTACGGTCCGCCGGCCGACATCGCCCAGGGTATCCAACTTTTGCGTACCGCCCATGACAAGGGCGTGACCTTCTTTGACACGGCCGAAGTTTACGGGCCATTCATAAACGAAGAGTTGCTGGGTGAAGCCTTGGCTCCCATCCGCGACGAGGTGAAGATCGCGACTAAATTCGGCTTCGCCCTCGACGGGACCACCGCGCGGGACAGCCGGCCGGAACGCATCAAGCGGGTTGCTGAAGCATCGCTGAAGCGCCTCAAGACCGATCGCATCGACCTCTTCTATCAGCATCGCGTCGACAGGAACGTGCCAATCGAGGACGTGGCAGGCGCCGTCAAGGACCTGATCCAGGAAGGCAAGGTGCTGCATTTCGGCTTGTCCGAACCGAGCCCCAGGACGATCCGGCGAGCCCATGCGGTTCAGGCGGTAACGGCAGTGCAGACGGAATACTCGATGATGGAGCGCGGGCCCGAGACGAATGGTGTCCTGGCGACGTGTGAGGAACTCGGAATTGGCTTCGTGCCGTGGGGCCCGCTCGGGATGGGGTATTTGACCGGCAGGATCGATAGCAACACCAAGTTCGACCCGAAAACGGACCTTCGCGCGAATTTTGAACGCTTTACCGCGGAAAACATGGCAGCGAATATGCCGATCATCACCTTCCTGAGCCAGTTCGCGGCGAAAAAGGGGGTATCGCCTTCGGCTGTCGCGCTGGCATGGCTGAGAGCACAGAAGCCTTTTATCGTGCCGATACCTGGCACCCGCAACATTGAACACCTGAATGAAAATCTCGACGCGCTCCGTGTTGAGTTGACGCCTGCAGATCTCGTCGAGATCGACGCCGTGCTCTCCACCATCACGGTGCATGGCGGGCGCATGAGCCCGATGTACATGGAATCGGTAGACGTCGACGCCTGACCTTCCCAAACGACGGGCGCCCACAGCGGCGCCCGTTGACATTTGCCTGGGCCGCGATCGGCCGCATTCCTGCATCCAAAAAGGATCCCCATGCCTTCGTTCCGCCCCGCCCTTGTCGCCCTTTTTGGGGCCGCTCTGCTCCTAGCGCCGAACCTCGCCGCCACGGCCGCCACCGCGCTACCTTCCCGAAAGATTTCAAGCAGATGGTTATGTATGGAGATTACAGGCGTGGCTCAGGTGGCGAGCTGGCCTATGCCCTGAAGGAAACGATCGACATCGCGAAGGCTGGCCAGCCGTTACCGCCGGGCACCAGGCTTGTACTGGAGATTTATGACGACGGTGCTCTAACCAGCTATTTCGTCATGGAGAAGGGCGTGGATTGGGGCCTAGAGGTCGACGAGGAGAAGCGCACCGGTGATTGGCATTTCCAGCAGTTCGATATTAACGGCGAGGTCAACCGCGCGGCCATCGCTGACCGATGCGAGTCCTGCCATCAATCCGCGGCCAACAACGACTTCATGTTCACCGTTAACAGGATGCGGGACTATCTTCCGTGATATCCTCGCTTCTTACTCGCTTGGGAGTGGTTTTCGTTGCGGGCGGCTTGTTGATGGTCGCCCTGGCTTACGATTGGCTCGGAAACGCAATGCACGAGATCGCGGGAACGGTCATGTTCGCGCTTCTGATCGTCCACAACACATTCAACCGCCGTTGGTACGCGAGAGCTGCGAAGACCCGCCGAAACCTCCGTGTTTCAGCCGACATCGTTGTTGTATTCTTTCTAGCGGCCACGACGATCGTGCTTCTGATGACGAGCTTGATGATCTCTCGCAGCCTGTTCGACTTTCTGCCATTCGGTGGGGGATCCAGCACCCGGCAAATCCACGGGCTCGCCGCATACTGGTCGCTTCTCATCGTTTCAATCCACGTCGGCATGCGATGGTCAAAGATAATGGGTGTGACAAGCAGATTATTTGGGTTCGTCGAAAGGAGTGCAGTTAGGACCGCCATCCTCCAGATGACCGCCCTCGCAATCGCCGGCTATGGAATCAATAGTTTCTTTGTCCTCGGCCTCCGGTCGAGGCTGAAGGCTGAGATCACAATGGATTTCTGGGGTTTCAGCCAGGCACCACTCGAATTTTTTGTCCATCTGGGCTCGATCATCGGACTATTTGCATGTGCCACGCACTACACTATGACGGTGCTGAACATCTGGTCAAAGTCTCGAAGCTGGCGCGCATCGTGATTGTGACTTAGTGTATCATGGCTGCAATGGACCAATCCTAGCCTAAGCGCGCAGCACCCTAACGTCAGCTTTTGCGTTGCGTGTCCTAGCAGCGGACGGTCTGCCGTCGGCCCCAAATCGGTCATTCCATCCAGGCCGAGCCGATGTCCGCTACTGGAGACGTAGCGCTTTTGTAAAACAGGGTCCTGCAAAGGGGACCAGTTCCAACCGTACATTTGCCGACTGATCGAATACGCTAACCGCTATTCCGCTCAAGCGTTTCAAGGTGCTCTGTGCACACGTCTTTGACCAACTCGAGCAGCAGGCTGGTCCGCTCTCCCAGCCACGAGAGCGCCTCCTCGTTGATCTCGTAGTGCTTTGAGTACCGCGCCTTCACGTAGGCTTCATTCAGCGTATTGAACCAGGCCCGTTCGCGATGCTGGTCGCGCGGAAAGGCATCGGCCAGCCGCCGGTCCTGTTCCTCGGCGAGAGAGCGCAGGAACTTGATGTTGTGGGAAGGCGGCCCGTAGTTCGTGAGCGTCAGTAGGACGCAGGAGTAGGCTTGCTCGAGCGACTGGTGGAGAAGAAATGCTGCCAAGCGGGTATTCTTCAGGTCTAAGTAGTAGCCAACGCCTTGAGCAAAGGATCGGGCCAACTCAAATCGTTCAGAGAAGTGGTTCCTACCAATACGCAACCGATCTTCCGGCGACAGCGGTTGCGGCTCCGCCAGCGGCTCGTCATCCAGTTCATAAAGGACGATGCCTTCCTTGCGAATGTCGGAGAAGAAATACTGCCCCTCCTTCAGGTAGGTGTTCACCTCGCGCCTGGAATGGACGATGAAGCTCACCGGCGTTTCGATCGACGTATCGCGGATCAGCCGGTCGGCAGCCTTGTACCAGTAGTCGGCGAACTCGCACAGCCTGCGGTCGTTGACGATGATCAGCAGATCGAAGTCTGACCGATAGCCTTTCATGGTGAACGGCTCGTCGACCCATCCGCCCTTGGCATAGGAGCCGAACAGGATGACCTTCAGGATCCGGCCGCGCTTCTTGAAGTCGGCCGTGCCCTCCTTCAGCGCGTCCTCGAATTCTTCGTGGAGGATCTCCAGAACCTGGGCCAGTTCGCGTTGTTTGCGCGGTGGCATGTGATCGAGGGATGACTTCATCATGGACGGCGATGATCCTCAGAAAGGACAGGAGCTGCACTTGCAATACGAATGGTTGCGTCGTTTGCTTCTACACACACGGCACGGCGCACGGAAGAAGGGATCGGCAAAGAAGACAGGGTCAGGCGGTAGGCTTTCATCGCCCCCTGCGCATGATCGAACATCCGTTTAAATTCCGGGTCGACCATAATAGCGCAGCTTGCCCGCCCTTGCGGGCCGTTCTCCCTGTAACGTAAGGTTTGAGCAAGGTGAGGCGCGGACCGATGTCATTCGAGCGGCAGGATCAGGACGTCGCGGGCCGGCACCTCGATCATGCCGCCGTCATGGGCGTGTCCGATCGGCCAGGCCGCCTTTCCAGTAGCGAGCCGGCCATGGCCTTCGGCGAGCTTGACCTCGGTCAACTGCGCCGCGCGGGTCGGGTTGACGAGCCAGAGGAAGCTGCCTTTTTCGCTCTTATGGATACGCGCGAACAGCGCCTTGTTCGACGAGGTCGCATGCGGCGCGCAGCGGCTCCAGCGCAGCAATTCGGCGAAGAAGGCGCCGTTCGTCTTGCCCTGCGACTTGTAATAGGCGACCGATGGATTGGTGCCGATCAGCAGCGTCCGGCCCTTGCCATAAGTGTTCTCGACCACGGCAAGTCGTCCGTCGTCGAAATTGCCGCGCGCGGTGCCACCGGCAAGCACATAGGATTGCAGGAAACCGCCGCCATCCACCGCCGCCCAATCCAGCTTGAAATGGATGCGGTCGCCGACATCCGGCATGAACTCGACCTGGTCCTCGCGAGCGCCGAAAACCTTGTCGAGGCCCATGTTCGGCTGCACCTGGCCGACATGGCCACGGTCGCCGAAATAACCGGGGCAGGCCTCGGCGATCAGCGTTCCGCCATTTTCCACCCAGGCGGCGAGGCGTTTTGCCTGCTCGGCAGTGAACATGATCGGATAGGGGAAATAGAGACGATCATAGGCGTCGATATCGTCGATATGGACCCAGTCCGGCTGGACGCCGGTTTCGAGGAAGGCGCGATAGGCCCCCCACATCGCTTCCGGATAGGGTTTTTCCTTGCGGTCGTAGTTCAGCAGGTAATCCCATTCCTGAGTCTCCGGAACCACCAGGATGCCGATTTCGCCGCGCACCGGCTTCGCCTCCCAAAGGGCGGCCTGCGCCGGGTCGTTCGCCCATTTCGCCATGTCGCTCTGCATCTTCGAGCGTGGTGTGCGGGCGCCGTCCATCCCATAGGCGCCGAAGGCACCGAAGAGCGGCCCGTCGAGCAGCGGCCGCCAGCGCAGGTTCAGCACCCCGCGGGCACCGCCCGCAAACGAGGTCATGCTCCACAGGCGGATATCCTCGGGCTCGGCGACGCGGCCGTCATCCTTGTCGCGGCCGATCACCTGCGGCTGCAGCCAGAGCGGTCCGCCCTGCCGCTCGGCATGCCAGAAGGGTTTGCCACGCGCCGCGGCGCGGTTGATATCGACGCCGTACCAGTTCTTCCAGGCTTCCGACCCCTTGCGCGCCTGGATCCAGGTGAACCCGTAGATCTCGACCTTGGAGGCGGCCAGCCAGTCGTCGCAGCCGTTCGCCGCCATGTTGGGGATGGCGCCGGAAATGCCGTGGGCGGCGATGGTGTTCTTCGGGTCGACGGCGCGGATGGTGTCGATGCGCCATTGCATCTGGTCGTAGAAATTGTCGCGCTTGAACTGCAGCCAGTCGATGCACTCCGGATAGGGCGCCATGTGGACCGGCGGCTCGACGTCCTCCCATTCGGCATAGCTGTAGCGATGCCAGGCCTTGGCGAGCACTTTCAGCGTGCCGTATTTCTTCTCCAGCCATGTGCGGAAGGCCGACTTGGTATAGCTGCTGTAATCGACATCGGCGGAATAGTTGCACTCGTTCCAGACGTCGTAGCCGTAGATCGCCGGATGGTCCTTGTAGCGGGTGGCGAGTGCCGTCAGGAACCGGCCGGCCGCTTCCTTGACTTCTGGGCAGTTGAGCGTCAGTGCGCCCGCACCGCCGCCATTGTTGGAAAAGCCGCCGGTCGCCGCCGAGACGCCCATATAGGAGCCGAGCCTGGTGCCGTCGGCATTGACCTGCAGCGCATCGGCATATTTGCGCACCGCCCAGTCGGGCACGGCGTGGATCAGTTCGGCGATGACCGTCTTGATGCCGTTCTGGGCGGCGAGATCCATCTGCTGGTCGTATTCCTCCCAGTCGTAGACGCCGGGCGCGGTTTCGATCGCGCTCCACATGAACCAGTGGCGGAAGATGTTGAGGCCGTCTTCGCCCGCCGTCGCATAGTCGCGCTCCCAGTCTTCGCGGGGCGGATTGGACTTGCGGAAATAGACGGCGCCGTAGGGGAATTGGATATCGTTTTTGAGCATGGTCCTGTCCTTCTTCATCGATGTTCGGACATGGCTCCGCCTTCCGGAGAAGGGCTCCGGTCTGGAAGTGGCGTCGGTGGTGTCCGTTTAGTTCCGAAAAGCATTGATCTTAGCGTGGCCCTCCGGGGAGATAGGGCTTCATCCACCCAAGGCCTTCGCTGGTGCCGGCCTTCGGCCTGTATTCGCAGCCGACCCAGCCGTCGTAACCGAGGTGGTCGAGTTCGCGGAGAATGAAATCGTAGTTGATCTCGCCGGTGCCCGGCTCGTTGCGACCGGGATTGTCGGCGATCTGTACATGGGCGATCTTCTCTTTCAGGCGGATGAAGGTGGGGATGAGGTCGCCTTGCATGATCTGCATGTGGTAGAAATCGTACTGGATGTAGAGATTGTCGGAGCCGACCTTGTCGAGGACGCGTTCCGCATGATCGGTCGTCGAGAGGAAAAATCCGGGAATGTCGCGCAGGTTGATCGGCTCGATCAGCAGCCTGACGCCGGCATCGGCGCAGCGCGGCGCGGCGTATTTCAGGTTGCCGACCAGCACCTCTTCCAGAACATCGACATCCGCATCCTTCGCCACGAGGCCGGAGATGACGTTCACCTGGCCGCAGCCGAGTGCCTCGGCATAGTCGAGCGCCAGAGCCACGCCGTCGCGGAATTCCTGGACGCGATCCGGCAGGCAGGCGATGCCGCGCTCGCCGCCGGCCCAGTCGCCCGAAGGCACGTTGAAAAGCGCCTGGACGAGGCCGCTTGCTTTCAATGCATCGACGACCTTCTCTTTCGGCTCGGCATAAGGGCCGAGATATTCGAGCCCGCCGAAACCGTCCTTCGCGGCAGCGGCGATGCGATCGAGGAAGGGCAGGTCCTGGTAGAGGAAGGAGAGATTGGCGGAGAATTTCGGCACTGGCACTGTCCTTCAGGAAACGGATGCGACGAAGCGGTGCCGGTGCAGCATGCGCTTGTCGCGGGGGTCGGGATTGGGAACGGCGGAAATCAGGCTCTTGGTATAGGCCTCCCGTGGCGCGGTGCAGATCTGCTCGGCCTCGCCGAGCTCGACGATCTTGCCGCGATGCATGACCGCGACACGATCGCAGAAATAGCGCACCACCGAAATGTCGTGCGAGATGAAGATGAAACTGAGGTTCAACCGCTGGCGGATGTCGAGCAGCAGGTCGAGGATCTGGCTGCGGATCGACACGTCGAGCGCCGAAGTCGCCTCGTCGGCGATGATGATGCGCGGATCGAGCGCCAGCGCCCGGGCAATGCCGATGCGTTGCCGCTGGCCGCCGGAAAATGCGTGCGGGTAACGTTCCATGCCCATCGGATCGAGCCCGACGAGCCGCATCAGTTCGGCGACGCGCTCTTCCAGCGCCTTGCCCTTGGCGAGACCGTTGATGATCAGCGGGTCGCCGATCACTTCCTTGACCGTCATGCGCGGGTTGAGCGAGGCGAACGGGTCCTGGAAGACGAGTCGCACTTCCCGGTGGAAATGGCGCAGCTCCTTCTTGGTCAGGCTGGTGACCTCGACTTCGCTGCCGTCCTTGTTGCGGTAGACGACGCTGCCTGTCGTCGGCTCGACGGTGCGCAGGATCAGCCGGCCGAGCGTCGTCTTGCCCGAGCCGCTTTCCCCGACGATGCCGAGGTTCTCACCGGGATAGAGATCGAAATTGGCGTCGTCGACGGCGCGCAGCGAATTGGTTTTTCCGTGCCAGCCGAAGGTCTTGCCGAGAGTGCGGACCGAAAGGATCGGCTGCCGCGGCTCCGACGACGCGGCCACCGCCGGCACCCTGCCTTCGACATGGCGGGTGAGCTTCACCGTCGAGGCGAGAAGCTGGCGCGTGTAGGGGTGCTGGGCGTCATGGTAGATCGCATCGACCGGGCCGCGCTCGACGATATGGCCGAAGCGCATGACGGCGACGTCATCCGCCACTTCGGCGACGATGCCCATGTCGTGGGTGATCAGCAGCATGGCCATGCCGCGCTCCACCTGCAGCCGCTTGATCAGGTCGAGGATTTCGGCCTGGGTGGTCACGTCGAGCGCCGTGGTCGGTTCGTCGGCGATCAGGATGTCGGGATTGCCGGCAAGCGCCATGGCGATCATCGCCCGCTGACGCATGCCGCCGGAAAATTCGAACGTGTAGCGGTCGGCCATCTGGTCCGGATTGGGGATTTCCACCTGGCGCAGCAATTCGACCGTTTTCGCCCGCGCGGCGCGCTTGTCGAGATTGCTGTGCAGGCGCACGGCTTCGGTGATCTGCGAGCCGATCGTATGGACCGGCGACAGCGAACTCATCGGTTCCTGGAAGATCAGGCCGATCCTGCGGCCGCGAATGGCGCGCATGGCTTGGCCATCCGGATCGAGCCTGGCGATATCCGGGAACTCGCCGGCGTTTCGCAAAAGGATGCGCCCGCCGACGATGCTGCCGGGCCTGTCGACGATCTGCAGCAGGGAACGGGCGGTGACGCTCTTGCCCGAACCGCTCTCGCCGACGAGGCAAAGCGTCTGGCCGCGCTTCAGCTCGAAACTCACATTCTCGACCGCATGCAGGATATGGGTCCGCAACCGGAAATCGATCGAGAGGTTTTCGACGGAGAGGACGGTGTCTTCGGCAGGACCGGTCATGGTTTCCTCCTCAATTGTCATAGGGGTCGGCGGCATCGCGAAGGCCGTCGCCGAAGAAATTGAAGGACAACACGGCGACGATCACCGCGAGCGAGGGCCAGATCAGCAGCCATGGTGCGGTTGCCACCGTGCGGATGTTCTGGGCGTCCTGCAGCAGCACGCCCCAGCTGACGACCGGCGGCTTCAGGCCGATACCGAGGAAGGAAAGCGAGGTTTCCGCAACGATCATCGTCGGCACGGCAAGCGTCACGACGGCGAGAATATGGCTCGTCAGGGACGGCAGGATATGGCGGAAGATCAGGCGCTTCTCGCTCGATCCGTCGAGGATTGCGGCGGTGACGAAGTCTTCGCTGCGAAGAGCGAGGAAACGGCCGCGCACCTCACGGGCGAGGCTGGTCCAGCCGAGCAGCGAGACGATAATGGTGATGACGAAATAGACGTTGACCGGCGACCATGTGAGCGGGATCGCCGCTGCGAGGCCCAGCCATAACGGGATGGTCGGCATGGCGCTGACAACCTCGATCATGCGCTGGATCACCGTATCGATCCAGCCGCCGTAAAAGCCCGATATCGAGCCGAGCACGACGCCGAGGACGAGAGACATGACGACGCCAACGAGACCGATCGACATGGAAATCCGGGTGCCATAGACCAGCCGCGAGAAGACGTCGCGCCCGAGGCGGTCGGCGCCGAGCAGATACATCGGATCGCTTGGATTGATCGGGCCGATCAGGTGGCGGTCCATCGGGATGAGGCCCCAGAGTTCGTAGCGCGGGCCTTTGACGAACAGGCCGACCGGCACGACCTTGGTGTCGTCGACGACGAAGGTGCGGCGCAGCGCCACCTTTTCGATCTCGACCTTGTAGCCTTTCACATGGAAATTGAACTCGGAACTGCCGTCCGGCTTTTTGACGAAGAAGCTCAGGCCCTGCGGCGGCGCATAGGTATATTGCGGCCGCGAGGTGGCGGGCAGGCTGGGTGCCAGGAATTCGGCGAACAGGCCGATCAGATAGAGGATCACGATGACCGCGCCGGCAAACATGGCCACCTTCTGGCGGAGAAGCTTTCCCGCAATCAGCCTCCAGGGGCCGACCGTTGCGGTCGAAACGGTCTTTCCGGCTTTGAGCGGACTGATCGAGGGGCCGTCGGCGACGGTGTGAGCGGGGCCGGAATAGGTTCCGAATGTATCGTGCGTGCTCATGCGGCCTCCCTCAATTGAACCGGATGCGCGGATCGAGCAGCGCCAGCAGCAGATCCGATAGCAGCATGCCGACAAGGGTGAGGGCACTGAGGAGCAGGATGAAACTGCCGGCGAGATACATGTCCTGCGATATCAGCGCTCGGAACAGCAGCGGCCCGGCGGTCGGCAGGTTGAGGACGATGGCGGTGATCGTCACGCCGGAGACCAGATGCGGCAGCACCCAGCCGATCGCCGAGACGAACGGGTTGAGGGCGATGCGCACCGGATATTTGAGAATGACCTTGTATTCCGGCAGGCCCTTGGCGCGGGCGGTGATCACGTACGGCTTGTGAAGCTCGTCGGTCAGGTTGGCGCGCAGGACGCGGATCAGCGCCGCCGTCCCGGAAGCGCCGATGATGATGATCGGGATCCACAGATGCGCAAGGAAATCGCCGACCTTGGCAAGGCTCCAGGGCGCTTCGGCATATTCGGGCGAGTTGAGGCCGCCGACACTCTGGCCGAGATAACGGTAGGCGACGTACATCAGCACCAGCGCCAGGATGAAGTTCGGCACCGCAAGCCCGATAAAGCCGAAAAAGGTGAAGACGTGGTCGCTGATCGAATGGCGACGGACGGCGGAATAAATGCCGATCGGCAGCGCGACGATCCATACGAACAGGAGGCTTAAGAGCGAGATGACCAGGGTCGAACCCATCCGGCCCCAGATCAGGCCGGAAACGGGCTGGTTCCATTCGAACGAATGACCGAAGTCGCCACGACTGACGATGCCCCAGATCCACTTGAGATACTGGATGTAGAAGGGATCGTCGAAGCCGTAGATTTCCTTCAGCCGCTCGATCTGGGCCGGATCGACGGTCTGGCCGCTGTCGCTCATCGTGGCGATCATCGACGTCAGGTAGTCACCCGGCGGCAGCTGGATGATCAGGAACGATATCAGCGACATGCCGAACAGGGTCGGGATCATGTAGAGCACGCGCTTGAAGATGTAGCCAAGCATCGGAATAGTTCTCCTCCCGTTGAAAGCGCCGTTTAGGCGCCACCTTCGGATCTTCATCCGCCCTCGGCCCCTCCAGGCCGAAAGCGTTCCTCCATTTTAGTCTCCCACCTTATTTCCAGGTGAGATGCAGCACTTCCAGCCGCTCTATTCCCGGCACGTCCACCTCCGCGCGTCCGTCCTTGACGCTGAAGCTTGCCGCCCTGTCCGCAACGACCAGCCAGGCTTTCGCAACCGATTTGCCGCTCGGAACTTCCACCGAAACGGTCTGGGCCGCCAGAGGATAATTTTCGCGTATCGGCCCTTTCATCATCATCGGGTTGGTGAGGTTGAAGAGGCTGAGCGCGATACCCTCGGCGTTTTCCCTGAGGGCGAGGTCGATGACGCCGGGGCCTTTGACGGTGACGCGCGGGGTCTTGCCAAGCGCCCAATGGACGGCGTTGGACAGCAGCCGGGCGTGATCGACGGCAAACACTTCCCAGAAGATTTCACCGATATTCCAGGGAATATAGACAGTGCGGCCACCCATGCCGGTTTCTCGGGCGATGACGGCCGCACCTTCCGGGTCTTTACGCGGATAGACCTCCTCCATCGGAAGATCCGGGAAATCGGGAACGTAGAGGACCGGCGTTGCAGCGCCCGCAGCCGGTTCGACATGGATCAGCCTTGTGCCGCCCATGATCCGCTCGGCGCCGTCGAAACCCTTGTTGACCGGGTGGTCGCCGGACAGCGCCACATAGGTGTTCTTGACGATGCCGCGCGGGCCGGAGACGAATTTGGCGCCAAGCACGTCCGACAGCCCGAATTCGGAACGCGCCTTGCCGAATTCATCGCGAAGCGAGGTCTCGTAGGAGGCGACGACGCTGCCGCCGCGCGCCACATAGGCGCGGATCGCCTCGTTCTGCGCATCCGAAAGGCAGGAGGCATTGGCAAGGATGATGACCTTGAAGCGATCGAGATTGTCCCGGGTGAGCACCTGATCGGACAGAAGCTCGAAGGGCAGGCGGGCCTCGACCAGGGCATGGTAGATGCCGAGGTCGTGTTTCTCCGCCGCGTGGCGGTCTTCCGGTGCCCAGTGACGCAAGGTGGTCGAAGGGTCGATCACGGCGATCTCTGCCGTCGGCCTCATGCTTTCGAGGACCGGCTCGACCGCCGACTGCAGCACGAAGGCCTCGGCGACCGGATCCACCCAGCGCTTGTCGGGCACCACGCCGTTGAATTTCGTGAACCAGGCGAAAAGCCCGTGGGCCGTGCCGTTGTTGATCCAGAGCTGCATTTCCTCGCCGGAGGTCACCGCATCCTTCCAGCGGTATTCCTCTTCCGGACCGATCGAGGTGATCAGCACCACCGGACGATCGGCAAAGGTGGCGCGGATGCGCTTGCCGTTGCGGCCCGCGGACCAGCCGAGCTCCAGCCCCTTGCGGCCCTGATGGTCGACGACGAGGAAGGGGCAATGTTTGGTGATGACCGAGAGGTCGAACTCCATCAGCGACGCGCCGCTCATGTTGGGGATGAAGCTCGCATGCGGCCGGATGGCTTTGACTGCGTCGTCCCACTGGGCGATCATATCGGTCAGCACCCGGCGGCGCCATTGCAGCCAGGCCTGCCAGGCCGGGTCCTCGGCATCCGCCCTTCTGGGCAGCGCATGGCCGGTCATGTCCTTGAAACGGCGGGCGCTGTCTTCGCTGTAGTCGACGCCGTGGCCTTGCCAGCGATTGGCGAAGATCGCGTCCACATCGTATTCGCGGACGATCTCCTTCACCACCTCCGGCATGAATACCGAGTTGTAGTCGCCATAGGCATTGGTGACCCAGACATCCGGATAGGCCCAGTGGCGGCGCGGCGTGCCGTCGGCATTGATCATCACCCATTCCGGATGAGCCCTGGCCGCATCGTCATGGATGGCGTGCGGATCGACGCGGGCCATGACATGCATGTCGAGCTTGCGGGCGGCATCGACCAGCGCGCCGAAAATGTCCCTGTCACCCAGATACTGGCTGACGTAGTGATAGGGAACCTCGCTTGGATAGTAGGCGATGTAACCGCCGGCGCTGAGGCATAGGGCGTTGGATTTGGTGCGCTTGAAGACGTCGATCCAGAAGGCCGGGTCGTATTTTTCCGGATCATCCTCCACGAAGGTCAGCTGGGTCCAGCGCGTCGCGGTCCTGTACCAGTCGGGAGTCCGCAAGGTGTCGGTGTTCTGTCGTCTCGCCTCGAGCATGATAGCATCCAGTTATCGGAAAAAGGGGCCCCATGGCGCCGGCCGGCTTGCGCCGGCGCCCGGAAAATCATCGCAATTGGCGAGGCCTTCAGACCTTGTAGAACTGCTCCGGCATGGTCGGGGCAGGGGTCGGCCAGCCGAACGAGTTCGGCATGGTCTTGGTGATGTTCCTCATGTTGTTCTTGACGATGCCGTAGCCGTCCGGCGGCTGCGAAATCCCGAAGACATAGAAGTTGTCGGCGGCCCCCTGGAGGATCTGTTTCATGATCTCGCGCTGGCCGGCCTGGTCCGATGTCGCCTTCAGCTTGTCGTAGAGCGCGAGCAGCTTCTTGGTCTCTTCCGGCGGCTCCTCGGCATTGGCGTTCTTGGGATCGAGATACCAGAGCTGCCAGGCCGGGGCATACATCGCGTTGCTGTCGGTCGGCACGTAGTAGCGCGGATCGAGCATCGCCGCGACGCCGCCATTGGCGCCGAACTGATGCGCGGTCGCGTCGAAATCGCGGCCCTGGCGCACGCGGGTCTCCCAGAGGGAGCGGTCCATGGTGCGCATCTGCGCATCGATGCCGACCGCCTGGAACATCGGGATCGCCAGCTGGAAGAGATCGAGGAAGATCGGGCGGGCCTGGTCGATCTCGAAGATGATCGTCAGCCGCCGGCCCTTCTCGTCGAGACGGAAATTCTGGCTGTCGCGCTTCGGAACCAGCTCGTCGAGCATGGCGTTCGCCTTGTCGACGCTGTACTCGGTGAACTGCTTGGCGAGCTGATCGCTATAGAGCGGATCGCCTTCCTTGATCGACGGCTGGGCGGCCGCGCCCTGGCCGACCAGCACGGCGTCGATCAGCGTCTGCCGATCGAGCGCGGTCGACAGGGCCGCTCGGAACTTCTTGTTGCGGAAGAGCTTTCGCTTCGTCTCGTCATTGTGGTTCAGGTTGAAGATGAAGTTCATGACGTTGGCCTCGGTCGAGGTCAGCGTGTAGAAATCATAGTCGCCCTGCTTGCGCGCGTCGTAGAGAACCGACTTGTTGTTCGGCGTGGCGATATACTGGTCCATCAGGTCGATTTCGCCCTGCATGCATTTCAAGAGCAGTACCTGCGGATCGGCGACCATCTGGTAGACGATGCGGTCCATATAGGGCAACTGATTGCCCGCGGTATCGACCTTCCAATAATAAGGGTTGCGTTCGGCCACGACACGCTCGGTGTTTTCGCCAGGCGCGATCGTGAAATACCAGGCGTTGAGGCAAGGCTTTTTCGACGAATTGAGGAAGAAGGCGTTGTCGTCCTGGAAGCCGGAGGCGGACTGAAATGCGGCGATCCAGCTCTGGAAGCCGCGCTGCTTGGCCAGCTCGTCTGCTTTCGGATTGTAGTCGATATGGAATTGCTCGAGATAATGCTTGGGGCAGCGCGTGGTGTGATCCCAGTTGGACCAGGCGACCTGCAGCGGGAACATGCCGTTAGGTTTTTCGAAGATCACCTTGAAGGTCTGTTCGTCGACCACTTCCAGCTTGGCGGGCTTGCCGGCGGTCTTCCAGTGGCCCTGGCTGGTGACGGCAACGCGTTTGTCGGTGAGCACCGTGTCATACCAGAACTTGACGTCGGCGGTGGTGTAGGGATGTCCATCAGACCACTTCATGCCCTTGCGCAGGCGAATGGTGTAGACGGTGGAATCTGCATTGCCTTCAAAGGCTTCCGCGACATTGAGCGTCACCCCCGACCAGTCGGGCGTGTAACGCAGGAGAGGCTCATAGGCCTGGTAGCGGAACAGCATCGAGAGCGAACCGCCGCCGACCAGCGCCAGCTTCCAATCGCCTCCGTATTTACCAACACTTTCAAGGGGTTTGATGACAAGGGGGTTGGCGGGCAGCCGATCCTTGAGGGGAGGAAGGGCGCCGCTGGCGACCTTATCCTTCAAGAGACCGGCTTCCTTGTAGTCGACGGCTAAAGCCGGCAGGGCCGGCAAAATCAAAACGGCCGAAGTCCCGGCCAGAAACGCGCGACGTTTCAGCTTGATCATGAGTGTCTCCTCCACACGCAGTCCCCGCCGTTACCTATTATTTCCCTTGGGCGTGGATAACGGAAAGCTTGCATTCGAATACTGTTAGGTAAAGTGTTATGTAGGCTTGTTTGGGAAAATTGCGTTTTGCAGTGCGGCAGTGCCGCCAGGCGGCAATGCAGAGAGGGCTGGAATGAAAAACAGGGGGCGGGTCACCTTGCAGACCATCGCGCGCGAGGTCGGCCTTTCGAAATATGCCGTGTCCAGATCGTTGTCGGGCAAGAGCGGCGTCAGCGAGGAAACCCGCGAGCGGATTCGCGAAACAGCCCTGCGTCTCGGCTATAGCAAGCCCGCCCGCCAGACCGCGCCGGGCGATATCGCGGTGGTGTTTCACGACCTCGACCCGGTCAACAGCGAGCTGCACATGCAGATCCAGAACGGGGTCCAGGCAGAGGCGCACAGGCTCGGCATGGCTCTCAGGATGTTATGGACCCACAGCCAGGGACAGCTTGAAGAACTGGCGCGCACCTGCGCCGGACTGTTGCTGGTCGGACCGCACGACCGCGAGGCGATCCGCGCCGCGATGGCGACCGGCACTCCGATCATCCGGTTCGGCTGGGTCGATCCGCTCGAAGATGCCGATCAGGTCTCCGGCACCGACCATGAGGCAGGGCAGGCCGTGATCCAATACCTGGTAGACCTCGGTCACCGTTCCATCGCCTATGTCCATGGCACACCCGGTTATCGCGGCCGCCGCGAGCGCTTTTATGGCGCGCGCGAAATCGCCGAGCGTCACCCGGATGTCACGTTGCATGTCCTGCAGTTCGAGGAGGAGAATGGTTTTGCCGAAACCTATCGCGCACTGAAGGAAAAAGGTGCTCGGCCGACCGCCTTCTTCTGCGCGCATGACGGCTTGGCGCTCACCGTCGTTTCCGAACTCCTGGGCCAGGGCTATCGCATTCCCGATGATGTCTCGGTGGTCGGTTTTGGCGATTTTTCACCGGCAAAGCAGATCTCGCCAGCTTTGACGACGGTGCGGATGGAAGGCCAGGAATGCGGAGCCGTCGGCCTGCGGCTCCTGCTCGAGCGGATCGAGAACCCGCGCCAGCCGGGGACGCCCGCCCGCAGGGTCCAGGTCGCGTCGAGGATCATCGAGCGCCGCTCCACCGGGCCATGCAAGGGCGGCGTGCATCCCGACGATCGCATGGTACTTGGGCAGGAACCGCGTGTAGTGCCCGTCTGACGGTTCCCGCCGCCGCCCGTCCGAGCATCGCTGCTCCGGTGGCGAATGGACTTCGAGGCCTCTATTTGAGGCTCTTCATATCCACCATGTCCATGTCGGTGAAGGACTGGTTGTCTCCGGCCATGCTCCAGATGAAGGCGTAGGCCCCGGTGCCGGCGCCGCAATGGATCGACCAGGGCGGCGAGAGCACGGCCTGTTCATTGCCGATGATCAGATGGTTTGTCGCCGCCGGCCGCCCCATCAGGTGAACGACGAAGGCGTTTTCCGGGATCTCGAAATAGAGATAGGCTTCCATCCGCCGGTCATGCAGATGCGCCGGCATGGTGTTCCAGACGCTGCCGGTCTCCAGCCGGGTCAGCCCCATCAGCAGCTGGCAGGTCGGCAGCACTTTCGGATGCAGATACTGGTAGAGCTTGCGCTTGTTCGACGTGGCACTTTCGCCGAGATTGTTCTCGATCGCATCTGCGCTGCTGACGATCCGTGAGGGTAAGGTGGCGTGCGCCGGCGCACTGTTGATATAAAATTTCGCAGGCGCAAACGGGTCGTGGCTTTCGAAGAAGATCTCCTTCGTTCCCATGCCGAGATAGAGCCCGTCCATTGGCAGGAGTTCGTAAGCCTTGCCGTCGGCGATGACGCGGCCCGGTCCGCCGATATTGATGAGGCCCAGCTCGCGGCGCTCCAGCAGGTAGTCTGCGCCGACCAGTTTGGCCAGTTCGCTGCCGACGCCGAGGCTTGGCTGCGTCGGTGCCACTCCTGCCACCAGCATTCGGTCATAGTGGGTATAGACAGCCTGCAGCGTCCCCGCGACAAACAGATTCTCGATCACGAAATTCTCGCGCAAGTCCGCGCTCGTCATACGCTCCGACTGGCTGTAGTGAACGGCATGGCGCGTCCGGACATCGATCGTCATGGTCTGTTTTCTCCTGTTTCTCGGCGCGAGCGCGCCGGGTAGTGTCTCAGTTTGAACTTCGGCTTTCGACCCGGATCCGAAGTTCGATCTAACCGGGTTGGTGTCCCGTGCGGACGCGGCACGCCGCTTCTATCCGGGCCTGGAACTCTATCTTCGTCACGCCCGGCTCGCCCGAACGCTCAGCCACCAATCATCGGGGCTCCCGACGCACCGACGTACGTCGCTGACGATCCAGCCGGCCTCTGTAAGTGCAGTTCGCAGGGCAGGCTCGCGCCAGTACGTTTCGACATAGCGCCGAGGCGCTGCAGCGCTGCCATGTGTGGACATATCCTCGCCATCACCCTCTCTGACAGAGGCGTGCAGCCGGCCGCCGGTCCGGGTCGCCTCGGCAAGCCGTCGAAGCACCACGCGCAAATCTTCGCGCGCGACGTGAATCAGGCAGGCGCAGGCCCAGACCCCGTCATACGGCGTGCCGGGACGTTGCGGGTCGGCCAGGTCTTCGGTCAGCGGGTCCAGCAGGTCGGTCTTAAAGCCATTGTCGCGAAGCAGTTCGACGAAACCCTTCGAAATGTCGGTGCGCCGGACGCTAATCCCGCGCTTCTCAAGCTCAAGTGCATCTCGCCCGCCACCGCTTCCGATCTCCAGCACCCTCCCCGAGCCACCCAGCGCAGTCACGAACGCATCGATCTCTGTCGCGACCCATTCGGGCATCGCCGCCGCTTCAGCAGCGTACTCCGCCGCGACCGTGTCATAGGACCGCACAGTGTCCCTGTCGGTGCTCATCTTAGCGCTCCTCCCCCAAGACAAGGGCCCCCCAAACGAGCGAGAGGCCCACCTCCCGACCATAGCAGAAGTTCGGTCTGAGACACTACCGAGGGCTGCTATCGCTTGACGGCGGTGCTGAGCTCGACCTGGTCCCCCAGCCGCCCAGACTGGGACATCATCGATTGTGTGTCCAGCAGCGTTTCCGCATAGGCCATCATCAGTGGCCCGACACCCTTGATGTCGTCGGGGCGGATTTCCTCGGAAAGATAATAGCCGACGGTGCCGTCGCGATAGCGGCCGTTAAAGCCTCCGAGGCCTGCGACGCAACAGATGTTGTGAAGCCTCGGCCGTCCATCAGCATCCCGCCGCAGCTCCTGTCCCGTCAGCGATTGCAGGCTCGCTCGACCGGCCTCGGAAACGTCGGGGGGGCCGCCAAGCCGCGCGAGCTTCTGGAGGAAATAGGAGAACATCGCCGTGGCCGAGCTTTCGGGATAGTTCTGCGCTTCGTCCGGCCGGTCGATCACCTGCAGCCAGCGGTGATCCGCGGTGCGAAGGGCAATGATCCGGGACGCCAGCGCCGCGGCGCGGTCGGTGAGCTCCCGCCGCGCTACGCCGGCGGGCAGGTTTTCGATGATGTCGACGAAAGCCATTGCCAGCCAGCCAATCGATCTTGCCCAATGGGCCGGCGAAAGGCCGCTTTCCGCATCCGCCCAGGCCTGTTGCCGGGCCTCGTCGTAACCGTGGCGATAAAGATCCGCCTGCCGGTCATAGGTGAGGTCGAGCGCCGTCGTGAACTGCCGGAGCGCTTCCTCGACGGCCTGGGGTTGTGAGACCGCCTGGGCGTATTCCACCTTGAACGGCAGCGCCATGTAAAGCCCGTCCAGCCAGATCTGATGCGGGTAACGCAGCTTGTGCCAATAGACGTCGCTGCCGGTGCGCGGATGCGTTTCGAGCTGTCGCGCCAGCGGTGCGGCGGCATCAAGCCAGCGGTTTTCGCCCGTCAGCCGATGGAGAAAGACGAGCGCCCGGCCGGGCAGGATGTTGTCGATGTTGAATTCGTCGATCGCGTAGCCGACAAGCCGGCCTTGCGCGTCGATCTGGCCGCTCACCAGACGGATGAGATGATCCAGCCACAGGCGCTCGCCGGTCGCTTCGTAAAGCGCGATCAGGCCGCGGTAGAGGCAACCGTCCTCGTAACACCAGGCGCCGCCTTTGTAATATTCATAATCGCGCGCGTAATTCTCGAAGTAGTCCCGAAGCATTGGATTTCAGTCTTGAGCTGGATGGATGGAAACCGGAGAAAGCCGCGCAAGGCGGCTGAAAACGGCGTTTTCCGCAACGATCCCGGCATGCCGGAGCGGCAGGAGTAGAGAGGCCATTTCCGGCACTTCGGCCTCGGCATCCGGCGCGAAGGAAACGGTATAGTTCTCGAAGGCAATGTCGCGGATCGCCGCTTCCGGCAGGCCATAGAAGACGGCGGCCGCCGTTCGCGCGCCGGTAACGGTAACATTCTCGACGGAGATCGAGCTTATGCTCGGCGTTTCCAGGGAGACCGGCAGCGGCGACCGGGACTGGACGTAGTCGGACCGGCCGTCGGCATCGCAGAAATAGAAGGAATTGACGGCAACCGGGGTTGCGACGTCCTCCATCAGGCTGTCGGCAAGCCGGATGTCGGCGACGGTGCCGCCACGCCCCCGCCGCGTCTTGATACGCAGCCCCCGATCGGTTCCCTTGAAGTGGCAGTTTCGGATGGCGATGGCGCTGATGCCGGCGCTCATCTCGCTGCCGATGACCACCGCGCCATGGCCGCGCTCCATCAGGCAGTTCTCTATCCGCACATGCTCGGTCGGGCGGTCCGGCCCACCGAGAAGGCTGCGTTTGCCGGCCTTGAGGGCGATGCAATCGTCGCCGACCGAGATATGCAGGCCGACAAGGCGGATATCGGAGCTGCTTTCGGGGTTGAAACCGTCGGTATTCGGGGAGTCCGGATCGTTCTCAATCGTGAGATCCGCGGCGATTAGCCGTCTGCAGAAAACCGGGTGGACCGTCCAGGACGGCGAATTGCGGATGGTGAGGCCGGAAAGGGTGACGTCCTCGCAAGCCGACAGGAAGATGGTGCGGGCGCGCCTGGCGCCCTGGCGTGTTTCCTTCGGCCACGACCACCAGTCGCCGCGGTCACCGCCGCCGTCGATGATGCCGGTGCCGGCAAGATGAACATTGCGGCAGTCGATCGCGTTGATCAGGCTGGCGTAGCAGGCCTCGGCCACGCCTTCCCAGGTGCCGAGAATGCGGCCATCCGCATGGCGCGCCGGCAGGATGGGAAAGTCTTGCCTGTTGGCGATTGCCGCGAGCTCGGCGCCGTCTTCGAGAAACAGGGTCATGTCGCTCTTGAGGAAGATCGGACCGCTCAGCCAGCGCCCGGCCGGTATTCTCAGCGTGCCTCCGGGAGCGAGCCCCGCGATGGCCCGCTGGATCGCCGGCGCATTGTCCTGTGCGTCCGTCGAGGCGCCGAAATCGCGGATGTCGATCGCGGCGGTTTCCCGCCGTGTGGTAAATTCGAGCCGGGCATCACCTGCATGGAAAATGTAGGTTGTGCCCGGCTCAAGGGAGGCGACCGAGAAGACGACGGTCCGTGTCGTCCCCTCGGCGACCAACGCGCCGCCGATCTCCCGAACCTGCCAGGCAAGCGCGTCATCGCGTGTGTGAAGATGCCTTTCGGCATCGACGCGGAAGGTCGCGTTGCGAGGGCCGGTGATCAGGAGTTCGATGGCGACGTCCGTCACGTCCTCAGATCCCCGTCAGCGCTTGGTTGATGCCGGCGATGATCTCGGTTGCGGCATCCTTGGAGGATTGCTGGCCATAAGCGAAGGCTTCGAAATTGGTATCGAAGACTTCGGTGACGCGCGGATGCTCGTTGAGCGGCGAGACGCCGGGGCTGGTCGGCTCCATCACCCGCTTGTAGGCTTCCAGCTGCACCGGCTTGATCTTGCCTTCCTTGGTCAGCGTGTCGAGCGCTATCTTGCTGGACGGAATGCCGCGCGTCGCCCCCATGATCTTGACCGCTTCCGGGTCGTTGAGCAGGCAGTTGAGCACCTGGGCCGCGGCCTTCGGGTCCTTGCTGTTCCTGGAGATCGAAAACAGCATGGAGGGCTTTCGGTAGACGCCGTCGGTCTTGGCGCCCTCGATCGTCAACAGCTTGACGGGCACGAGCTCCTGGCCCTTTTCCATCGGCGTTGCGATCTTGCCGTAGGTGCTGTCCCACTGGTAGGTGCCGGCGACCTGGCCCTTGGCCCATTTCTGGTTTTCATGCAGCGGCGTATTGCCGCCGGCGGCCACCTGTTTCCAGCTCTCGATGACGCCCTTGTCGACCAGCGTCTTGTAGAATTCCAGGCCTTCGGCGAGTTCGGCTTCGCTCCAGGCGACCTTGTTGGTGGCCGGGTCGATCAGGTCCTTGCCAGTCTTCTGGGTGGTGCGCAGGATTACCATTAGGCGGGCGTCGAGAGCCGCACCTTCGAACGGATAATACTCCTTGCCGAGCTTTTCCTTCATCTTCGGGGCTGCGGCGATCAGCTCTTCCCAGGTTTTCGGGATCGGGACACCGGCCTTGTCGTAGGTCGTCTTGTTGAACATGAAGACGCGGCCGGTCGTGGAGACGGAAATGCCGTTCAGCTTGCCCTTGACGGTGCCGCTGTCGAGGTCCGACTTCGACCACTGGCTGAGGTCGATGATGTCCTTGTACTGGTTCAGGTCAGCAAAGCCGTCGCCGTTCTTGGTGAACAGCGGCAGCCATGGCCAGTTCACCTGCATGATGTCGGCCTCGGTGCGGCCGGCGAGCTGGGTGGCGATCTTTTCCTGATGGCCCTGAAAGCCGGTGAATTCGGGCGCGATCGTATTGCCGAATTTCGCGCCGCAGACCTTCAGGGCCTGCTGGGTCGCGACATGGCGGTCGTCGCTGCCCCACCAGGACATGCGCAGGTCCGAAGCGAATGCGGTCGAAAGGCTGGTGGCGGCAAACAAAGCCGCCGTCATGAACATGGTTCTCATTTTGGCTCCTCCCAAGTTGGAACGATGAAGTTTCAAATCGCCAGGCTGATGTTCTCCCCGGACTGGCGGTCGAACAGATGCACTCCCTTCGGGTCCGGACTCAGCCAGACCCAGTCGTCGCGAAGCGCGCCGCGGTCGTAGGACGCGGACGGCACCACGGCGATGAGGCGTTTCGGGCCGATGTCGACATAGAGGTAGACTTCGTGGCCCATGAACTCGATATGGGTAAGCTTGCCCTTGATGGTGCCGGGCGTTTCGGCCGCGACGATGTGCAGGTGCTGTGGCCGGATACCGAGTGTGACGTGCTCGCTGCGTCCGGAAATCCGCTTGGTGAACTCGTCGCCGAGCACGATCACCTGCTCCGCTGCCCGCACGCTGTTCTCTCCCTCGAACGTGCCGTCGAGGAAATTCATTTCCGGGCTGCCGATGAAGCCTGCAACGAATGTATTGGCCGGGCGGCTGTAGAGCGTCACCGGATCGGCGACCTGCATGATGTGGCCGTCCCTCATGACGCAGATGCGGTCGCCCATGGTCATGGCTTCGGTCTGGTCGTGGGTAACGTAGATGACGGTCGCCTGCTGGCCGTCCGCCTTCAGTCGCTTGTGCAGGTCGGTGATGCGCACGCGCATCGAGGCGCGCAGCTTGGCGTCGAGGTTGGAGAGCGGCTCGTCGAACAGGAAGACCTGCGGTTTCTTGATCAGCGCCCGGCCGACGGCGACGCGCTGCGCCTGGCCGCCGGAGAGCTGTTTTGGGAGCCGGTCGAGCAAGGGGTCGATCTCGAGAAGACTGGAGACGTGGCTTGTGGCCTGCTCGATCTCGGCGGCCGGACGGCGCTTCAGCCGCATGCTGAAGGAGAGGTTCTTGTGGACCTTCATATGCGGATAGAGCGCATAGTTCTGGAAGACCATGGATATGCCGCGGTCGCCCGGCGTCTTGTCGTTGACCAGCTCGCCGCCGATGCGGATCTCGCCGCCGGTCACCCGTTCCAGCCCGGCGATCATCCGCAGCGTCGTCGACTTGGCGCAGCCGGACGGGCCGACCAGCACCATGAACTCGCCGTCTTCGACATCGAGGTTGATGCCATGCACGGCGCGGAACGAACCGTAGTCTTTTTCGAGGTTTCTCAGTTGAAGACGCGCCATGTGACTATCCTTTGATCCCGCCGGAGGAGATCCCGTCGATGAAATATTTCTGGGCGAGGAAGAAGACCGCGAGTGCCGGTGCCAAGGACAGGACCGACATCGCCAGGACCCGGTTCCATTCGAAGGCTTCGGTCGTGTCGATCGACAGTTTCAGCGCCAGCGAGATCGGGTATTTGTCGACCGAAGAGATGTAGATCAGCGGCCCGAGGAAGTCGTTCATCGTCCACATGAACTGGAACAGGCAGACCGAGATCAGCGCCGGCATCAGAAGCGGCACGACGATAAAGATCAGCGTCTGCCAGGTGGTGGCTCCGTCGACCCGCGCTGCTTCCTCCATGTCGCGCGGAATGGCACGCAGGAACTGCACCAGCATGAACACGAAGAAGGCATCGCCCGCCAGCGCCGAAGGCACCCAGAGCGGCAGGTAGCTGTCGAGCCAGCCGAGATCGCGGAAGATCAGGTATTGCGGAATGCGGGTGACGACGTTCGGCAGGAGCAGCGTCGCGATCAGCGCGGAAAACAGCACCTTCTTGAACGGGAAATCGAAGCGGGCAAAGCCATAGGCGACCGCCGTGCAGGAAATCGCCGTGCCGATCACCTTCGGGATGACGATCCACAGCGTGTTGATGAAGAACGTGCCGAAGGAATAGGGCGTCGAGGTCTTCCAGCCCCTGATATAGCCGTCGAGCGTCGGGTTCTCCGGCCAGAAGCCGGGATTGGAGAAGATCTCCGAATTGGTCTTGAACGATGCCCCGATCAGCCAGATCAGCGGATAGAGCATCAAGAGCCCGACCGCGGTCAGCAGAGCGTAACGCAGCGCGGCATTGAAGCGGTGGCGGCGCGTTTCGCGGCTGCGGACGATGTCGATGTCGCGGGTTGCTGGGGAATTCTGGGAGAGGATGTGATCGGTCATGGTCAGCTCCTCTTGTCGCCGGCGTAATAGACCCAGTGGCGCGAAGACCAGAAGGCGATGAGGGTGAGGGCCATGATGATGAGGAACAGGACCCAGGCGATGGCCGAGGCATAACCCATGTCGAAGCGCTTGAAGGCCTCGTCATAGATGTAGATCGGCAGGAGATAGGTGGATTTCAAAGGCCCCCCTTGGGTGATGATGTAGGGTCCGTTGAACTCCTGGAAGGCCTGGACCATCTGCATGATCAGGTTGAAAAAGATGACAGGCGTGATCAGCGGCAGGGTGATGTAGACAAAGCTCGTCCATTTGCCGGCGCCGTCGATCGAAGCTGCCTCGTAGAGAGTCTTGTCGATGCTCTGGAGGGCGGCGAGGAAGATCACCATGGCCGAACCGAACTGCCAGAGGCGCAACAGCGTGATGGTGAACAGCGCATTGGTCGGGTCGCCGAACCAGTTGACCGGCTCGAAGCCCATGAGGGCGAGGCCCATGTTGACGAGGCCGACATCGGCGAAGATGTAGCGCCACAGAACCGCGATGGCGATCGAGCCGCCGAGGATCGAGGGCACGTAATAGGCCGTTCTGAAGACGTTGATGAACCTAAGCTTGTAGTTGAGGATCACCGCCATGAAGAGCGCGAAAGCGAGCTTCAACGGCACCGTCGTGAATACGTAGACCAGCGTCACCCAGAGCGATTTGCGGAACGTCCGGTCGTTGGTGAACAACCGGATATAGTTCTGCAGGCCCGTGAAGACCGGCTCGTTCATCAGGTTATAGTTGGTGAAGCTCAGATAGAGTGACGCAAGGAAGGGCAGGGCGGTGAAAACCAGGAGCCCGATGATGAAGGGCGACAGATAGATAAGCCCAAGGAACTTGTTGTCGCCGCTCATGCCGCCCGCCCCAGTCTGGCCAGCGCTTCCGGCAGGCGGTTCATTCGACCGGCATGTGCGGTGACGGCTCGGTCACAGGCAAGGTCGCCCGTGAGGTTCGTCGCGCAGTTGAGCGAACCACCGCGGATAGAGGCGATGTTGAACGAAGAGACACTTGCTTTATTGTGCATCGCGACTTCTGGCCCTTCGATTTGCGCACACACCTGATCCGTCAGGCTCCCGCAATTGAAGCGCCATTTCCTCCCATTAATGTCTCAGGCGTGTTGAGTTCTTAGCTCCCGGGCTGATATTCTCACTTTACCAGTCAGATCAAATCGACGAATTCGGGGAAAAGGATGGAGAAAATCGAAGGTAGCGTTCTGTCTGCCATTCCGATGAACGCGATGGCGTTGACGTTGACGCGCTCAACCATAAGGATGCAGCACTCGCATACCTGGGGCGTCGACAAATCGAACAGCGTGCATGACCTGATCATCTGCCTGACGGGCTCGGCTCGTTATGAAGTCGGGGGCGAGACGATCGACATGGCGCCGGGCAGGGCGATGCTCCTGCCTGCGAATACGTGGTTTTCCGGTCATTCGACCTCGCGGGAGGCCTATACCGGCATCGCCCAGCATTTCACGCTCGACCTCTTCGGACGGCTCGACCTGATCGCTCAGATGAACCTGAAACACGCTGTCACGCTCGCCCGCTGGGAGATGATGGAGCCGCTGACGCGTTATTACCACGACAATTCGCCGCCCTATTCGACGACGCTGCTTCAGCATCACCTCTTCATGTTCCTGTTGATCGAATTCATCGAGCAGGCTCATACCGGCTGGAGGGAGCAGTCGGTCGGCAACGTCAACAATCCGGATGCGCTGTCCTTTTCCGTCATGGTGGCGGCGAGCCAGATCGCGGCCGATCCGCTCGGCGAGGAGATCGTCGGAAGAACGATCGATTCGGTGCCGTACAATCCGGATTACTTCAAGCGGGAGTTCCGCAAGCGCGTTGGCTGGACGCCCGACAAGTTCCAGGAGTTCAAGCGGATGGAGCGGGCCATGGGCCTGATGGCCGGCGGTTGTACGGTGAAGCGCGCCGCCGAGCTTTCCGGCTATACGGACGCCTACTATTTCTCCCGCATGTTCAAGCGCTATATCGGCATCAGCCCGCAGGGCTATCAGCAATCGGAAAAGCGCAGCCGCGAGGGCGCCTTCCCGAGAGGCGAGGAGGATGGCCAGCTCATCTATCCGCTGACCCGCTGAATAGGGCGAAGTCTCTGGGCCGGCTCCCGTGATTCCCGGCCGACCTTGCCGCAAATTGGCAGGCCCGGCGCCGGAATTTCTCCCGGCGCCGGGCGATTGTTCACGCGAGCTATTTGCCCGCCTGCCTGGCCGCACGCTCGATGACGTCGGCGACCTTCTCCGGCTGGGAGGCGAAGACGGCGTGGCTTGCCTTGATCTCGGTGATGTCGCTGCCGGCGCGCCGGGCCATGTCCCGTTCCAGTTCCGGATTGATGGAGCGATCCTCGGTAGCGACGATCGACCAACTTTTCCTGGTCTGCCAGGCGGGATTGCCGACCTTGGCCGAGAAAGCCTCCTTGGCGGCAAATACCTGCGACCGGGCGAGGAACCTGGCCTCGTCCTTCGGCAGGTCCGCCGCGAAATCACCCGGGAATGCGGCGGGGTCGATATAGAGATATTTGCCGTCCTTCGTCTCGCGGATGTTCATGCCGCCTGCCGGTTTCGAGCTTGCGAGGCTGAGCAGGCTTTCGCCCTTGTCGGGCTGGAACGCCGCCACGTATACGAGGCCGGCGACATGCGGGTTGTGTCCGGCTTCGGTAATCACCATGCCGCCATAGCTGTGTCCGACGAGCAGGGTCGGGCCGTCCTGAAGGTCCAGCACCCGGTTGGTGGCGGCGATATCGTCGGCAAGCGAGGTGATCGGCTGCTGAACGATCGTCACGTTGAAGCCGCGCCTTTCGAGGATTTCGGTTGCCTTGCGCCAGCTTGAGCCATCGGCCAATGCGCCATGGACGATGACGATGTTCTTGACCTCCGCGGCCTGCGCCGCAAACGCGATGACGCTGGTGGCAAAGGCAAGTGCGAAGGTGGAAATACGTCTTTTCATGAGCTTACTCCTGTTAGTTGATGTAGGATTGGGTTTGGGATAGGGCCTAACCGAAGGTGAAGGCATAGGCTTCGACACCCGGATCGAGGAAGCGGATCTCGAAGCTGCGGGCCTCGACATTGCCGGCCTGACGAACGAGCTGGTAGAGCTTTGTCGCCGTCACCGTGCCGTTGCCGTCTGCGTCGATATCGGCGCCGTGGTCCGTTCCCGGAGCCTTGCCGTCGATCGTCACCCGGAAGCGGACCGGCTTGCCGGCGGCGCCGGGACCGAGGACGAGATGCAGATCGCGGGCACTGAACCGGTAGGCGATGCCGCCGCCCGGCTGACTGAGCGTCGCCTGTTCCGCGCCGACCGTCCAGGTGCCGGAGAGGCCCCACTCGTTCAGGCTCGGTTCGTCGATCGAATAGTCGCGGGCGGCGTCGGCGCGCAGGGTCTCGCGGGAGGCGAAATTGGTGGCGCGCTTGTAGCCGAGATAGGTTTCGCCGGAGCGCACTTTGCTGAGATCCGGGCTTGTCTCCGCGCCCTTGGCGTCGGGCACGACCGGCGCGCTGGCTGCCATCTCGCTTCCGGCTTCGCGCAGCAGATCCTGGATCGCCTGCTCTGACTGTTTGTAGTTGCCCTCGCCGAAGTGGTGATAGCGGATCTGGCCCTTGGCATCGATCAGGTACTGGGCGGGCCAATAGCTGTTCTCGAAGGCGCGCCAGATCTTGTAGTCGTTGTCGATTGCAACCGGATAGCCGATCTTGAAGTCACCGACGGCCTTTTTGACATTGTCGATCTTCTTCTCGAAGGCAAATTCGGGTGCGTGCACGCCGATCACCACGAGGCCCTGATCCTTGTACTTTTCGGCCCAGGCGCGGACGTAAGGGACGGTGCGGATGCAGTTGATGCAGGAATAGGTCCAGAAATCCACGAGTACGACCTTGCCGCGGAGCTGTTCCGAGATCAGCGGCGGCGAGTTCAGCCACGCGACCGCGCCGTCGAGCGAAGGTGCATGACCCTCGACCGGCAGGGTGCTGCGGAACGGCCGGGCGATATCGGCTGCGGCGCTCGCCATGCCATTGCCGGCGATTTCCGAAGGCGTGCCGGTTGCGGGCTTGGAATGCAGCCTGTCGAGTACCGCCTGTTCGAAGGAGGCGGTGCTGGCATAGGACAGACGGGCGAGCAGGCCGGTATCGAGGCCAAGCGCAATGACCGCGACGCCGGCAAGCACGGCGGCACCCAGGACCTGGCGAATCCGTTCGCTGACACCGAGCGAACGCTTCATTCCGGCAAAGACCTTACCGCCGACGGTGAGCGCAACGGCGAGGGAAGTTGCTGCGCCCGCGGCATAGGCGACGAGCAGGAATGTCGTTTCGAGGTTCGCGCCCTGCAATGCGGCACCAGTGAGGACCAAGCCGAGAATGGGGCCCGCGCAGGGAGCCCAAAGCAAGCCGGTCGCGACGCCGAGGACCAGCGAGCTCGTCACCGTGGGTACCGTACCAGGTGTCCCCGAGGCATTCAGGAGCCGGTTGCCGAAGTCGACGACCGGACGGGTGACGAAGCTTGCGACACGCGGCGAAAGGAGGCTGACGCCGAAGACCGCGAGCAGGACGATGGCGGCGAGCCGGCCGTATTCGTTGGCGTGGATCGCCCAGCTGCCTCCGACCGCCGCAAGCGTGGCGACCAGCGCAAAGGTGGCAGCCATGCCGATGAGCATCGGCAATGTGCTGCGGACGAACGGTTGCCCGGCGCGCGCAAAAACGAAGGGAAGAATGGGGAGAATACACGGGCTGAGGATCGTCAGCGCGCCTCCGAGATAGGCAATGATAAGAAGCGTCATCATCGTTTCCTTTGACACCGGATGTTCGGGTTCTGGGCGGCGGTGCGGCTCAACCAGCAACGGGCCAATCTGGTCGGCGCGACGTATCCCGGATGTGTCCGGTTCGAGGGAAAATGTACCGAAGTGTAGGAAACCGCCCGATGCGCTACAGAGCGACACAAATCGCCAGGCGCGGCGGAAGGTGGCCGGATCGGCGCTGCCTGAATTGTATCAGAACGTATCCCGGCGGCCGGATGCTACATCCGCATTCAAAAACCGGCGGCTCGGGACATATCGGGGATACATGCTCCGGCTTCCTTCCGATCGTGATCAACACGAATTGGAGAGATCGATGCCCGACCTGATCAACCACCAGCGTCGCCGCTTCTTCGGCGTTGCCGCCATGACCGTTGCAGCGGTCGAATTCGGAATGACCGGCACTGCCGGCGCCCAGTCTCCACCGCCTGCGGCAACGACATTGACCGCCGCCAAGGTGGGCACCAACACCTCCTTCGAAACGCTGAAGCAGGTCAAGGCGGGCGTGCTCGATGTGGGTTATGCCGAGGCCGGTCCGGCAGACGGCCCCGTCGTTTTGCTGCTGCATGGCTGGCCCTACGACATCTACAGCTTCGTGGATGTCGCGCCGCTGCTCGCTTCTGCCGGTTACCGGGTCATCGTGCCCTATCTGAGGGGCCACGGCACGACACGCTTTCTGTCGAAGGATATGCCACGCAACGGCCAGCAGTCGGCCATTGCGGCCGATATGATCGCGCTCCTCGATGCGCTGGAGGTCGACAAGGCGATTATCGCCGCCTTCGACTGGGGCGCCAGGACCGCCAACATCATGGCGGCACTGTGGCCGGAACGCTGCAAGGCGATAGTATCGGTGAGCGGTTACCTGATCGGCAGCCCGGAAATCAACAAGAAACCTCTGCCGCCGAAAGCCGAGCTTGCATGGTGGTACCAGTTCTATTTCGCCAGCGAACGCGGCCGGTTGGGCTACGAGCAGAACCGGCGCGATTTCAACAGGCTTATCTGGCAGACGGCGTCGCCCACCTGGAAATTCGACGACGCGACCTTTGAAAGATCGGCCGCCGCATTCGACAATCCCGACCACGTCGAGATCGTTGTCCATAACTACCGCTGGCGGCTGGGTCTTGTCGAAGGCGAGGCCCGGTTCGATGCCTTCGAACAGCAGCTCGCCATGGGGCCGATGATCTCGGTGCCGACGATCACCATGGAAGGCGATGCCAACGGCGCGCCGCATGCCGATCCTTCTGCCTATGCGGGCAAGTTCTCCGGAAAATACGAGCATCGCACCATCACCGGCGGGATCGGCCACAACCTGCCGCAGGAGGCCCCGCAAGCCTTTGCGCAGGCTGTTCTGGACGTTGACCGGTTTTGAGCCCGATGGCTGCCGCGGAGATATTTCTTGGCTTCGCGGCAGCCATCCTGCGGTTTAAAGAAGGAAGGGCGGTGCGATACCGTTCTCATCGGACAAGGATTTGAAGCCCGAAAATGGATCATATCGACCATATCCTGATCGTCGATGACGACCGCGAAATCCGTGAACTGCTGTCGAGCTACCTGAAGAAGAACGGCCTCCGGGCGGCGGCGGCCGCAGATGGCCGCCAGATGCGCAGTTTTCTCGAGGCCAATGCGGTCGACCTGATCGTGCTCGACGTGATGATGCCGGGCGATGACGGGCTCGTGCTTTGCCGCGAGCTTAGGGCCGGCAAGCACAAGGCGACGCCGATCCTGATGCTGACTGCCCGCAGCGACGAGATGGACCGGATCATCGGGCTCGAAATGGGTGCCGACGACTATCTGCCGAAACCGGTTGCCGCGCGCGAATTGCTGGCGCGCATCAAGGCCGTCCTGCGCCGGACGCGCATGCTGCCGCCCAACCTGCAGATCAGTGAGGCAGGCCAGCTGCTGAGCTTCGGCGACTGGCGGCTCGATACGGTCGGCCGCCATCTGCTCGACGGACAGGGCACGGAAATCGCGCTGAGCGGTGCCGAATACCGGCTGCTGCGCGTCTTCATCGACCATCCGCAGCGCGTGCTCAACCGCGACCAGATTCTCAACCTCACGCAAGGCCGCGATGCGGACCTGTTCGACCGGTCGATCGACCTTCTGGTGAGCCGGCTTCGCCAGCGGCTCGGCGACGATGCGCGCGAGCCGACCTATATCAAGACCGTGCGCAGCGAAGGTTACGTCTTTTCGGTCCCGGTCGCGATCTCGGAGCCGAAGCCGTGAGCGCCAGCGTCTCCCGTTATCTGGGAAAATTATGGCCGAGCACCCTGCGTGCGCGGCTTTTCCTCATCCTGTTTGCAGGCCTCGCCATCGCCTACGGGCTCTCCTTCAGCATCCTCTTTATCGAACGTTACATGTCGGCAAAGGCCGTCATGCTCGGCACGCTTGAAAACGATCTTGCGACGTCGATCGCCATTCTCGACCGGCTGCCGGCCGGCGAGCGGGCCGATTGGCTGGATCGGTTGAGCCGCGGCAACTACCGCCTGGTGCTCGGCCCGGGGATTGCCGGCGTGCCGGAAATGTCGGGCCGCGGCGCCGAGATTACCGGCAGGATCCAGGAGGCGGTGGGGCATCGGTTCCCGCTGCGGGTGGAGTCCATCCCCGGTGACGTCAGGCGGCTGCAGGGCCATCTCACCCTTTCCGACGGCTCTCCACTCACCATCGACGTCACGCCGAGGGGTGTCATGCCGATCGCCGAATGGCTTCCTTACGTGTTCGCCGTCCAGATGGCGCTTCTGGTGATCTGCACCTGGTTTGCGGTCCGGCAGGCGATCCGCCCGCTCGGAGACCTTGCGGCCGCAGCCGATGCGCTCGATCCCAACAGGAAAGGCCCGCCGTTGAGCGAGACCGGCCCGAGCGAGGTCGCCCATGCGGCTCGGGCCTTCAACGCCATGCGCGACAGGATCGCCCACTATCTCGAGGAGCGGGTGCAGATTCTCGCCGCCATCTCCCACGATCTCCAGACGCCGATCACCCGCATGCGGCTGCGCGCCGACATGGCGGACGATTCGCCCGAGAGGGACAAGCTGGTGCATGACCTCGGCGAGATCGAGCGGCTGGTGCAGGACGGCATAGCCTATGCGCGCAGCGCGCATGGCAATGGCGAGAAGGTTTCCCGCATCGATCTTGCCTCGTTCATCGACAGCATTGCCTATGATTATCAGGACACCGGCAAGGCGGTGACCGTCGCCGGCGTGGTACAGGGCACCGCATCCACCAAACCGCACGCGCTGCGCCGCATCCTCTCGAACTTCATCGACAATGCGGTGAAATTTGCCGGCGCGGCCGAGATCAGCGTCGAGAGAAGGGGCGAGGGCGACATCGTCATCACCGTCCTCGATCGCGGGCCGGGGATTCCGGAAGAAATGCTGGAGGCGGCCATGCAGCCATTCTTCAGGCTGGAGCAATCCCGCAACCGCGAAACCGGCGGCTCGGGGCTTGGTCTTGCCATCGCCCAGCAGCTTGCCGCAGCGCTCGGCGGTTCGGTGAGGCTCTACAATCGCGCCGGTGGCGGGCTGGCTGCCGAAGTCACCATCCGCTGATACCGGAAACAGACTGATTTTTTGAAGCGTTTTGTATGAAAGGATGTCCTGCGAGGTCTGCGCTACGGTTCGATACATTTCCGGCGATTCTGGAAACATGCCGGATACCTCCGCCCGTCAAACCACTCCCGTCAACCGATGTCGCAACCGGCGACACCAACAAAGGAGTGTTCCATGACCAGGATCGACAAGGTTCTCTATACCGGCAAGACCCACACGACCGGCGGGCGCGATGGGTTCTCGCGCAGTGACGACGCCCAGCTCGACGTCAAGCTTTCACCTCCCGGCAGCGCGCATGCCGGCACCAATCCCGAGCAGCTCTTCGCAGCCGGATGGTCGGCGTGTTTCATCGGCGCCATGGGTCTTGCCGCAGCTAAGCGGAAGATCAAGTTGCCTGCCGAGACGGTGGTCGATGCCGAGGTCGACCTCGGGACGACCGAGGGCGCATATTTCCTGCAGGCCCGCCTCAACATCAGCCTGCCGGGCATCGATCCGCAATTGGCGAGAGAGCTTGTCGAAGAGGCTCACCAGACCTGCCCCTATTCGAAGGCGACCCGCGGCAACATCAATGTCGAGCTGATCCTCGCCTGAGGAAACGCGATTTGCGCGTCGCGCCGGATCGGCCGCGGCGACAGGCAAGAACGGACAACTGGACGAGGCGGGCGCCTCGTCCCTGGAGAACCCCATGAGATTGGTGATCATCTGCATCCTGGGAGCGGCCGTCTTCGCGGCGCCCTGCATATACGACGTAACCTCACTGGAGCCATCGGCCTTGGCCGGTCTGCTGGCTGCAGGTTCCTCGTTCTGAAATCCCGTCCGGGAAAAGCGGCGGCCGGAAGCGCGAACCCGGTCGCCGTCGTCACATGCTTCGCGATCCCGACCCGCACTCGACCACGCGACCGTAGTGGTCTACTCCTCGGAATGCGCGTGTCCGGCATGCCGGTGAAACGAATATCGTCATGCTGTGGCCCTGTCGTTTCAAGCAAACTGCAACGGACGCGCGTTAGGCAATGTGGGATATCGCGCTCGCAGGAATGCGGGCGGCTTTTGGAGGGAGCTTGGGCATGAGCCAGCCAATTCTGATCTGGGGCGCCGGTGCGATCGGCGGCACGCTGGGTGCGGCTTTCATCCGCGCCGGCGAGGATGTGATCTTCGTCGACAACGTCAAGGACCATGTCGATGCGATCAACGAGAACGGACTGAAGATCGTTGGCCCGATCTTCGAGGATACCGTCCAGGCCAGAGCGTATCTGCCGGAAGAGCTCGAAGGCCAGTATCAGCGGACTTTCCTCTGCGTCAAAGCCCATCACACGGAGGCGGCGGCAAGGTCTCTCGTCCAGCACCTCCCCGCAGACGGATATGTGGTCTCCGCCCAGAACGGGCTCAACGAACGCGTGATTGCCCGCATCGTCGGAGAACATCGCGTCATCGGCTGCTTCGTCAATTTCGGCGCGGACTACCTGGAACCGGGCGTCGTGCAGTATAGCGGCCATGGCGCCGCGGTGATCGGTGAACTCGACGGGCGTTTCACCGATCGCGCCGAGGATATCTATCAGCTGATGCGGCATGTCGAGCCGAAGGCCCTGATCACCAACAATATCTGGGGCTTCTTGTGGGGCAAGCTCATCTACGGTGCGCTGCTGTTCGGCACGGCTCTCACCAATGACAGCATCGCCGATGTACTCGATAATCCAATCGCCCGCCCGGTTCTGCGCCGGCTCGCGCTGGAAGTCGCGACGGTGGCGGCTATCAACAACATCCGGCCGGAAGCCTTCGACGGGTTCGATCCGGCTGCCTTCGGGCCGCTGGCCTCGCCGGAGCAGACCGACACGTCGTTCGACGACATGGTGGCGCATAATCGCAGGTCGGTGAAATCGCATTCCGGCATCTGGCGCGATCTCGCCGTGCGCAAGCGCAAGACCGAGGTGGACGCGCAGGTGATGCCGGTCGTCGAGATCGGCAGGGAATCACGCGTTCCGACGCCGCTTGCCGCCCGCCTGATCGCCATGATCCACGAGATCGAGGACGGTAAACGCCCGCTCGACATGGCCAATCTCGAAGAACTGGCGACGGTGACGGCATGAACATTTCGTTCGACGGCAAGGTGGTGATTGTCACGGGCGCCGCCCACGGTTTCGGCCGGGCGATCGCGCGAGGGTTCGCGAGCCGCGGCGCGGCGGTGCATGCCTGCGACGTCGATGCGGCGGGGCTCGATGAAACGGTCGGGCTCTGCGGGCCGAAGGCCGAGGCGCATGTGCTGGATGTCGGCAATCGCAACGCCGTGCAGGAGACCGTCCGGGCGATCGAGGCAACCTCCGGCGCGCCGGACGTGCTGGTCAACAATGCGGGCGGCGTGCGCGGGCAGGTGGGCCGGCCGATCGAGGAAATATCCGAAAGCGACTGGCAGACGATCTTCGACGTCAACCTGTCCGGCGCCTTCTTCATGGCCCAGGCGGTTGCGCCGGGCATGAAGCGGAAAAACGCAGGCCGCATCATCAATATCTCCAGCGGCGCCGGTCTTGGAATTTCGCTGACGGGCATCCAGGCCTATGCCAGCGCCAAGGCCGGCCAGATCGGGCTGACGCGCCAACTCGCCCATGAACTGGGGCCGTGGGGCATCACCGTCAACAATGTCGCGCCCGGCTTCGTGCGCTCCAACCCGGCGACCGAGCGCCAATGGGAAGCGATGGGCGAGGAAGGGCAGGCGCGGCTCCTGCAGAATATTGCCCTCAAACGCCTTGGTACGCCTGACGACATCGCGGCCATGGTGATGTTCTTCGCGTCCGACTTCGCCGGCTGGATTTCCGGGCAGATCATCAGCGTGGATGGCGGCAAATGAGCGTCGGGGGCCTATCTCGACGCGCATGATCAGGCCTGAAGAAGGGGCTCATTTCCGTTTGGCAATCTGCCAGAGAAAAAACGGACCACCGACGAGGGCGATCAGCAGGCCGACAGGCACCTGCCAGGGAAAGATGATCGTCCGGCTAAGCCAGTCGGCAACCGCCATTGTGACGCCGCCGAGGAACGCGCTGACGAAAAGCTGAGGCAGCGGCCGATGATAGCCGAGATAATCGGCGGCACGTGGCGCGATCAGCCCGACAAAACTCAGCGGGCCGACAAACACGGTTGCGGCAGCCGCGCAGAGCCCGGCCGCCAGGAGGATGGAGAGCCGCACGGTTTTCAACGGAACGCCGAGCGACAACGAGGTCGCCTGGCCGAGCGGCAGGATTTCCAGCCACCGCGACATAAGCGGTGAACCGGCCAGGATGGCGAGCAAGATGCAGCCCGCCGTTGCCGCATCGCCGAGAGTCGCCCGGTAGGTCGAGCCGGAGAGCCAGGCGAGCAGGAAATCGATACGCGGATCGCCGCTTGCCAGGACGAGCGCGGCAAGCCCCGTGCCGATGGTTGACAGGGAAATTCCCGCAAGCAGGATATGGTCGGGCGAAAAGGACGCCCTTGCCGCCATCAGCACGATTGCCCCGAGCGTCAGCAATGCGCCGGCCGCCGCCGCCAGGATCATGCTCGTCCGGTCGAGTTGGATACCGATCAGAAACAGCAGGATGATGCCGATCGCGGCCCCGGACGATATGCCGAGCACCTCCGGCGAAGCCATGGGATTGCCTGTCAGGCGCTGTATCAGCGTACCGGAGACGGCAAGGATCGCCCCCGCCGACAGGGCCACCAATGCGCGCGGCAGGCGTAGCGGCAGGAAGGTCGCAAGTTCGGCTCCGGAGGCCCAGTGCCACCCATCGACACCGCGTGCGAGAAGCAGGCTGAGGGCGATCGTTACGGCAATTGTGGCGATCGCCGCAAACGGCATCCACCAACCGATCACGTGGCGAGGCGACGCCATGCCGGACCCGCCGTGCGTCGGCATGATTGCCCGCATCCGCGGCAGAAGCAGGAGAAGCAGAGGAGCGCCGATGAGCGCCGTCGCCGTGCCTGTCGGCACTTCTTCCGACAGTGGCAGAACCTGCACGAGCTGGTCGGTGAACCAGAGGAGCAATGCGCCGCCTGCCGACGCTGCAACCATCCGCCGCGCAAAAGTGCGCGCGCCGAGCGCCCCTGCGATATGCGGCGCGGCAAGTCCGACGAAACCGATGACACCGACCGCGGCAACGACGGCCGCGCTTAGCCAGACGGCGACGGCCAGACCGGCCAGCCGGAGTACTGCAGGGGAAAATCCGAGGCTGCGGGTGCTTTCGTCATCAAGCTCGAGAATGCGCATCGGTCGGATCAAGCCTGTCGCCAGGGCAAATCCGATCAGCAGCTTGACCGAAAGGTTCGTCACCACGGCCGTGCCATTCTGGATGAGAGACCCCGTCTGCCAGATAAAAAGCTCCGTCATGTAGTCGCGGTCGAGGACGACGAGGAGCGCACTTGCCGAACCGCAGACCAGGCTGACGACGAGGCCTGCGAGCACCAGCAGAACCGGCGAGAGATGTCGGCGCCAGGCGATGAGGATGACCGCCGCCGTCGCCAACGCGCCGCCGCCGATCGCCACCAGCTCGCGACCGGTCTCCAGCAGGAATGGCGCAAGGATGGCGGCTGTGCCGAGCGCCAGGTTGGCCCCGGCTGCCGTGCCGACGGTTGCAGGTTCTGCGAGCGGGTTGCGCAGGGTCTGCTGGAAGATCGCCCCCGCAAGGCCGAGCGCTGCGCCGGCGACGATGCTGACCGCCACACGGGGAAGGGCGGAGTGATGGAAAAGCAACTGCCCGACATGGGTCGTGTCAGGTGCGATCAGTGCGCTCCACCAGAGGTTCAACGGCAGCAGCTCGGTTAGCCGAAGCGAGGTCAGGAGAACGCAAAGACCAGTAAACGCCAGGAGCGCGGGGATGGCGAACGGTGTTGATCTCTGCTCCAGCGAAGCCTGCCAGCCTGTTGTCATGCCGAAACCAGATTGTCGGCGAGCAGCGACGCGAAGCGGGCCGCTACATCCAGCCCGCCGAACGGCCAGAGGGTCGGAATGGAGGTGATCGGGTGGGCGCGCACGGCGGGCAGGTTTTGCCACAATGAACTTCTGCGCATCATCCGCACCGCATGCGGCATGATGGGCTCCAGACAAACGAGCCGGGCCTCATCGATGGTTGCGAGCTGCTCCACGCCGACCGTCGAAATCCCCCATTCGCTTGTCTCGCGGTCCCATGCGTTCCGAAGGTCCAGCCGGTCCAGCACATCCTGAAGCAGGCTGCCGGCACCGTAGATGCGCAGGTGCCGGTTGTCGAAAAAGGTGAAGAGGCAGAGAGGGGCAGCCTTGCGGTCCGCGAGCCGCAGGCGCGATTGGTTGATCGTCCGTTCCGTCCCAAGAAGAAGAGCTTCGGCCTCGCGCTCCCGCCCCAGGCGCTCGCCAAGCCTTTTCGTCTCCAGCCTGGCCTGCGCATATGGCGAGGTTTTGTCGGCATAGAGGGGGAGGTTGTAGGTCGGCGCGAAGCGTTCAAAATCGCTAACCTCCAATCCGTATCCGTAGGTTGCGATGATCAAGTCCGGATCGAGCTCTTCCAGCAGCTCAAGGCTCGGCTCGCCCCGTGATCCGAGGTCGAGCGTCGTCTCCGGCAATGTCGGCTGATCGACCCATTGCCTATATCCTTTGAGATCGCCGACGGCGATCGGCGCAAGTCCAAGGGACATCACCATCCCGGCCGCCGTCCACTCCAGGCAGGCGACGCGCCGGGGAGGGGATGACGCGAAACCGCGAAACGGGAAGGCGGCAAAGGCGCCCGTCCCGCCCAGGAACGCGCGCCTTGTCGGATAGTGGAAGCCAGCGCTCAAGTCGCCTTCCTTACCAGGTAACCCGCACGGAGGCAGTGATCCGGCGCCCTTCGCCATAGAAGCAACCGAAGCCGTCGGCAAAGCAGGAGGCAACGTAATCCTTGTCGAAAATGTTGCTGACGTTGAGCGAAAGTGTCGTGTTGTCCTTCTTGTAGCTGAGTGCCGCGTCGGCGAGCACATAGCTGGGAACCTTGAAGGTATTGGCGTCATCGCCCCAGGTCTTGCCCACATATCGAACGCCGCCGCCGATGGTGAGGCCTTCCAGCGGGCCATTCTGCAACTCGTAGTCCGCCCAGAGCGAGACACGGTGCCGGGCGACGCCGAAGGGCGTCTTGCCGACGTCACTTGTTCCGGCGCCAGAATCCCCGTTGGTTTCCTTTGTCACTTCCGTATCGAGATAGGTGTAGGCAAGCCGCACATCCAAACCGGAATCAAGGCTTGCCACACCCTCGAGTTCAATGCCGCGCGAGGTGATTTCCCCCGTCTGCGAAATTGTCGCTCCGCCCGGGCCACTATGGCTCACGACATTCTGGCGGGCGAGATCGAAGGCCGACACAGTCATGAAGGAGTTTGAACCCGGCGGTTGATACTTGATGCCGACCTCATATTGGCGGCCGGTCTCCGGTTCGAACCCCGCCTGGGTGATCGGGTTGAAGGATTCGGTATAGCTGACATAGGGCGCCAGGCCGCTGTCGGTGAGATAGACGAGGCCGGCACGTCCGGTGAACGCATCGTCTTTCATGTTCACGTTATTGCCGGATTCGACGGCATCGCGAGCCGTTCCCCATGCCCAGTCGTAACGTCCGCCCAATGTCAGCGTCCATCGATCGAGCTTGATCTGGTCCTGTCCATAGATGCCAAGCTGGCTCTGTACGGTTTCAGTGTTCCGGTAAGGCGCCATCGCGCCGATCAGGCTGCCGTAGACGGGATCGAAGATATCGAGCGTACCCACGGTACCGCTCGATGCATAGTCGCGATAGTAGTGGCGCTTGAAGTCGATACCGGCGAGCAGGGTATGTGCCAACTCACCCGTATCGAATTCGCCGATGATCTGCGTGTCGATCGTTGCGCCCTGGAGATTGGTGCTGCCGCCGTCGGCATAACGATCATAGGTCCGGCCGTCTGCCTGCAATCCGCCGCCGAAAACGCCCTGCTCCTCATGGGTCAGCCAGACATAGCGCGCGTTCTGCCGGATCTGCCAGACATCGTTGAAATGGTGTTCGAATTCGTAACCGACGGAGCCGAGCGTGTTGTTATATTCGTCGAAAGCAGGCTCACCGACAAAACGGCTATTCGGGATCTTGCCAAAAGGATTGCCGGAAACAGTGCCCGATGCCGGAAGATACTGCATGGCCCAGCCGGAGCGATCACGCTGATACTGGCCGAGAACGGTGAGCTTTGTGTCTTCGTCCGGCTTGAACGTGATCGCCGGCGCCAGGAAAAGGCGGTCGTCGTCGACGAAATCGATCTGCGTCGAGCTCTCGCGCACAACGCCGGTCATGCGATAGAACAGCGTGTCGTCGTTACCGACAGGTCCGCCGAAGTCGAACCGGCCCTCATAATGCTCGAAACTTCCGCCGACGATCTCGACCTCGCGCAGCACCTCTTCGGTCGGCCGTTTGCTGACGTAGTTGACCAAGCCACCGGGTGTGGCCTGTCCGTAGAGAACGGAAGCCGGGCCGCGCAGGACCTCATAACGCTCGGCGCCATAGGACTCGATGGCGTTGAACATGGCGAAATTGGAATCCTTGAGCTGCAGGCCGTCGCGGTAAAACACACCACTATTGCCCGTGCCCATGCCGCGAAGCTGGACCCCGAGACCGCGATTGTCCGTACCGTAGAGATCGCCGCTGGCGCCGGGAGTATAGCGCAGCGCGCTGTTGAGGCTGTTGACCCCCTGCACGTCCATCTGATCGCGCGTGATCACGGAAATAGACTGGGGGGTCTCGATCAGCGGCGTATCGGTCTTGGTGCCTGTCGCGCTACGGGTCGCCACGAAGCCGTCCACCGGCCCCCAGGCGGTCTCCGAGGTCAATATGATCGGAGCGAGCTCTGTCGCGCTGCCCGACGATGCGGCGGCACTGGTCGTGGTCGAATCCGTCAGCACGACGGTGTTGGCACCCTGGAACCGCCAAGAAAGGCCGCTTCCGGCGAGCAGCCGACCGAGCGCTTCCTCCGGGGATGCGGAACCGCTGAGACCCTGCGTGCGAGCGCCGGCCGGCAGGGTGCCGTTGAAAAGCACGTCGATACCCGTCACCGAGGAAAAGCGCACCAGAGCAGAAGAAAGGGGCTGGGCAGGGATCGAGAACGTGTAGGACGGTGCCGGAACCTGCGCCGCTGCCGGCATTGCCTGAAAGAGCGGAATGACGCAGGCGGTCGCCAGAAGCAGCTTGCGGAACGATCCTGCCGACATGCCTGGCAGATGGCTGTTGATGATAAGACGCGACACGAAAAATCCCCCTTAGGCAACGCGACAGACCAGCGCGATACACACGCTCTGATCATGGGGACGAACGTTTTCCCAAAAAACCTGAGTGAAATTTGAAATATTTATCTCGGGTAAATAAAGGTCAGCCATGGCGATAGGGTCTGGACCTTGATCGGCAGGCCGAGCGCCAGCGTGTCGAGGATGGTATCGGACCGCTTCACGTCGACGATGATCGTCACCCGGCTCTGCGCCAGTCTGTCGTCCATGACGATGATCTTGCCGGTGCGCCAGCGGGAGAGAGACGATACGACGTCCCGAAAGGGGGTCGAAAGGAAAACCAGCTTGCCGCTCCTCCAGGAAAGCTGCGTCTCGACGTCCGCTCCGACAGGCACCGACATCCGCCCGTTCCTGTAGATCAGGCTCTGCCCCTGCTCAACGCGCTGGAATTTGTCGCGAGTGGAAACGCTGACCGCATGTTCGGTGACCGTCACGGCGATCCCGTCTTCCTGGAAGCCGACCGAAAAGGCTGTGCCGAGCGCTGTTGAAAAGAGATCCGAGGCCTCGACGACGAAGGGGCGGGATGCGTCCGGTGCGACCTGGAAAAACGCCTCGCCTTTTTCAAGGACGACCCGGCGCCGTTCGGCATCGAAATTGAGTGCCAATGCGGTCCGGGTCGATAGCGTGGCAATAGAACCATCGGGCAGTGTCACCGAGGCGGTCTCACCCGTCCCGGTGCTGTAAGCCGCCGCCGGACCCAATAGGCGCATGCCGCCCCAGGCGGCGCCGGCGAGCACCACGGCAGCCCCGCCCGTTTTCAGGACGGTTCGCCGCGATGGGGACTGCGCCTTGCCGAGATCATGGACTATGCCGGCCCCGGACCATAACCGTTCCAGATCGGAATAGGCCTTGGCGTGTCTCTCGTCGGCCAGCAGCCATTCCCGAAGGCGCTGGCGGTCGGACGCAGTCTCGCGGCCATCCAGCAGAAGCGCGAACCACTCCGCTGCCCTGCGTGAGATCTCATTCTCTGCCTGTCTGTCGCCGTCCGGCGCTTCTTCCATGAGACGCGATTCCTCAAAACCCATGAACAGAACGAATAGGAGGGGGAGAAATCTGGTCCGGCATCATGAAAGAACTGCTTACATTCCGGCTTTCAACCGTTCCAGCGCAGTCACCATATGGCTGAAGACCGTTTTGGGAGAAATTCCGAGCTTTGTGCCGATCTCGACATAGCTTAGCCCTTCTATCCGCGAGAGCAGAAAGACCTGCCGGCACTTCGGCGGCAGCGAATTGACGATGTCCTGCAGCTTTTTCAATTCATCGCGGGTGAGAACCACGTCTTCGGCAGAAGGACGATTGTCTGCGACGTATTCGAGGTGATCGACGCCGGCGACGAAAGGTGCGATGCGCCGGCGACGTTCATGGTCGGCAGCCAGATTACGTCCGGTGGTCACGAAGTAACCGGCCAGGTCGGAGACGTCGCGCAGAAGACCAGGTCGCTCCCAGAGCCTCAGGAACGTATCTTGCGTGAGATCGGCTGTGGTCGCCGCACATTCCACCCGCCGTTGGATGGCGGCGGCCAGACGTTCTCTCACAGAGAGAAAAACCTCGAGAAAATCGCGTCTACGGATATCGTCCATGCCTCCGACTATACCGGCGCCCGGGGTGGCGGCAAGAGGCCTATCTAAAAATCATGACTAACTTCATCAGGTTTTTCAAGATCACGCATGACTCGAAATCGACGCGGGTTGCTGGTTCAACGAATGGGCGAAGCCGTCGTCGATCGCGCTTGATGAACCCTGACTGAGAGCGTCAGCGCAAGCGGTCCCCACCTTCGGGATCCAGCTCTATCAGGAAAACTTCCGAGTCCCCGGAGATAACCAGATCGTCCGCCGCTTCGGCGCCGAAGGTCAGGCAATCAAGTGGCCCGAGGTCAAATTTCTCCGAACCGAATACGATCGTGTGTTTTCCTGTGGCAAGGACGAATCTCAAAAATGCCGCCGGCGGCAGCGACACGGGCGTCGGCTGCCTGATGACGCGGTGAGAAAATCGGCCGCGCCGCGTCATCACGTTGAGGTCCGTCGTCACGCCATTGACCAACGTGGCAAAAACCGGCCTGTCGGCAGGAAACGGATAAGGCTCCGAATCGAGCTCGAGAGTGACGGACAGGCCGCCATCGATCGTCAGCTCCATTCCGGCACCGGAGAGGATCGACAGGGTTCGGTCCACGTCCGGAAAGATCGAGAACGGTCCGTCGGAGGCGACGGTCGCCATGCTGATGCGCCAGTCGAAGTCCTCGATCGATGCGTCGGCGGGAAAGACGGCGATCTCCACCGTCTCGCCGCCTCCGTTCTTCCACGGCATTCGCTTGTGGTCGGATGCGCGCAGGATTTTCATGGGTCAGTTCCCGAGAATGCCGGGCAGGCGAAGTCCGTTTTCCTGCGCGCAATCCACGGCGATCTCGTAGCCTGCATCCGCGTGACGCATGACGCCGGTGGCGGGGTCGTTCCAGAGCACCCGTTCGATGCGGCGGTCGGCGTCCTCGCTGCCGTCGCAGCAGATGACCATGCCGGAATGCTGCGAATAACCCATGCCGACACCGCCGCCGTGATGCAGCGAGACCCAGGTCGCACCAGACGCCGTATTCAGCAGCGCGTTCAGCAGCGGCCAGTCGGATACCGCATCCGAGCCGTCCTTCATCGCTTCCGTCTCCCGGTTGGGAGAGGCGACCGATCCGGAGTCGAGATGGTCGCGGCCGATCACGATCGGCGCTTTCAGCTCGCCATTGCGGACCATCTCGTTGAAGGCGAGGCCGAGCTTGTGGCGCACGCCGAGGCCCACCCAGCAGATGCGCGCCGGCAGGCCCTGGAAGGAAATCCGCTCGCGCGCCATGTCGAGCCAGTTATGGAGATGCGCATTGTCCGGCAGCAGTTCCTTCACCTTGGCATCGGTGCGGTAGATATCTTCCGGATCGCCCGAAAGGGCGGCCCAGCGGAACGGGCCGATGCCGCGGCAGAACAGCGGGCGGATATAGGCCGGCACGAAGCCCGGGAAGGCGAAGGCATTTTCCAGCCCCTCGTCCTTGGCGACCTGGCGGATGTTGTTGCCGTAGTCGAGCGTGGGAATGCCGGCGTTCCAGAAGGCGATCATCGCCTCCACATGTTCGCGCATCGATGCGCGGGCGGCTTTTTCCACCGCCTTCGGATCGGTTTCTCGCTTGGCCTTCCATTCCGCGATCGTCCAGCCCTTCGGCAGGTAGCCGTTGATCGGGTCGTGGGCCGAGGTCTGGTCGGTGACCATGTCCGGGCGGATGCCGCGGCGGACCATTTCGGGAAGAATTTCCGCGGCATTGCCGAGCAGGCCGACGGATTTTGCCTCGCCGGCTGCCGTCCAGCGGCCAATCATCTCCATGGCTTCATCAAGCGTTTCCGCCTTGGCATCGACATAGCGGGTGCGCAGCCGAAAATCGATGCTGTCCGGGTTGCATTCGACCGCCAGGCAGCAGGCGCCGGCCATGACGGCGGCAAGTGGCTGGGCGCCGCCCATGCCGCCAAGCCCACCGGTCAGGATCCACTTTCCCTTGAGGTTGCCGCCATAATGCTGGCGTCCGGCTTCCACGAAGGTCTCATAGGTGCCCTGCACGATGCCCTGGGTGCCGATATAGATCCACGACCCGGCGGTCATCTGGCCATACATGGCCAGTCCCTTCTTATCGAGCTCGTTGAAATGGTCCCAGGTGGCCCAGTGGGGCACGAGGTTCGAGTTGGCGATCAGCACGCGCGGCGCGTCCTTATGAGTGCGGAAGACACCGACCGGCTTGCCCGATTGCACCAGCAGCGTTTCCTCCTCCGTGAGCGTCTTCAGCGTCGCGACGATCCGGTCGAAATCGTCCCAGGTGCGGGCAGCGCGTCCGATGCCGCCATAAACGACCAGTTCATTGGGGTTTTCCGCCACGTCGGGATCGAGATTGTTCATCAGCATCCGCAGAGGCGCTTCCGTCATCCAGCTTTTGGCGTTGAGCTGGTTGCCGCGCGGGGCGCGGATTTCGCGGATATTGTGGCGGGGATTGGTCATCGGAACGTTCCCTTTATCGGTTGTTGTTTTTCTGCGACGCGAGGCCGAGGGCGACCCGCTCGATCTGCGTCAGGATATCTTTGAGATGGACGCGCAGCCGCTCTGCCTTGGCCGGATGATAGGCAAAGGGCAGGGCCTCCGCCGCAAGGTGGGTGGACTGGGCAAGTTCCATCTGGATCGCGTGGACGCCGGTTTCCGGCCTGCCGTAAAACCGCGTCGTCCAGCCGCCCTTGAAACGGCCGTTCAAGGTGCTCGTGTAGTCCGAAACCGCAGTTGCCACATCGAGCACCGCCTGTTCGATTGCCGGGGCGCAGGTCCTGCCCATGTCCGTGCCGATGTTGAAATCGGGCAGGGTGCCCTCGAACAGGAACGGGATATGTGAGCGGATCGAGTGGCAGTCGTAGAGCACAGCAATGCCGTGGATGGATTTTACCCGTTCGATTTCGGCTGCAAGCGCCGTGTGATAGGGCGCATGGAAATCGCGCAGCCGCTCGGCGATGTCGGCCCCGGTCGGCGCGGCACCCTGTTTCCAGATGCTCCTGCCGTCGAAATCCGTTTCCGGAACGAGGCCGGTAGTGTTCTGGCCGGGATAGAGGCTGGCGCCTTGCGGATCGCGGTTGGCGTCGATCACGTAGCGGTGGAACGTGGCCCGCACCGTCGTCGCATCCGCCAGAAGACCGTCATAGAGCTGGTGGATATGCCAGTCGGTATCGGCAAGTAGGCGACCATTGTCGTTCAGCCGGTCCCAGATCGCCAGGGGCACATCGGTTCCCGTGTGTGGAAAACCGAGAATGACGGGGGAGGTGCCCTGTCTGGTTTCAGCAATAGCCATTCACGCCTCCAGGACCGGCAGGATGTCCGCTGAAACGGACGCGGCGAGCGCGCCCGAAGCGACGAGATCTGTCGCCGCCTTAAGGTCGTTTGCCATATAGCGATCCTCTTCCAGGCTCGGAACAACGGAGCGGATGGTGGCGATCACCTTCTGGAGTTCGGAGCTGGTCGTCAGCGGCTTGCGCAGTTCCACGCCCTGCGCCGCCGTCAGCGCCTCGATGCCGATGATGGTCGCGAGATTGTCGGTCATCTGCAGAAGCCGGCGTGCGCCATGGCAGGCCATCGAAACGTGGTCTTCCTGATTGGCGGAGGTCGGCGTCGAATCGACCGAGGCCGGATGCGACATCTGCTTGTTTTCCGACATCAGGGCAGCGGACGTGACTTCCGCGATCATCAGCCCGGAATTGAGCCCCGGCTTCTTCGCAAGAAACGCCGGCAGTCCATAGGAGAGGGCCGGGTCCACCAAAAGCGCAATGCGGCGCTGGGAGATCGCGCCGATTTCGCAGACCGCAAGCGCGATCTGATCGGCGGCAAAGGCCACCGGTTCGGCGTGGAAGTTGCCGCCGGAAACGACGGTGTCATCCGAAAGCACCAGCGGATTGTCGGTGACCGCATTGGCTTCGATCTCGAGCGTGCGGGCGACCGAGCGCAGGAGATCGAGGCAGGCGCCATCCACCTGCGGCTGGCAGCGGATGCAATAGGGATCCTGCACCCGTTCGTCGCCCTGCAGATGGCTTTCGCGAATGACCGAACCCGACAACAACGCGCGCAGAGCCGCGGCCGCATCGATCTGGCCCTTGTGGCCGCGAAGTGTGTGGATATCCGGATGGAAAGGCGCGGAGGAGCCCATGGCGGCATCCGTCGACATCGCGCCGGTCACCAGCGCGGTCTGGGCAGCCCGATGGGCGCGGAACAGGCCGGCCAATGCCAAGGCCGTGGAGGTCTGGGTGCCGTTGATCAGGGCAAGACCTTCCTTGGCGGCCAGCACGACCGGGTTCAATCCGGCCTTCGCAAGAGCCTCGGCGGCGGGCAGCAGATTGCCTTTATAGAAGGCCTCGCCTTCGCCCATCATCACGGCCGCCATATGCGCGAGCGGTGCGAGATCGCCCGAGGCGCCGACCGAGCCTTTTTCCGGGATGAGCGGAATCACGCCCTTTTCCAGCATCGCCTCGATCAGGCGTACCAGCTCGAGCCGCACGCCGGACGCGCCGCGCCCAAGCGAAACGAGTTTCAGTGCCATGATCAGCCGGACGATATTTTCGGCAAGCGGTGCGCCGACACCGCAGCAATGCGACAGGATCAGGTTGCGCTGGAGCGTGGCGACATCGGCACTGTCGATCTTGATCGACGCCAGTTTTCCGAAGCCGGTGTTGATGCCGTAGACCGGCTCGTTGCCGGCTGCGATCTGGGCGATCCGTGCGGCAGCCTTCTTTATCCCCGCGTCGAACGAAGCATCGATCCGCGCCGGCGTGCCGTTCCAGTAGATGTCCTGAAGCTCGCGAAGGCTCACCGAGCCGGGTGTCAGAACGATGCTCATGCGGAAACCCTCTTGCCGTTGTAGATCCGTGCTGCCAGCGGATTGAAGCCGATGCGATAGACAAGCTCCGCCGGCCGCTCGATATCCCAGATCGCGAAGTCGGCAGATTTGCCGACTTCGAGCGTGCCGGTTTCTGCTTGAAGGCCGAGGGCGCGTGCTGCCTCCCGCGTGACGCCGGCAAGGCATTCCTCGACCGTCAGGCCGAACAATGTCGCGCCCATGTTCATGGTCGTGAGCAGCGAGGTCAGCGGCGATGTGCCGGGATTGCTGTCGGTCGCCAACGCAATACGAGTGCCGGCGTCGCGTAGTGCCTGGACGGGCGGTGCCTGCTTTTCGCGAAGCGTATAGAAGGCACCCGGCAGTAGCACCGCGACGGTTCCTGTCTGCGCCATCGCCCCGGCATCCGCCGCCGAAAGATATTCGAGATGGTCGGCCGACAATGCGCCATAGGCGGCGGCGAGGCGCGCGCCGCCGAGATCGGAAAGCTGTTCCGCGTGCAGCTTGACGGGAAGGCCAAGCGCTTTCGCCTTGTCGAAAACCCGGGTGATTTCGGCCGGCGAGAAGGCGATGCCTTCGCAGAAACCGTCGACCGCATCGACGAGTCCTTGCGAATGCGCCGCCTCAAGACCCGGCAGGACCACGTCGGTGATATAATCGCCGTTGCGGCCCTTGTACTCCGGCGGTGTCGCATGCGCAGCAAGCCAGCTCGTGACGATCCGCACCGGCCTGATGTCGCCAAGCCTGCGGGCCACCCGCAGCATTTTCAGCTCGCCCTCGATGTTCAGCGCATAACCGGATTTGATCTCGACCGTGCTGATACCCTCGGCCAGAAGCGTGTCCAGCCGGCGAAGCGCCTGGTTGAGGAGCTCGTCTTCCGAGAGCGCATTGGTTGCCTTCACCGACGAGATGATGCCGCCGCCGGCCCGTGCGATCTCCTCGTAGGTCGATCCCGCCAGGCGCATTTCGAATTCCATCGCCCGGTCGCCGCCGAATACCAGATGGGTATGGCAGTCGATCAGGGCCGGGGTGATCCAGCGCCCGCCGCAATCGGTTTTGTTTTCGGATTTCTCAAATTCGGCAGGCAGGTCGGCTAGGGCGCCGATGAAAGCTATCCGCCCGTCGCGCACGGCGATTGCACCGGCTTCGATCATGCCGAGGCCGGATGCCGACGGAGCAAAAGTGACGATCCGCGCATTGTGCCAAAGCGATGCGGAGCCTGCTGCAGATTTTGAAGAATCTTCCCCATCCATAAGCTTTTCGCCTTTCCTTATGGGCGAACATGTATATACATAATAATCCGAGTGACAAGAAGAATTTTGGTCTCCGCGAGGAAAAGGGAAGGGCGTCCATGGTCACGCTTCATGCGCAATTGGCTCTTCTGCCGGATGGCTGGCAGCAGAATGTAAGGTTGACGATCGAGGCGGACCGGCTCGCCGGAGTCGAGGTCGGCATCGAGGCGGCGGCCGAAGACGAGCGTCATAAGGTGCTGATGCCTGCGATGCCGAACCTGCACAGCCATGCCTTCCAGCGCGCCATGGCGGGTCTCACGGAAGTTCGAGGCCCCGGCGACGACAGTTTCTGGAGCTGGCGGACGCTGATGTACAAGTTCGCACTGTCAATCACGCCGGAACAGGTCGAGGCCGTCGCCTCGCAACTCTATATGGAAATGCTGGAGGCCGGCTTTTCGCGGGTCGGCGAATTCCACTATCTCCACCACGACAGGGATGGCAGCCATTACGCCAATATCGCCGAGATGGCCGAACGCATCGGGGCTGCAAGTACCGAGACCGGTATTGGCTTGACGCTGCTGCCGGTCTTTTATGCGCATTCGGGCTTCGGTGGTGCGGCGCCGATCGAGGGTCAGCGCCGTTTCATCCACTCGATCGACGATTTCGCCAGGACCATAGACGGCTGCCGTCGCCTGACCGCGGCCATGCCCGGTGCTAAACTCGGGGTCGCGCCCCACAGCCTGCGAGCCGTGATCCCGCAGGAGCTCAGGCAGGTCGTGCCGATGGCGGGCGACGGGCCTGTGCATCTCCATATCGCCGAACAGGTGAAGGAGGTCGAGGAGTGCCTCGCCTGGTCCGGCGCCCGACCCGTCGACTGGCTGCTCGCAAACATGCCGGTGACCGAACGCTGGTGCCTCATCCACGCAACGCATATGACCGAGGATGAAACCCGCCGCATGGCGGAAAGCGGCGCTATCGCCGGGCTCTGCCCAATCACCGAGTCCAATCTCGGCGACGGCATTTTCCCCGGTGAGCTTTTCCTCGGGCAGAACGGCCGCTTCGGCATCGGTTCGGATTCGAACATACTGATTTCCGTGGCGCAGGAGCTGCGTCAACTCGAATATTCCCAGCGCCTCGGCCTGAAGAGGCGCAACGTCCTGGCAAAACCGGAAGGTTCGACGGGGCGGCGGCTGTTCGAGACGGCGCTTTCGGGTGGCGGTGTGGCGCTCGATGCGGCTGTCGGCCTGGCTCAAGGCAATTACGCCGATATCGTCTCGCTTGATGTGAAAGATGTTCCCTACCTTGCCGCCGATCAGATTCTCGACCATTGGATCTTTGCGGGCGGAATTGCCGTGGATTGTGTCTGGGCGCTTGGCCGCAAGCAGGTCGAAGGCGGAAAGCATGTCCGGCGGGATGCGATCGGCCGGCGGTTCAGGACGGTAATGCAGGAATTGCTGACACTATGACCAATGGCGGCAAGGAAGCCACCCTTCATCATCGGATTCTGAGCGATATAGAGGGGCGGATCGTCTCCGGCGAATGGCCTCCCGGGTATCGCCTGCCTTTCGAGGTCGATCTTGCGGTACAATACGGCTGCTCGCGGATGACGGCCAACAAGGTGCTGACGCATCTGGCGAGGACCAGGCTGATCGAGCGCCGCAAGAAGTCCGGCAGTTTCGTGGCGCAACCGGTGACGCAGGCCGCAGTGCTCGAAATCCATAGTATCGAGGCGGAGGTCCGCTCCCTCAAGCTTCCCTATTCCTACCGGCTGGAGAGGCGGGTTCGACGCGAGGCGAACCCCGTCGATCGGCAGCACCTGGAGCTTTCGGAAACGGCTCCGGTCCTCGATCTCGTCTGCCTTCACCATGCCGGCGAGCGGCCGTTCTGCCTTGAGGAGCGGCTGATTAACCTGACGACGGTGCCCGAAGCGGAAGGCGAGGATTTTTTGGAGTCGGCGCCGGGGACGTGGCTGATCAGCCAGATCCCGTGGAGCGCTGCGGAGCATCGTATCTATGCCCAGTCGGCCAGCGCGGAGGTCGCAAAGACGCTCGATATTTCCAGGAACGCGGCCTGTCTGGTCATCGAACGGCGGACCTGGGGCAGCACCGGCCCGGTAACATTCGTGCGTTTCACCTATCCCGGCGACCGGCACGCATTGGTCGCCCGGTTTACACCCGGCGGAGAGAGCTAGTCGACGCCACTGCGCTATCAATACCCTTCGCCGGTCAGGGCGTCAGAGGCACAATGATCTCGAATTCAGTCCCTGCGCCGGTCGCCTGCCGCAGGTGAATCGTGCCGCCGTATGATCCCAGCATGGTGCGGACGATGTCGAGGCCCATCCCGGTGCCGCCCTGTTCGCGACGGGTCGAAAAGAAAGGTTGAAAGACGCGTTCCGGGTTTCCCTCCGAAATGCCGCTGCCGTTGTCGCGCACCAGAATGGTGGCGGTTCGCGCGTCGGCCGCCACAACCAGTTCCAGTCTGGTGGCGCCGTGCTGAGCCGCGTTTTCCGCAAGATTGGCGAGGACGATGCCGGCTGCTTCGAACGGCAGGGCGACGGTACTTTGCGTGTCTCCCAAGCCGAAAATTTCAAGACCGGGAAACCGTTTGCGCAGCAGGGGCAGGATATCTTCGACGCTCGTTTCGCCCTGAGCCATGGGAAGCTCCGCCTGAGCCAGCTCCCTCAACCTCGACAGCAAGGCGTCGAGCCTTTCCGCATCGGCGATGATATTGTCGAGAAAACGCAGGCGTTGCGCTGTCGTCATCGGTAGATCGGCCTGGTCGTCGCGCAGCAGTTCGGCAGCGCCCCGGATCGCGGTCAATGGCGATTTGAGTTCGTGGGAGACATGCGCGGCAAAGGAGCGGACATATTCGGTGCGGTCGACCAGCCTGCCCGCGAGGTCGAGGAAGCTTTGCGACAGTGTCGCGATCTCGCGCGTTCCATAACGTTCCAGCGGCCGGATTGCCGCCTTGCCGCCACGGGCGATCTCCTCGGTACGGGCGATCAGCGCATTGATGGGGCGGGTTATGGTGCGGGCAAGCACATAAGCGACCGCGAGCGTCAGTGTGAGGACGACGACCAGTGCCCCCGTTTCGGCGGGCGTCATCCGGATCGAGGTCGTTTCCGTGGCACGAAACCAGATGATGATCAGGACCGGCAGTGCCATCACGGCCAGAAGCACCGCGTACACGATCAGCGCCAGCGGCGGCCGCCATTTGGTCCGCACCCTTGGCGCCGTCATCACGCCTTCCTCCCGAGATCGCTGCCCAGCCTGAAGCCGACACCGTGAACGGTAGCGATAATGCCGATCGCGCCTGCCGCCGAAAACTTGGCCCGGATGTTGCGGATATGGCTGTCGATCGTGCGATCCGCCACGTGGATGCCGGGGCCATAAGCCGCCGCCATCAGCTGCTCGCGGCTGAACACCATTTCAGGGCGGGAAAGCAGCGCATCCAGAATGGAAAATTCGAGCGCGGTGGTCGTGACTACGGAGCCGCCGAAGCTCACGGTCCTGCCGGCCCGGTCGAGGCTGATCTCTCCGGCGACGAGGATATTCCCGCGGTTGTCGAAACCGCCGCCATTGCCACTGCGCTTCAGGATCGCCTTGACGCGGGCGATCAGTTCGCGGGGGCTGAAGGGTTTTGTGACATAGTCGTCGCCGCCGATCTCAAGCCCCAGCACCCTGTCGATCTCCTCGTCCCGGGCCGATAGGAACAGGATCGGAAGCCCGGAGGTCCTGCGGATCTGGCGGCAGACCTCCAGGCCATCCATTTCCGGCATGCCGATATCGAGAACGACGAGGTCGATGTTTCCTCGATGGAAGGCCATCATTGCTTCGGTGCCGTTGCGGGCGGTCGTCGACACCATGCCGGCGCGCTCCAGGGCAAAGCAGATCACGTCGCGGATATGAGGTTCGTCATCGACGACGAGGATGCGATGCGCCATGATGGGTCCTGCAGAAATTTACCGCCGCTGTTGTTATCGTTCTTCTTCTATCTTGCAATGGTTGCAGGTGAGCGAAGATAGGCTTCGATCCGCTCCGCGCGGAAACTCCAGTTCCGCCAGTCACGCGGCCGGGCGGCAAAATCATGGCCAAGCGACTGCCTGACCAACAGCGCCCTGTGCTTCTTGTCGATCGCCTCGTCGGGCAGGGCGGAGAGATAGAGATCAAGCGCCGGGATGGCGGAGGGGCCGAGCGACGACAGGTAGTCGACATCAAGCGGGACGCCCTCATGGCTCAGTTCCAGGCTGTGCGTGACGTTGAAACGGGCGATGAAGGCGGAAAAATCGATGAAGGCACTGAGATAGAGCACGCCTGCCAGCACGGCTATATTCGTGGCGATCAGCCATTGGTTGGATTGGCGCAACACGATCCGCAGCAGGATCAGGACAAGTCCGACGGCAACCAGGCCCATCCATATTCCGGCGGCAACGCGCAGTTCCGTCAGCGAATACATCTCGACATAGAGGTCGAGCCGCAGGATCGACGACAGGCAGAGAAGCACGTTCTGGCCGATCCAGACATGCACGAGGCCGCGGATCAGAGGGCTTTTGTCGCCGGGGCCGCCGCGACGCATGGCGATCAGAACGAAGGCTGCGGCAAGCAGAGCCGTGGCGATCAGCGGATAGGCGCCGCGATGGGCATATTCCGCATGGGTCATGCCATCCGGGAGATCGACACCGCCCCAGAGATAGAGGAGATCCAGCAAGGTCTGCATCGCAAAGAGCGCATTGAAGAGGAGCAGCGACCGCAGCAGAGAGGCATGGGTGAGAAACGGAATTTCGGTTGGATCCGCGGCCGTGTCGTCTGCCCGGCGTCGAGCGATCCTGCGCTTGAGGCGCGGCCGCAGCATGGCCCAGACAAAAGCGGCCATCGCCAGCCAGAAGCCGATCCGCCAGAGATCCATGAATTGCAGCAGGAATGCGAGATCGATGCTGCGCAGCGCGTCTTCGATCAGCGGATTGGCGACGGCGAAGAGAAGCAGGAAAACCGAAGCGAGAATGAGCGGCACCATCCAGATGCCGAGGTTGCGCCAGATTGCGGCAAAGGACGAGCGTTCAGCCCGCAAGGCAAGATGTTTTTGGAAATCCCGGAGAAGTCGTAACGGGACAACCAGGACAAAACGAAAAAGGACCGCGGGAAGACCGCTCGGCCGCTGCGGCACGAGCCCAACGCTCGCCAGCGCAACACACATGATCGCGCCAAGTGAAATCGCGATGCCCATTGGTGATGGGGTTTCGATAAGCGGCGCCGAGGCGAAAGCCGAAAGACCGAACAGGAGGGCCGCCGTCAAGGGCTGCGCGCGCCGCCTTGCCGACAAGAGAATCGCGGCGGTTACCAAAATCGCAAACAGGAAGAGGTTGAGCCCAGGCGCCTGACCGAAGATCAGGAAATCCGAAATCGCCACGACCGCCAGAAGTGCGGCGATCCGGTTGGCTCCGCGTGCCCTGGGCATCGGTGCCGTCAGCTTGTCAGTCATCTGCACTGCTGGTCCTCTCTCTGACGCCGCCTTCGATCACAATGAGCATGGTCGCCGGACGCCGGTCAGGAGGAATTCCTTCGGGTTGGCGATCGTCCACCAGCCACCATCCGTCATGGCGGAGGCGATCTGGCAGTGTCGAGGGAGTGATGTGGAGCGGGGTGCTGCTCTTGTTCATGACAAGAGAATGCCGGACCGGATTGCAGAATCTGTGCAGGTGGCAAGGAGTAATTCAGGAGAGTGGCGAGGCCGCGGTCCGCGCTTTCGTAGTGCGGCCATCCAGCGAAGAAGCATGGTTCATCGCTGGATGATTTCATCCGAAATCATGGATACGAAGGATCAGACCACTGGTCGCGTGGCCTGTACCGGCTCCTCGATCGCCTGGATCGCTTCATAGGCGGAAAGCACGGTCTCCATCTGCGCCGTGTGGCCCTGAATGAAGGCCGGACCATAGATGGTTTCGTCCGGATATTCGGTGATCAGCGTCAGCGGAACCGTGTGGCGGTCGTCGATCGAGATCAGGCAGGGGAAACCGTTGATGATGCGGAAGCCGGTCTCGCCGGCATGGGTTTCGAAAAGCTTGATCTGTGCGGCATTGTAGGCGACGAGGCCGGGAATAGCGGCGAGGTGGCGGCTGACGCGGTCGATCAGGATTTCCGCCTGCGCCGTCCATTCGGCGTGATGGCGCATGATGAGGAAAAAGCCCTTCGGCACCGTCCACATGGCGAATGTGCGCGGCACGTAGCCGGAAAGCGGCCGCGTCCATTCATGCGAAGGATAGCCGTGCAGATTGACGTGCAGCTTCGCACCGCTCAGCCTTTCCGCTTCAAGGCGGATCGCCTTTTCGAACAGCTCCTTGCCCGAGCGGTATTCGAGATCGTCGCCAAGCGCGGTATAGCGCGCCGCATGGTGCATGTGCAGCGGGTTGTCAGTGCGAAGTCGCCAGTGCACCTGATAACCGTCGGGATTTTCGAGCGGCGATATGACGAAATGCGCGTTCGGTCTTGAACTCAGCGTCTGCGCGGCACGCAAAGCGCCGACGATGCCGGTCGTCTCGTTGGCATGCTGGCCGCCGCTGATGATGACGGGCTTGTCGCCGCCGGCGTGATAACGGGCCTCCACGGCGCGGCCGGTCCGCGAACGGGCTTCGAAGGCGACGCCATCTATCGTAGTGAGTTCCCGGCGGATCTGCGCCACTGAGACGGGCGACACGGCGGAGGCGAGGCGCTGCGGCTCGGTTATGGCCTCGGAGGTCCAGAGCGGGCGCGTTTCGATGCGGACGGAGACGGTTTCTCCGTGACGAATCTCCGGGATGATCTGCCCCGGCTGCAGGCCCCGGTCGCCGATCGGCCGGCCGGACTTTTTCTGGAAGATTTCCAGAAGCGTGAAATAGAAATCCTCGTGCAGCGCCTCGCGCAGGCTGACGACCTCTTCGCCGACGGCCAAACGCCGGTCTTCGGCCGGCAGGGTGACGGCGATATTGAGCTCGTCGAAATAAGGTTCCGTAGCCCCCCAATCATGGGCCGCGACGGCTTCGACGGCCGAGGAGAACAGGAGTTCGTAGTCGGTCTCCAGCCGTTCGCCGGCTCCGCCGTCGAGGCACAGCCAGCCGGTCGGCGACAGCAGCGTTTCGCCGATGAAATCCGTATGGAGCCGGTTCGGCGCGAAGACTTTACGGGTCTCGAGGCTGCCGTCCCTGGCGGTCAGCGTCACTACGTAAAAGGCATCTTCGGACCCGGCCTCGAAGGTCAGCCGCGCTTCGTTTACAAGACCGGCCAGAGGATAGGCTTCGAGCAGGAAACGGTTTTTCGGGCAAGCCCGATGAACGGGGTAGACGATATGCAGAGCCGAAAGGCTCTCGAGATCGACCTCCTCGAGAAAGAAATGCAGCAACGGCTTGTAGGCGCTGCGGAACTTCGCCTCGACGCCTGCGGCGGCAAGTATCGCCTCGGCCTTCCCGCGGCTCTGTTCGTCGTCGAACACCCAGGCTTCGATCCTGGTCCCCTTGGCGCTGGAAAAGCGCGCGACGAGGGTGTCGAGCGTGCGACCGACCTGCTGTTCGTGGATCAGTGTCATGCGGAGGTTCTGCCTGTGGGATCGAGACTGTCGCGCAGCCAGTCGCCGAGGAGGTTGAGGCCAAGGACGGTGAGGAGGATTGCAAGGCCGGGGAAAACGCTGACCCACCAGGCGGTCTGCAGATAGGTGCGGCCTTCGGCGAGCATGCCGCCCCAACTCGGGATGGTCGGGTCGATGCCGAGGCCGAGGAAGGTGAGGCTCGATTCGAGCAGGATATTGGTGGCGACGTTGAGCGTCATCAGCACGATGACCGGTCCGATAAGGTTGGGCAGCAGGTGCTGGACGATGATCCGCCAGTCCTTGACCCCGATCGCGCGGGCCGAAAGGATGAACTCCCGCTCGCGCAACGTCAGCACCGAGCCGCGGACAAGGCGGGCATATTGCACCCATTGCGAGAGGATCAGCAGGATGATGGTATTCGCCAGCCCGCCGCCGACGATGGCGATGAAGGTGATGGCGAGCAGGATGAAGGGCATTGCCAGCTGGATATCGGCAAACCGCATCACCAGCATGTCCCAGATGCCCCGATAATACCCGGCGATCAGCCCCATGACGACGCCGATGGTGACGCCGCCGGCAACCGAGACGAAGCCGACCAGCAACGAGATCTTGCCGCCGGCCATGACGCGGGCGAGCACGTCGCGTCCGAGCGGATCGGTGCCGAAAACATGTGCCGGCCTGACGAATGGCGGTACGAGGCGCGACATCAGGTCGATCTTTTCGGCGCCGCCCGGAAAAATCACGCCGGAAAAGATGACGGCAATGCCGATGACGCCGACCAGCAGGGCACCGAGGACAAATTCGAGTTTCAGGAAATTCGAGGAAGCAGTGCGCGAGGCCATGGCTCTCACTCCGTCCGGATGCGGGGATCGACAAGGCCGTAGGCGATGTCGACCAGAAGGTTGATGCCGATGATCATCAGCGACAACACGGTGATGACCGCCTGCAGCACCGGATAGTCCCGGGCGCCGACGGCGTCGAAGGCAAGCGTGCCGAGGCCCGGCCAGTTGAAGACGCGCTCGACGACGACGATGCCGCCCAGCAGGCCGCCGAACTGCAGGCCGAAATAGGTGATCAGCGGAATGGCGCAGTTCCTCAGCGCATGTTTGTAAAGCACGGCGTTTTCGCTGAGACCCTTGGCGCGGGCGACCATGATATATTGCGAGCGCAGCGTCTCCAGCATGGTGGTGCGCACCAGGCGGACATTGGTCGCGGTCAGGATGATGCCCATGGTGACGGCCGGCAGGATGAAGCTTTCAAATCCGTCCATGCCGCTCGGCGGCAACAGAGGCAGGGCGATCGCGAAAAGCAGCACCAGCATGGTGGCCAGCCAGAAATTCGGGAATGACAGGCCGACGAGCGACAGGATGCGGATCATCTGGTCGGCCCACTTGCCACGCGTGGTGGCGGCCTTGATGCCGAGCGGGATGGAAATCACGATCGAGACGATCAGCGAGGTGAAGGCGAGCGCCAGCGTCGCCGGCAGCGCCTTGCCGATCAGCAGCGACACCGGCGTGCCGCCGAGGAAGCTGTTGCCGAAATCAAGCGTGAATATGCCCTTGAGGAAATTGAAGTACTGGACGAAGAACGGCTCGTTGAGGCCGAGGCCCTCGCGGATTTTCACGAGATCGGCCTCGGTGACGCTGCCGGCTCCCTGCGTCAGCATCAGCGCCGGGTCACCGGTGAGACGGATCGCGAAGGCGACCGTCAGTGTCACGGCGATCACGACGAAAATCGCCTGAGCCAAGCGTTTCAACAGGAATGCGGCCAATCTCTCGTTCCCTTGTTTTCTTGTTGGAGCCGCCGCCCCCAGTCGAAGGCGGCGGCTCGCGAAGTTTTAGTCGACGGTGACGTCGGTGAACTTCAGGCGGCTATCCGGCACCGGCGTGAAATTCTTCACCCGCTTATTGATGCCGAAGATGGCCTTCAAATTGTAGAGCGGCATTTCCAGCGCCCGGTCGGCGGCGTAATGGGCGATTTCCTGCAATAGCTTTTCGCGCTGGGCAACGTCGGTGACGGTGCGCTGCTTGGCAAGCATATCGTCCATCTTCGGATCGCTGTCGTAGGGGTTCCACTTTTCCTTGGTCTTGTACATCGAGACCGCAGTGTTGTCGTAGTCGAGCGTCCAGCCGCCCCACGACTGCTGGAACATCGCTCCCGTCTTTCCATTCGGGATGATGTCGTTCAGCAGGACGTTTGTTTCATAAGGCTTGATCGTCGCGGTGATGCCGATCACCTGCAGATAGGCGGAGATCGCCTGGGCGACTTCGATGAAGGTCGCCTCGTTGCCGCGTAGGTCGATCTGCAGGGCAGCGCCCGGAGCGACGCCGGCTTCCTTCAGGAGCGCCTGGGCCTTGGCCGGATCGAAGGGCAGCGGCTTCATGGCCTTGTCGAAGCCGAAGGACAGCGGTCCCTGGAAGCTTGCGATCGGTTCCGCCTGCCCACCGAGGATCGTCTTGATGATCGCATCGCGATCGACGCCCATGATCAGGGCCTGGCGGACCTTCGGATCCTTGGTGATGCCGTCGCGCGTGTTGAAGCGCAGTGCGTAGACTGTCGGGCCCGGCGAGGTGACCACGGCGAGCTTGGCATTGCCCTGGATGGTCGGGATCATGCCGATCGGAATGGTCGGCGGAATGACCAGATCGACGCGGCCGGCCTGCAGTTCGGCAACCGCTGTCGCCGGCTCGGAGATGAACTTGTATTCGAGATCCGAAATTTTTGGCGCGCCGCCGAAGTAGTCCGGGTTAGCGGCGAGGACGATGTTCACCTTCGGCTCGTAGGAGACGAATTTGAAGGCGCCGGTACCGACCGGATGGGCGTTGAAATAGGCGTCGCCCTTTTCGGCGATATATTTCGGCGGAACGATCATGCCGCCGTAACCGGCGAGCTTGGTGAGGATGACCGGATCGGCGACTTTCATCTTGAACTCGACGGTGTTGGCGTCGATGATCTCGACGCTGCCGATCGAATTGTAGTTGGACTGTTGCGGACCTTTGGCGCCTTCGGCTCCGAGCAGGCGGTCGAAGGTGAATTTGACGGCATTGGCGTCGAAAGCCTCGCCATTGTGGAATTTCACGCCTTCACGCAGCTTGAAGCGGATGCGCATGCCGTTGTCGAGCACTTCCCAGGAAGTCGCGAGACCCGGGACGAGCTTCAGGTCGGGGCCGCGATAGGTGAGGCCGTCAAAGATATTGGTCGAGACCGAGGCCCAGTTGACCAGGAATGTGTCGATCGGATCCCAGCTGCCCGGATCCTGCGGCGAGGACACCGTCAGCTTGCCGGCGGCGAGAGCCGAGACCGGCGCGAATGCCGTGCCTGCGAGCGCCATCGCCACGAATGCCGTCCGCAAGCCCCTCTGCATTTTTATCATCGTTTTTGCTCCTGTTGAAAAACCGAATGTCAAATCGTCACGCGCTGCGCGCCACGTAATGTCCGGGCGCGATCTCCTCCCGGGCGAGAAGCACCGGCTCGTTGCCGACAGCCCTGACCGGGCTTGGAATGTCTCCCTCGATCATCGCCAGCGGCTTGCGCCGGCGCGGATCGGCGACCGGCACGGCCGAGAGAAGCCGGCGCGTATAGTCGTGCGACGGCGTTTCGAAGATCTGGCGGCGATTGCCGAATTCCATGATCTGCCCGAGATAGAGCACCGCCACCCGGTGGCTCATCTTCTCGACCACGGCCATGTCGTGGCTGATGAAGAGGTAGGCGAGGCCGCGTTCTTCCTGCAGGTCCATGAACAGGTTGATGATCTGGGCCTGGATCGAGACATCAAGTGCGGAAAGCGCCTCGTCGGCGATGATCAGCTTCGGTTTCGAGGCGAGCGCGCGGGCGATACAGACGCGCTGGCGCTGGCCGCCGGAGAACTCGTGCGGATAACGGCGGGCATGCGCGGAGGTGAGGCCGACCCGTTCGAGCAGGGCATCGACGGTTTTTGCGATCTCCTTCTCGTTATCGAGAAGGCCGTGGGTGCGGATCGGCTCGGCGATCGAGAAACCGACCGTCTTGCGCGGATCGAGCGAGGCGAACGGGTCCTGGAAGATATATTGCACGTCCCGGCGCAGGTTGTGCCGTTCCGCCATGCTCATCGCCGACAGTGGCTTGCCCGAGAAGGTGATATTGCCGGCCGTTGCCTTTTGAAGCTGCTGGATGGTACGGCCGATCGTCGATTTGCCCGATCCGGATTCGCCGACCAGCGCCAGCGTCTCACCTGGATGGATGTCGAAAGAGACCTTTTCCACCGCATGGACGCGGTGAGTGACCTTGCCGAGCAGGCCCTTCTTGATGTCGAAACGCACCACGAGATCGCGCACCGACAGGAGCGGAGCGGCATCGTAGCGGGCAGTATTCTGGATGCGCTCGACACCCGAGAGCCTTGGTTCTCCGTCTTCGAGCACGGTCAGCGGCAGGCGCTTGGGAAACTCTTCGCCGGTCATGCTGCCGAGCTTCGGCACTGCTGCGAGCAGCGTGCGCGTATAGGCATTGGTCGGCCGTTCGAAAATATCGAGAGCCTTGCCCTTTTCCACCGCCTTGCCCTTCCACATCACCACCACGTCGTCGGCCATCTCGGCGACGACGCCCATGTCATGGGTGATGAAGATGACGGCGGCGCCGAGTTCCTTCTGCAGGTCGCGCAAGATATTGAGGATCTGCGCCTGGATGGTGACGTCGAGCGCCGTGGTCGGCTCGTCGGCGATCAACAGCCGCGGCCGGCAGGCGAGTGCCATGGCGATCATCACCCGCTGGCGCATGCCGCCCGAAAGCTGGTGCGGATAACGGGTCAAGAGTTCCGCGGCATCCGGCAGGCGGACCATGTCGAGCAGCCGCTTCGCTTCGGCGAGTGCCGCGCTGTTCGACTTGCCCTCATGCAGTTTCAGAATCTCGGCTACCTGGTCGCCGATCGTGAAGACGGGGTTCAGCGAGGTCATCGGTTCCTGGAAGATCATCGAGATCTCCTTGCCGCGAATGCTGCGCATCTTCTTCTGGTCGAGCTTCAGCAGATCGATCTCGCCGGCTGCGGTCTGGAACAGGATGCGTCCGGTCGGATAGCTGGCGCCGAGCATGTCAGCGAGCCGCATGATCGACAGCGACGTCACCGACTTGCCCGAACCGGACTCGCCGACGATTGCGACCGTCTGGCCGGCTGAGACGGAGAAGCTCAGGTTCTCGATGACGCGGGAAGCGCCGAACTCGACCGACAGGTCGTCCACGGCCAGAAGAGGGGTGGAGGCGGTTGGCGTCACGCGGGGAACTCCCTACCGATTGCGGCGGCGCAGGGCGCCTGATTGAAGGCATCGGCAGCGAAATTCACGAGATGCTCGTGACGTCTGGCGTGGCGGCTGCCGGCAGCCACCCCCATCGCTACCCGCCTGCTTTCCCGGCTCCGAATTTCTTTCGGTCTTTCCGTCAACTGCCTCATCCCCGCCTTGATAAGAATATGTCATCACTTTGTCGACAATTTGTCAACGGCGCAACGAGCTGATATTCCCGGCGGTCGGATGGCGAAGGTTCAGATGGTCTCAACTCCGGGCAGGTTCACTTGTTTCCGCCCCGTTGAAGGTCCCGGCCTAGCGGAAATGCAAGACAACCGGCGTATCGTCGAACGTTTCCACCCGCATCTCGAAACCGAAGATGGCTTGCAGGGTGTTGGGCGTCAGCAGGTCGGAAGGCGTGCCGTCGGCGACAATCCGGCCGGCTTTCATTGCCACGATCCGGTCGGCATGGGCACCCGCCTGGTTGATGTCGTGCAGCACGATGGCAATGGTCTTTCCGTTTTCATCGGCGATCCTGCGGAGCGAACGCATCAGTTCCCGGGCGAAATACATGTCGAGATTGTTGAGCGGTTCGTCGAGCAGCAGATAGTCCGTCCCCTGGGCAAAGGCCATCGCCACCAGGGCTCGCTGCCGCTGGCCTCCGGAAAGGGTTTCGATGAAGCGGTCGGAAAGATCCGTCAGGTCGAACTGCTGCAGCGACTGGTCGATGATGGCGTAATCGTCAGGCGTCAGGCGTCCGCGTCCATGCGGAAAACGGCCGAAGCCCACGAGTTCGCGCACGCGCAGCCGGCTGGTGACGATCGAATCCTGCCGCAGGATGGCGAGGATTCGGGCGAGATCGCGGTTCGGTGTCGTGTCGACGGGGAAACCGTCGACACTGATCCTCCCGGCCTGCAACGGCTGCAGCCGGGAGATGAGCGACAGGAGCGAGGACTTGCCTGCGCCGTTCGGGCCGACCAGAGCGGTGATGCCGCCCTTCGGGATCGTCAGCGAAATGTCGTGGAGGATCTGCGTCTGGCCGTGCCGCAGCGAGACGTTTTCTATCCGGATCATTTGCGGCTCCCGAAAACGAGCAGAACAAGAAAGGCGAAGCCGCCGACGAATTCGATGACGACGCCGAGTGTCGAACTGCTGCCCAGAGCATGCTGAAACAGCGTCTGTCCGCCGACGAGGATGATGACGGCCGTCAACATGGTGGCCGGCATCAGAGCTGCGTGGCTGCGCGTATCGACGATGCGTTCGGCAAGCGCCACGACCAGTAGGCCGAAAAATGCGACGGGCCCCACCAGCGCCGTCGAAACGGCGACAAGCGCCGAGACAAGCAGCAGCAGCCCGGTGACGCTGCGCGACCAGCTGATCCCGAGCCCGGTCGCCGTATCGGCGCCGAGCGCAATGACATCGAGCACATGCCGGGCTCTCCATGCGATCACCATGCCGGCGATTGTGAGGATGGCGGCGAAGGCAAGAAGGTCGGTGCGGACGTCGTTGAAGTCGGCGAAACTCGCGCCCTGGACGACGGCGAAGTCATTGGGATCGATCAGGCGCGCCAGCAGCGAATGCAGGCTACGAAACAGGATGCCGAAGATGATGCCGGCGAGCAGCATCAGACCCATGTCGGTGCGGCGGCGGAGCATCGGCAGGAGGAGGCCCGTTGCCAGTGCCATCAGTACGACAATCTCGCCGCCGAACTTGAGCTGCGCGTCGAGCGCCGCATAACCGAGCCCGCCGAGCAGGAAGACGAGCAGCATCTGGCCGAACAGGTAAAGCGCGTCGAGACCCATGATCGACGGTGTCAGGATACGGTTGTTGGTGACGGTCTGGAAGATCACCGTCGAGACGGCGATCGACACGCTCACCTGCAGAAGGGCGGCAAGCTTCATGGCGCGCAGGGCGAGCACGAAGCCGATATTGCCGCGCAGCCCGATCGTCATGAAGGCGACGATGCAGAGGAGGGCTGCCCCGGCAAGCCAGAGAAGCCGGCGATCGGGCATGTGCCGGCGCTCAGACATGGGAAGGCCGCCGGAACAGAAGCCAGAGGAAGATCAGTCCGCCGACGCAACCCATCATCGTCCCAACCGGAATTTCGTAAGGATAGCGGAGCAGCCGTCCAAGGATGTCGCAGCCGAGCACCAGGATCGCGCCGCTGGCGGCCACGAAAGGCAGCGTGCCGCGCATATTGTCGCCCATCAGCCGAGAGACGATGTTCGGCACCACGAGGCCGACGAAGGGGATCATGCCGACGACCACGACGCTCAAGGCCGAGATGACGGAAACGATGATCAGCCCGAGCTGCAGCATGCGCGCATAGTCAAGGCCGAGCCCGATGCTGGCGTCGCGGCCGAGCGCCATGATCGTCAGCCGGTCGGCGACGATCCAGGCGACCACCACCATCAGTGCCCCGAGCCATAGAAGCTCGTAACGGCCGCGCAGGACGCCGGAAAAGTCGCCATTGGTCCAGACCGAGAGATATTGCAGAAGGTCGGCCTGCCAGGCGACGAAGGTGACTGCCGCGCCGATGACGCCGCCATAGACGAGCCCGAAGAGCGGCACGAGAAAAGGCTGCGTCGGCGGAAGCCGGTGCGCCGTCATCAGGAAGAGCGAGGTCCCGAGAAGAGCGGCGGCACTCGCCGCCAGGCTTTTGAACAGAAGGCTGGCGGAGGGAAGGAGTAAGGTGACAAGCAGGATCCCAAGTTCGGCGCTCTGCGCGGTTCCGGCGGTGGAGGGCTCCACATAGCGGTTGCGGGCAAGCGTCTGCATGATGAGCCCGGCGATCGCCAGGCCGGCGCCGGCGAGGATCGCCGCGAGTGTGCGGGGCAGGCGGCTGACGAGCAGGAGTTCCAGCGCCCGCCCGTCCGAGAACAGCCGGCTGATCGGCATGTCGCCAACCCCGACGCAAAGGCTGAAAACAAAAAGGATCGCAAGCATCAGGCCGGCGATCCACCCCGTTTTCGACGATTGCTTGGCGGCGGCGATGCTCATCTGGCGGCGGTGAACGCCTCAGCGACAGTCGCGACAACCCGCTGTATCGACTGCACCCCGCCGGCGGCGATGTAGAATTCTGCAGCTGGCAGATAGATCATCTGGTTCTTCTTCCAGGCTGTCGTCTTGGCGACCAGTTCGTTGTCGAGCGTCGTCCTGGCGCCCTGTTCGCCGGAACCGATCGCGGCGGCGCGGTCGAGCACCAGAAGCCAGTCGGGATTTGCCTTGGCAATGAACTCGAAGGAGATCGCTTCGCCATGATTGGCGGCTTCGATGTCGGGCACCGCCGCCGGCAGGTTCAGCGCGGCATGCACCCAGCCGAAGCGCGAGCCGGGACCATAGGCGGTGACTTTCGGCCCGTTGGTCATGATGATCAGGCCTTTGCCCTTGCCGGCAATCGCTGCCTTGGCGGCTTCTATCCGGGCATCCAGTTCCTTCACGGCGGAAGCGGCTTCGTCCGTCTTGCCGAAGAGCGCGCCATAGGCAGCCAGCCGTTCCTTGGCCTGGGCAACGAGGTCGTCGCCATCCATGGTCATGTCGATGGTCTGCGCAACCTGCGCGGTCGCCGAAGCCTTGGTCGAGGAGCGGCCGCCGACGATGATCAGATCCGGACCGAGCGCGCTGAGGGCCTCGAGATCGGGCTCGAAGAGATCGCCGACGACTTCCACGCCCTGTTTCAGAGGCTCCAGTTGCGGGAGGTATAGCTTCTGCGGAACGCCGGCTGGCTTGATGCCGAGGCGATCGAGCGTATCGAGCGCCGCGATATCCAGGACCGCGATCTTGGCGGGTGAGGCGGCAACCTGCACCGGGCCCTTGGCAGTCAGGATATCCACCGCTTGCGCGGGGAGGGCTGAAAAAGCAAAAGCGGCAAAAGCCGCGATCGTCCTCAAGTTCATTCTCTCACCATGTCTTGACCGTGGGCCGAATGCTCGATCAGGCCTCAGGCGGCCCGATCCGGCCGCTGCCATTGCAGGCTTTCCAGATTTTCACGGAAAGCGAAGCGCACGAGATGCCTCTCGATCACCGATTCCGTTTCCGTCAGCTGTTCCTCGTCGGCTGCCGTCGCGAGGATCCTGAGGCCGCCGTCATCCGCATCGAGAATGGCGGTGCCGCAGGCAAAGCGGCACTCCCCATGGGTCTCGGAATAGGAGACGTCGATCTTGTGAGCGAAATGCTTGCACAACTGGACGAGGTATTTTCCGCCGTGTTCGGTGCGCCATTCCGCAGTCGCCTGTAACAAAGCCCTCTCCTTAAGATGACTGTCGCTCTCCACTTATCTCACCCCTGCTGCCGCGGCAACCGGGAACGCGGTTGCTGCACGGTCATGTGAACGCATGATCATGTTCTTCAGAACGTCGCCTTGGCGGTCAGAAGGAAGCTGCGGCCCGGTTCGTAAAGCGGGGTCACGTTGCCGAATTCTTGACCATAGGTGGCGCGGTCGGAATAGGTCTTGTCGAGCAGGTTCTGCACCTCGGCGCGGAATGTGAAGTTGGGCAGAGCTTCCGGCTTCCATTCTGCAAAGATATTGACGACTTCATAGGCCCTGAAGGGCGGAGAGCCTGACGTGATATGGTCGTATTCCGGAGCGATCTCGATGTCGCCGCCGATGATCAGCCCCCAGTCCGCGAATGTGTGTGCGGCGGTAACGGTGATGATGTCACCCACAGGCGTCGCGAGGTAGTTCCCCGTTTCGGAATCCGCTGGTCGGCCGTTGATGTCGACGTCGATATGGGCGTATTTCACCTTCACATAACCGCTCGACCACTCATAACCTGCACCGATCTCGAAACCCTTGGATTTCAGATCGTGATTGAGCAGCGCTCCGGCCGCAGCCGGACTGTAGCGGGCAACACGGGCATCGTTGATATCTGTGCGGAACAAGCTGGCTTCAGCGGTGAAGCCCTCATATTTGGCTTCGAGCCCGATCATGTAGTTGTCCGCCGTGACGACTTCCGGGCCATCGGGGCCGTAGCTCCAGAGCGGATTGATGTTGAAGGTCTCTGCCATCGGAACGCCGGCCCATACATGCGAGAAGCCGGCTTTGGCAGTCAGGAAATCGGTAAGATCGTATTCGCCCGAAATGTTGGCGCTCAAGCCGCTATTGTCGAAATCCGAGCCGTTGACGCCTGTGAACCATTGATGATCACCGCGGGCGCCGAAGGAAAGCCGGGTTCTTTCCCACGGCTCAAGCCTTGCCTGCGCATAAATTCCGATATTGCTCGCCTTTTCCCTTCCGGAATCCGTGGACGCTTCAAGCTCCGTCCGGTCGTTATAAAAGTCCACGCCGGCGGTAATGCTGCCGATCTCGAAAGAGAACTTGTTCTCGAACTTGCCGTTGAAACTCGTGGTCTCGCCGGTCGCGGTATAGAGGAAGCCCGGAGAACCATAAACGGGCACGCTGACTTCCGTCCCGCTATAGGCCAACATGATAGTCGGGTCCCACCAGCCTTCCGGGCTGGTGTCCGTGTAGGTGAGGACTGTATTTTGCCGTTCGAGACGATAGTCGCGAATGCGCGGCTCCCAGGGCCGGCCCGTATCGACGAAGCCGGCGTTTGCACGGAACGGGCGGGGCGCATCGTCGACCACGCGGTCGTGGCTGATCTCGATGCGGTCGCCGCTCTCGAATTCATAGGCAAGCTTGCCAAGGCCACTGATGATATCTGTGCTTGTCCCGGAAACCTCGCTTCCGGCGCCGCCGACAAAATCGTCGCCCTTGCCGAAGGTCAGGTAGCCGAGGAACTCGAAGCCCTCACGCTTGCCGTAAGCGGAAAGCCCGGTCGTCACCGTATCGCTGTTGAAATTGTAGGTCGACGTGACGAAGCCGCCGAAGGATTTGCCCGGCGCCAGAAGGTCGATCGCATCCTTGGTTTCGTAGTTGATCGAGCCGGCGAGGGCGCCGGGACCGGCGTCGGCCGGCGCGATGCCGGCGTCCACGTCCACTGCCTTCAGCAGGCTCGGGTCGATCAGGTTGGTCGCGTTGTGATGGAAGACCTTGTTGTTCTGGCGCGCACCGTCGATGCTGATGGCGAGATTGGTTTCCTCGACCCCATGGACATAAACCTTCTGCGACATGGGAAGCGAGCTGCCCACCTGTATGCCGGCCTGTTCCCGGAACACGTCCGCGAGGTCGGTCGGGTTGATGCGCTCGAGCTGCTCGGGTCCGATGACCGTTTCGCCGATATCGCCCTCGGCACCCGGTTGGCCTTGTAGGACGATCGGCCTCAGCGTCGTGGCTCCTTCGGCCGGCACATCGCCGGACGCATTTGCGGGCGTGCCGATGACGGCCGTGCCGTTGGCGATCCTGTAGTTCACGCCCGTTCCTGCGAGCATGCGCGCGAGCGCCTGATCCGGCGTGAGATTGCCGCTGACGGCCTGCGCGGCGACGCCGCGGGAAGTCGAAGCGGCCAGCGTCACCTGAAGGCCGGATTGGCGGCCGAAGGCATTGAGAGCCGAAGCAAGCGGCTGAGCCGGGATATTGAAGCTGCGCGTCGCCGTCTGGGCGAGGGCCGGGAACGCAAAGATCGCGCTTCCGCCAATCGCGGCTGCTGCGACCGTTGTCATCAAGCTCACTGCAAAAGCACTCCGCTTGCCCTTTGCCCCCACGCTACGCACTACTCCACTCACCGGCAAAATCATCCGCCCCGTCTCCTGCTACACTGTGTTCGCCAAGGCCCCCCGGCCTGCGCTTCAGGGTAAAGACGACTACGCCCGGCGCTTTTTTCACCGCATCGCAAAAATTTTCAGGAAATTTTAACGGCCTAGAAAAGCGCAAGCACCCTGAGATAGGGGGAGATGTGGTGCACCCTGCCGCCATAAGGCTGGACCAGCGCCTCGAGGGCCCGATCGGGATCGGAGAGATCGTAGAGGCCGGTGACGCGCCGATTGGCGAGATCGCCGCTCGGGATGCTGATCCACGCGGCATGATAGCGCTGCAGTTCCTCGGCGACCGAGGCGACGGTCACGTCGTTGACGAACAGCCGCCCGTTTCGCCAGGCCGCCATGTCTTCCGGCGCCAATCTTGCTCGCGACACCCGGCCATCGGTGTGGCTGACGGTCATGGAATCGCCGGGAGAAAGCTCGAAGGCGCGCGCCGCGCCGTCGATCGTGAGGCCGACCACGCCGCGAACCAGTTCCACCGTCGTATCTTCGGGCTTGATATGGACATCGAACGCGGTGCCGAGCACGGTGACCTTCACGCCGGCTGCGGTGACGGTAAAGGGCCGCGCCGGATCGTGCTTGACGTCGAAGAAGGCTTCGCCGGAAAGCAGCGTCACATGCCGTGCGCCGTTGGCAAAATCCGCATCAATCGCGCTTTCGGCGCCGAGTTCGACTGCGCTGCCGTCCTCGAGCGTGATCTTGCGCAGCTCGGCCGCTGCGGTCCTGAAATCTGCCCGGTAGCGAATGAAGAGGGAGGGGCCGGCCAATGCCAGCACAAGACAGGCCGCCAGCGCCAGCGCCGCGCCCGCACTCCAGACGCGCCGTCGGTGGTGAGCGGCAAGCATTTTCGCTTGGCCTGCCGGCCGCCAGAGGTCTTCGTGGATGGGCGTCGTCTCGCCCATCAGCTCCCAGGTCTTGCAGGCTTTCGTCCAGGCATCGCGATTTGCAGGCGACCGGTTGAACCAGAAGCTGAAATCGCGCTCGTCGGCGGCTGTACGATGTGGTTCGCGCAGGCGCAGGAACCAGTCCATCGCCTCCTCCAGAATGCTCTCGTCCGTTTTGTCGTGCCCTGCCAAGTCTCAACCTGCTTCGGATGTCTTGCGATCTCTATCCGAAATTCCCCTTCTTGCGTAGGAACGATTGGCTGGTCCGGATTTTTCGCATGTGTGGAGATATTCAGGCGTTTTTCCTGTCGAGCGCGGTGGCGATCTTGACCATGGCGGTCCGCACGTGGCGATGGGCGGTGGCGACGGAGATGCCCAGGTGGTCGGCTACGCCTTCGAGCGTATGGCCACCGAACCGGTACATTTCCACAGCAATCCGGATCTCGCTTGGAAGCGCATCGAGTGCCGCGGCCGCCACACGCACCTCGTCGCCGAACATCACCGTCTGTTCCGGATTGTCGGCGGCTTGTGGAATGGTCCAGAAGGGCGGGTCTTCGGCATGGCCACGATACTCGATCTTGCGGCGCTTCAGGACGTCGAAGGAGAGATTGCGGACGATGCGATAGAGATAGGCAAGTCCCTGGCGCGCTGATTCGCCGGGCGTCTTCCCCGGCGCGAAACGCAGGTAGGCCTCCTGCACGATATCCTCGGCCGCCTCTCGGGAACCTAGGATTCGAGCGGCATAGTCGACCAGCGCCGAGCGGTGGGCGAGATAGAGGCTGTGACGACTTTCAGCTTCCAAGGTCATGGGGTCAGAGTATCTGAGCTCGTCTAATATGCTGACCCAGCGCTCGCCACGAGATGCAACGGATGGGTCGATGATATGAATGACATGGTTGGACTCCCTATCATGCGACGCATATCTACCATCAAAAACTTGAATGCAATAGTCATATTATGATGACGGCAGCAAAGGGCGGGTTGCCTTTGCCGCCGTCATCAGTCCCTCGGCCCCGCCGCGACACGTTGGGAGAAGCGAGGCGGGGAGAGATATGCATGTTTCAGCCCTATCCGGCCGCTCTTCTAAGTCTCGGGGCGGTGAGCGGTAGATTTTGGTCGCACCAATCGGAAAAGACCTCGCCAAGCCTGTCCTTCAGTTTGCGTTCCAGCCGGTCGGCCTCGTCAAGGCGTGCGAAGACTGCACCGGCCTGGTTCCTGTCGCCGGTCTGGCCGAGTTTCATGCAGGCGTAATGCAGGTTTTTCAGCGATTGGACGAGCGCTTCGATCTCCTCGCACCAGGTTTCGAATTCAGCGGATGGCAGTTTCAGGGCGCGCCAGAAGAAAGCGAAACCGTGCTCATAAGCATATTTGCGGATGGTGATCACCGGCAGTTCGCGAACCGCCGATGCCAGGTTCGCCAGCTGCAGTCCATTGCGGCCCTCGATATGGGCCGTGACGATGTCGCGCACGGCATCGGACAACGGATTGCGGTCAGCAACGAAGCAGGCCTCGAAATAATCCCTGAGATCTTCCGGCGCCGGATTGCGTGCCTGTGCGTTGTCGAAGACATAACCGCCACCCACCGTCGGCTGCATGATCGCATGGATCACCTTTTCCCGCTCGATCTCGCCTTCCCATCGGTAATCGGGATCGTGCACGAACCATTTGTCCGGGTCGGCGGTCTTCTGCAGCATCAGGTAGTGCGGGAAGGGGTTCTGGTTGAATTTGTTCTCGCGCTCGGGAAGGTGGAACATGTCGAGCATGACCATGACCGAGCCGGTCTCCGGGCGGCTGTCGACGAGGTCGAAAAGCGTGGCGAGGTTGTCGCTCTTCGATTTCGCCGGGTCGTACCACTCCCGGACCTGGACCTGGTAGAGCCGCCGGAACCAGTCGCGGAAGAAGTCCTGGGTAATCTCCGGCGAATGATAGAGGAGCTGAAAGCTTTCGCTGACGGTGAACCGCGCATCCCAGACCCCGAAATAGAAGGGCCGCTGGTCGAGCCCCTGCCGTTTCAGGCCGTCGCAGACGCAGCTGACAAAGCAATGCACCTTGATGTCGTAATAGGCCTCGCCGTGGACCCCCTCATCTGCGGTCCCGCCCGTCATCGGGAATGACGGAATGATGGCCTTCGGCACATAGAGCGCCACGAGGTCCGCAACCGTGTCGAGTTCCTGCCGCGCGATCGCCTCTTCCGGCATGGCAAGGCCGTATTCCAGCTCGAGATTGAGGAAGATCTGCAGGATCAGAACGGAATCGAGATAAAGATCCTCGTTGAGGCGGGCTTCCGGTGCGAAGCCACGCATATGCGGATGGGCCATGTGCTCGGAAAGCACGGCCCGGACGGCTTCGAGAATATCTTCACGGGTCATGAGGCAACTCCTGCTTCGGGGCCTGCGAACTCGCCGGCCGCATGACGGACAGCGACCTCGCGGCGGCTGATCTTGCCGTTCGCCTGGCGGGGGACTTCTGCGACCTGGATCATTTCCATCGGCAATTGGTGGCTGGCGAGATGGCGGCTGCACCATGCGCGGATATCCTGCGGTGCCATGGGCTGGTTGGCGCTGTAGAGCAGGGCCACGCGTTCACCGGCAAAACGGTCGCTCCTGCGGAAGGCGACGGCGTCGGTAACGCCGGGCATCGCCATCACCGCGTCCTCCACGTCACCGGGATAGACGTTGAGCCCCGACACGTTGATCATGTCGTCCATGCGCGACACGAAGACCAGCATGCCGTCTGTGCGGCGGTAGCCGAGGTCGCGGGTGTGGATTGCCGCGCCGCCATCGCTCCGGACGACGATCTCGCCGGTATCGTCGGAGCCCGTTCCGGTCTCGGCCGTCAGATGCGGCAGGACGAAACCCATGTCGCCTGCGGCTCGCATGTCAGGGTTGATGGCGATGCAGCCGGATTCCGAGCAGCCATATTGCTGGAAGAGATGCTCGCTCCTTGCGCGGATCTGCACGAACCACGGATCGGGAAGCAGTGTGCCGGAGGTCATCGCCGCATGAAGCTTTTCCCCCTCGGGCAAAAGCCGCGAGAGCGTATGGAGGATCGCCGGGGAGGAATAGAGGAGCGGCCGCCCGGTTTCGCGCAGCACTTTCAGGAGATATTTCGGATTGGCGGTCTCGACGATGACGGGGACCTGGCCGCGCTTGAGGGCCACGAGAATCCCGCAGATCAGCCCGTAGGAATGGGTGGTCGGGCAGGCGATCACCGGCGTCATGCCTTCGGGTTCGCGGAAGGTCGCGACATAGCTTTCGACCTCCCGGTCGATTTCGGCCCACGGCCGGGCGATGCATTTTGCTGCCCCGGTCGTTCCCGAACTCATGTGCAGCAGCCGACCCGGCTTTGGCGCCTCTTGCTTCGCGTCGAGCACTTCGGCCGTCAGGCTGTTGTAGAAAAGCCGGTCGCAATTGGCCGTGATCGCCAGTTTTCGGGCAGCGGCGTAGGGCGTGCCGGGATGGATCGGCAGCACGCTGGCGCCCGCCTTGCGGATGGCGAAGAACAGGGACAGCCATTGGGTCGTCTCGCTGAAGCAGACCGCGTAGCGTCCGCTGTCGTTTTCAGCAAGGCCGATCTGCGCGGCGATGCGTCGCGATGTTTCATCGAAATAGGTGTGATCGTAGAGCCGTCCATCGATCTGGATCATGGCTTTCTCCTTCGTTCAGACGTCCTGGCAGCCAAGGCATTCGGCACCTCGTGGTGATATTCCGGCTTCAGCGCGAGGAGCTTTCGGGTGATCAGGGATTCGGTGAGGATGAGCGCGCGGTCATGTCCCAGCAGCGATTGCCGGTGCTGCATGTCCTGCTCTTGCGCATAGGACGTGAGCAGGCTTTCGACCCGCTGCCAAAAGCGGAATTCCGGAAGTCCGTAACAGACGTCGAGAAGATGCGAGATCTCCGCCAGGTTGAACACGAACAGCGTGTCCATCACGAGTTCCCGCAGGGAATCGAGATTGTCCGTCCAGTAATACTGATCCGGTTCCGCATGGCGGTAGAGCGGGTTCAGCGCAGCGAAATCCGGAGCTCTCTTCGGCTCGTGCAGGAAATCGGGCGCAAATTCCACGCTCTCGTGGAAATCGCGCAGGATAAGCCGCACCGGCCAGCCGTCCCGGTGGACGAGCAGCATATTCTGGCCGTGGGCTTCAACGGCGATCCCATGGGCGACAAGGAGGTGCCAGACAGGCAGGACGGTGACCTCCAGCAGCCGGTTCATCCATGGCATGAGGCCGAAACGCTCGATCCACTCATCCGCAAAGGGCCTTCCGTCCGCTTCGATCATCATCAGGGCGTTGAAAGGGATGATCGCCTCGCCGGGTGACAGCGTCGCCTCGGCGTTTTCCCGCCAGATCGCACCCAGCTGGCCGGCCAATGGACCTCCGGCATCGGCGATGACCCCGGCATATTCCTGCAGGATGGTGAGGGGAAATTCCCGGCCAAACAACGGATCGTCGCGGACGATGCCGGCGATCCAGGCAGACAGCACCGGCGCCGTGCAGACCGAATGCGGCTCCAGCGTCCTGCGCGACGAGGTGTTGACGATGTTGAGCGGCAGCTTGATGCTTGCCGCGAGCGGCCGGTCGATATTGAACAAGGACCGGACCGATTGGCTCGCCACGTAGCGATCACCCGCGGGGCCGAGAGAATGCGCCTCTCCCGCGGCGATCCACCCCGTTCGCATGGTTTCGCCAACGTCTTTCCATTGCCACGGATGGAGAGGCACCAGCCCGAAATCTCCGGCCGGCAAGCCGAGCTGTTTCCGCCTCGCCTCCAACGCTGTCCACGTCTCGTCGCCGAGTTCGGTGCGCCAGAAGGCGTCGCTGCTGCCCGGAAGCGCCTGAGCGAGATGTTTTTGCGCGACGAGCAGCCAGACGAGCTGGAATGGCTGCCCGGCTTCCGGTCCGTAGGCGGCATGATCGGCAAACGAAAATCCGGTTCGGGCTCTGTAACAGGGATGGTACGGATGCCCTTCATCGACGGCACCTTCCAGTTCGACGAAGGAAAGGGCACGGCGGTTCTTCAGGGGCAGGTTCTGATGGTTCCATTCGGAAAAGGCGATCGTCTGCTCCAGCTCGCCGAGCAGCTTGCCGCGTGCGATCCCGGTGCCGGGCAATGACGGGATGATCGCGCCGAGCGAGGCGCTTTCCCAATGGCCATCCACGGCCCGTATCTCCACCGAACCCTTCGCGATCCGGGCGCGTCCGAACGGGCCGATCGTGCCGCGGCACCGGAATTCCCGACCACTGAGCATCCACTGAAATTGCGGCGCACCGCCACAGGCGCTTTCGCGCACCTCTATGACGCCCTCGAACAGCAGTGCCGCCACGAGCTGGCGGATGACGCGGTCGCGAGGTTCTGCCGCGGCTTCAAGAGGCAATGGCATGGCCGGTCCTCGGTGCCGCAAGCGCGATCGGAACCCTCAGCGGGTTCGGGATGGGCCGATAAAGGGAATGCACGCCGCTCGACTGCAGTTCGTCGACATCGAAAAGGCGGGTCGTGAGATTGGCCTTCGACGTGATCGTCGGCAGATCGAGAACATGCCTTGCAAAATCCCGGCCGGCGCCGGACATCGTTTCGGCGCAGTGTTCCAGATGCGCCCGCAGGGCAAATAGAAGGACACCCTCGTCGCAAAGTCCGTCATGGCCCATCCGGCTGATGACGGAAAAGACCTGGTTGACGATCAGGTAATAGGCGAACCGGTCACGGATTTCGGCATCCGCGAAATAGAGCGAAGCGATCGTTTCCGTTTCCGGCGCGTGCCCGGCAAGCAGGCTGCGATAACGCTCCGAAAGATAAAAGCCCTGGTTGTCGCGATAGTAGCTGGCGGCCGGATAACCCATGCCGATATCGAGGAGGGTGTTCTGCTGGTGGGCTTCGAGCGCCACCCCGTAATCGTCGTAGAGTCGGATCAATGGCTTCACGGCACAGCCGAGATAACGCCGGAACCATGCAAGCGCGGTGTTTGAAATGCCGTCGCCGCCCCTGGCTGCGAGCTTGCGGATGGTCCGCGCCAGTCTCGACAGATCGCCTGGAAGCGGGTCGGCGGTGAGGGCGGCGACCGTCACGACGCCCTGTGCCCTCGCGCCCTTGAATGGATTTTCGCGCAGGATGATTTCGAAACCGCTCTCCTCGCGACCCGGTATATCGAGGGTGATGTAGGCGGGATCCTGGATGATGCGGAAATTTTTTGAACGCTCGGCAAAGCCGAGGCCCTCTATCAGTTTTGCCATCGCTACCCCGGCTTCAAGCTCCGGCCGGCGATTGATGCGCACGGAATTGGTGATGCGCACGGGAAGCGAGAACTTCAGCATCCAATCGGAATGGGGGCTGTAGACGGTGCGTACCGACGACGTCGCGGTGAACAGAGATCCCGCGGGACCGAGATGACGCAGGCGGCCGTCGCGCTGCAGCGTCTGGATGCCCGGATCGAGAAGCAGCGCTTCGGCCTGTAGCGGGTGCATAGGTAGGAGGCATTCGTCCGGTTCGATGCCGAGATCGGCTCCGGATGCGCCGAGCTCCGCGCGGATGATTTCGTGCGCCTGCATCGTTCGCGCTGAAGCCTCGCGGACATGTTCTGTCCGGGCGGCAAAATACTGCAGCTGGAATTGTCCGCGCAGTTCCGGGGCGTATCGCTCCTGCTGCCAGAATGTCATGCCCTGCCGGCTTTTTGGCGTCGGATGCTGCCAGTGGCCGAAGACGAGCGATTGTTCCGCCTCGATGAAATGTCCCTCGTCCGGCGGCGCGGGCGAGGCCTTTTCGAGGTAGAGCGTCATCTGCTGGTAGCTGTCGAGAACACGCACCAGCAGCTCCAGTTCAAAGCTGCGCAGGGCCTCGGTCCGGTCCTCCTCCATTTGCCGGTAGGCTTCCTGGAGGAGGAGATGCAGCGCCGACATCGGCTCGACCGCCCGCCAGGACATGTCGGACGCGGCGCGCGTCCACAATCTGCCGAAATGCTGCGGTCCGCAGACGGACGCGGAGAGGATCTCCGCACGCAAGAGGATCTGCTGCTGCGTCAGCGGCCATTCGATGGCATCGACCGGTCCGCTCATGCTGCGGTGGACAATCCGGCTGCCGGAACTGACCTCCCGCAGATAGCAGTTCGCAAAACTCTGGAATGTCGCCGCTTCCGCGGTCTGTCTTGACGATTGCATATGTCTCCATCCCCATTGCGCAAGCCGACGACCACGCAATGGCTTTCCAGTCAGCGTCAGGCGGTCGGAGCCGACAGCCTGTGCCGGTTTTCAGCCAGGCCTCCTCCGACAGTGATCTGGCTGCTGGGAGTGTTTTTTCTGGATTTCCGGCTGCAGCGCCGGGGCAGGGGACCGTCTGACGTTTGGCCCTGCAGGAAGAGCAGGAACCGAACGCCCCGCATTGCTGCGATGCGACGGGCTCGTTGCGGTCTGCGATGCCTGAAGCTGTGATCTCATGGCGGCGAACCCGTCCCTGTCATCCGTTTTTGCACGCCTTGCTCTTGCTCTGCAGGCGCTCGGCAACAAGGACGATCTGTCCGCTCCTTTTTTTCATCGCTTTCAGAATTTTTGATCCGCGCCGGCAGGTTCTGCTTTGATGATTATCCTGTGGGCGACAAAATCGCGGGTCTTGCCTTACCAAAGGCCAAGGCCTGTGGTTGAATTCGCAAGGGAGGAAACAATGAAGATCACCAAGCTTGAAACTGTGCGCGTTGCAGAGCGTGCGAACCTGTTGTGGGTACTGGTCCACACCGACGAGGGAATTACCGGCCTCGGCGAAACCTTTTTCGGGGCAGAGACCGTGGAAAGCTATATCCACGAATACGTGGCTCCGCGGGTCATCGGCCGCGACCCGCTGCAGATCGACCTCCTGGCGCAGGAACTGGTCGGTTATATCGGTTTTCGTTCCTCAGGCGCGGAAGTTCGGGGCAATTCGGCGTTCGATATCGCCCTTTGGGACATTTTCGGAAAGGTCACGGACCAGCCGATCGCCCAGCTGCTCGGAGGCTTCAGCCGCAGGGAAATCCGCACCTACAATACCTGCGCCGGTACCGAATATATCAAGAAGACGACGGGCCAGGCGACCGCCAACTACGGTCTGACCGGTGGCACCACCTATGACGATCTGAACGGCTTTCTGCATCGCGCCGACGAACTGGCCGAATCGCTGCTCGAAGAGGGCATCACCGCGATGAAGATCTGGCCGTTCGACGCGGCCGCGGAAAAAACCAAAGGCCAGTATATCTCGATGCCGGACCTGAAACTTGCGCTTCAGCCTTTCGAAAAGATCCGCAAGACCGTCGGCGACAGGATGGATATCATGGTCGAGTTCCACTCCATGTGGCAACTCCTGCCGGCCATGCAGATCGCCAAGGCCCTGACACCGTACCAGACCTTCTGGCATGAAGACCCGATCAAGATGGACAGCCTGTCGAGCCTGAAGCGTTATGCGGAAGTGTCGCCGGCGCCGATCTCAGCCTCCGAGACGCTTGCAACCCGCTGGGGTTTTCGCGATTATCTCGAAACCGGCGTTGCCGGCATCGTCATGCTCGACATTTCCTGGTGCGGCGGCCTTTCGGAGGCACGCAAGATCGCGTCCATGGCGGAAGCCTGGCATCTGCCGGTCGCGCCGCACGACTGCACCGGCCCCGTGGTCCTCTGCGCCTCGACGCATCTGTCTCTCAACGCGCCGAACGCCCTGGTGCAGGAAAGCGTGCGCGCGTTCTATAAGACGTGGTACCGGGACCTGGTGACGGCGCTGCCGGAGGTGAGAAACGGCATGATCACCGTGCCGCCAGGCGCCGGCCTTGGCATGGAGCTCAACCCCGAGCTTGATCGAGCCTTCACCGTCAGCCGACGGACGTCCGACGTCTCCATTCTCTAAGGTGCAATTGAAATGACTATATCCTCGGCGACCGTGCTCAAGACCGCGAGCATGACCGGCCCGATGCTGATGCTTCTCGGCATGCTGATGTTTGCCCTCAACGACGCCATGGGCAAGTGGCTCGTTGTAAACTATGGGCTCGGTCAGGTTGTCCTGATCCGCAGCCTGGCAGCACTGATCATCCTGGTGCCGATGGTCTGGAAGGCAGGTCTTGGCAATCTGCTGACCGTCGAAAGGCCCGGCATGCAGTTCTTCCGCGTGGCGTTTTCGACGGCTGAAGTGTTCTGCTTCTATTATGCGGTCATGTACCTGCCGCTCGCCGACGTCATGACCTACTGGCTGGCGGCGCCAATCTATGTTGCGGCCTGCTCGCCCTTCCTGCTCGGTGAAAAGGTCGGCTGGCGGCGCTGGACGGCAATCGCCGTCGGTTTCGTCGGCGTCATCATCACGCTCGAGCCTTCGAGCGCCATGTTCAGCATGCCGGCCGTCATTTCGATCGTCGGCAGCGCCGCCTTTGCCTTCATGCTGATTTCCGGACGCTTCCTGCGCGGCACGCCGGATAGTGCGCTGGTCTTTTTCCAGGTCGTGGGAGCCGGTATCGCCGGCCTTGCCTTCGCGCCCATGGACTGGTCACCGATTGCATCGAGCCGCGATCTTCTTCTGCTCGGGCTGCTCGGTATCGTCGCAATGGCCGCGCATATGCTGGTCAACCGCGCCCTGAAGATTTCCGATGCCGCGACCGTGGCGCCGCTTCAATATACGCTGCTGCTCTGGGCGGTGATCTTCGGCTGGATGTTTTTTGGCGACGTCCCACGGTTCGGCATGATGGTCGGGGCGGCACTGATCGTCGCTTCCGGCCTCTTCATCTTCATCCGAGAGCAGATGCTCAAGAAGCGCCAGAGCGTGCTTCCGGCTGTTCCGGAATGAAGTAACCCGCGGCGCTTTGAGGCACCGCGGGTTTCATTCGTCAGACGGGCTACAGCCGGGATACGGGCGCGTTCCGTTACTTGCGGACTTCCTTGAGCTCGGCGACGATGGCGTCGACCACCTCGGCGCCAATTGCAGCCTTGTGCTTCTCATAGACGACCGCGGACTTTTCGCGGATGCGCTGCTGCTCTTGCGGCGAAAGCGTGTTGACCTGCAGGCCGGCCGCCTTGATCTTCTCAAGCGACTTCTTGTTGAGGTCGCCGATCACCTGGCGTTCCACATCCCTGCCGACGACCGCGCAGGCGCGAAGGGCAGCCTGCTCGTCCGGGGCATAGGTGTTGAAGATTGCCTTGGAGAACAAGAAGAGGAACGGCGTGTAGGCGTGGTTGGTCTCGGTGACGTATTTCTGGACTTCGAAGAACTTCGAGGTATCGATCGTCACATAGGGATTTTCCTGTGCGTCGATCGCCTTGGTTTCGAGCGCCGAGAAGACCTCGCCGAAGGCCATCGGGGTGGCGTTGGCACCGAGGTTCTGGAAGGTGTCGAGGAAGATGTTGTTCTGCATGACGCGAACCTTCATCCCCGAGAAATCTTCCCATTTGGTGACCGGGCGAACCGAGTTTGACAGGTTACGGAAGCCGTTTTCCCAGTAGGCGAGATTGACAAGGCCGGCGGCATCCAGCTTCTGGTTCATCATGTCGCCGAACTTGCCGTCGAGCACCTTGTAGGCTTCCTGCGCATTGCCGAACAGGAAGGGCAGATCGAAGACGCCGAGTGCCGGGACGATGCCGACCAGAGGCGACGACGACGTCACCACGGCTTCCTGGACGCCGGAGCGCAGGGCCTGGGTGGCCTGCAGGTCGCCGCCGAGCGCACCGCCCCAGAAGGCTGTCAGCTTCATCTTGCCGCCGGACTTCTCGTCCAGGCACTTCTGCATGGCGGCGATGCCGTTGCCGACCGGATGGTCGGCATTGATGCCGTTCGAAACGCGGATGTTGCGCGCCTTGAATTCGGCGAAGGCCGGTGCGGCCGATGCGCAAGCGATGGCAAGTGTGGTGGTAGCCAGTAGCAGTTTTCTCATATTATCCTCCCATGGATGAGCTTGAGACAGGTTTAATGGAGCCAGCGTGCAGGCACGAGCACGAGGTCTGGAAACAGGACCAGCAGAAACAGCACAATCGTCTCAGCAATCAGGAACGGCCAGACCCCGGCCGTGACCTTGCCAAGCGGAATGCGTGCTACGCCGCTGACCACGTTCAATACTACGCCGACCGGCGGAGTGATGAGGCCGATGGAATTGTTCATGATGAAGAGCACGCCGAAATAGACCGGGTCGATGCCAGCCTGCTTGACGATCGGCATGAGGACCGGTGTCAGGATCAGGATGGTCGGCGTCAGGTCGAGCGCAGTGCCAACGACGAGCACCAGGATCATGATGGCGAACATCAGCAGCATCGGACGGTCGATCAGCGGCTCGATGTAACCGACGATCTCGGCCGGGATGTTGGCCGCGGTGATCAGCCACGAGGACACCAGCGCCGCCGCGACCAGGAACATGATGACCGAGGTGGTCTTGGCGGCCTGCAGGATGACGTGCGGCAGGTGGCTTGGCTTCAGCTCCCGATAGATCACCATGCCGACGAAGAGCGCGTAGGCGGCGGCGACGACGGCGGCCTCGGTCGGCGTCATGATGCCGGCCTTGATGCCGCCGAGGATGATCACCGGCATGCCGAGCGCCCAGGCGGCACGGCCGGTGACGCGCAGGCGTTCGCTCGTCGACGCCTTCGGCAGCGGCTGGACATTGTCCTTCCGCACGACGATGAGCCAGGCGATGATCAGTGACAGGCCCATCAGGATGCCGGGAAAAATGCCGGCAAGGAAAAGCTGGGTGATCGAGACGTTGCCGGCGACGCCGAAGACGATGAAGGCCATGGACGGCGGAATGATCGGCGCGATAATGCCGCCCGCCGCTATAAGGCCGCCGGAACGGGGAACGTTGTATCCAGCCTTCGCCATCATCGGGATAAGGATGGCGGCAAGGGCTGCCGTATCGGCAGCGGCCGAGCCCGAAATACTGGCCATGATGACGGCTGCCATGATCGCGACAATGCCGAGGCCGCCGCGGATATGGCCGACGCAGGCAATGGCAAAATCGATGATCCGGCGCGACAGGCCGCCCGAGTTCATCAGCTCGCCTGCGAGGATGAAGAACGGAATGGCGAGCAGGGTGAAGGTATCGACACCTGCGATCATGTTCTGGGCGATGATCTGGGTGTTGAACATGTCCATGTACCACATGAGCACGACGCCGCAGAACATCAGCGAGAACGCGACGGGCACCCCGATCGCCATGGCTCCGAGAAGCGATACGATGAATACGATAAGTGTCATCAGGTACGCTCCGCCATCTGCTCGATCGTCAGGTTTTCACCGGCAAAGATGCTGATCTCCTCCGCCGTTGCCCGGCCGGTGACATAGCGGAACAGCCGCTCCAGCGCGATCAGCGACAAGCCGGCGCCGGTAAACAGGCCGATGCCGTAGACCCAGATCATAGAAATGCCGGTCACCGGCGCGCTCATGCTGGCGTTGATCTCGAATTGCTGCCAAGTCCCCCAGAAAAAGATCATCGAGCAAGCGAGGATGACGAGGTTAGAAAGGATCATGCAGACCAGCCGACCCTTGCGGCCGAAAAGCGCCACGACGCTTTCGACGCCGAGGTGACCATGTTCGCGAAATGCGACGACTGCGCCGACGAAGCTCAGCCAGACGAAGAAGTAGCGGGAAAGTTCTTCAGAGACGGACATGCCGGAATTGAAGGCGTAGCGAAGAACCACATTGGCAAACACCATGATCGCCATTGCTGAAAGCAGCAGGATCAATAGGACTTCCAATGCCTTAAAAAAAAGATCGATTGCCTTTTGCATGTTCCCCTCCGAATTCTTACAAGAGCCCGCGCCGTGCGAAGGTCTTCGTCACCGTCGACAACGTCAAATTCCGCTCCGGGCGTTTGCCCGATGCTCCGCTTCATCGACCAGCGGCTCAAGCGGCAGACTGGACGCCACGATGTGGTTTCCGATTTGGTATGCGATCAGACTCTCCTCCATCGCAAAGATCTCTCCCACGCTCCCTCAATTGTCAGGATGTCTGACAACCTCCACCTGCGGTATCTCTAAAGACAGTTTTACTCGCTGTCCAGCGGCCCTTGACCGCTTTCGGGAAATCCCCTGGATCGATCTAACGAGGCGGCTGGCTGGAAGCTTAGTAAACTTTCAACTGAAGGTCGAGACGGCTTGCCGCACCGTGAAGGTGATGGCGCATTGCCTCCCGGGCGCGGATGGGATCGCGGCTCGCAAGCGCATCACGGATTGCGACATGTTCCGCGATCGTCACTTCGACGATCTCAGTCAACACGGCTGCCTCCCTGGCCGTATTGATGGCCAGATGAATTCGCTCCGCGATAAAACCGAGGAATAGCAGGAAGTATTCGTTATGCGTGGACGCCGCGATCTGGCGATGGAAGGCGAGGTCGGCGAGGACGCCTTTCTCGGTCCATTTTTCTCCGCCCGTCATCTGTTCAAGCGCTTCGTCGAGTTTCACTAGGTCTTCGGCGGTGTGATTGGCGGCTGCGAGACCGGCCGCCTCGATCTCGAGGGGCAGCCGGAGCTGAAACAGGCTTTGAAAACTCGCGTGGTCGGAAAGATTGCCCTGTTCGATGCGAATCGACTGCCTGTGCTCAAAATCGGTGGCGAACGCTCCAACGCCTTGCCGGGTCTCGACCAGGCCCTCATTGCGAAGCTGCGCGATCGCTTCGCGCACGACCGATCGGCTGACGCCAAAGGTCTTCGCCAGAATGTGTTCCGTCGGCAGCTTTTCGCCGGGCGCAATCCGGCCGTCACTGATCTCGCGCCCGATCTGCGACGCGATCCGTGCGGGCAGATGCTCGTTTCGTCTGATCTGGCTGAAGTCCATTACCACGGCGCCGCCCCTCCCTTGTGACGCTCTTCTACGACTTCCCGGTAAAATTTAACTGGCAGCCCGGGTTCATCACCATGTCAGGATCGATGGCATTCTTGATGGCCGTCAGCAAGCGGCGTTTGGTTTCCGGAAGGCGTGCATCGAAATCTGCCCGCTTGAGGCGGCCGATGCCGTGCTCGGCGCTGAGGCTTCCCTGGAAGCGGTCAAGCACCTGGTTCAGGATGGCCTTGGACTGATAGATTCTTTCGAGCCGCTGCTCATGGGGCAGTTCCACGGATGGCAGAACGTTGAGATGGACATTCCCATCGCCGACATGACCGTAGGAGACGCAAACGCAGTCGGGCAGCGCGTCGTGGATCGCCTTTTCGGCCTCGGCGACAAAGGCGGGCACTTTGGAGAGCGGAACCGAAACGTCGCTGCGCATGTGGACACCACGTTTCGCCTGGCCTTCGTTCATCCCTTCGCGGATCAGCCACAGGTTTCGCGCCTGGGCCTGTGATGAGGCGATCGCGCCGTCGAGGACGATTCCGTCTTCCATGACGCCTTCGAGGAACCGCTGCATCAGGTCGCCGATATCGACGAGGCCCGAGCCGGAAACCTCCATGAGAACATAGCAGGGATAGTCGGTGGCCATCGGCATCGGCAGGTCCGGGATGGCTTCCCGGGCGAGCGTGAAGGCAAGGGGTGGCATAAATTCGAAGGCGGACATCAGGTCGCTGCAGTCGCGCCGGGCACGGCGATAGAGGGTGATTGCATCCTCCAGAGAGGCGAGGCCGACAAGGGCGGTCGCCACCTGATCGGGGTTGGGCGTCAGCTTGATCGACACGGCGGTGACGATGCCGAGCGTGCCTTCGGCACCGATGAAGATCTGCTTCAAGTCTATGCCGCGATTGTCCTTCCTGAGTGTCGAGAGGCCGTCGAAGACCGTACCATCCGGCAGCACGACCTCGAGGCCCAGCACCAGTTCGCGTGTCATGCCGTATCGAAGCACGTTGATGCCACCGGCATTGGTGGAGACGTTGCCGCCGATCCGGCAGCTTCCCTGCGCGCCGAGCGCCAGCGGGAAGAACATTCCCTCTGTGGCGATCGCCTCCTTCAGCTCCCACAGGATGCAGCCCGCCTCGACGACGGCCGAGAAATCGTCGACATCGATCTTGCGGATACGGTTCATGCGTTCCAGGCTGAGAACGACTTGACGCTCCGGCGCATCGGGAATGCCGCCCAGCACGAGGCCTGTATTGCCGCCCTGCGGGACAATCATGAGCCCGAACTCTCGGCAGGCTTTGACGCAAGCCACCACGTCATCCGTCGATCGCGGCCTCAGGACGGCGACCGCAGCACTGGTCACGTCGCCGTGCCAATCGCGACAGTATCGCGCCATCGCATCCGTATCGGTCAGGACAAGGTCCTCGCCAAGCATCGATCGCAGGAGGAGGCGATGCTCTCCGGCCGGGTCAGTTTGCAGGCTCGTCATTCTGCGTGGTTCCTTCGGATGATTCGTCCCCTGGATGGATAGTTTCGTTTGCCCCACGCCTTGTCCCGGCGCACAACTATCCTGTTTGCAACGGAAGCATATAAGGTTATCAGACAACCGTACAATATAAATTTGGCGTATCCGGGCAGTCATGTGCTTCGGTCGAAATGGGAGGAAGCATGCATATTCTGATCATAGGCGCGGCCGGGATGGTGGGCCGCAAACTGACGGCGCGTCTCATCGCCGACGGTGGCGTTCTCGGCAAGCCGATCGATAAGCTGACCCTCGTCGACGTCGTGAAGCCCGATCATCCGGAGGGGTTTTCCGGATCCGTGGTGACGAGCGACGCCGACCTCTCGATGCCGGGCGAGGCCGAGAAGCTCATCGGGTCCCGCCCCGACGTAATTTTTCATCTTGCCGCGATCGTCTCGGCGGAGGCGGAGCTCGATTTCGAAAAGGGCTACCGGGTCAATCTGGATGGCACCCGCTACCTGTTCGATGCGATTCGCCTCGCAAACGGCGAGGATGGCTACAAGCCGCGGGTCATCTTTACGTCATCCATCGCTGTTGCGGGTGCTCCCCTGCCGTTCCCCATTCCCGATGATTTCCATCTGACGCCGCTTACCAGCTATGGCACCCAGAAGGCCATTTCGGAGCTTCTCCTCTCGGACTACACCCGCCGGGGTTTCTTCGACGGCATCGGCATCCGGCTACCGACCGTGTGCATCAGGCCCGGCAAGCCCAACAAGGCTGCATCCGGCTTCTTCTCGAACATTCTGCGGGAGCCGCTGATCGGGCAGGAGGCGATCCTGCCGGTATCGGATGACGTGCGTCACTGGCATACGTCGCCTCGCTCGGCTGTCGGATACCTCGTCCATGCGGCGAATATGGATCTCGAGCGGGTCGGCCAGCACCGCAATCTTTCCATGCCGGGCGTCAGCGCAACCGTCGGCGAGCAGATCGATGCGCTTCGCCGCGTGGCCGGCGAAAGGGCAGTACATCTCATTCGTCGCGTCCCGGACGAGATGATCATGAGAATGGTTGCAGGCTGGGCACCTGGTTTCGAGGCAAAACGCGCGACCGCCCTCGGCTTTACCGCGGAGAGAAATTTCGACGAGATCATCCGCGTCCATATCGAGGATGAGCTTGGAGGCCGCCTGTGATGGGAAATCCGCGAGTGGACTAAGGGGCTTGCCTCAAAAACGAACGGCGGTCCTCGCTCAGATGTCGGAATCCCTCGGAGCGAGGCCGCGTCATTTATATGTGGCGTTTGAACTTTAGCGATTTATTTCATTCTTGCCGCGTATCCTCCATCCGTAGATTTTTCCCAGGCAGATTGGCAGTGCTTGAGGGGGCTATGCTTGGTGCGGAAGTGATGACCCTGCTGGAATCCTGTCCGCTTGCCGCGCTCATTGTGAACGCAGCGGGCTTCGTCACCTTTGCGAATGCCGAGGCAAGAGCGCTCTTTGGCGCAACCGACACTTTGCATGGCACAGCCATAACCGATCTCCTGCCCGGGTGGCCGCTGGACAATCCCGAGGGTTCGCCGGTTCTCTTGAGCAGCAGGGCAGGGGAAGCTCGGACCTGCAATATCAGAGTTTCGCCATGTCCCGGCTCGGATGAGCCGCTCACCATGATCTGGATCGATGCCGGCGGCCAGGAGAAATCGGCGGGGCTCGCCGCACGGGAAGCCAATCTTCGTCTGCGATATGTCATCGAGATGTTGCCGCAAGCGGTCTGTGTCTTCGACGCCAAGGACCGTTACGTCCTATGGAACCAGAAATACGCCGATCTCTATGCCGATATCGCCGAATACCTGACGCCCGGAATTCCGTTCGAGGAGATCTTGAAGATCAGCCTTGCAGGCGGCAGCATCCAGGAAGTGGTGCCGGACCAGGACGTCTGGCTCAGCGAGCGCATGGCGAAGTTTCGACAGCCCGTTTCCCAGGAGGAGCGGCAAATGAACGACGGGCGATGGTTGCGCTATGACGATCGCCGCACGCCGGATGGCGGCGCCATCGGGATGCGCATCGACATCAGCAGCCTCAAGCAACGGGAGGAGTGGCTTCGGCAACTGTTCGACGCCAACCCGATGCCGATGCTGCTCTGCGACGGGGACAGCCTTGCGATCCTTGAAGCCAATCACGCGGCGCTTCAGTTCTATGGCTACGATAGATCGGTCCTTCTTGCCAAAGTCGTTTTCGACATGCACGCCGAAGGCCAGGGTGAAGAGTTCGCCGCGAGGCTCCGCAATCTCGACGGCAACTGCGAAGCGCGCACCGTCTGGCGCCAGCGAACGGCGGAGGGCCGGGAACACCATGTCCTCATTTATGTCCGGTTGCTCTACGACGGCGGCGATCGACGGCTCCTGCTGACGATCGCGGATGTCAGCGACCGGGTGCTGGCGGAAGCGGAGGCCAACAGGTTGGCGCATCATGATATTCTGACCGGCCTGCCGAACCGTATGCAGTTCTACAAAGCGCTCGATGAAGCATTCAAGACTGAAGCGACCGAGGGCGCCGTCATCGTCTACTGCCTCGATCTCGACGGATTCAAGCCGGTCAATGACACGTTCGGCCATGCCGCCGGCGACGAGGTCCTGCAGCTTGCCGGTGAGCGATTGCGTTCGGCGGCAGGCGGACATCTGGTGGCCCGCCTCGGCGGCGATGAATTCGCAATCCTCGTGAAAACCGAAGACCAGGCGGATATCGGCCTTGCCGATCGGTGCATATCGGCCTTGAACGCACCCTTCCGGATCAAGGGATTGTCGATCAGCATCGGGGTCAGCATAGGCGTAGCCGCTGCAAGCGTTGCCGCCGGCGATCGGGAAACGCTTGTCCAGGCAGCGGATCGTGCGCTTTATCGGGCAAAGTCGGCCGGCCGCAACACCTGGCGGATGGCCGAAGACGAGATTATGCCCTTGGCTGTCACGGTTGGCTGAGGCCACAGGCAGACCCGCATCATCGCTTGGCACCTGGTCTTGAGAACGCGGCGGCTCCGGCGGGTTTAAACGTCATTCTCAGGATTGGCTGCCGTGGGACATCTCATGTTCGTAAAGCTGTTCCATGCTCAAGGATGCAACCTCGGCAAAGGGCGTCTGATTGCGGACGCGGCCGGCACCGAGAATGACGACCTCGTCGCAGAAGGAAATGGTGCTGTGGTGATGGCTGACGACGATTGTGGTGCGGCGCCCGGCTCTTAATTTCAACGTCTCCACGATCGATGCCTCGGACAGGCCGTCCATGGCATTGGTGGCCTCGTCCAGGATCAGGATTTCCGGATCGCGGACCAGAGCTCTTGCCAGTGCGATCCGCTGTCGTTGACCGGCCGACAGGCTCGCTCCCCGGTAGCCGACGACAGTTTCATATCCGTCAGGCAGCTTCTCGATGAATTCATGCGCTTCGGCAAGCCTCGCTGCGCTTTCCGCCGCGGGGAGGGACGTATCGTGGCCGTAGACAATGTTCTCGAAAATGGTGCCATCCACCAGTTCAAGATCCTGGCTGGCAAGCGCGATCTGTCGGCGCCATGCAGCAGGATCGATTTGATCGAGTGGAATGCCGTCGACAAGAATATTGCCCTGATCCGGCTCCACAAACCGGCATAGGAGATTGACGATCGTGCTCTTGCCGGCGCCCGACCGCCCGACAATTGCGGTCGAGCGGCCCTGGCGAATGTCGAAGCTTACCGAACGCAGGACCACGGGCCGCGTGCTGGAGCCCGGATACCTGAAGGTCACCTGGTCGAACTTGATCTGCTGGCGGAGCCCCTGGATCGGGTGGCTACCCTGGGGCGCCGCTGGTTTGTCGGAGGAATCCAGTAGCCATCCGACCTCTTCCAGCGACCCGCTCCATCCCTGGATCTGGCTCCAGGCCATCTGCAGCGCGCGGACATGCGGTTGCAGCCGATAAAGCAGGACGACGAAAGCGACGATGACCGGGAACCCGACCCCGACCTGCCATGCGCTGACAACCACGCCCAGAAAGAGGGCGGAATGCAGCACTTCGGTTAGTGGCGGGAGAGCTGCCTGGCGGCTGTTAAGAACGAAGCCAGCCTTCCGCACCGCATTTGAAGCCGCGTCGAAGATCGTTCTTTCACGCAGTTCCTGTCCGAATGCGCGGATCAGGCGCCCGGCGTGAACGAGGTGAAGCATTCTCGCGGCAAGTTCACTGTTGAACGACGTGACGTTGCGGCTCGGGCCCTTCAGGCCTGCCGACAGCAAGGCATGGATAGCCTGGATCAGGACAAGCCCAAGCGTGACGCACAGCGACATCTGCCACGAAAGAAGCAGCAGAAATGCGAGCAGGATAACGGCCGCCGATGCATTCACGATCGCGGCAAGGATGGTCTGGACCGCGTCCGAAGCCCGCCAGGACTCGTTGGAGACGATGTTCAGCAGCCGCCCCGGGCTTTGCTGCAGGAAGAACGGGTAGCCGATCGTCAAAAGCTGGTCGGCGAGACGGTGCCGGATCGAATGACCGGCCTTGCCATAAATGAAATTGGCAAGCACCGCGTTGGCAAAGGCCAGCACGTTCTTGACGGTGATCAATCCGAGAATGGCGGCCGCGATGACGATTAGCCGCGTCTGGTCGTCCAATCCGGTTCCCACCCGTTGAAAAACGGCGGAAAGGCCGGCCATTCCCGAAACATCGTTCTCACCGGCAATGATGCTGAGCATCGGGATGACAAGACCGATGCCGGTGCCTTCGAGCACGGCGCTGCTCAGTCCCAGGACAACCACGACAGCCAACAGGCCGGTGTTTTTCCCCAGAGCCTCGCGCAGGAGGTGAGAACTCGATGTGAGGAAATCTAGCATGGCGGCGTTCCCCGTTGCGGGCGGGGCAGACGGCTGGTCGTGTCGGTATCCGCCTGTCTTGGCCACCGGACGGCGAGCAAGGCAAATTTGGCTGCTCCGACCAGGTTCATGGCCACGATCGTCAGGTGGGACAGGGAAATCTCCGGATCGAAACGGTAGCCGCCGAACAGTTCCCGCCAGGCCGATCGGGTCGTCCAGCAGAAATGGCGAAGCAGCCAGGGGGCCTTGAAGGCATGCTTGACGCAAAGGCCGCCGTTTCCAAAGCTGTAATCCCGGTGAAGCCGTTCGATGGCATCGCGTGTGGTTCGCCCGTGAAAATGCTGGACCGTCATGTCGGGAACATATTCGATTGGAATGCCGAGCTGATGGGCACGAACGAGGTAATCCGTATCTTCTGCGGACCGCAGCGGGCCGCCGGCCCCGAACCGCTCGTCAAAGCGCCCGATGCGGGCTGCCGCTTCTCGGTGCATGGTCATGTTGCAGCCGAGCACGAACCCGCCGGGATGAACATCCGGCGTGAAGCGGGCCCGGAATCGCGACCGCTTGATTGTGAAAGGAAGATCGTGCGGGCTGCCGAGATCAACGCGGCCACCCCGGACAATACACCGTTCACCGGCCGAATAATGGCGGTTCAGATCCTGGAGGTACGAGCTCTCGACGACGCAGTCATCGTCGATAAAGATCAGCAGCCGGCCTCGCGCCCGCTCCATTCCCGTGTTGCGCGCGGCAGCCAGGCCAGGCCGCAGCTCCACCATCCACCTGACGGGAACAGCGGATTTCGCCGCGATGCGGGATAAACGCGCGGCTGTATCGTCGGTGGATCCATTGTCGACCACCACCAGCTCGCAGCTTAGGGAACAGGCTTTGCAGGCGGCTTCGATCGAGCTGATACATGCCTCGAGCGCGGCCGCCCTGTTGCGGGTGCAGACGATAAAGCTTGCGTCAACAGGGTGATGCGCGTCGGGGGACGAGGCGGGGCTGGCGCGTATGGGTTGCTCGTGCTCCCTGGACATCAGGCGAGCCCTCGAAGCGGTAACACCGTTTTGGCCGGCACCGATTGATAATACCGTGCCAACCCATCGAGCCTCCGGATCGCCTCTTCCGACATGCGGCTCAACCAGGGTGCAGCGACGGCGGCTCGAAGGCCGTAGCGTTCCCGCCGCCGGATGACATCCCATTTTCCCGTTCGCATGAGAAATGCGTGGGTCAACTCCGGACGCTGCTCGTCAGCAATGAATTGGTAGAGAAAATAGAAGAAGCACAGGGCTCCTTCTGCGTAGCTGCTGGCGCTCGTACCCACCTGCTCGGCGACCTTTCCTTCGATCGCGAGCATGCAATCGGCGGCTAGCCGCACCGTATCCGGCGTAACGGCTGCGCCGATAGCAAGAAGAGCATCGGGATCGTCGTTGAGAGCCTGCCGTTCGAGGTTCTCGGCGACGATCTTCAGGTGGGTTCGGCGCATTTGCCGCCTGTGCTTGTTGGTAACGCTGTCGCTGTGGATACGATAGGCGATCAGGCTCTCATCGATCATCGCCGCCGGAAACTCACGGGTAATGCGCCTGAAGAGATCGAAATCCTCCGCGTGGACATAGCTTGCGTCATAAACCAGCATATCCTCGGGAATGATGTTGCGATTGTACATCACCGTCGAATGCAGGAAGATCGTGAAGAACAGCGACAATATGTGCCAATCCCCCGACTGATAAATGGGATTTGGCGTGCTGCGCACGACGCGGCTGCCGAGAAGCCGATCGACTTCCGTTCCGCAGATCGCAAGCTGAGGCTGCTGCTCAAAGAGCGCGATTTGACGGGAAAAGCGGGTTGGATAGGAGATATCGTCCGCGTCCATTCGGGCGATCAGGTCACCTCTAGCCAGGGCTATGCCCTCGTTCAAGCTCGCGATCAGTCCGCGGTTCTCGCGCGAGACGATGCGAACGCGATCGTCAAGCTTCTGATATCGGTGCAGAATATCCAGCGAGAGATCGTTCGAGCCGTCATCGATGGCGACGATCTCAAGGCGCCTGTAGTCCTGCCGCAGGATGCTCTCGACCGCGGCAGCGAGATAAGCTTCGCCGTTGTAGACGGGCAATACGACGGAGATCAGCGGGGAGGACATCGTTCGACTCGCAATGGCGTGGCAAATCGGAGTTCCTGCATTTGCGCAGCCTCCGAAATGGCTGTGGCAGACGGCGCGTCACACGTCGGGTCAAGCTTTCTTGGCGGGACGTACGGGAAATAGCGCTTGAGCTGGTTGAGTGGTTTTTCGAAGGCCAGCCACGAGATCGCGGCCAACGCCAACGTACCCGTGGTTCCTAAGATGAGGCGTCCGAAACCCTGTTCCGAGACGTTGAACGGAATCCACGGCTGTGCGCTTACGACGAAAGAGAGGACGATCGGATGGAACAGATACACCCCGTAGCTGACACGTCCGATAGCGGTGATCGGGGGCAATTCCAATAGAGGGCCGGGAGCTCCCCGCAGACCCGACGAACAGTATCCGACCAGGGCGGTGAGCGGGATAAGAGGAAGAACCTCCAAGCCGATCCAATTCATCCAGGCGAGCGTCGGTGACAGGGGGAGCGGTTTCAGCCACATCAAAATGGCTGTTGCAACAAGCAAGGGTGCCGAACTTAGCCGCATCCAGTGCGGCAATGTCTGAGATCGCGTGCGATGGAGCGCAAGGAGCGCGCCCGCCACCAGCGCGTCCATCGACGCCGGAGGAAGAAGATCCCGCGCGAGCGAAGGGGTCCCCGTGAACGGCCAATAGAATCGATAGGCAAGCGAGCATGCGATGAGAGCGATGCAGATCGGCTCAAGCCAGCGGCGCGAGGCGAGCAGGATGACGAGCGGCCACACGATATAGAACTGCTCTTCGATGCTCAGGCTCCAGGTGTGACAAAGCACCCAGGGCGTCCATTCATCGCGAAGGGCGTACCAGAAATTCGAGAGGTAAAGGGCGTGCCATTTGATGCTACCGCGGGCCTGCTCGAGGTTGACCAGCCAGACGAAGCTGAGCACCGCAAAGTACGGTGGGAATATGCGGAGCGCCCGGCGAATATAGAACGATCTTATCGCGGTGCCTGGTTCGTACTGGGTGGCAGAGCGCGCTTCCAGCAAAAGCCGGGTTATCAGGAAACCGCTGAGAACGAAGAACAGGCGAACGCCGATATGGCCCCAGTGCGACCCATCGGCCGCGAAAAAATGCGCGTACAGAACCATCGAGACGGCAAGGGTTCTAAGGCCATCCAATTGTCGGTCGCGTGCATGAAGCATGGAGCCCCCCAGTTGCGCAGAACTTGTGATAACTCCCGCCTCGCTCGAATTTTGCCGCCGTGCTTTTGTTTGGAACCCCAAGGAACTGTTTTGGCAGCCCGAAAAGTTCAGGTGGAATCCGACCAAACTGTGGCCGCCACTACTTTTCAGACTTTAGCCCCGCAATAGGGCAGCCTTTAGTCCTATTTGAAGAGGCAAGGTTTTCGACTGCACGTTGTGCAGGTCCATTCCGGGACCATTGCCCGGTGCATCGTCCGACCGACGATGCGTAGCAGCGACCTGGCGCTCCGGTTGATACCGACGGCCGCCGAAAGGCAGGCCGTCGGGCAGGATCGTTAGCCCTTGATGGCGATCCGCTTGACCTGCGACTGCGCCTTTTCCGTCTTCGGCAGGGTCACAGTCAGAACACCGTTGCGGAAGTGGGCGTCGCCCCTGTCTTCCTCCACCTCGACACCAAGCGGGATGCGGCGTTCGAAGCGGCCGTAGAAGCGCTCGGAGAACTGGCGGTCCTTGCTCTCGGTTTCGGACTGCTTTTCGCCTTTCAGCGTCAGCACGCCATCGTTGAGCAGGACTTCGATATCCTTTTCCTCCAGGCCCGGAATCTCGGCCGTCACCTTGACCTCCTTCTCGTTGTCGGAGATCTCGACGCTCGGCCATCCACCGCCGAAGCTGTTGGCTGCACTCAATGACGACAGGCCGGAACCGAAGCCACGGAAGACGTCATCGAACAACCGGTTTACCTCGCGATGCAAAGACAGGAATGGGTCGCGATCATTGTCGCGCAACAGACTGGGAACCTGATTGCCATTGTTGCGGCCCCAGGGAATGAGATCACGAACACTCATGGTTCTTCTCCTTTCTGTTGGTTCAGTTGGCATGATTTTTCCGCCGGCACCGGGGGCGGCCCGGTACCTTCGATCCTCCTTGGAAACAACATGGATACAAGAGGCGCCAAAAAGCGATCAGCGCCTCCCGGACTTACGCCAGGCCCTCACAAGGAGGCCCACATAACTGATTTAATTCAGGTGGTTACAGTTTCAAGAGGAGCCTGATCTTAGACATCAGGAATGGAAAATTTCGCCTCCGTTTCGGTATGGGGCGGATGAATTTTTCATAGGGGGCGACATGATGAGCAGTAGCCGGCGAGGGCGCGCTGCCTCGTCAGGGGCTGAAGCAACCTCGTGCTTGGCCGCGCATCGCCATTTCAACGACGCGTGCAGCGATACACTTTTATACAAATTCGGACGCCCGCGGCACATCTGTGCGACAAACCTTCGGTAGGTCTTCCATGTGATCGATGGTGCCGGCGCAATAACGTGCTGGCGCCGGTGATAACTCAACATGGGAGAGGTTTCATGGCTCGGCTTTCTATAAACGATATCATCCGTGACGTTGACGTTGAGCCTGACACACCGCTGCTATGGGTCATCCGCGAACAGGTCGGGCTGACCGGTACCAAATACGGCTGCGGCATTGCGCAATGCGGTGCCTGCACGGTTCATATCGACGGAATTGCGACGCGCTCCTGCGCCATTCCGGTCTCCAGCGTGACCGAGCAGCAGAAGATCGTCACCATTGAAGGCCTTTCGCCGGACCTGACGCACCCTGTTCAAAAGGCATGGCTGGAACTTGACGTGCCGCAATGTGGCTACTGTCAGTCCGGCCAGATCATGGCGGCGACAGCCCTGCTGAGCGCCAATCCCCGGCCGACCGAGCAGCAGATCCGTGACGAGATGACCAACATCTGCCGCTGCGGCACCTACAATCGGATCAAGGCCGCGATCGAGCTTGCATCCAACACCATGGCCGGCTGAGGAGGACACCATGAACACGATCACTGTTTCCCGCCGCGGCTTCCTTGCCAGCGGCGCTGCGGCCGCCGCGGGCCTCACGCTCGGCTTTCACGTACCCTTTGCCGGTGACGCTTCTGCACAGTCCGTCACACCCGAGGTCAATGCCTGGGTGGTTATCAGGCCCAACGACACCGTGGTGGTGCGTGTCGCACGCGTCGAAATGGGGCAGGGCACGCTGACAGGTCTCGCGCAACTCGTTGCCGAAGAGCTTGAGTGCGACTGGGACAAGGTCACCTGGGAGTATCCGACGCCTGGCGAGAATGTCAGACGCGGCAGGGTCTGGCAGAACTTCGGCACTGCCGGCAGCCAGGGCATACGCCAGTCCAACGAATATGTGCGCAAGGGCGGCGCGGCGGCGCGCATGATGCTGGTTCAGGCCGCGGCGAATGAATGGAAGGTGCCGGTTGGCGAATGCACCGTCGCCAAGGGCGTCATCACGCATGCGGGCACGGGCCGCTCGACCAGTTATGGCAAGGTTGCAGCGGCGGCTTCCTTATTGACGCCGCCCGCGGCTGACAGCATCACGCTGAAAGATCCGAAAACCTGGACGATCGCCGGCCGGCCGTTGAAGCGTCTGGACACGGCGGAGAAATTGAACGGCCGCCAAGTCTACAGCATCGATATGAAGCTGCCGGGCATGCTGAATGCCGCGCTGAAGGTCTGTCCGGTATTCGGTGGCAAGATCAAGAGCTTCGATGTCACCCAAATCGAGAAGATGCCCGGCTTCAAGAAAGCCGTAAGGCTGGGTGATACTGGCGTCGCTGTGATCGCCGACACCTGGTGGCGCGCCAAGACCGCACTCGACGCCCTGCCGATCGAATGGGATGAAGGCCCGAACGCCAACGTGCAGCAGGCCGATATTCTTGCGGCACAGCAAGAAGGGCTGACGGCCCGCGAAGCCATTCTCGGTAGCAAGAACGGCGATGTGCCGGCGGCTCTCGCGAGTGCCAGGCGTACCGTCGAGGCCGTCTATGCCGTACCGCACCAGCACCACGTCACGATGGAGCCGATGAACGCGACGGCGCTCTGGACGGCTGAGAAATGCGAGGTCTGGACGGCCACCCAGAACGCCGAGGCAGCTCTCGCCACCGCCGCGGAGGTTTCCGGCCTGCCGATCGACAAGAACGAAGTCTACCGGCTGCATCTGGGCGGCGGATTTGGCCGGCGCTCGTCGAGCCACGATTTCGTGCGCTACGCCGTGTTGATCGCGAAGGAGTTGCCGGGCACGCCGATCAAGACGATCTGGTCGCGCGAAGAAGATATGACCCATGGCTGGTATCATCCCGCCACGCAGTGCCGCCTGGTCGCAGGATTTGACGAGCAAGATAATCTGAGCGCGTTGCACATGCGAATTTCCGGTCAATCGATCCTTGCAACCCTCAATCCTGACCGTCTGCAAAATGGCCGCGATGCGGCGACATTCCAGGGTCTCAACCCCCAAGGGCCGGAAAGCCAGTTGGGTTATACCGTTCCGAACCTGCTGATCGAGCACGCGATGCGGAATCCGCACGTGCCCGCAGGCTTCTGGCGCGGCGTCAACAATAACCAGAACGCCATCTATCTGGAATGCTTCCTGGATGAACTCGCGCATTCGTCGAAACAGGATCCGCTGGAGTTCCGCCGCAAGTTGATGGCGAACCATCCGAAACATCGGGCGGTGCTCGACGCTGTCGCAGAGAAGGTAGGATGGGGCACGCCGGCGCCTGCCGGTGTCTATCGTGGCATCGCACAGCAGATGGGCTTTGGCAGCTACGTCGCGGCCTGCGCCGAAGTCTCGGTAAGCGAGGCCGGCATCTTGAAGATCCATCGCATCGTCGCAGCGACGGATTGCGGCCATGCCGTCAATCCGCAGCAGATCGCTGCGCAGGTCGAAGGCTCATTCGTCTACGGCCTTACCGCAGCGCTCTATGGCGAGATCACCGTCGCCAATGGCCGGGTCGAGCAGGAGAATTTCGATGCCTACCAGATGCTGCGCATGGACGAGATGTTCGACGTCGAGACGATCATCATGCCGTCCGGCGGCTTTTGGGGCGGTGTGGGCGAGCCGACGATTTTCGTCGCGGCACCGGCGGTGCTGAACGCCATTTTTGCTGCAACCGGGATAAGGGTGCGGCAGGTTCCGCTGTCGAAAACCAGTCTGAAGAAGGCGTAGGCACACCAACCGTCGCAAAGTGAGTGGCATCGATGAAGCGGGTGCGGCGCATGAGGGAAGTTTGGATCTCGATCGGTCTTCTAATGGCGTCATCTCCCGCGATGGGGCAGCCGGCGGTTAGTCCGGCTGCGGCGCCTCCGGGCGCGTCATCCTGCTCGGGTTGCCATGCACCGTCAGCCGTCGGCCATTCGATCGGTTCGCTGCAGGGTCTTTCCGCGCCCGACATCCTTGGCGCTCTGCAAGCCTTCCGCAATGGCGAACGCGAGGCAACGGTCATGGGTCGTATCGCAAGGGGCTTTAGCGATGGCGAGATGCGGGCCATCGCGGAATGGCTGGCAAGGGGAGAGGAATGACACGAGCTTCCTTCAGTCGTCGCGCAGTGCTTCAGGCTGGTGCGGCTCTCGGCGCAGCCGCGGCACTGGCGCGGCCGGCGATTGCGCAGTCGGCTGGCCGCGTCGTGGTAGTCGGCGGCGGCTTTGCCGGGGTAACCTGCGCGCGCGAACTCAAGCGCGGCGGTTTCAACGTGACACTCGTGGAGCCATCGGCCACCTACACGGCATGCCCGTTCAGCAACGGAGTGCTTGCCGGCTTGCGGCCGCTGTCGCGGCAGCAGTTCACCTATGACGCACTCAAGAAGGACGGGTTGGCGGTTATCGCGCAGCGTGCGACAAAGATTGACGGGCAGCAGAAACGCGTCTCGTTGTCGGATGGCACGATACTCGGGTACGACCGCCTCGTGCTCGCGCCGGGCATCGACCTGCGCTTCGACGCACTGCCCGGCTACTCGGAAGACGCCGCACAGATCATGCCGCATGCCTGGAAAGCCGGTGAGCAGACCTCGTTGCTGCGCAGCCAGCTGGAAGCGATGCCGGATGGCGGCACAGTGATAATCTCAGTGCCGGCAAATCCCTATCGGTGCCCGCCGGGACCGTATGAGCGGGCGAGCCTGATCGCGTATTATCTCAAAACCCAAAAGCCGCGCGCAAAGCTCATCATCCTCGACGCCAAGGACACATTCTCGAAGCAGGGACTGTTTCAGGCGGCGTGGAAGGCGCTTTATCCGAACCTCGAATGGGTCTCGATGTCGTCCGGCGGCAACGTCATCGAGGTGGATGTCGGGCAAAGGGTACTCGTCACCGAGTTCGGCCGCCACAAGGCCGACGTCGCCAATGTCATTCCGCCGCAGCGCGCGGGCGAGATTGCCGCACTTGCCGGTGCCACCGACCGCAGCGGTTGGTGTCCGATGGATCCGGTCACCTTCGAGTCGCGACAGCAGGCGGGCATTCATATCATCGGCGACGCCTGCATCGCCGGCGGCATGCCGAAATCGGCGTTCGCAGCGAATGCGCAAGCGAAAGTCTGCGCCGTGGCGATCGCAAGTCTGCTCGGTGGCCAGGCACCGCAGACGCCGAAATTGATCAACACCTGCTACAGCCTCGTTGCGCCCGATTACGGCATCACGGTCGCGGGCGTCTATCGGCCCGTCAACGGCGTGCTGACTGACGTGGAAGGGGCAGGCGGTGTCAGCCCGGCCGATAGTTCAGCCGCCTTCCGCTCGCTGGAAGCCTCGCACGCCGATGCCTGGTTCCGCACCATCACGGACGAAGTCTTTGGTTAGATGGCTGTTCCTCATTGCTGCGTTGTTCGTCGCCCCGCCGGCGATAGCGCAATTGCGCGCTTTCACTGTGGTCGGCGACGCCATTCCGCAGTCGCTGACCGGACAAGCCGGCGCCGCGGCGCGGGGCCGTACCGTCGTCACCGACCGCCAGAAGGGGCTTTGCCTTCTGTGCCATACCGGACCTTTCCCCGAACAGCGGTTTCAGGGCAATCTCGCGCCAGATCTTCGCGGCGCCGGCAGCCGGTGGGATGAGGGGCAGTTGCGATTGCGTCTGGTCGACAGCAGCAAAGTGAATCCGTCGACGATCATGCCGGCCTATTATCGTCTCGATGGTCTGACGCGCGTCGGAGGCGCCTGGCAGGGCAAGCCCGTCTTGTCGGCTGAGGAAGTCGAGGACGTCGTGGCCTTCCTGCTGACGTTGAAGGATACGCCATGACGGAGAGATCGGTCCAACCAAAGCTTTCTCGCCGCGCCGCACTTGTCGGCGGCCTTGCACTGATCGTGGCGCGGCCGGCGCGTGCCACGCCGGAGGCTATGCAGGACGCCATCCGCGATTTCATCGGAAGTGCCTCGGTCAAGGCTGGCCGTGTGAAGATGGACATTCCCCCGCTCGTTGAGAACGGCAATTCCGTGCCGCTTGCGATCACCGTCGAAAGCCCGATGACAGAAGGTGACTTCGTCAAGGCGATTGCGGTCTTCAACGAGAAGAACCCGCAGCCGAACATCGGCGTTTTCCATCTAAGTCCTCGATCCGGCCGGGCGTTCGTATCGACACGCATCCGGCTCGGCGATTCCCAGAACATCACGGCGATTGCCCAGATGAGCGACGGCAGTTTTTGGTCCGGCTCGGTTGAATTGATCGTCACCCTTCCGGCCTGCGCGGAGAATTAACATGGCTCGCGTCTTGATCAATCTGCCAAAGGCGAAGCGGGGCGAGATTGTCGAGATCAGGACGTTGATCCAGCATCCGATGGAAACCGGCTATCGCCCGAAAGGGGATGGCACGTCGTTCCCCCGCGACATCATTCGGAATTTCGTCTGTAAGCTGAATGGTATCGAAGTTTTTCGCGCCGATCTATTCCCGGCAATTGCCGCAAACCCGTTCATCGCGTTCACGATCAAGGCAGAAGAGGGTGGCACCATGACCTTCTCGTGGATCGACGACCGCGGCAGGTCGCAAACAGAAACCGCAGATTTCATCGTCGAATGATGCCCTCCGTCGCCTTCACCTCGATGCTGTTCTGCGCGGTGGCGGTTTCAACCGTCATTGCCGCCGCCCAGACACGAGACCCCCGGCGGTCGGGGTTTGAAGACATGAGCCGAGAATCGCAGGCAATGCAGCGCGACGATACTGCCAATCCCGGCATGTTTGCCGTATTGGAGGGCGAGGAATTATGGAGGGCGAAAGTCGGCAGCCGGAAAACGTCTTGCGCCGATTGCCACCAGAATGCCGAGGTCAGCATGAGTGGCGTCGCCGCACGCTATCCCTCCTTCAGCACGGCACGGAATGGGCCGGTCGATCTGCAGGGACAGATCAATCTCTGCCGCGAGACCCGTCAGAACGCGCCGCCGTTTCCGCTTGAGGGACCGGAATTGCTCGCGCTCTCGGCCTATGTCGGCAAGCAGTCGCAGGGTATGCCCCTCACGCCGCCGGACGATGCGCGGCTCGAGCCGTTCCGCAGGCAAGGCGAAGCACTCTACAACATGCGGCAGGGACAGCTTAATTTCTCCTGCGCCAACTGTCATGAGGATCATGCAGGGCAGCGCCTGGCCGGCTCGCTCATCCCCCAGGGGCACCCGACCGGTTATCCGCTCTATAGATTGGAGTGGCAGGGTATCGGATCGTTGCAGCGGCGGCTGCGAGGCTGCCTTATCGGGGTCCGCGCAGAGCCTTACGCCTATGGCGCGGAGGAATATATCGCGCTTGAGTTGTTTCTGATGTCTCGGGCAAAAGGCATGGCGGTCGAGACGCCCGCTATCAGGCCGTAACTGTACCAAACGACGCGTGTTCACCTCGCGTCGAGGCAACGACGCGCCGCCCCGACAACGGCTACTGTCTTTTGCCGGATGCGTCGAATTGCTTGAGATAGGCGATCAGGTCGGTGATCTGGTCGGGATTCTTGATCCCCGCATAGATCATTTTGGTGCCCGGGATCTTTGCCCTTGGGTTGGTCACAAACTCACGAAAGCTTTCATCGGTCCAGGTGATTCCGGCATTTTTGTTTGCCGCCGTATAGGCGTAGCCTTCCACGCTGCCGCTGGTGCGGCCGAAAAGCCCGTTGAGGTGAGGACCCGTAACATTGCGTGCGGTCTCACCGACCTGGTGACACGCCCGACATTGCACAAAAACGCGCTCACCGGCTTCGGGACTCTGTGCCAGCGCGCTGCCGGGTTGTAGGAGAAGTCCGACAATCAAAACAACAGCAAGCCGCTGCATGCCCTCACGTGTGGTGTTTCGGCGCGCAGCGCCCGGGCGTTCGGTATTCTCTCGGTGTGGGACTGCCATGTTTGCTCTCTGTTTAGCTTGGGAAGCAATGCGTCGGGGCGCGTCAGAACAAATGCTCGCCCTTCCAGCTGGTCTGCCGATTGATACTTTACCCCTGTCGCACAACTGTGCCGTCAGGCAGGAAATTTGTCGCAAGATGTCGCAAAACTTGGTGGTTGGTCTTGCGCCTCTGCAACCTTCTCCGATCCGCGAAGCCGCGCATGACTGCCTAAAAGAACGATAAAGCCCGCAAAGGGGCGGACGAAGGCGTTCCGGAACGTCCCCTAAGGTCATCGGAAGGTCAACGGAACGTCGCCGCCGGACAGCAGGCTTGCGAAACTTTGATACACTTTTCTTGGTGCAGGAGAGGGGGATATTCTTATATAGAATGCTGAACAGAGGTTACGCAAAATGCATGACTTGGCGCATGTCGTGGTCGTCGACGATCACAGCGATATCCGGGATCTCGTTCGACAATATCTCGAGCAGCAAGGCTACAAGGTCAGCGTCGCCGAGAGCGGCTCGGTGCTGCGGCGGGTGCTCGAACACCATACCGTCGATCTCATCATTCTCGACATCATGATGCCGGGTGAAGATGGGCTTTCGGTCTGTCGGCAGGTTCGCGCCACGCTAGACGTTCCGATCATCTTCCTGACGGCGATGGCTGAAGATACCGACCGGATCCTCGGCCTCGAACTGGGGGCGGACGATTACCTCGTGAAACCATTTAATTTCCGCGAACTGCTGGCTCGTGTTCGGGCTGTCCTGCGCCGGGCTGCCAATCCCGCGGTCCCGGCCGCAGCACGGCAGTCCAAAAAGCTGCGCATCGCGGGATGGCGGGTCGATATGGGTCGCCAGGAAATTTCCGGAGCAAACGGCGTCGGCATACCTTTGAGCACGGCAGAGTTTCGCTTGCTGAAGGTCTTCATCGAACGGCCGGGCATGATCTTGAGCCGCGAACAACTTCTGGACCTCACCACCGGAAGAAGTGCCGATATCTTCGATCGCAGCATCGACAACCAGGTGAGCCGCCTGCGCAAGAAGATCGAGGAAAATCCAAAAAACCCTTCAATCATCAAAACCCATTGGGGCGGCGGGTACAGCCTGTCGGTCGAGGTGGCATTCGAATGATCAAGCTCTGGAAAAAAAGCCTGGCGGCGCAGTTCATAGGACTGATGCTTGCCGCCCTGATCATCTCGCAGGCGCTGGCTTTTCTGATCTCGTGGGACGAGCGCACAATGGCGTTGAGAGCCGCGGCGAAAAGCGAATTCTTCAGCCGGGGCGCGTCTATAACCCGGTTGGTCGAGTTGATACCCCCGGAAATCCGCGCGCAGGCTCTTTACGCCAGCGAAACCAACTACTCGAAAATCTGGCTGACAGACCAGGAACCCGAGAAGGCCAGCGCTTGGCGCCTGCAGGCGGTGGGTCAGCTTTCCCGCCAACTCGAAAACTTCGTCGATCTATCAAAGCAGGTTGACTGGACCGCTCCCTCCAAGCCGCAATTGCCCGATCCGAAGGAAGTCGCGCGTGAAAATACGGACGAGGAATGGGCGAGCCCGCCGCCGATCCTGTGGAACCTGCCGCAACCCGCGAAATTCACCTATTTCGACCGGCGCAGAGGGTTTGGCCTTGCGGTCCAGCTTGGCGACGGACGCTGGCTGAACTTTGCTTCGTACCAGGAAAACACCGGCCGATGGTGGAATTCCAAGTCCCTGACCTCGGTCGGATTGACAGCGCTGATCCTGGCGTTGATCGGGATCTTCATTGCAAGCCGCATTTCCCGCCCCTTGCGCAATCTGGCGCGGTCGGCGGAGGCGCTTGGGCGGGGAGAAAACCTTCCGCCTATTCCCGAGGGCGGGCCGGGAGAGATCCGGCGCACGGCGGAAGCCTTCAACAGGATGCAAAGCCGCCTCCACCGTTTTGTCGAAGACCGGACCAAAATGCTTGCGGCGATCGGCCACGATTTGCGAACGCCGCTGACCTCGCTTCGTTTGAGAGCAGAATTCGTCAAGGATCAGGAAACACAGCAGAAGATGCTGTCTACCATTGACGAAATTCAGGCGATGACGGAAGCCGCCATTGCGTTTGCGCGCGGGGAATCGACGGTAGAAGAAACCCGTGACATCGAACTCGATGCTCTTATCGGCAGTATCTGCGACGACCAGTCGGACCTTGGACATCCGGTCAATTACGTGGAGGCGGAACAGACGCCTTATCGCTGTCGGCCGGATGGGCTCCGCCGTGCGGTCCGAAACGTCGTGGAGAATGCCGTACGATATGGCGGTGAAGCCAAAGTCTTCATCCGGCACACGGCAACCACAGTCGATATCGTCGTCGAGGACCGCGGACCGGGGATACCCGAGGCCATGAGGGAAAAGGTTTTTGCTCCCTTCTTCCGTCTTGAAGTATCGCGGAACAAGGATACGGGCGGTATCGGCCTGGGGTTGTCGATCGCCCGTGCCATCGTGCGGCAACATGGCGGCGACATTTCTTTCCTCTGCGGTGAAAGAGGAATGCAGACGATCATCTCCCTTCCGCGAGAAGGAATAGTCGATCCGGTACCCCTTCACCAAGGCCGCGGGTGGAAACTGACGCGAGCGCCGACTTCTTCGCAAACCGCGGGAATACCCGGTAAAATTGCTTCTCCGTCGCGGCGGTCCGCTTAGTCCCGCACGAGGGTCGTCGCAGATGCAGGAGCCGGTGGTTTCCAAGCTCTTGGGCGGCCTGGCGGGATTGATCCGTAAATCCAATGGCGCCGCGCCGGGGTGTTGCATCAAGACGGCGATGGTGGGGGCATACGAGACGTGCTTTCTCGGACTATAAGCTCCCATTCGACAAGTGTCGTATAAGGCGTGACGTCATTGATCCGCGAGACGATCGCCTCCGCCGTCAATCTGCCGATGCGTTCGCGGTCGGGGCGAACTGTCGTCAGCGAGGGGCTGACGCAGCTCGCCGCCTCGTTATCGCCGAATGCGATGACACCGATGTCTTCGGGTACGCGCCGGCCGAGTTTCCTGAGCGCGCGCAGCACGCCGAACGCAACCACATCGCTGTTGCAGGCGATCGCATCGATCTCCGGATGGCTTTGCAGAAGCTCGGTCGCGAGCCGCTCTCCGAGTTCCGGATTGCCGCCCTGCTGCGCCGTATGCTTGACGACGTCGGGGAGCGAGGCCTTGGTTGCTGCGGCTTCCAGCCCGCTCAGGCGCTTCTGGGCGCGTTTATCGTTTTCGCGGACACTGCCGACGAAGGCCAAGCGCCTATATCCTTGAGCTATCAGATGGTTGGCCTGGGCCGCCCCGACGCTTGCGTGGTCGAAACCGACAGCAGTATCGATCACGTCTCCGCCCGTGTCCCACATCTCGACAATCGGGATGCCGGCTGCCTTGAGAAGCTCGACGACTTTCGGCGGATGATCGACGCCGATGATGGCAACCGCCGCCGGGCGCCAGCTCAGGATGGAGCGGACGAGCCGCAGCTCCTGGTCGGCATTGTACCTGGTATTGGCGAGCATGACCTGCAGGTCATGCTCCAGCAAAGCCAATTGCAGCGAATCGATGATGTTGGCGAATTCCGAGTAGTAGAGTGAGGTTACCACGACCCCGACAATGTCCGATCGCGTCCCGGAAAGCCCGCCGGCAAGCCGGTTCGGCACGTAGTTCAGCTCTTCCATGGCCGCATTGATCCGGCGACGTAGCTCGACCCGGACCGTGTTTGGAGCGCGCAGCGCGCGCGAGACGGTGTTGACCGAAACGCCCACACGCTCGGCGATCGAAGCAAGGGTCGGGACGGTGCGCCCCGCACCCTCGGAAAGGTCCACTGTCATTCGGCTCTAAAAAATCCTGTGAGTGATCGTTGCGTTAACGGTAACTTTATGCCATCGTTTTGAAGGAGAGGCAAGCGAAAGACCGAACACCGGCGCTTTCTTTGGATGGAAAACGACGGCACGGTTGACAATCACCGGCGTGGAGGCGGGACATATGGCTGAAAAGCCAAACATCATTCTGATTATGACGGACCAGCAGCGCTACGACTCGATCGCTGCGCTCGGATACCCCTATGCCGTGACGCCGAATATCGACGCGCTCGTCGAGAAGGGCGTGGCGCTCACCAATTGCCACATCACCGCGCCGAGCTGCGTTCCATCTCGTGCGAGCCTGTTCACCGGTTATTATCCGCATACGACGGGCGTTCTGGCGAACGGCCAGAAATGGCAGCATACCTGGGTCGAGCAGCTCCGCGATGCGGGCTATCGTTGCGTCAACGTCGGCAAGATGCACACGATTCCATACAATTCGGATTCCGGTTTTCATGAGCGCTATGTCGTGGAAAACAAGGACCGCTACATGGAAGGCCGCTGGTATTTCGACGAGTGGGACAAGGCGCTTGCGGCGAACGGCCTCGTCAAGCGGCAGCGCGAACTTTACCGTGAGCTCGAGGATTACCGCGACCGGTTGGGCTGCTTTGAATGGGAACTGCCCGAGGCGCTGCATTCCGATGCCTTCGTTGGCAATATGGCGAAGTGGTGGGTCAATACCTATCCGCCGACCGAGCCGCTTTTCCTTCAGGTCGGTTTTCCAGGCCCCCACCCGCCGTTCGATCCTCCTGCTCGTTATGTAGAGCCCTATCTGAAGCGTAACGACCTGCCGCTGCCGAAGCCGACCAGGGAAGAGCTGGATTCGCTTCACCAGGAGCTGAAGGAAAAACGCCAGCACGACGTCGAGGTTGACCATGATTCCGTCGTCTGGAGCCTTGATCCGAGAGAAGACCAGATGCAGCGGCTGTGGGCGCACTATCTCGGCAATGTCACGCTGATCGATGAAAAGGTCGGGGAATTGCTCGAAGCGCTCGAAGCGCGCGGCTATCTGGAGGATGCAATCGTTATCTTCACCTCCGACCATGGCGAATGCCTCGGCGAACACGGGCTGATTCAGAAATGGTCGATGTACGACATAGTCACCCGCGTGCCGACCATCATCTGGTCGACGGCGAACCGGTTCGAGGGCGGTCGCACCGTGGATGGGCTCTGCCAGCTCTTCGACCTCGGCCCGACGATCCTGGAATATGCCGGCATCACGCCGCCGATATCCTTCGAAGCGCAAAGCCTGAAGCCTGCACTGGAGGGCGAGGACTGGAAGCCGCGCTCCCATGTGTTCTGCGAGCAGATCGGCGACGTGGCGATGGCAGGCGGTGTCGAGTTCATGACCGGTGTCAGAAGCGACCGGTGGAAGCTCGTTCACTTCAAGGGCTCAAGCGACGGGCAGCTCTTCGACCTCGAAAACGATCCGAAGGAAGTGAAGAACCTCTGGAACGATCCAGGCTGTGTCGAGCAGAAGCGCGAACTTTTGGATGTGATGCGCGACTGGTTGATCGAATCGAATTTCAAGACACGCGACGTCACGGTGGGGATGCGATGAACCACCAATCTCAGCAGAGCCGGCAAGTTTTCGCGAGGGAGGCATGACCTTGTCAATTTCAACGATTGAGGAAAAGCCCGAACGAGCCCCTCGGCGCTCTTTGCTGTCGCACCCGATGGGCATGCTGGCGGTCAACATCGCCGCGGTCGTCGTCGGCATCTTTCTCTGGGCCTTCGTCACGTCGCAGGGCGTGGTTGGCTTGCCGACGCCGCTCGCTGTCGCCAAGCAGGCGGTGATCCAGGCGAAGAGCGGCCTCCTGTGGACCGACGCCCTGGCGAGCCTCGGACGCGTTTTTACCGGTTTTGCGTTCGGCATTGCGGTAGCAATCCCGGTCGGTTTCCTGATGGGCTGGTACCGCATCGCCCGCGGCATCATCGAACCCTATGTCCAGTTCTTTCGGACGATCCCGCCGCTTGCCATCATTCCCCTGGCGATCGTCACCATGGGCATTGACGAAACTCCCAAGATCTTCGTCATTTTCCTGGCGTCTTTCCTGTCGAGCGTTGTCGCGACATATCAAGGTGTCGTCAACGTCGACAAGACGCTGATCAATGCCGCGCGTGTGCTCGGTGCCAACGACTTCACCATCTTCCGGCGGGTCATCGTCCCGGCATCGCTGCCCTATATCATGGTCGGCGTCCGCGTCGGCCTCGGTTCGTCATGGGCGACCGTCGTGGCGGCGGAGCTGATTGCTGCGCAGTCTGGCCTCGGTTTCCGCATGCAGCAGGCGCAGCTCTATTACGATCTTCCGACAATCTTCGTCAGTCTCATCGCGATCGGCGTGCTCGGTCTCATCATGGATCGCATCGTCATCGCATTCGATGGCGTTCTGACCGCATGGCAGGAAAAGCTATGAGCATCAAGATCTCGTTCCAGAACGTCTCCAAGACGTTCATCATCGCCGGGCAGACGTCCTTCAACGCGCTCCAAGGTCTCAACCTGGACATCGAAGACGGGGAGTTCATCACGGTGGTCGGGCCATCGGGCTGCGGCAAGTCGACCGCCATGAACATTGCCGCAGGCCTCACAGGTCCGTCTTCAGGGCAGGTCCTGGTCGACAACGTTCCGGTCAAGGGACCCGGCCCCGAGCGTGGCGTGATCTTCCAGCAATATGCGCTTTTCCCCTGGCTGACGGTCCGCGAGAACGTCGAGTTCGGGTTGAAGATTGCCAGATACCCGAAGGCGGACCGCCGCAGGATCGCGGACCGCTTTGTGGACCTCGTCGGGCTCTCCGATTTTGCCGATTCGCTTCCGAAGACATTGTCCGGCGGCATGAAGCAACGATGCGCCATTGCCCGGGCCTATGCCGTCAATCCGAAGATCTTGCTCATGGACGAGCCATTCGGCGCACTGGATGCTTTGACCCGCGTGCAGCTTCAGGGCCAGTTGCTGGCCACCTGGAGCAAGGAGCGGCGTACGGTGATGTTCATCACCCACGATGTAGACGAGGCGGTCTATCTCGCGAGCCGCGTCGTCGTCATGGCCGCCAGGCCCGGCCGGCTTCACAGGATCATTCCGGTCGATCTGCCCTATCCGCGCACCGAGGAGATGCGCCTTTCGCCGGAATTCACGGCTTTGCGCAACGAGGTGTGGCGGTCGGTCTACCACCCGGCCGCGGCCTGAAACCTGCAATCACTATCGGCTGTTACAAGGAGGAGATGAACATGCTGACGAGACGAACCCTGGTGAGGACGACGGCGGCCTTTGCCGCCGCGAGCGCTTTTTCCATCGGAGGAAAGGCAAGCGCCCAATCTGCCGACATGACCATCGGATATATTGCCGACTTTCCGAATGCCAGTGTCCTGGCGATCGCGCAGGATCAGAAACTCTGGGAAGCGGAAGGCATCACGCCATCCGTCAAGGTTTTCACCAACGGCCCGATCCAGATCCAGGCGATGGGCGCCGGCAGCCTGAATTTTGGCACGATCGGGCCCGGCGCACTCTGGCTGCCCGCCAGCGGTCGGGCCAAGGTGATCGGCGTCAACGATATAGGCTTCTCCGACCGCGTCATCGTCCAGGGCGGGATTGCCTCGATCGCGGATCTGAAGGCCAAAAAGGTTGGCGTCCCGCAGGGCACGTCCGGCGACATGATACTCCGGATGGCGCTGACCAAGGCCGGCATGACCATAGGCGACATCCAGGTCGTGCCCATGGATCCGTCCACGGTGGTTGCCGCCTTCACTTCCAAGCAAATCGACGGGGCCGGCATCTGGTATCCGCTGATCGATACGATCAAGCCGCGCGTGCCGGATATGAAGGAGCTGGCTTCGAACCAGGATTTCTACCCGCAGACCTCGTTCATCAACACCTTCGTCGCCCGCAATGAGATCGTCCAGCAGAACCCGGATCTCGTGAGGAAATTCCTGCGTGTCATGAAGAAGGCAATGGACTATCGCGTCGCAAACCTCGATCGATCCATCCAGATCACCACCGCATTCCTCAACGCTCCAGTGGAGGTGACCGAGAAGGTGGCGCGCAGCCGCAAGATGCTGACGAGCAAGGAACTGGACGCCTTCACGAAAGACGGCACCGTCGATAAGTGGCTGACGGAATTCAACAAGATGTTCCAGGAGTTCGGCACCATCAAGGAGCCGCTGCCACCGGCACAATTCTATACAGGCGATCTCTTCACCAGCGCCTGATCGTTAGGCCTTTGACTTTCCGCCGGTGACGGCGGAAAGTTCTCCTCGACGAGGGTTGCGGGAAACCATCGGGCTTGAGCGACTCGTTTCGATCGTCGATATTGATATTCGTCCGCTAGGCAAAAACTAGAGCGTCCATTGGGCGGCGATTTTTTCTCGCGGCCGTCGAGCCGCCGGTGACAGTTCGGGTCGCTCTATGACGGGAAGAGAGATCGAGGCTCTCAAGCCCGGATTGTTCGAGGCAAGAACGATATCCCCGCCATGGTGGCGAACGATCGCTCTTGCAATTGACAAGCCCAGACCGACACCGCCAGTTTCACGGTTGCGAGACTTCTCCAGGCGGAAGAAGGGAGAGAAGACCTTCTCGCGCATCGCATCAGGGATGCCGGGGCCGGGATCCTCCACGACGATTTCAGTCGCGGATGGCGATTGGCGCACGAAGACCTTGGCCTGCCCGCCATAGCGGATCGCGTTTTCGATGAGATTACGGACGGCGCGGCGTAACCCGTCGGGGCGGCACCTGTAGGTTATCTTCCTGCTTTCGACATACTCAACCCGTTGGCCCATTTCTTCCAAGTCGGCACACAGGCTCTCCACCAATGCGTTGAGATTGACCGTTTTTGTTTCCTCGACCGTCGCCTCGCCCTTTGCGAATGCGATCGTCGCCTCAGTCATGACCTGGATCTCGTCGATCGTGACCAGCATCTTCTGCTGAAGTTCCGGATCCCCGACAAACTCGGCGCGCAAACGCAAGGATGTCAGCGGAGTACGCAGATCATGGCCGATTGCGGCCAGCATCCGGGTCCGGTCTTCCACGAAGCGGTGAAGGCTCTGCTGCATGCGGTTGAATGCCTCTGCGGTCCGTCGGATATCGTCGGGCCCTTCCTCCGGCAGGGGCGGGAGAGACTCTCCGCGGCCTAAAGCCTCCGCCGACACGGCAAGCCGTCGAAGCGGTCTTGCGATACGGTTTGCCGTCAAAACCCCGATGACCGAGAGGACAAGAGCCGTTATCGACAAAGTGAAGAGGGATTGTGAAGTCCACCAGTTGTTGGGAATGACTTTGTAATAGGCGGAGTTCAGCCACCGCCCGTCTTGAAGCTGGACCGCAAGACCAAACCCGTCCCACTGGCCGATATAGGCGAACTTCGCCGGCTGTGGGAGACTCCACAAACCAGAGGCGGGCGTGACCCAGGCCTCGCCGGCGTTTTTCGCAACAATCCTCCTGCGCTCCTCCGGCCTGTCGATGGCTGCCGGCTGAACGCGCCATTCTGGCGGAAAATTCGGGAGGTTCGGCAGGGGACGTGCAAGCTCCTCGACGGCACGACCCCGCCAGGCATCGGGGTCATCTGGAGCCTGCTCGCTCAGCCAGAACCGGGCATAGCTGGTTTCGCTGGCGGCGAGGACGTCATGCCTCAGATTGAGCGGAATCGACTCCATGAGCCTGGTAATGGTCGCCGTGCGGCTGAAGAACTCGCTTTTTGATACTGCCTTGAGCGCCTTGTCGCGTTCATCCCAGGAGATCAGGAACGACAGTGCCTGGGAACACGCGAGCGCGAGGAGCATGAAACCGATAAACTGCGCAGCGAGACTTCTGGTCCAGAACCGTATCATTGCAGCACCACATCGGTGGAAAGACTGTAGCCGCCGCCCCAATGGGTCTTGATGATTGTCGGGTTCTTGGGATCGGCCTCGATCTTCTTGCGCAAGCGGCTGACCTGGTGGTCGATGCTGCGGTCGAAGATCTCCGCGGCTTTGCCGGCAGTCAAGTCGAGGAGTTGGTCGCGCGTGAGAACAAACCCGGGATGTTCGAGAAAAGCCTTCAGCAGACGGAATTCCACGGTGCTCAGGGACACGACAACGCCGTCCTCGTCGGTCAGTTCTTGCCGGCCGACATCAAGCCGCCATTGGTCGAACTTGATGACTTTTGCCTTGATGTTGTCGCGTTGCTGCGTTGGCAGGGTGGTTGCTCGCCGCAAGACGGCGCGGACGCGGGCGAGCAGTTCCCTGGGATTAAACGGCTTTACGACATAGTCGTCCGCTCCCAATTCCAAGCCGATGATACGGTCGGTATCATCCGCCATGGCGGTCAGGAATATGATGGGCACATCCGTCGTGCTGCGTATGTGTCTGCAGACCGAGAGGCCGTCTTCACCGGGCATCATGATGTCGAGAATGATGAGATCAAGAGCGTTCCGCTCGAGGATCTTGCGCAGGGCGGCGCCGCTGTCGGCCGAGCTGATGCGATAGCCTTGCTGCCCGAGATATTTCCCGACCAGATCCCGGATGTCCTGATGATCATCGACAACTGCGATATGGGATGATGCCTGCATGAACTGCCCTCTACACCCGGAAATTATAGCATTGCATCGGCAAGCCCTTCCATCGAATTCTCTAGCAAGTTCCCAAGGCCCGGCTCCCATGACGTGCCGCAGGATCGGACGTGAGATGGGATAGGGTGGGGTGGGACTGCAGCGAAATTGATAATTTTGGTTCCCGCTCATCCGCCTGAATTCAGACCGGAGAGGGGCCGCCGCGGCAATATTTGCGACCTTGCCGCGGACGGTGCCTTGAATGAACTGCGAGCTGTTAGTTCGGACGGTTGGCGCCCTCATAGTAGTCGCCGCTGTCGAACGGGCGACGATCATCGCGGGTGGTCTCGCCAAACACCGACTGGCCGGTCTGGTTCGGATAGCCGAAGGTCCTGGTGCTGTCGGCCCGCAGAGGATTGGCAGAACGCGAAGAAGCACCGCTCTTGGAGGCGCCTTCATAATAATCACCCTCGGCAAGTGCCGGGACGGCGAACGTGGCCGAAGCCAGCAGAGCAGCGATAGCGGTGGATAGGAAGATCTTGGTCATCAGTTTCTCCTTCAGTTTCGATAGCGTCTCCTTGACGCATCCCAAACATAGAAGGTGTTTGTCGCACGCGTATGCCGCAGAACAGGGAAATTGTCGCAAAGTATCGCAGCGCAACATTCCATTCCTCAACGTGGAGACAGACGATTTTACGCGGACCGGCTTGCAGTCGGTCCAGGCTGAGAGACGTCGCCAGGCTGCCCGTGAGGGCTCAAAAGCGGTCTGTGCCGCTCCATTTAGTGGGGGCCGCGCCTCTTGAGGACCTGACGCACCAGCGTCCCGTAACATTTCTTAATGTGACTACACAGTGCGGCTCCGCCCCATCGCTATCGTGTGACCAAACAAGCCAGGGCGCTCTGCGGCCCACTTAAAAGGTCCACTCAATGATCGCGTTATCGACCGTATCATCCACGCTTCGACGCTGCTGCTCGCTTTTCGGTAAAGCAGCGACGCTCGCATGCGTGTTTTCGACCGTGGCGTCCGCAGACGCCCAAATGCCGGTAACGACGATCGTCGCCAAGCGAGGTGCGCTGACGGAAAGGATCGAGGTGGTTGGTTCGCTCGCGGCGCGGGAAGAGATCGAAGTCTATCCCGCCGTCCTCGGCAAGGAGGTGCGGCAGATCTTGGTAGAGGCCGGACAACATGTTGAACGCGGCCAGGCGCTCGCGGTCCTGGACACGACCGAAGCCCTGATGTTGCTGGACAAGAACGCGGTGAGCCTCCTTCGCGTGCGTGCTGCCGTGGCGGTCGAGAGCAGCAAGATAGACGTGGCAACGGTCACCGAAGCCGAAGCGCGCAAGAAGCTTGAACGCAGCCGCTCGCTACAGCCAAAAGGTGCGATCGCCGACAACGTCCTCGAGGAAGACTTGAACGCTCACGCCCGAGCCGTCGCGGAGTTGCGACTGGCGCGCCAATCGTTGGAGCTCGCCAACGCAGATCAACAGCTGATCGCCAGCGAGCGGCGGGAAATCGAGCTGACTGTTCAGAGGAGCACCCTGCGGGCCCCCAGCTCGGGTCGAATCTTGAGCCGGAAAGCGCGTGTCGGTGCGATGACATCGAGTTCTGCCGGACCTCTTTTTGTCATCGCTGACGATGATGACATCGAGTTCGTGGCGCAGGTGACGGAGACAAGCTTCGTTCGGCTGCGCGAAGGCATGAGCGCCGAAATTACCTTGCCAGGACGCGACCAAGCCATCGCAGGAACCGTCCGGCTGAATGCCGCGCAACTCGATCCCAAGACAAGAAGCGGGACGGTGCGGATCGAACTTGCAGACAAGGCCAGACTTGTCCCAGGCGTCTTCGCGCGCGGTAGCATCAGTGTCGAAGACCGGCAGAATGTTCTCCTCCCGGGAACGGCCGTCAAAAGCACGGCGGCCGGCAACAACGTTTACGTCGTTTCAGACGGGCTCGTGGATATCCGCCCGGTCCGCATCGGATCCCAGCAAAGCGGCTTCGTGGAAATCCTCGACGGCATCCGCGAGGGAGAGGAGGTCGTCCTGAAATCAGGTGCCTTCCTGAAGGCACAGGAGCGGGTGAGGCCGGTATTGGCCGCGACGCCGGCAACGCGTGCCGACGCGTCTGCATCTACCCAAAATCGGCTCGGAGCTCGACTTCAATGAACATATCGGCCTGGGCAATTCGTAATCCGCTTCCCTCGATCCTCCTATTCCTAATCCTTGTCACCGCCGGTCTCTACAGCTTTTCACGGCTGCCCGTCACTTACTTCCCGACCATCGACGAGCCGGCTGTGAATGTGATTATCGACCAGCCCGGGGGAGCGCCGAGTGAGTTGGAGACTGAAGTTACGCGTCTTGTTGAAGACGCGGTAGCGTCTCTTGCAGGCGTAGAAGAGATCAAGTCGACCGTCACTCAAGGCCGTTCCGTTACCGCTGTCGAATTCGAGTTGGGCGTGATTTCGCCAGACCGCGCCATGGGTGACGTCCGCGACGCGGTTGCCAAAATCCGCAGCGACCTTCCCGATGGAATAGATGAGCCTGTGATCGAACGGGCCGAGGAGGAAGCACAGGCGGTGGTGACCTATGCCGTGACAAGCCAGGACATGACCGTTGCAGAGCTTTCGTGGTTCGTCGACGATGTTGTTGCCCGGCAGTTGCAGGGTCTGAAGGGCGTTGGCCGCATTGATCGTGTCGGAGGTGCTGACAGGGAAATCCATGTCGAACTCGATCCTTCGCGATTGCAGGCGCTCTCCCTGACGGCAAATGTTGTCAACGAAAGCCTCATCGCAAGCCAGTTGGATCGTTCCGGGGGCCGCAGCAACCTGAATGGCCGGGAACGGACGCTGACGACCGCCGCGGCGGCGCAGACGATTGCAGAACTTGGTGGTTCTCGCATCCTCCTGTCGGACGACGCCAGTGTGAAACTGGAAGATGTCGGAAACGTCCAGGATACGATCGCCGAAGCCCGCGCCTTTGCGACTCTGGATCAGGAGGACGTTGTAGGTTTCGCGGTCTATCGCTCAAAGGGTTCGAGCGAGCTCGCTGTTGCGAAGGAAGTGGCCACCGCACTGGAGAAGCTACATCTCGAACAGCCGTCGATCCGCTTCAAGCTGGTCGACGACAATATGTCCTACACGGCGGGCAACTACAACTCGGCCATGCATACCCTCTATGAGGGCGCGGCATTATCAATCGTCGTCGTATTTCTATTCCTGCGCGACTGGCGGGCTACGGTCGTAGCCGCAATCGCGCTTCCGCTTTCGATCATCCCGACCTTTTTTGCCATCGATCTCCTGGGCTTTTCCCTCAACATCCTCAGTCTGCTTGGGATCACCCTGGTGACGGGAATTCTCGTGGACGATGCGATCGTTGAAATCGAAAACGTGGTGCGTCACCGCGACATGGGCAAATCCGCCTACCGGGCTGCATTGGACGCCTCCGACGAAATAGGACTTGCTGTCATAGCCATATCCGCAACGATCATGGCTGTCTTCACACCCGTGGGCTTCATGAGCGGCGTGGTCGGACTGTACTTTCGAGAATTCGGGCTGACCGTTGCGATAGCGGTGTTCTTTTCACTTCTGGCGGCCCGCTTGATCACCCCAATCATGGCTGCATACATTATGACGAACGCTCCTCAGTCGCACATTCGGAAAGGGCGCCTGGTGTCGGCGTATGAGGGACTGCTGAAGGTCAGCCTGCGGTGGCGATGGATGACAGTCGGATCCGCATTTGCAGCTTTTGCACTGGCTTTATACGCCCTGACCTCCCTGCCGACCGCGTTTTTGCCGGAAGAGGATACGGGGCGGTTGACCCTTTCGGTGGAGCTGCCCCCTGGGGCGGCTTTGCAGGAGACACGAGCAGCGACGCACGGAATAGCCGCCCTGATCCGGCGGGATTCTGCGGTGGAAGGCGTATTCGTCAGGGCGGGGTCGAGTACGGTCGGACGGGAAGACATACGATATGCCGTCGTCCTGATCGATCTGCTCCATAAATCCGAGCGCGACCGTTCATCGTTCTCGATACAAGCCGATCTTGAAAAGGCGCTTTCCTCCATTTCGGATGTCAGGCTGCGCTTTCTCAACACCCGCGGTGGGCGGGACATATCTTTCGCTGTCCTGTCCGCGGATGGCGCTCTGGCTCAGCGAACAGCAGATGACATATTGCAGGAGCTCACCGCCGACAGAAACTTCGTCAACCCGACCGCCGACAACGCGGCAACGCGACCAGAACTGCGGGTGAAAATCGACGCGGACAAGGCTTCAACAATCGGTGTATCTCCGGCAGAACTTGCCCGCACGATCCGCGTATCGACCGTGGGCGACGTCGACAGCCGGCTGCCCAATTTCATCGACGGCGGCCGACAGATTCCAATCCGCGTGCTGCTCCAGACGCATGCTCGCGACGATTTGCCAACCCTTGAAATGCTGTCGGTACCGACGACGAGAGGGACGTCGGTTCCGTTGTCTTCGGTCGCCGACGTCAGCTTCGATGAGAGGGTCGCCGCCATCGAGCGATTTGATCGCCAGCGTCGCATCGAAATCTCAGCGGATATGGCTGACGGCATGACGTCGGGCCAGGGTCTCGACAGGCTGGCACAGCTCGATAGCGTCAAGAGCCTGCCGGCGGGCGTGCGCATTCAGGCGACGGGGGATTCCGATACCGAAGGCGAGGTGTTCTCAAGCTTTGCGGTGGCGATGGGATCGGGTGTCATGCTTGTGCTTGTGGTTCTCATCCTCCTCTTCGGAAGCGTGTTGGCGCCCTGGACCATTCTGGCCTCCCTTCCCCTGTCGATCGGCGGCGTTGCAGCTGGCCTCATGTTAAGCGGCAACGCCGTCTCGCTTCCCGTCGTCATCGGTATCCTGATGCTGATGGGGATCGTGACGAAAAACGCCATCATGCTCCTGGACTTTGCCATTGAACGCGAAGCCCATGGCTTGTCTCGGGTCGATGCGATCGTCGAAGCCTGCTCGGAGCGGGTTCGCCCGATCATCATGACCACGTTTGCCATGATCGGGGGAATGGCCCCCTCCGCGCTCGGGGTAGGGGACGGAGGCGAATTCAGGGCGCCGATGGCAATCGCGGTGATTGGCGGCCTGCTCGTGTCTACGGTTCTATCGTTGATCGTCATCCCGTCGCTCCACCTGATGGTTTCCGACTTTGGCGATCGTACCGCTCGGATCTTCAAGCCCTTCCTCCAGTCGGCCGAGATCTGAAGGTTGCAGGCGCCGCAAGGACGCTTGCACCACCAGCGGAGGGCCGGCCAACCACCTGGCCGGCCCTGCCGTATCGCCGAGCGGTTGCGGCGCTTATCGCCATGGCTGGGCACGTTTGGTATCACTGCGAGCAGCGATCGTAACAAAACTTCATAAAGCGAAATATTCGAGGACCAGCAGCCCGCCCATTGTAGGGTCCTCAAACAGGAAAAGACCTATGCAGCCCAATTCAGCATCCGCGAAGATATTGATCGTGGAAGACGACTTCGAAATCGGCAATCTTCTGGCGTCGACAATTCAGGAAAGCGGAATGCTGCCGACTGTCGCTGAGGACGGAAACGTGATGCAGTCGCTGCTTCGCAGCAATTCCTATGACCTGATCATCCTCGATGTCATGCTGCCGGGCGAAGATGGCTTGAGCATTTGCAAACGCATCCGTTCGGAAAGAACGATCCCGATAATCCTGCTGACGGCACTCGGAGAGGAGGTCGACCGGATCGTGGGACTGGAAGTCGGCGCCGATGACTACATTACGAAGCCCTTCAGCCCGAGAGAAGTGATCGCCCGGATTCGCAGTCTCCTGCGTCGCGCCTCTTACGGCCTGACAAGCAGCTCTGCTCAAAGGAAGCTGCGCTTCGACGGATGGGTGATTGACCCGATGCGGCGCCGGCTTCACGATCCCGGCAACGCTCGCATCGCTTTGACAACAACGGAATTCGATCTTCTGCTGGCGTTCTGCAGAAATCCGGGCAGGGTCATCACCCGCGAGGAGCTGCTCTTGTTTACCCATTCCGGGCTGGCTGGGCCGATCGAGCGCAGTATTGATGTGCATATCAGCCGCCTCCGCCAAAAGATCGAGGCCGATCCTCGCGAGCCAACGCTCCTGCAGACAGTCAGGCTGGGAGGATATACCTTTACCGCGTCGGTGGAGGAAGTCTGAAGTAGAGGCCCCAATCCGGCCGCGATCGCAGGGCCAGCACAAATAATCGAACAAGATCGCTTGGTGCAAGCCCGATGCTATGACTGGGAGCCGGCGCTTGGATGCCCGCTCCCAGCTGCCACGGCATTGCATCTTGCAGTCAAAAATATTGCGCAAGGCAACGCGTGTCGCCTGCTGGATCGGAAGCGATCCGTGCAGGCGACACGTCATTTATTTTCTCTCCCCGGTTTCAGAACTTGTAGCCGACAAAAGCAGAAACGGAAGGCTGGATCTTCTTCTCGACGATCGGGCTATCCGCGGCATCTCCGGTGAGCACGCCGATGCCTGCTTCACCACGCACCAACCAATGATCGCTCAGTGCGTATGTGGCGGAGGCAGAGAAATCGACACGCTTCAGGCCCGCTTCTGCTTTATATTCAGGCAGGCCTGAACGTGCCGATTGAGCGGCATTGACGCCAAAATAGGCCTGCATGTGCTTGCCATCGGCCACGGTGGCTTCGGCGCGTGCGCCCAGAATGAGACGTTCCGTGACCGGGGCCGAGTATTCTACCCCAAACTTTCCAATCAGGCTTTCGCTGCCGCCGATGGTCTGGTCGACGCTCGCATAGATTTCGACCGGGCCCCAATCATAGCCGACTTTTGCACCGACTGTCGCGGCGAAGTCGATGTCGCCGAGGCCGCGGAGGCGATCGCCGTCACCGTCATCCCGTCCCGATTCGTAACCAACTTCAGCGGAGATGGAAAATCCGTCGTGATCCAGGACAGTGACGCTGATCCCACCTGGATCGATTTCCAACCATTCGCCATAGGTGAACACCACGAAGGGAATAGGGCTGACTTCAAATTCATCGCTCCCTTCGTATTTGGGGTCGTAAGAAGCGCCGGCACCAATGATCAGGCTCCAATTGCGCTCCGGTTGGCGTTTGTCGAAACGCTGCTTGTCGAAAGGTGGCTCCGGCGTCTGCTCCGTGGCGGTCTGGTCGGCGCCATAGGCGTTTGGGGAAAATCCCGCAACGCTGATTGCGGCGCATAAGGCGAGGGGCGAAAGACGCCGCTTGGCTTTTTTAAGATGTAGCATGAGGGCTCCAGAACAGGTTATCAGTCCCCCCAATAGAGGAGCCTGTGACGGCTTGTGTTTCATGCCAGAGCCCTCCGGTGCGTGTTTTTTTGTTACGCTTTGTTGCAACTCGCCGCGATCAGCAACGAGGCGGCCCCGCCGTAACAAAACGTAATAATCGCGCAGCAGGAAACGCGGGATCTTGTGAGGGAATTCGCTTATATTTCTGCTTCGCCGAGCGACCTCGGCTCAAGCGCGCTTCACAAGCCAAACGAGTGCTCATGTTTTTCCGCCGGCTTCCAGGCCTATCGACGATCCATAGTCAGATCACGGGCGTTATTGTTCTCGGCCTCACCATCACCGTTTTAGGCGGCTCTTTTCTCGAGCAGCGTGTTGGAAATGGATATCCGATGGTTGACGTTGAGGAACTCGCCGATAGTGTGTTTACGATAGGTTCCATCCTCAAAACTGCCACACCCGAAGAGCGCGACATCGTTCTTCGTGCAGCCAATCGTGCCGGTTGGGATCTCAATCTGCGACCGCGCGCCTTGGCGGAAACGTTCAAGAACTCATCACCGCAGGAAAGCGTTCTGGACGCGACGATAGATTGGCTTTTTTCCCCCGACGGGAGGCAGACGCCACTCGGTGGCTGGCAAACCTTTGTTGATGACAAGCGCGTCGTCTCAACCGAGGTTGATGATAAAACAATCCTCGTTCTGGGCGGCCTTCCAAGCACGGCGTTCTGGAGTGAGGTCCTAGTCCGGGCGCCACACTATCTACTGGCACTCATCACCTTGATCGTGCTGTTTTCTTCGTTCGGGGTCTGGGCGATCACGCGACCGCTGCGGAAGATTGCTTCAGCGGCTGCGAATGCCGACCTCACGTCCGGCCGGGTAATCTTCGAAGAGGAAGGCAGCGTGGAGATCGTCGCTGTTGCACGCTCCTTGAACGGGATGAGCGATCGTATCACCGATATGATCCAAGGCAGGACGCGGATGCTGCGTGGGGTGAGCCACGATCTGCGCACGCCACTGACGAGACTGAGACTTCGAGTAGAGCGGGTCGGCGACGGGCAATTGCGCGATATGTTGCTGGCGGATATCTCTCGCATCGATAGCCTTCTCAAAGAGAGCCTCAGCTATCTGCGTGACGACCATCATCGTGAGCAGGTGGAAACGATCGACCTGGCAACGACGCTGCAGACGATTTGCAGCGAATTTGACGATGTGGGCCACAAGATCAATTATATCGGCCCCAATCATCTGTCCGCCAATTGCAAGCCTCTCGCGATAACGCGAGCAGTGACTAACCTTTGCGAAAACGCTGTGAAATTTGGCGATAAGGTCGCAATCGAGCTGAAGCGAAGCGGAGACAAGGTGGTTATCGACGTATCGGACAATGGCCCCGGGATACCGAAGCAATCACGTGCGCAGGTATTGGAGCCATTCTTCAAGCTGAATGCGGCCAGGACTGATGGCAACGCCGGGTTCGGGCTGGGATTGTCCATCGTTGCGGAAGTCGTGCAAGCCCACCGGGGGACGCTGGAACTCTTGGACGGGGAGCCATCCGGGCTCTTGGCGCGGTTGACGTTTCCAGCAGATCTCCAGGCTGACGGCGTCACCGCGCAGGTTCGGTGAACGCTTGCGCGAATGGCTTTGATCGGCCTGCGGGCGTGTTTTCTGGCTTCGCCTATCTGCGTGATAACCTTAGCTATTGCTATAACTCGGCGTTTGCCCGCTCCAGGCCGGCATTTGCTGTGGAGGCATGGGCCCCGGCGTCGAAATTGTCTGCGGCATTGGCGAGAGAAGCCAGCATCGCGTCCGCCTGTTTGAAGTATTGTTTGATCCATGGGACCGGACCGACGCCAAATCGCCTTTTCGATCCCCATCGCTGGCCTTCTTCGACCATCGTATCCCAGGGCCTCGGTTTTCCGTGGAAGACGATGATTTTCGCGTTCCGTGGCTGCTTGATCCTCGGCAGGAGCAGATTGATCGGAAAGTATTTCGTGCAGCTTCTCTTGAAGCTGACGCAGAAACCTGCCGGCCAGTAACTTTTTTGCCGCACCGCATGCGTCAGGTAGGACTGGTCGTTCTTGAATTGCGCGATGATCGCGTCGGCTTTGCTTACGAAATCGTGGTAAATTCCATCGACATTTCCTGCATGAAATCCAAAGACGGATGACTGGGCACCCCTGTCCGGCCTGAAGCTGTTTGGGAGCAGGCTCCAGAGATCCGGATTCCATTCCCGCTGGATCACAAAATGACGGCGCTCCCGAAGCAGACCGATCAGCGGGGCGAGTGATCGTTGGACCATGATGTCGAGATCGAGGAAAAGCACGACGTCTCCGGGCGGGAATAGACCCGGGGCAAACACGCCGATCTTGGGCCAGCACCCTCGTCTCCACGCCTGCTCAGGCAGGCCAAGGTTCGGGATATGACGAGTGAGAATGCTGGAAGCAAGGCCGCGACGATCGTCCGTCAGGCAGACAAAGTCGAATGGCTCCTCCATGTTGCGCAACACACCGGCATAAAGAGCATTGACATGGCTGGCGGTGAAAGCCGTACCCCATTTCATGCAAACAATCGTAACCAACATGCCGCTCCATCAATAATCTGGAGACGGTTTAAGCGACTTTGGTGCGGGTGATTGTTTATAGTTGTTATATGATGTTGCCGAATATTGTCATTGATGTCGGCGGTGCGGCTGAACCGATAGTGCCGCGGCTGAAGATACGTGCGATCAATTTGCTTCGGCCCATACTGGCCAAACAAGGTCAGATCGGCCGACCCCGGTTACCGGAAAACTCGCTCTCACTAAATCAAAAATCTTGATATAGATGAAGGGCAACGGCATGATCTGAAGTATGAAGCCGAATTTTCTCTCAATATCCGCCAACACCGGCAGCCTGGTTCTCAAGGGCCTGGCGTCACCCATCCGGGTCAACATCCTTCAACTTCTCCATGATCGGGGAAAGCTGAACGTCAACGAGATCAGCGCGGCGCTCTCGCTGCCGCAGTCGACGGTTGCCGTGAACATTCTGACCCTGGAGGAGGCCGGCCTCATCGAGACCTCTTCCGTCAAGGCGACCAAAGGCAATCAGAAGGTTTGCAGCGCCAAATACGACGAGATCATCGTTCGTTTCGACACCGCTGAAAAAGCGACCAGAAACAACCAGATCGAGGTCGCGATGCCTCTCGGGCTCTACACGAGTTGCGAAGTTTCTGCACCATGCGGGCTTTGCTCGCCGGAAGGTGTCATCGGCCTGCTGGATGTTCCCGATTTCTTTCTCGATCCCGGCCGGGTGCAGGCAGCGTTGATCTGGTTCGGCCGCGGCAATGTCGAATACAAATTTCCGAACAATGCCAAGCTTGTTAACTCGGCGGTCGAGGCGATCGAATTCTCGATGGAGCTCTCGTCGGAAGTGCCCGGCACGAACGTCAACTGGCCGTCCGACATAACGCTGTGGATCAACGAACATCGCATCGGGACCTGGACGTCACCCGGTGACTATGGCGACAAGCGTGGGGTCTACACGCCGCAATGGTGGAAGCTTGAAGGTTCTCAATACGGCAAGCTGAAGACTTGGCGCGTCACCAGGCAGGGATCATTTATCGACGGCGTATCGATCTCCAACGTCACAATCGACGACATCGGCCTGGCCGAGCATCATTCGATCCGGATGAAAATCGGCATAGAAGAGAATGCCCCCCACCCGGGGGGCATCAACGTCTTCGGTCGCGGGTTTGGCAACTACGACCAGGACATCATCATGCGGCTCTATCTTGCCTGACGGCAGGTAGGAGGCGCTACGACCCCGTCCTCGACTTCGGCTTCACAGGGAAGCGCCAAACCGGACGACGCTCCAGGACGCGGGAGGAACGGTGACCGTGACGCTGCCACTCGTCACGTCTATCTCCCTCAGATCGTGAGGCGCCACCTTGTTCGGTTCATTCTTGGTGTTGCTCGCCTTGAGGTCATGGTGATGCAGCGAATGTGCTCGCTGCAGCTTCAGCCCGCCAAAGCCGGTTGCCGCGACGTCAATCTGCATATCGTCGGAAAGGTGCCGGTTCAGGATGAAGAGGGTAACCGTCTTGTTCTCCTCCGAATGCACCGCCGAGAACTTGAGGTAAGGAACGGCGTCGATCTTGTCGTACAGGTCTTCCGTGTGCGTGGGGTCGTAATAGCGAGTGGCATAGGTCGGCGTATCGACGCGGGTCCTGAGGACGCTGCCCCTGCCAAGATTGCTGAAGTCCGAGAAGGGCCAAAAGATCGTCTGCCGCCAGGCCGGACCACCGGTTTCCGTCATGATGGGGGCGATGGCGTTTACAAGCTGGGCGAGGCATCCGGCCTTGACGCGGTCGGCGTGATTGAGGAGCGAGATGCATGCGCCGCCGAAGGCAAGCGCATCCTGCATGTCGTATTCCTCCTCCAGTATGGGTGGGGCAACAGGCCAGCCTTCCTTGACGCGGTTCTGTTCGCCGCGCCGGGTGCGATACCAGACATTCCATTCGTCGAAGCTCAGCATGATGCGCTTGCGGGAGCGACGTCGGGCCGCGACAGCATCGGCAATCGAAACCACCTCTTCGATGAAGCTGTCCATCAGGTCGGGGCTTGCCAGGAACGAAGGCGTATCGTCGGCATAATTGTTGAGATAGGTGTGGAGCGATATGAACTCGACATGATCGAACGTGTGTTCGAGGACGATCCTCTCCCATTCGCCATAGGTCGCCATTTTTCGTCCGGAGGATCCGCAGGCCGCCAGTTCGATCGTCGGATCGGTCATCCGCATCATCTTTGCCGTCTCGGCGGCGATCCGACCATACTCTTCGGCCGTTTTCGCTCCCATCTGCCAGCCGCCGTCCATTTCGTTGCCCAGGCACCAGAATTTGATGTCGTGCGGTTTCTCCCAGCCATGCTGTTGGCGAAGTTCGGAAAGGTGGGTTCCGGAAGGATGATTGCAATATTCAAGCAGATGGCGGGCTTCGTCCGGTCCGCGCGTGCCGAGGTTGACAGCCAGCATCGGTTCGATACCGGCAACTCGGCACCAGTCCATAAATTCGTTGGTTCCGAACTGATTGGTGTCGACGGATTTCCATGCCAGGTCGAGGCGGCGTGGGCGCTGCTCGACCGGCCCCACGCCATCCTCCCAATTGTAACCGGAAACGAAATTGCCGCCGGGGTAGCGCATGATGGTGGGATTGAGCTCGCGCACGAGCTCCAGAACATCCCGCCTGAACCCCTTTTCGTCAGCCGTTGGATGTCCAGGTTCGAAAATGCCGCCATAGACACAGCGGCCAAGATGTTCGACGAATGCACCGAACAGACGGTTGTCGGTTTCACCAATGATAAAGTCCCGGTCGAACCGGGCTTGGGCCTTGATCATCTCTCAAATCTCACTTTGCTTCAGGAAACGGGTAATTTGCCGCTAATGCGGCTGCAGCTCTGTCTCTTCGGTCGACGGCTGGGGTGATGCGCGCGCTTGCTGGGACGCGGCGCTGTCGCCGGTCAGCACGCCGCGACCGTTCGGGTCGGGAGACAGGATGGCGGACTTCAGGAGTTGCGAATACGGATGCTGGGGGTTGTCAAGGACCGAGCGAGCCTCGCCGCTTTCGACGATTTCACCCTTGCGCATGATGATGATCCTGTCGCTCACGTAATAGGCCGTCGCAAGATCGTGCGTGATGTAGAGGATCGAAACCTTGAGATCATCGCGCAGGGCACGAAACAGATTGACGATCGACATTCTCAGCGAGGCATCGACCATCGAAACCGGCTCGTCCGCGACCAGCATCGACGGGCCGGGGATAAGCGCCCGGGCAATCGCCACCCGCTGGAGCTGACCTCCGGAGAGCTCATGGGGAAACCGGCCGCGGACTTCGGCAATCGACAGGCCGACGTTGTTCAGCGCCCTGTCGGCAACGGCTTCCAGCTGCGCGGGTGAATGGGCGTCAGTGAAATTTTTTGCCGTCATGAACAGATAGCGATCGACGCGTTTCAGTGGATTGAACGCTTCGAAGGGGTTCTGGAAGATCGGCTGGACCTCTTTCATGAATCTTCGCCGCGCTCCCGTCCCACGGATCGAAGCCAGGTCGCCGCCCTTGAAGAAGATCGTCCCCGCGCTTGGCCGGACCATGTTGAGGATCATCCTCGCAAGTGTCGTCTTGCCGCTTCCGGATTCGCCGATGATCGTGAAGACCTGAGGTTCATCGCCCTCCAGGCGGAATGATACATTGTCGACGGCCCGGAATTCCTGACGGCCAAGCAGGCCGCCTCGTTTGTAGAGCCTGGTGACGCCGTCGAGATGCAGAAGAGGAGCCGTCATCGCTCTATCTCCAATTCCTCGTGCCGGTTTGGTTTTCCATCAGGTGTCGGCAGGACGTCCGAGCTCGCTGCGAAACATGCCACCCTGTGATCTTTGGCGAGGGTGGTAAGGGCGGGATTCTCATGTCGACAAATCTCCATCGCCAGTGGACATCGCGGATGGAAGCGGCATCCTTTTGGAGGATCGGCGAGGTTCGGCGGGGTTCCGTGAAGCCCGTCGCGTGTATGCCTGTCGCCGAGCGTCGGCAGGCTGGCGATCAGATGGGCCGTGTACGGATGCAAAGGGTTGGCAAAAACGTCGGCGGTTCGCCCTTCTTCGACAAGCCGGCCGGCATACATGATGCCGAGCCTGTCAGCGATATTTGCATGAACCGTCAGGTCGTGGGTCACGAAGATCATCGACGATCCGAATTCATGTTGTGTTTCCCGGATCATCGCCAGGACGTCTTTCTGGACGACAACATCGAGCGCGGTCGTCGGTTCGTCGGCGATGATGAACTCCGGCTTGCAAAGCGTTGCGAGCGCGATGCAAACGCGCTGTCGCATCCCGCCCGAGAGTTCGTGCGGATAGGAGCGGAGGATCTCAGCAGGAAGGCGCAGCCGTTCCAGATGGCGGCGCACCTCCTGGTCGAATTCGGCGCGTGGCAAATGCATGTGCCGGAAGGCGAAATCCTCGAACGTTTTGTGAATGCGACGAACGGGATTGAGCACGTTCATCGAGCCTTGCAGGATGTAGGAGAGGTGCCGCCAGCGTATGGCCGTGCGTCGTGCCGGGGGCAACGCATAGAGATCATCGTCGATGAAGCTGTAGTTCACCTGGCCGCCGACAATTTCCAACGGAGGCCTGATCGCAGCCGCGATCGCTTTGATGAACGTGGTCTTGCCGCAGCTGGATTCACCTGCAATGCCATAGATCTCGTGCTTGCGCACATGCATCGAGATCCCGTCGACAGCCCTTACCTCGCGGTCGATCCCGAAATATTTCATCCGGTAGTAGGCGCGAAGATCGCTCGTTTCCAGAACGTGGGCGTGCTCGCGGCCGGCTGAGGCTGAGATTTGCGTCATCAGGAATTCCCCATCCGATCGAGCCGGCTTCGCGGATCGATATATTCATTCATCGAGATGGCCAGCAGGAAGAGCCCGATGAACGTCAACGTCACGAAGAGGGTGGGAAAGAAGTACCACCACCAGACTCCGGACACCATTGCGCTGTGCTGGTTGGCCCAGAAGATCATGCCGCCGATGGTAGGGGTGTCGACATCTGTAAACCCCAGGACAGCAAGCGTGACTTCGAGCCCGATCGACCAGTTCATGTTGTTCATGAACGTCGAGAAGACGATCGGCAGCACATAGGGTAGATGTTCCTGCGTGACGATCCTCGGCATAGACATGCCGGAGAAAACGCTGGTGTTGGTGAATTCACGGGTTCTGAGGCTGATCATCACCGATCGAATAAGCCGCGCGTCATAGGCCCATCCGAGGCCCGCCATGACGAGCGCAAGCACGAACCAGGTCATGTCGTCCCGCAATACGAAATAGAGCAGGACCAGAAGCGGGAAGAGCGGAATGACAATAAAGGTATCGTTGATCGACATCAGGATGCGGTCGACGATTCCGCCCATATAACCGGAGATCAGTCCGATCACCAGGGAGAGTATCCGGCTGATGAGCGCCACGATGAAGCCGAAGGCGAGGGTATTGCGAATCGCAAAGGTCAATTGCCAGAAAATGTCCTGACCGCGCGAATTGGTGCCGAATACATATTCCAGCGACGGTGGCGCATCCAAGGCCACAAGGTAGGAGTCGATCGGCTCGTAGGGGGAGAAGAAGGAGGCAGCGGCGATGCCGAGGATGATCGCCATGATCATGCATCCGATCGCGAACTCGCCGTTATAGCGGAACAGGTCTCTCAGGACGGCAATCATTGGGTCACCTGTACGCGCGGGTCGATCAGGGGATAGATGATGTCGATGATGAAGACGGCTGCCGAGACCGCGATGATGGCAATCGACGTGATCCCCAGAACGAGCGAATAATCTGCTGCATGAACTGCCTCGACCAGGAGGCGGCCGATGCCCGGGTAGCCGAAAACCTGTTCGGTGATCACCGCGCCGTTGAATATGGCGCCGATCGACATCGCAAGGCCGGTGATCTGCGGCAGGAAGGCGTTGCGCATGACGTAGGACGTTACGAGTTTTTTGTCCGGCACGCCGGCGAGTGCAGCGTAGGTGACATAGTCGTCGGTAACGATATTCGAGACCAGCGCCCGCATTCCCATGAACCAGCTGCCGACACCGACGAGGATGAGGGAAAGCGATGGCAGAATGGAGTGCAACAGCGCGCTGCCCGCGAATTGTGGCGTCCAGCCGGTCGCAAGGTTCATCTCATAGCCGCCGCTGCTCGGCAGGATCGGCAGGAGGAATGTGAAGACGATCAACAGGACGAAGGCAACAATGTAATAGGGCACCGGATGGAGCCCCATCATGATCATGCCAAGGATCCGAAGGATACGATTGCGGCTGTAGTAGCCCGCCAGTCCGCCAAGGATATTGCCAATAAACCAGCTCAATATGGTGGACACTGTCAGGAGACCAATCGTCCAGGGAATGGCTCTCCCGATCAGTTCACTCACGGGCGTCGGAAATGCCGACAGCGAGGGGCCGAAGTCGAGCATGGCAAGTCGACGCCAGAAAATCAGATACTCCTCCCACAGATTGTCTCCGACGCCGTAGAGTTCCTTGAGGGACTGCCGAAGAAGCTCGATGGATTCGGGGCTGGAAAAGCCAAATGTGCTCACTTGTGCGACGGCATGCTCGACCGGATCTATCGGCGTAAGATGCGTGATCAGAAACGTGATGCTGATGCCGACGAAAACGACCAGCGCGAACTGCAGGACGCGCTTGGCCACGTAGATGGCGTAGGATCGCATTGATGCCTCGTATTTCGGGATGAGGTCTCCGCCCGGTGCCTTGGAGGCTCCGGGCGGCAGTTTCTCACTTTGCCGGCTTGGTCGGCTTCAAATTGACCATCATGTATTTAGTGTTGCCCCAGTTGGCGACCGGGTTCGTGTATGGCTTCGTTGCGAGGCTCGGGAAACCGGTCCAGTAGGTCGTGTCCATGGTCGCGAAGACGTTGTAAGCCATGAGCGGAATGATCGGCATTTCTTCCGCGGCCAGCTTCAGATAGTCGAGACCAAGCTCGACCCCACGGGGATCGTCGAAATCGATCGTGCGGATCTCCTCGATGATCTTGTCCAGCCTCGGTTCTTTCCAACGTTGCCAGTTTCTCGGCGGTTGCACCTTGCCGACATCGACAACAAACTGGGAATGCCAGCTGTCGAGGAAGAACGACAGGTCAGGGTGACCACCCCAGGTCTCGACGCTCCAGCCTATGAAGGTGTCGAAGTCGCCGACGCCTCGCCGGTCAAGCATCGTTCCCTGGGCGACGTCGATATTCGCATCGATGCCGAAACGCCGCCATTGTTGCGCGATGATCGATCCGGCGCGCGTCATGACCGGCCGGAGATCGCCTTCGACCATGACCTTCACCGAGAACGGTTGCCCGTTCGGTTGAAACCAGCGGTCCCCCTGTTTGGTGAAGCCGGCTTTCTGGAGAAGTTCGGTTGCCGCCTCCGGATCAGGTTTCCACCATCCCCTGCCAAACGCGGTCGCAATATCTGCCGGGTCCGTTGGTATCTGGTCCTTGAGGGACGGACGCAGCATTTCTGCGATCTGTTTGCCGATCGTCGGATCGTAGGGCTTGATCTTCCGCTTGCCCGTGTCGAGCTCGAAACCAGTCAGCCACTGCTCCATGGGTGCGAAATAGTATTTCGGATAAAGTCCGGTGGGCGGCACCCCGATCGCGGAGATGGTGGCTGCGCCGCGATAGGAGGCCATGCTGACGGCCTTGATGTCGATCAGCAGCGCCAGCGCCCAGCGGACGTCCTTGTTCTGGAATTTTTCCAGCCGATTGTTGAAGATGACCGAAGGCAATGTCGGATCAGGATGTGCATAGGGGAACCCCTTGAACCAGCTGACCGACGAGGGCGAGTCCTTGGCGAGCGTGAACATGCCCTCGGGGGACAGGTCATGGATGACGTCGAGACGATGATTGAGCTGCTCGATAACCCGCTTTTCGGGCGGTCCCGGGTCAATATAGGCGAGGTAACCGGGGCCGGGTTCGCCGAACCGGGCGACCGAGGTACGCTTCCAATCCTCGCGTTTCTTCCAGATGAACCACTTGCCGCCGCGGTCGAAATTGTGGAGCGTATAGGCACCCAGCCCAACCGGCGGGTTGAAGTCGAACTTGAGAACGTCGCCGACCTTCTCAAACACGTGCTTCGGCATCATCCACATGGCGTTCCAGCGAACCGTAAACAGCGCATGGAAGCGTGAATTGGGCTTTTTGAGTTTGAAGAGCACTTCCGTCGGGCTCTTCTTCTCGATCGCCGCGACGTTGATCTGGACCGGTGCACTCCAGCGCAGGCCGCTGGTCTTCATGTGGGTCTCGATGGTGAACACCACGTCGTCCGCGGTGAACTCGATGCCGTCGCTCCAGAAGACGCCGGAGCGGAGCTTCACGGTCATCTCCGTGAAGTTCTTGTTATAGATCGGCTTTTCGGTCGCAAGGGAATTGTCCCAGACGCCGTCGATGCCGTGATCGGGGTCGATGTACCAGAAAGTGTCCATCACGTTCTGATGGAGACCCGTCGATTGACCGCCGGCGTTGATGGCCCAGATGTTGAACCATCCGGCGTTTTTGATCGTCCCTTCCGGGTTTTCGAGAATCAGCAGCTGTTCTCGGGGCAAATCGTTACTCGGCACTTGCCCAAGCGCCGGCCTGGTCGCGAGAAAGGTCCCCGCGAGCCACATAAACGTCCTTCTCGAAAGCATGCCGTTATCCTCCCAGTTCCAGCGTGCTAATCGGCTATCCGAATGGCCTCGATACTGCCTGAGCGACTAAAAATGTCAACCGAATTTGTGATCTATATCATATTTGCGGATATAGTTCCGTTTGCACGGCAAAGGTCACGGGTGGGTGGAAGGGGACGCGCAAGCGAACTATGGCCAAAGGCATGTCTCATTTTCCCTCATGAACACGAGATGTTGCTTGTTCATCTGGTTGCCAAGACGGCATCATTGTTGCACCAACATTGCGTAGTATAGACTCGATTTTGCAAATGGGATCAAAGCTGAATGCGCATACGATATGGTTTCCTTGGCCTGTTCCTTGCAATCGCACCGTCGGCCTACTCCTTGGAACTTGGACCGCCGCCGGTCTTGTCGCCGCTGCAGGAGCAGGCGCAAGCCGCTCATTTGAGCGCACAGTTCCTGACGCGATATGCTTACAAGCCTGTTCCGCTCAACGATGCCTTGTCGGCTAAAATCATGGATCGGTTTATCGAGTCTCTGGATTCCGACCGGAGCTTTTTCCTGCAAGCCGACATCGACAAGTTCGCGGCCGACAGCACCAAGATCGATGATGCCATCGTCGGCGAAGACCTGAAGGTTCCGTTTTCGATTTTCAACGTCTATTCGCAGCGAGTTGTGGACCGCATGACATATGCGCGCAACTTGCTCAAACAGGGCTTCGATTTCAGCGTGCGGGAAGACTATTCCCTGTCGCGCGACAAAGAGCCCTGGCCGAAATCCGAAGAGCAGAGCAATGACCTCTGGCGCAAGCGCGTCAAAGGCGACTGGCTGCGGTTGAAACTGGCAGGCCAAGCCGACACGGCTATTCGCGATACCCTCGACAAACGTTACAAGAATATCCTGGAGCGCGTTTATACCTACAAGAGCGACGACGCGTTCCAGTCATTCATGGGCGCCTACACCACGTCCGTTGATCCGCACACGGACTATTTCGGCGCCGCCGCTTCGGCCAATTTCGACATTTCGATGAAGCTCTCACTGGTCGGTATTGGCGCCGTACTGCAGGAGCGCGATGGTTACACGACGGTCCGTGAGCTCGTGCCGGGTGGGCCTGCGCAATTGTCCGGAATGCTGGCGGTCGGCGACCGCATTGTCGGTGTTGGTCAGGGCGATGATGGCGCCATAAAGGAAGTCGTGGGCACGCGCCTTGATGAAGTCGTGCAAATGATCCGCGGGGCGAAAAATTCCGTTGTGCGCCTGGATGTCTTGCCGGCGGATGCCGGAGAGAACGGAAGCCGCCGCGTCATCAGCCTGGTGCGAGACAAAATCAGCCTCGAAAAACAGGCCGCAAAAAAGACCATCCTGCCCTTGGAGGACCGCGGTGTCGCGCGCAGAATTGGTGTGATCACCTTGCCGGCGTTCTATGAGGACTTCGAAGCGCGGCGAAAAGGCGAGAAAGACTACAGAAGCGCAAGCCGAGACGTTGCCAAGCTTCTTGGCGAACTGAAACGGGAAAAGGTCGACGGCGTCCTGATCGACTTGCGCGACAACGGTGGAGGCTCGTTGGCCGAGGCGATTGACTTGACAGGCCTGTTCGTCGGGAAAGGCCCGGTGGTTCAGCAACGCGACGCCGATGGCAAGATCAAGGTAGAAAGCGATGATCTGCCGACGCCTGCGTGGGCGGGTCCGCTCGGGGTATTGATCAATCGCGGCTCAGCGTCGGCCTCGGAGATTTTTGCCGCAGCGATACAGGATTACGGTCGCGGCGTGATCGTCGGCGAACCTAGCTTCGGTAAAGGTACCGTGCAAACGGTGGTCGACCTCGATCAGGTGGCCCATAACAGCAAACCAAAATTCGGCCAATTGAAACTGACGATCGCCCAATTTTTCCGGGTCGACGGCGGCACGACACAGCTGCGCGGCGTGACACCCGATATTAGCTTGCCGGGCCTCTCGGACCCGAAGACCCTTGGTGAAGCGAGTTATGACAATGCGCTGCCTTGGGGTCAGATCAAGCCTGCGAATTATGCGGCCGCAGGCAACAGGAGCGGGCTGCTGCAGCAACTGCAAGGCCGGCATGATACTCGGGTACAAAGCGATCGGGATTTTCAACGTTTCGCAGAAGACGCCGCAGAGCTGAAGGTGCAACGTGAAAAGCGTGTCATCTCCCTCAATGAAGTTGAACGTCGGAACGAACTCACTGCTCTTACGACCCGTCTCAAGGCGCGCGAGCAGGCAAACGATGGTTTGGTTCCCGATAAAGACGATGGCCTGCAAGCAAATGAGCGGAGCCTGAATGCTGATATCGCGATTGAAAATGCCCGCAAGAACGCCAAGGACGTCTTGAGAAACGAAGCAGCCTCAATTGTTGCCGATCAGGCCGATTTGGCTGAAAATGCGCGAAAGACCGGCACCCGATAAATGGGGGATGCCTACACCCAGAGCGTGGGCTTCTAAACCCCCGAACGGAAAGCGTTCCGCCTTGGGAGAAGTCCTTTCGTAGGGGGACGAAGTCAGATTGACCGGCCACCCGACGCACCTGAACAGACGGGTCAAGTCAGCAATAGACCGCGGCGCAAAATTAGGCCAGTTTGCTGCTACCAAGCAGGAGTAAGCTGCCCTTCATCGGCCGGAGAATAAGAGGCTCGAAAAGAGCCCCACTCAGCCATCGATCGGCCGTTATCAGCAATCGTTGGAGGTTGAATGGCTGGTCGTCTGGACGGTAAGATCGCGCTCATCAGTGGCGGCGCGGGTGGGTGCGGCCTTGCCGCCACCGAGCTTTTTGCGCGAGAGGGGGCGGCTGTGGGGATTGTCGATCTCCCGCATAGCCAGGGGGCGGCTGTCGCAGCACGGCTGCGTGAAGAAGGCCTGAAGGCTGCGTTTGCACCCGCCGACGTTTCCGACGAACTGCAGGTGAAACAGGCGGTAGACGCAATTTCCGGTGAACTCGGACCGATAACGGTGCTGTTCAATCATGCCGGAACGATCATCGTCCGGCCGTTCCTCGAAACTTCTGTGGCGGACTGGGACCGGCTGATGGCCATCAATGTCCGCAGCATGTTCCTGATGACCCGTGCGGTCCTGCCGCACATGATCAAGGCGGGTGGCGGGTCCATCGTCTGCACGTCGTCGATCTCGGCGGTCGCCGCGACACCGATGGAAGTTCTCTATGATACGACCAAGGGCGCCTGCCACATGTTTGCCCGGGCGATCGCGGTCGAATTCCGCGACCGCAACATCCGCTGCAACGCGGTTTGCCCCGGCTTCATCCAGACGCCACACGGCCAGAAGGAGGTCGAGGAACTGACCCGCTACGGCGTGGACGTCTCGGATGCAGCGATCACGGCTCAGCAAGGCAGGATGTGCCGGCCGGACGAGGTCGCCAAGGCGGCGCTCTACCTGGCGAGCGACGACGCCAGCTTCGTCAGCGGGACCCACCTGTTTGTCGATAATTGTTTTACAGCGATGTGAGGGGAAAACATGGCTCTGGAAAAAGGCGGCCTGTGGCGCAACTGGGTCGGCAATCAATATTGCGTTTCACAATTCAAAGCTTCGCCGGAAACGGAGGCTGAAGTGGCGGAGCTTGTCCACGAAGCCGACAGGCGTGATCTGGCAGTGCGTGTTTCGGGCTCTGGACATTCCTTCACACCCGTCGTCGGCACCAACGGGCTGTTGCTGTCGCTCGCAAACCTGCGCGGCGTGCAAAACATCGACCGTGATCGAAAACAGATCACGGTGGCAGGCGGAACACGCATCAACGAAGTCGGGAGGACGCTGAAAGAACACGGTCTTTCATTGATCAACCAGGGCGACATCGACAGCCAGGCTGTTGCCGGTGCGTTTACGACCGGGACCCACGGTACCGGGATCAAGCTCGGAAACCTGGCCTCATCGATTGCCGGCTTGCGTATCGTCACCGCGACCGGCGATGTCCTCGATATCGACGGTCGCGACAGTGACAGGCTGCACGCAGCCCAGGTCTCGGTGGGAACGCTCGGCGTTATCTCCTCGCTGACGCTCAACGTCATGGACGCCTATAATCTGCACGAGCGTCTCTGGCGGGACGATTTCGAGACCTGCATGGAGCGTCACGACGAGTTGGCTTCCAGGCACCGCCATTTCGGCTTCTTCTGGTGCCCGACGCCGGAAAGCCGTCATCTGTACTGCCTTCCCGACACGTCTGCGGTGTCGAGCACGAACAAGCTGGCCGATGTCTGCGAGATGAAGGTGATGGACATCACCGACGCCGCGCCGATGGAGAGCGAATTCGAAAAGATCGCCTACAGTTCCGAAGTCTATCCGATCGAATACGTGCCGAATTTCGTCGAACTGGAATATGCCGTTCCCCTCGAACACGGCAAGGCCGCGATAAGGGCTGTCCGGGATCTGATGCTGAACAAGCACACCAACTGTATCTATCCGATCGAATACCGCTTCACGGCCGGCGATCCGGCATGGATGAGCCCCTTTCATCGCCAGGACAGCATCACCCTGTCGGTGTCGGGTGGCCCAGGTATCGATTACTGGCCCTTCCTGAAGGATGTCGATCAAATTCTAGGCGGATACAATTCTCGCCCGCATTGGGGAAAGATGCATTTCCTCGACACGGACGACGTGACAAGGCTTTACCCTCGCGCCAAAGAGTTTCGAGCACTGAGACGGGATTTGGATCCGAAGGGCCGGTTCCTGAACGATCATTTGAAGATGTTGTTTGGATAGGCGTCAAGCTAGGCGAGCCTCGACTTGGCGCTTCGGCCGACCCGCTATCGTGGTGGCCGCGGCACATCCCATCAGTGCGGCAGGATCAGAGTTCGGGCCGGGTATCGCCCAGGGGTCTGGACCGCCGGGGCGATAGGGGTTATCTGGCAGGGCTTGTCGCGATGCTGAAAGCGTCGCCGAAACATCACCGCAGACACCCAAGGCCTCTTAAAGTGAAAAAAGTCCAGCGCAGCTTTGCCGTCGAGTACAGATCGGGTCGGCGAAAACTCAATTCCAATCCGAACTCGATCTGGGGAGACATGGATCTCAAGTCCGTGGCGCAGGATCTGCAGGACGAGGCAATGCCATTCGTGCCGGAAACTTCCGAGGTTGGCAGCCCCGGAATGTCTTTCGCCGGCGAACAACAGGCCGCGGCGTTGTTGACACCGCCGATCGAGCAGGAGACAAATGCATCGGCTTTACAGGAGACCATAATGGCCGACGAAAACAATACGATGACAGATGCTGACATGCCGACGGTTGCGGCGCCCGCACCGAAGAAGGAGCGCAAACCTCGCGCCAAAAAGGCGGCGCCCGAGACGGCCTCAGCCGCAATTTCGGCACAACCGGCAGCGGCTTCGAGTGCCGCAGCGGTCAAGCCGAAGAGAGGACGCAAGGCAAAATCCGACGAAGGTGCTGCAAGCGCCAAACGTGCGCCTGTCAAACGTGCTCCGAAGGCCGTGCAGGCAGCGACCGCGCCGTCGGTGGCGGCCGTTGACGAGTTTGCGGATCTTCTGCAGCTGGAAGAGGAAAACCAGAGACTGCGCAAGCAACTGGCTGAGAAGCTGCGTGCTGAAAATGCCGATCTGCGAAAGCGGCTCAACCTCGGTTGATCGGCAGCCGTCGGTCAAGCGCTGGCCGCATTCTCAAGGCTATATCGAGACGAATATCTTGGCGGCGGCTAGTCCCGCCGCCAACGCTTTTGCTCGCAGCCTGCATGCGGGATAGAATACGAGGTCGAATAAAATGGCGTCTCCATGGAAACTTCTTGCCCGGCTTGTGTCACCGCGACGTCAGCAACGCCAAGAACACGGCCCGACCGATGACGTGAAGCCGGACATATTGGCCATCGCCAAGCCGACTGAAACGGTCGCCGACAACGGGTTGAACGCCGCGGATCCTCTGGTCGACGAAAAGCCGGTCGCTTACGAACAATCGGAGGCGGTGTCAGCGGACGCGGATCATTCCGAAGAAACGGCAAGCGATATCCACGGCACGGCAGATATCGAAGGCGCCGGGCCCGCGGAGGCGGTTGATCCGGCCTTGTCCGATGAGGCCGATACTGCCGCACACACCGCACCAAAACCCTCCCAGGCGGGCGAAGGTGCAACGCGAAAGCGCAGCACCCGGGGCAAGAAAGCGGCAGGGGGTGAAGCCGTTCCGCCACCCTCTCCAGGCGTTCCCGCCGTTTCTGACGATGCAATCCGCCTTGATGACGAGATCAGGCTGCTGCGGGACCAGCTGGCGCGCAAGCTTCAGCTGCAAAATGCGCAACTGAAGAGGATGCTGGAGCGGTTCGAACGCTGAACGTGCCGTTGTCCATCGCACCCTAACCCAGCCAATGCAACTTGGCCAAGCTTCATGACGACCCCACAAATCCTCATGCTCCCCAAGATTGCACTTGATGGCCCCCGTTGGTCCGCTACAAAACGACGACGATAGCCACGAAGCAAAAGAATTTGGGATGCATGGCAAAAAAGGCAGATAGCGGAACGTCCAAAGTCGATCGCGCGGATGAGCCGCGGGAGCGGATTGTTGCGGCCGCGCGCGAAGTATTTATCGAGCAGGGGTTTGATCTGGCGACCGTTCGCGACATCACGAGGCGGGCCGATGTGAATGTTGCAGCCGTCAATTATTATTTCGGCTCCAAGGAGGAGCTCGTCAGCGAGGTGCTTAACCTGATGATGGAGCCCTATACCCATGCCCGGATAGAAGCTCTGGAAAAATGCGAGGCCTCAGCGCGGCCGGGATTCCCGATTTTGGAGGAGGTCGTCGGGGCTCTTGTCCGGCCGATGGTACAATTCAGCCGTGACGCCTCGGGCGCCCGTCCTTTGACGCGGCTGATCCTGCAGGTCCGTTCGCGGCCGCGTGAATCGACCAACCGTTTTTTCATACGTCGCGTCGATCCTGCCGTGTTCCGTTTTATCGATGCCTTTAGTCGAGCACTACCGGATATGCAGCGCCGCGATATTTTCTGGCGTTACAATTTCTCGATCGGCGCCATCATGCAGGTCCTGATCGATTCAGACCCGGCATCGTACCGCCTCAAGCAACTGTCCGGCGGCCTTTGCGATACCGATGACGACGAAGAGATCATCCGTCAGCTCTCGCGGTTTATCTGCACTGGATTCCAGGCGCCTGCCGTCGCGTGATGATGCCAAATCTCGAACTTACAGCTAGAAGCTGCTTAAGCTAAGATATACTTCAGTTTCTATCCAATATCGGGTCTACGCTGGATAATAATCTTTTTTATTGCCTTTTGAGAAAAAGGTTGGGGCATATATTTCAAGATTAGACTGTCTTTCCGGTTATCCCTTCGATCGCATGCGGGTTTTTCCAAAGTCACCGGCCGCTGCTTGATTCTTGGGCGGTCTGACCGATTAAAGTCATTGACTCCGCCTCGTCTCAAATTATGTTTCAAACATCGTTTAACATTCCTGGAGTCGTGCAATGACTGCTGCTGCCCCCAAGATCACCGGATCCTTCGTTGCCTTGATCACACCGTTCGACAAGTCGGGCGCCGTCGATATGGGCGCATTCCGCGCATTGCTTTCCTTCCACGAGGCGAACGGCACCTCTGCCGTCTTGATCATGGGCTCGACCGGCGAGGTATCCATGCTGTCGGCTGACGAGAAGAAGAAAATCATCGTCGAGACGTCGAAGATGAAAACGGCCAAGATGCCGATCTTCTTTGGCTGCACCGGCAACAACACGGACGTTACGATTGAAAATGTGAAGTTCGCCAGGGATAACGGCGCAGACGGCGCCATTCTCGCTGCGCCAGCGTATATCTGCGCCCCGGAAGCCGACATCGAAGGTTATTTCCTGGAGATCGCCGACGCGACCGACCTGCCCCTCGGGCTCTACAACAACCCGCCGCGCGTCAAGAGCGACCTGCATTGGGACCACCTGCTGCGCATCTTCAAGCATCCGAACTACGTCATTCACAAGGAATCCACTGCGCGTGTCGGGCAGGTTGCCCAGGTTCTCGCCGCGCGTCCGGATGTTTCGGTCATGTGCTGCGACAGCCCCAATCTCGGCCTCGTCGTTCCAACAATGAGCCTTGGTGGTCATGGCACCGCCAATATGGGCGGCAATATTGCCCCGGCCGAAGTGGCGGTGATGTCGCGTCCGTGGACGAGTTATGCCGAAGCCGAAGGCTTCCGCGACACCTATTTGAACCTTCTGCCGCTGCTGCATTACAATTACTCGGCGATCAATCCGGTGGCCGTGAAATCGCTGATGAAGGCTGTCGGACTGCCGGCTGGCGAACTGCGGCGGCCATTGACCGGCCTTGAAGGCGAAGCGCTCGCAAAGGGCATTCGCATCGTCCAGGATCTCGGCCTCGACAAGAAATACGGCTGGAAGCTGAAACCCGCTTCGGCCTTGGCCGCCTGAGGCTCGGCCGATGGATCTCGGGATCTCCGGTCGGAATGCTATCGTTACCGGCGCAAGCCGGGGCATGGGTAAGGCCGCCGCAATGGCTCTCGCGCGGGAGAATGTGGATCTGACCATCATCGCCCGCACGCCCGAAACACTGCAGGCGACAGCCGCAGAAATCCGCGCGGCTACCGGCGCCCGCGTCACCGCTGTCGTCGGCGATATTACCACGCTTGCCGGTCGCGAAGCCATTCTGTCTGTCTGCCCAAAACCCGACATCCTGGTCAACAACGCCGATGGCGAACTGCCCGGTGATTTCCGCAACTGGTCTCGTGAGGACTGGTTGCGGGGCATTGATCGGATGATGCTGACACCGATCGACATGATACGCCTGACTGTCGACGGAATGATGGAGCGCGAGTTCGGCCGCATCGTCAACATCGTGTCGCGGAGCGTCAAGATCGCCCAGGCCGAGCTTGGCATGTCGAATGCGGCACGCTCCGGCCTCGTCGGTTTCGTCGCGGGCCTGGCTCGGCAGACGATCGCCCATAATGTGACGATTAACAACATGCTCCCGGGCATTGTTGCTTCGGATGGCCAGCGCCAGCATGTCGAGGTACTTGCTCAGGAAAGCGGTCGTTCTTTCGACGAAATATGGGCCGCCCGTGCGGCACAGAATCCGGCTGGCCGTTACGGACGCCCCGAAGAAGTTGGCGCCTACATTGCCTTCCTCTGCTCGGCGAATGCCGGCTTCGTCACCGCTCAGAACCTGCTGATCGATGGCGGGCAATATCCCGGAACGTTCTGAGGTCGGAGCGGATTGCTGCTCGCCGCGAAGGATCCGCGATGCATAAAATGACTTTCGACTGCATACATCCTCTTGGAGCCAGAAGGAATCCATCTATGAACCGCTTCGCAACAGCATTGCTTTTTCTCTCGGTGACGCTGCCGGTGGCCGGCCTCGCCAAGGCGGACGACTATCCCAGTCGGCCGGTATCCATTGTCGTGCCTTATCCGCCGGGCGGTGCAGTCGATGGCGTTGCACGCGTTCTTGCCGCCGCGCTTTCGCTCAAGACCGGCAAGACCTTCGTGGTCGATAACCGTGCGGGCGGTGCCGGCGGCGTGGTCGGTTCGTCCGATGTGGTCAAGGCTGCTCCCGATGGCTACACCCTGCTGCTGAATGCGTCGATCCATGTGGTCACGCCGCTGATCAACAAGAACGTGCCTTTCGATGTCGTCAATGACTTCACGCATATCAGCGGCATCGCGGCTGGCCCGCTGCTGATCACCACCAATCCGTCGGACAAGGCCAACACGCTGAAGGAATTCTTCGCCGAGGTGAAGGCAAATCCGGATTCCTACAACTTCGCCACCTCCGGTTATGGCTCGGCCGGTCATCTGGCTGTGGAAGTCCTGAAGGGTGAAGCTGGCGTCGATACTGAAGTGGTCACCTACAAGGGAGCCGGTCCGGCCCTGACCGACATGATTGGCGGCCAGGTGCAACTGATCGCCGACCCGATCCTGTCGTCGCTGCCGCATGTCAAGGCAGGCCGGCTGAAGCCGCTTGCGGTGACCAGCCTGACCCGCTCGCCCCTGGCACCGGATGTCCCGACCGTTGCCGAGAGCGGCATGCCTGCATTGGAAATGCTCTCCTGGTACGGCGTCTGGGCGCCGAAAAATCTTGATCCAAAGGCGGCGGAATATCTCGGCAAGGTCCTGCAGGATGTTGTCACCTCCACCGAATTCAAGGACAAGCTGACGGTCTTCGGCTTCGAGCCGATGTACAAGACCAGCGCCGATCTGAGGACCTTCGTGGTTGACGAGACAAAGCGGTACCGTGAGATCGTCAAGACGGCCGGCATCAAGGTGGAATGAAGATGACGAAGGCTCCGAAAACGACGCAGCATTCGGAGCCTTCGGCAGGCCAGCGCCATGTCGGAACCCATTGGGGGTTCTACACGCATGATGGCTTGCAGGGCGCCATTCGTCCGATGGCGGGCGACCCCGACCCGGTGCAATTCGGTGGCGAACTTCCAGCCGACAGGCTTGCGCCGTGCCGCATTCTCAAGCCAGCAGTCCGGCGATCCTTCCTGGAAAATGGACCGGGCAATCGTGCCGGCCGGCGGGGAGCCGAGGCATTTGTCGAGGTTTCCTGGGAGGAGGCAATCGAGCTGGTTGCCGGCGAAATTCGCCGCGTCAGGGACGAGCATGGCAACGGCGCGATTTTTTCCGGTTCCTACGGCTGGTCGAGCGCCGGACGGTTTCATCATGCGCAAAGCCAGCTGAAGCGCTTTTTCAACATGAATGGCGGTTCGGTTCGTTCCGTCCAGACCTACAGCTATGCCGCTGGCGAGGTCATCCTGCCGCACGTCATCGGTTCCACCGATGGGCTGATCTCCGGCCACAGCCCATGGAGCCAGATCGTCGGCCATGCGGACCTGATCGTGATGTTCGGTGGCACGCCGCTTCGAAACGCTCAGGTCAATGCCGGCGGCGTTTCCCGCCATGAAACCCGCCAGTATCTGCTCGACTGCAAGGAGGCAGGCGCCCATTTCGTCAACATCGGACCCGTCCGGGATGATGCCGCAAGCGAGCTCGATGCCCAATGGATGGCTCTGAGACCCGGGACCGACGCCGCCCTGCTGCTGGCCATCGCCCACGTGCTGATCCAGGAGGATCGTCACGACGCAGCTTTCGTCGAACGTTATACCGTCGGCTTTGAAACATTGCGGGATTATCTGTTCGGTAAGGTGGACGGCGTCGTCAAGGATGTCGCCTGGGCAGCCGGCATTACCGGCCTTGAAGCGCAGGATATCCTCACCCTTGCCCGAACCATGGCCTCGAAAAAAACCTTCATCATGATGGCATGGGCGCTGCAACGCGCCGACCATGGCGAACAGGCCTATTGGGCGGCAATCGCGGTGGCATCGCTGCTGGGTCGCATCGGTCTGCCCGGCGGAGGATTTGGTTTCGGTTATGCATCCATTTCGGGCATCGGCCAGCCGGCGCCGGCCGTGAAATGGCCGTCGCTGCCGCAGGGGCAGAATGCCATCTCCGACTACATTCCGGTTGCGCGGATTGCCGACATGCTGCTTTCGCCGGGAGCGGAATACGACTACAACGGCAAAAAACGGATCTATCCGGACATAAGGCTGATCTATTGGGCTGGTGGCAATCCTTTTCACCATCATCAGGATCTTCATCGGCTGGTCGAAGCTTGGCAGAAGCCGGAAACGATCATTGTCCACGAGCACTGGTGGAATGCCAACGCCCGGCATGCCGACATCGTGTTGCCGGCCGCGACATTCCTGGAACGCGACGATTGGTTGCCAGCGGCCGCGAGAGTTTTCTCGGATATTCGACACACGCGGCAGCACCACCTGCGGACGTATTGTCGGATCACGAGATCCTGCGTCGCATTGCCAAAAAGCTGGGGACTGAAGCGGCGTTCACGGATGGATTGAGCGAACCCGAATGGCTGGAGAAGCTTTATGCCGACGCGCAGGCGAACGCTGCGTTGCGCGACATTTCCCTACCGGATTTTCCCACGTTCCAGAATGCGGGGCTGATCGAGGTGGAAAGCCAAAACGCGGACAGGCCTTTCCTTTCTGCGTTTCGCGCTGACCCGGTTGCCCATCCGCTGCGCACGCCGTCCGGTCTGATCGAGCTCTCCTCGGAGCTCATTGCCGGCTTCGACTATGCCGATTGCCCCGGCCATCCGGCATGGGTGGAACCGGCCGAATGGCTGGGGGGCAAACTGGCGGCCATCTATCCACTGCATCTCCTGTCCTGCCAGCCGCATGACAAGCTACACAGCCAGTGGGACCATGCAGCACCGTCGCGCCGGACCAAAAGCGGCGGCCGTCAGCCGGTGCGCATTCATCCCGATGACGCGTCGGCTCGCGGGCTGGCGCAAGGCGAGGTGGTGACCATTTCCAACGCCCGCGGTGCGTGCCTGGCGGTCGTAGCCATTACCGATGCCGTCATGCCCGGGGTCGTGCAGTTGGCGACGGGCGCCTGGTTCGATCCGGCGGACCCCTTGAAGCCGGGTTCACTGGAACTGAACGGCAATCCGAACGTACTGACGCCGGATCATGGGACGTCCCGTCTCGCACAGGGGCCAAGCTCGAACTCATGCCTTGTCGAGATCTCCCGCTTCATCGGCACGCCGCCGCATGTGCGCGCCTATCGCCCGCCTGATCTGGTTCCCGATCCGCGATCGAAAGCGTCCAACGGAAAGGAATGCCCGTGACCTTACGTGTCAATCCGCAATTGATTGCAGGGCTCCTGTTCGTATTGATCGGCGCGGCTTTCTTGTTGGGCAGCCTCGATCTCTCCTATGGTACCTGGCGCAAAATCGGCCCCGGTGCATTTCCGGGCCTGGTAGCCTCGGGCCTGATCGCCATGGGCCTTGTCGTCGCCTTTACGGCCGAGGAACATGACACCGGCAAAGAGCAACCGAGCCTTTATTCCTCGAAGGTCACGTTCATCATTGCAGCGATCGTGGTGTTTGGACTGGTCGTTCGCGGCGGCGGATTGCTGCCGGCGATCTTCTGTTGCTGCTTCATCTCCTCGTTTGCCTCACGTCCTTTGCAGCCGGCGAAATCAGCGTTGTACGGGCTCGGACTCGGTGCGGCCTGCAGCCTCGCATTCATCAAGGGGCTCGGTATGCCGATTGCCATCATCGGCCCCTGGTTCCGGTTTTAGGAAGATCACATGGAGACGCTGAACGCCCTGCTGCTCGGCTTTGACCAGGCAATCCTGCCGACGAACCTGTTCTGGTGCCTGATTGGCACGCTGCTCGGGACCCTCGTCGGCGTCCTGCCAGGCCTCGGGCCTGCCGCGACCATGGCCATCCTCCTGCCTTTCACCATCGGACTTGAACCGGTGACATCGCTGATCATGATGGCCGGCATCTATTACGGTGCACAATATGGGGGTTCGACGACGGCCATCCTTCTCAACCTGCCGGGCGAAGCATCGTCCGTGGTTACGGCGATCGACGGCTACAAGATGGCCCGCAACGGACGAGCGGGCGTGGCGCTGTCGACAGCGGCGATCGGCTCCTTTTTTGCCGGCACCGTCGCCACGCTGTTGCTGGCATTGTTTGCGCCTTCGCTTGCCGAAATTGGATTGCTGTTCGGCCCCGCGGAATACTTCTCACTGATGATCCTCGGGCTTGTCGCCTCTGTCGTGCTTTCGCGCGGATCGCTGCCGAAGGCACTTGCCATGGTCTTCATCGGCATTCTGATAGGCCTTGTCGGCCAGGACGTGCAAACTGCCGTGCCGCGTTTCACGCTCGGTTTTGAAGAGATGTCGAGCGGGATCAATTTCGTCGTCGTAGCGATGGGATTATTCGGCATCGGCGAGTTGATCAAAGATCTGGAAACCCCGGAAAGCCGTACGGCCATCAATGCACCATTTTTCTCGATGATCCCGTCGCGGGAAGACTGGCGCCGGATGGTTGCGCCGATCCTTCGCGGCACGGGGATCGGTTCCGTGCTGGGACTTCTGCCGGGCGGCGGCGCGCTTCTCGCCGCCTTCGCTGCCTATGCCGTCGAGAAACGCGTTGCCAACCCGCCCGAAGGTTTCGGCGGTGGTGCGATCGAAGGCGTAGCAGCGCCCGAGAGTGCCAACAATGCCGGAGCACAGACCTCGTTCGTCCCGCTGCTCACGCTCGGCCTGCCGGCCAATGCCGTCATGGCCTTGATGTTCGGCGCCCTGATCATGCAGGGTATCGCACCCGGGCCGACGCTGATTTCCGAACATCCGGACGTGTTCTGGGGCGTCATCGTGTCGATGTGGGTTGGCAATGTCATGCTGCTGGTCTTGAACCTGCCGCTGATCGGCGTCTGGACGCGCTTGCTGACGATGCCTTTCCACTATCTCTTTCCGGCTATCGTGGTGTTCTGCTCGATCGGCGCGTTCTCGCTCGGCAACTCGGTCTTCGATATTTGGCTACTCGGCGCCTTCGGCGTCGCCGGCTACGTCTTCGCCAAGCTCGATTGCGACGCGGCACCGCTGGTGATGGGCCTCATTCTCGGGCCGATGATGGAAGAAAATTTCCGTAGAGCCATGTTCCTCGCACGCGGTAATCCCAGCGTTTTTGTCGATCGTCCGATTTCGGCAGGTCTGCTTGTCCTTGCTGTGCTCGCCATCGCCGTGGTCGCCCTGCCGAAGATCAAGGCCGTCCGCGAAGAGGCATTTCAGGAATGAACCGGCTTATTCCAGTCACGCAGAGTGAAACGCCATGCATGTAGTGGTCATCGGAGCGGGTATCGTCGGTGCATCGACGGCACTCGAACTGTTGAACGACGGGCACGAGGTCACCATCGTCGAACCGGAACAGCCCGGTGGTCGCCACGCGGCGAGTTATGGTAACAGCGGCTGGCTGAGCCCCGCCTCGATCATCCCGATGTCGATGCCCGGCCTCTGGAGGAAGGTGCCCGGCTATCTTTCCGATCCCTCCGGGCCGCTGACCATCCGCTGGCGGCATCTGGTACGCCTCGCACCCTGGTTGCTGCGGTTTATGCTGGCCGGCTCGACTGGATCCAAGGTCGAACGGACCGCGAGAATTCTGGCGAGCCTCCTGAATGATGCTCCATCCCGGCATGCGGCACTGGCGGGAAAAATCGGACGGCCGGACCTAATCCACCGCAAGGGCCTGCTCTACGTGTACCAGGATCGCGCGGCTTTCGAGGCCGAGGCTTTTGCGTGGCGCCTGCGACGCGACAACGGCGTTTTCTATCGAGAGCTATCCTCAGCCGAACTGCACGAACTCGAGCCCAATCTTTCATCCCGCTACTCCTTTGCTGCCTTCGTCGAGGATGGCGGTCATTGCGTGGATCCGGGAGGCTATGTCGTAGCGATGGTGGATCATGCGGTGGACCTTGGCGCCCAGCGCATCAATGCAAGGGCGACCGGTTTCATTCTTACCGGCAACCGGCTTTCGAGCGTCCGGACAGAAGCGGGCATCGTGGCGTGCGACAAGGCCGTCATCGCTGCCGGAATACATTCGAAAAAACTTGCGGCGCTCGCCGGTGACACAATCCCGATGCAGAGCGAGCGCGGTTACCACGTGGTCGTTCCCTATCATCTGGGCAAGGGGGAGATGCCGATCATGCCGAGCGACGGCAGGATGGGCAACAATCCGACGCTTGCCGGACTTCGCATTGCCGGACAAGTCGAGCTGGCAAGTGTCGAGGAAAGACCGAACTGGACCCGCGCCGACATCCTGTTGAAACACGCGAAAGGAACCTATCCGGCACTGTCGGATATATCCGAGGACAGGAGTATCGAACGTTGGATGGGGCATCGTCCCTCGACTGCGGACGGCCTTCCGGTGATCGGTTTTTCGCGGTCTTCCGAAGATATCGTTCATGCATTTGGCCACGGTCATGTCGGCCTTGCAGCCGGACCGGTGAGCGGCGCGCTTGTTGCAGGCCTGATCGCCGGGCGCGAATGTGCCGTCGATCTATCGGCGTTGTCTGCCGCCCGTTTTCGCTGATCTGCAACGGCTGACGCGCCATGAGCAACGGCCGAAATTCGACGGGATGCCCGATCGTCCGCACGGATGCCGGAACTGAGCCGGTCCATCAAAAGTTCGTCTGACCCCATCGGCGGCGCGATCGTGTTACGCAACGTTACCGTATCACGCGACTTGATCTCCGAAATCGCGCGGCGGCATTCGAAATACCGAGCGCGAATATGGACCTCTCGAAGATCAAGACCCTGATCGACTTTGTCGGCCGATCGAGCATCACCGAACTCACCGTGACCGAGAAGGACCTGACGGTCCGGATCTTCCGGTCGCAGCCAATGGCGGGAGAGGCCTCCGCCGATTTGGCGCGGGGGCAACAGCCGGTTACGGGTGTGTCGATGGGGCCTGATGAACTGCCGGCTGTCGGCCACGCGTCGGCCATTCCCGTAAAAGCGCCGGTCTCCGGCGTGCTGCATCGCAGTTCGGCACCGGGCGAGGGGCCGTTCGTCAAGCCGGGAGACGAGGTGACGGAGGGGCAGACTCTCTTCATCATCGAAGCGATGAAGGTCTTCAACAAGATCGCCGCGCCGCGGTCCGGGCGTATTGTCAACCTGACCGAAATCGACGGCGGCGAAGTCGAGACGGGTGATCTGCTCGCGGAGATCGCGTGATGCCTGAGACATTCGACAGTCCCCCGCGTTTCGATACGGTTCTGATTGCCAATCGCGGAGAGATCGCGACCAGGATCCAGAAAGCCTGCCGGGAACTGGGTCTCAAGACGGTCGTCGTCTATTCCGAAGCGGATCGGCAGGCGCCCTATGGCAAGACCGCCGATAGCGCCTTGTGCATCGGCCCTTCGAGCGCGGCAAAAAGCTACCTCAACAAGGATGCTCTTCTTCTGGCGGCGCGCTTGACGGGCGCCGGCGCCATCCATCCCGGTTATGGTTTTCTCTCGGAAAATGCCGCATTCGCCGATGCCGTCGAAAAAGCCGGACTGGCGTTCATCGGTCCGAGCGCGTCGTCAATCGAGGCGATGGGCGACAAGATCTCGGCAAAGAGGGCAATGATCGCAGCCGGAGTTCCTTGTGTCCCGGGACCGGATACGGCGCTTTCCGACGATCCGGCCGCCGTCGAGCGCCTGGCCCTGGAGATCGGCTATCCCGTCATCATCAAGGCTGCCGGCGGCGGCGGCGGGCGGGGCATGCGTGTCGTGCCGGAGGCCGGTCTGCTGCAAGAGGCGGTCGCGCTCACCCGGGAGGAGGCGCGGCAGGCTTTCGGCTCGCCGTCGCTCTACATGGAAAAATTCCTCCAGCATCCGCGCCATATCGAAATCCAGGTCCTTTGCGACACCCATGGCAATGCAGTCTGGCTCGGGCACCGGGATTGCTCGATGCAGCGCCGCCATCAAAAGGTCGTGGAAGAGGCTCCGGCACCGGGGATATCGCCGGATGTGATCCGGCCCGTCGGCAGAGCCTGTGTCGAGGCCTGCCGCCAGATCGGTTATCGGGGCGTCGGAACCTTCGAATTCCTCTACGAGGATGGCGCTTTCTATTTCATCGAGATGAACACCCGGCTTCAGGTCGAACATCCTGTCACCGAAATGACAAGCGGGGTCGACATCGTGCAGGCGCAGATCAAAGTGGCTCAGGGTAATCCGCTCGATCTGGCCCAGGCTGATGTGAAATGCGAGGGGCATGCTTTCGAATGCCGCATCAATGCCGAGGATCCTAATACTTTCCTGCCGTCCGCCGGCGTCATCACCAGTCTCGCCCTTCCCGAAGGGATGGGCATCCGGGTCGATACCCATATCCATGCGGGGTACAAGGTGCCACCCTATTACGACTCGCTGATCGCCAAGCTGATCGTTCATGCGCCGACGCGGGCGGAGGCGATGGCAAGGATGCGCGAGGCGCTTGCCGGAACGCGGGTGGACGGAATTTCCACGAATATTCCCTTCCTGCGGGCACTCTTCGAGGACAGCGCGTTTGCGCGCGGCGAGACGGATATCCATTATCTCGAGCAATGGCTGAAACAACGGAGAGCGCCATGAGCGCGATCGATTTCAGCGATCCCGCGACGATCGCGTTTCTCACCGAGGCGCTGACGGCAGCCGGGGCAAGTGGCCTGGAAATCTCCTGGCCCGGCGGACGGTTGCGCATCGTCATTGCCACGGGGAATGAAGCCGGGGTCGATGTGTCCGTGACCCCTCGGCCAGCCCCGACGGCTCAGCCGCTGGTGGTCGTCAAGGCGCCGATGGCCGGCCATTTTTACCCAGGCAGCCCATCGCGGCAGGCAGCCACCGACCGTCTGCCATCGGTTCTCGCCGCAGACATCCTCGGTTTCCTTCGCGTCGGCCCCCTCCTGCTTCCACTTTGTGCCGGCCGCGCAGGTATTCTGACCAAGCAGCTTGCCGAACCCGATGCGCTGGTCGGCTTCGGCGATCCCCTGTTCGAGATCGAGCCTCAATCATGATTGCCACAATCAACAGCCATGCACCGCTGCGCGAAATCCTGCCCGCCACTCACGGCCGGGCTCGGGTTTCGTCGATCGGCGCGAGGTCCTTCCTGCTGGAGGCGCCGGGAGAATTCGATCTCGCCGCACAGCGCCGGATTTGGGCGCTCTCCCAGGCGGTCCGAGGCTGGCCGGATATCGCCGAAATCGTTCCGGGAATGACCAACCTTCTGACGATATTCCAGGAGGCGCCGCAGGATCCCGAGGCCGTCGTGGCGCGGCTGCTGAAGGCATGGGACAATGCCCGCAGCATCGATCTGGACGGAAAGACGATCGAAATCCCTGTTCACTACGGCGGGGAGCATGCGGCGGACCTGCCCGCGCTTTGCGATCTTGCCCGGCTCAGCGACCGTGAGATCGTCCGTATTCATCACGAAGCGACCTATCGTGTTTTTGCCCTGGGCAGCGCTCCAGGCTTCGGTTACCTGCACGGCCTCGATCCGCGCATCTACATGCCGCGAAAGACCGTGCCGTCGCTGAAGATGGCGAAGGGCTGCGTGACCATCGGCGGCATGCAGACCGGCGTTGCAATGCTCACCGGCCCGAACGGCTGGAATTCCATTGGTTTCGCAGAATTGCAGATGTTCGATCCGACGTCGCCCAAGCCGGCGATGATGGCGCCGGGCGATACGGTGCGGTTCGTGCCGGCTAGGATCGAGCTATGATCGAAATTGTGGAAACCGGCCCGTTCAATACGGTTCAGGATCTGGGGCGACCGGGGTATCGCGACATCGGCGTTTCGGGCAGCGGCGCGATGGATCCGCTTGCCGTGAGGATCGGCAATATCCTTGTCGGGAACGACGAGGGTGCGGCCGGGATAGAGGTGCAGACCTTCCCATTCAGCCTGCGTTTCGACCGGCGGACGGTCTTCGCGGTCACGGGCGCCGATGGCGATCCGATACTGGACAGATTGGAATTGCTTCCCTGGTGCGCCTATACCGCCGAGGCCGGACAGGTGCTCGAGCTGAAGCATCCTCCGATACTTGCGCGCGCCTATGTTTCCATCGGCGGGGGCCTGGATGTTCCATCGGTCATGGGGTCGCGCAGCACATCCCTGCGCGGCAGTTTCGGCGGCAATGCCGGTCGGCCTTTGGTAAAAGGTGATCGGATCGTGCTCGGTGACTGCGCCAACTTTGCCCCGGTTCCGGCGAACGGCCTGGCCGTCATCGAGCCCGCCGTGGCGCTCCGGGACGTCTTTCCGGATCTCGTTGACGGCGCGCTGCCGGTCCGTGCATTGCCCGGTGGCGAGCATGCCCTGTTTCCCAATGACGGCGACGCCTTCTGGAGCCAGACCTGGAAGATTTCTTCCCGTAGCGACCGGACGGGCTATCGTCTGTCGGGCGAGCCCATCAAGCCGACGGCGTCGGTTGAGATGCGTTCCCATGGGATCGTGCCCGGTGTGATCCAGGTCCCGCCCGGTGGGGAGCCCATAGTCCAGATGAGCGATGCGAACACGGCGGGTGGCTATCCGAAGATCGCCGGCGTGATCGAATGCGACCTGTGGCGGCTTGGCCAGGCCCGCATAGGCAGCCGCTTGCGGTTCGTGCGGTCCACGCACGCGGAGGCGCGCGCGGTGGAGCAGGCGGTCGCGCGTTATGTCGAAGACGTCCGGACCACATCTGAGATGGTCAAACGCGCCTTGAAGGCGATGGCCTGAAATACGATCGGTCAAAGGGAGTTGCCGATGAAAATCGATCTGAATTCCGACATGGGCGAAGGGTTCGGCCCTTATCGGCTATGCGACGACGAAGCGATGATGAAGGTCGTGTCGTCGGCCAATATCGCCTGCGGTTTCCACGGTGGCGATCCGGATACGATGGCGCGCATGGTGCGGCTTGCCAAGGCGAACGGGGTCGGCATCGGCGCACATCCGGGCCTGCCCGACCGGCTCGGCTTTGGACGGCGCGAAATGCCCTTCCAGGCGGATGAGTTGCGCCAGCAGATGCTCTACCAACTCGGCGCGCTGATGGCGATCGCCGCGAGCGAGCGTGTCACCGTCGGGCATATCAGCTTTCACGCCGCCATGGGCAATATGGTCAACCGCGACCCGGTGCTCGCCGATCTGATGATGGATGCCATTGCGACGGTGGAGCCGGGTCTTGTCGTGTTCGTGACGCCGGACAGCGAAATAGAGCAGGCGGCCAAACGGGCGCGGCTGAAGACGCTGGCGCTTTTCCTGGCCGACCGGGCCTATGATGCCGAAGGCAGGCTTGTTGTCCGCGGCCTACCGGGCGCCGTGATCAAGGATGAGGCTTCGGTGCGGGCAAGGGTGCGCCGCTTTCTTCTCGACGGAACTGTTGAGACTGTCGAGGGCGACACCATTGCCATGCCCGCTCGGTCGATCCTCGTGCACAGCGACACGCCGGGTTCCCTTGAACTTGCGCATATCGTCCGAAGCGAGATCGAAGCCTCCGGCGCGATGCTCGCGCCGGCTGCCGAACTCGCGCTTTGACCCACCGGCTGCCTGGTCGGCCGTCTCCCGTCCCAATCTTCGTCGAAAGTTAATGCCGATGTCTTCTACAGCCGATCGCCTGAAAAACGTCTCCATATCCGCCTCCGCTGCCATGACCCAACGCGCCCGGGAACTGGCCGCAAAGGGTATCAAGGTTGTCAGCCTCTCTTCCGGGGAACCGGACTTCCCGACGCCGCTGCATGCCATCGAGGCGGCCCATGCCGCGGCGCTTGGCGGTGATACGAAATATCCGCCGATGGACGGCACACCGGCGCTCAAGGCGGCGATCAGCAGGAAGTTCAAGCGGGACAACAATCTGGATTATGATGCCAGTCAGATCGTCGTTTCAGCCGGCGGCAAGCAGGTGATCTTCAACACGATGCTCGCCACCTGCAATCCCGGCGACGAAGTTGTCATTCCAACGCCCTCGTGGGTCAGCTATGCCGATATCGTCAAGTTTGCCGGTGGCGTTCCGGTGGCGGTGCCCTGTTTCGAGCAGGCCGGCTTCAAGTTGCGTCCGGAGGATCTGGAAGCCGCGATCACGCCGCGCACCAAATGGCTGATCCTGAATTTTCCCAACAATCCGACCGGTGCGGCCTGCTCCCGCGCCGAAATGGCGGCGATCGCGCAGGTCATGCTGCGCCATCCGGGCGTGTGGATCCTGACTGACGATATCTACGAACATCTGGTCTATGACGGTTTCGAATTCTGCACCATCGTCGACGCGGAACCCCGGCTCTATGATCGTGTCCTGACCATGAACGGCGTGTCAAAGGCTTACGCCATGACCGGCTGGCGGCTCGGCTTCTGCGCCAGCGGCTCCAAGGAGCTCATCGGTGCGATCAGCAATGTCAACGGGCAGAACGGCGGTGGCATCACCACGGTGACGCAGGCGGCGGCCATCGCGGCGCTGGACGGGCCACAGGATCTCCTGAGGGAGCGGGCAGGGATCTACCGCGAGAGGCGCGATTTCGTCCTCGACCGCTTGTCAGAGGTGGAGGGATTGCGTTGCCACAAGCCCGAGGGCGCGTTCTACCTCTATCCCAACATGTCCGGCTTGATCGGCAAGACCAGCAAGGGCGGGCGGAAGATCGAGACCGACATCGATTTCGTCATGGCTCTCGTGGACGAACATCATGTGGCGACGGTGCAAGGCGCAGCTTACGGCATGAGCCCCCATTTCCGCATTTCCTACGCAACGAGCATGGAAATGCTGGACGAGGGATGCGCGCGGATCGCCCAGTTCTGCAGGGACATGCGTTGACGCGTCTTCGATGATTCGGCGTGGCTGCGTCGTGCCGGAACTCGCCTTATGCTCTCAGCCGCGCGGTCAGCTCGAGAAGGATATTTTTGACCGCCAATGCCGGCTCGGACAGCGAGTTCTGTTCGGCAATGCAGAGTGACAGGGTTTCCTCGATCCGCGGGGAAACGAGCCGACAGATCAGCGGCTCGCCCGATTCCGTCACGATACGGTCGGCGATGGCTTTCGGCATGATGGTCGCTCCCAGACCGCTGCCCACGGCGCGCGCCAATGTCCTGACGATTTCAACCTCCGCCACGACTTTCAGGTTAATCCGGCTGCGCGTGAACGCGGTATCGACCGCACGGCGAACGAAGTTGTAAGCGGGCGGCATCAGAAGCGGCAAGCCGTCGAGAGCGGTAACCGGAATGGGCTTGCTGTCCGCTTCGATCGCAAAATCGCGGTGGGCGACGAGATAGAACTCCTCGCTGAGAATCGGCTCGAACCGTACGCCCTTGATCGGCCCGGCCCCGTGGATCAGCGCCATTTCCAGACGACCGTTCATGATCATCTGACTGTAGGTCTGGCCGACGCTTTCTGTGAGATGGAGCAGGATGCCGGGATGGCGCCTGCGCGTTTCGGCCAGCAGGTCCACGGACAGCGTGGCGGCACTGCTGAACGGCACGAGCCCTACCGAAACGCGCCCGGCAAGTGAGTTGCCGGCAGCGGAAGCGTCCGCCTGCGCCTGTTCCATCTGGCGAAGGATGATCTGCGCATGGCGGTACACCGCATGCCCCGCATCGGTCATGCTGACGCCCTGCTGGCTGCGGATCAGCAGCTTCTGACCGAAATGCTCCTCCAGCGCCGCCAGCTGCTGGCTGAGCGCGGGCTGCGCGATATGCAGCAGGTCGGCGGCGCGCGTGATGCTGCCGCTGTCGACGATCACGATGAAGGATTTGAGGCGTCTGATGTCCATTCGGATCTTTGTCTTTTTGTCTTGAGCAAACACATGTTTGCAGACGCGATCTTCTTTTGCAACGGCGCCGACCGTGATCCTGCCCGGTGATGGTCACCTGCCGACATTGCGGAGCCGAGCCTCCATAGCCGTTGCTTATTGCTCCACAAATAATCGGTCTTAGGCAAGAGATTAAAGGTTCGCTACTGTCTGCAGCAACAACAAGGGGATCCGAATGCCATTCTCCGATTACAAGACCGCACTGGTTACCGGCGCCTCCTCCGGTATCGGCGCCGCTGTGGTGGAGCGGCTTCGGCGTGAGAATATCGAGGTCCACGCGATCGCCCGCAGCGGCGATGCTCTGCAGGATCTGGCCAAACGCACGGGCTGCATCGCTCATGTGATTGACGTCACCGACCGCCCGACGCTCGCCGAACTGGCCGGTCGCGTCGAGTTCGATATCCTCGTCAACAATGCCGGCGTCGATCGGCCGAAGAAATTCCTGGAAGCAGACGAGAGCGATATCGACCTTCTCGTTGATGTCAATCTCCGTGCCGTCCTGCACATTTGCCGTTTGATCGTGCCGGGAATGGTCGCCCGCGATCGGGGCCATGTCATCAACATCTCCTCGATCGCCGGCAACTACAATTTCGGCGGCAACTCCATCTATCACGCAGTGAAAGCCGGCGTCGCCATGCTGTCGAACCAGCTGCGCATCGATGCTTTCGGTAAGCGCGTGCGGGTGACGGAAATCTGCCCCGGGCGGGTCGCGACCGACATTTTCAATCACGTGCACGGCGACGATCCCAGTATTCGCGAACGGTTCATCGATGGGTTCGAGCTGCCCCAGGCAGCCGATATCGCCGAAGCGATAGCATTCGCGATCGCCGCGCCGGTGGCCGTCAATATCGGCCACATGGAAATCACGCCGACTTTGCAGGTCATGGGCGGCCTGCAGACAGCCCGGCCGCAGCCGGCTCCCGCAGGTCCGGACAGTTCCAGGGAGCCGGGGCGGTGAACGGATTCGATCTCTGGGCCGTCCTGAGGAACCCTGAATATACCGCGATGCTCTTGCACGGCATCGAGATGACCTTTATCATCTATATCGGGTCGTGGCTGCTGGCCATGACCCTCGCGCTGCTGCTTCTGTGCATCCGGTTTTCGCCGCTCCGCTTTGGCGACAGGGCCGTGGCCGCCTATGTCTCCTACCATCGCAACGTGCCGACCCTCGTGCAGCTGATGCTGTGGTATTTCGGCATATTCACGCTGTTCCCGCCAGGCCTGACGTCCTGGCTCGCGGCCCACAATGCCGAAACGATCTTCGCCGTCATCGGCCTCGGCCTGTGCCAGGCAGCCTATTTCAGCGAGGACCTGCGGTCCGGCCTTCGCTCCGTAAGCCCGGGCCAGATGGAAGCCGCCAAGGCTCTCGGGCACAGCTATGTCTCGGCGATGCGCTTCGTAGTCATGCCCCAGGGTGTGCGCAATGCGCTTCCGCCGCTCATCAACCACAGTGTTTCCCTGTTCAAGAACAGCAGTCTCGCCATCGTTATCGGTGCGTCCGAACTGACGCATGCCGTGAAGGAAGTCGAAAACCTGAGCTTCCGCACCTTCGAAATCTACCTGGTCGGTACGGTTCTTTACCTGTTCTTCTCGCTCCTGATCATGGGCGCCGGCGCCTATCTCTCGATGCGCGCCGATCCGGCCCGGAGTGCGCGCGCATGATCAACGATGTCATCGCCATCATCCAGGACTACTGGCTTCTGCTGCTGATCGGTCAATATCCGAACGGCCCGCTCGGCGGGCTTGCAAACACGCTGATCCTGTCGGCGCTCAGCATCATGCTCGCCTTCCCGGTCGCCATCCTGCTGGCACTCGCGCGCCTTTCGAAATGGCGACTGCTGCGGTGGCCGGTCACCGCACTCGTCTATATAACCCGCGGTGTGCCGCTCCTGATGCTTATCCTCTGGAGTTACTTCCTCGTGCCGCTCTGGACAGGCGCAGACGTTCCGAGCTTCGTGACGATGCTGACCACGCTCGTCGTTTACCAGGGCGCCTTCCTGAGCGAGGTCGTACGCGCCGGCATTGTCGCGCTCGGCAGCGGCCAGATGGATGCCGCCCGTGCCCTCGGGCACAGCTCTCTCGGAGCGATGCGCTTCATCATTCTTCCGCAGGCGCTCTACAACATGATCCCGAGCATCATCTCGACCTTCGTCTCGACGATAAAGGACACGACGCTCGGATATGTCATCAATGTCCCGGACCTCACTTTTGCGGCCAGCCAGGTCAACAACCAGCTTCTGACGCAGCCCTTCCAGGTCTTCCTCATCCTCGCGGTCGTCTACTACGCGATCTGCTGGAGCCTGACGCATGTCGCCAACATAGTCGAGCGCCGCATCACGCGCCGCCGCGCGGGTCTTTCCGGCGGCGCAGCGCCGGTGGCCCTGGTGCCGGCCAAAATCATATCGGAGCAGCTATGAGCACCTCAGCCGCGTGGACCCAGCAGTTGCAGACAATCCACCTTTCGGACGTCTGTAAGAGTTATGGCGATTATCCGGTCCTCAAGAACATTGACGCCGAAGTTGCCCGAGGCGAGGTCGTGGTGATCTGCGGACCTTCCGGTTCGGGGAAATCCACCCTGATCCGTACGATCAACCGTCTTGAGGAGATCAACAGCGGATCGATCACCCTGGATGGTCAGAACATTCATGCGGCAATGCGGACGAGGGAGCTCAACCTGCTGCGCAGCCGGATCGGTTTCGTGTTCCAGAACTTCAACCTGTTCCCGCACCTCTCCGTGGTCGAAAATGTGGCGATGTCGCCGATCCGCGTGAAGGGCGTGGCGGCGAATGTCGCCCATGAGAAGGCGCTGAAGCTTCTCGATCGCGTTGGGCTCGCCGACAAGGCGCGGGCTTATCCCGGCCAGCTGTCGGGTGGGCAGCAACAACGGGTGGCGATAGCGCGCGCACTCGCCATGGAGCCGCCGGTCATGCTGTTCGACGAGCCGACCAGCGCCCTCGATCCGGAAATGGTCGGCGAGGTGCTGGCGGTCATGAAGAGCCTGGCATCGGAGGGCATGACCATGATCTGCGTCACACATGAAATGGGCTTCGCCCGCGATGTCGCCGACCGCATCTGGTTCATCGATGCGGGACAGATCCTCGAAACGGCCCCGCCCGACGAGTTTTTCAAGACACCCCGCCATCCCCGTGCTCAACGGTTCCTCGCCGATCTGCGCCATTGACACTCACCACCAATAACAAAGGAGAACAGCAATGAACTGGAAATACGCAACTCTTACCGCCGTGCTGGCGGGTACCTCGGCGGCCTTGCCGGCAAAGGCGGATCAACTCGACACGATCATGTCGGCCAAGACACTTCGCTGCGCGACGTTTGCCGACGTGGTGCCTTTCGCGGCACCCGATCCGAAGACCCGCGAGATGGCCGGCTTCGACGTCGATCTCTGCAATGCGATCGCCAAGGAACTGGGCGTCAAGGCAGAAATCAAGCCGGTCTCGGTCGAAGCGCGCGTGCCGGAAGTCAAGCTCGGCCGCGTCGACATCACGGTCGCCAATCTGGCCTATACGCTGAGCCGAGCGGAACAGATCCAGTTCAGCGATCCCTACTACCTTGCCAAGGAAATGCTGATCGTTCCGGCCGATGATCCCGGCAAGAAGAAGGTCGATTACGAAGGCCAGCGTATTGCCTCGACCAAGGGCTCGACTTCGGAAATGTCGATCAAGCTCAACAAGTCCGATCCGCTGACCTTCCAGGATACCGCATCCGCCTATCTTGCCGTCCAGCAGGGCAAGGCGCGTGGCATGGTGGCGAATACGATGACGACGACAAAGTTCGTCAACGAATCCAAGACCAAGGGCAAGGAAATGCGGATGATCGAGGACCCTATGCTGTTCCAGCCCATCGGGATTGGCATGGCAAAGGACAATCCGGCGCTGACGGCCAAGATCAACGAGGTGCTCCGCAAGCTTGACACCTCCGGCGACCTCAACAAGATCTGGGACAAGTGGCTTGGCCCGAATACGGAATACAAGATGGCGCGTAACGATAAGGTCGTGCCGCTCTCCGAACTGAAGTTCGACCCGATCCCCTGAGGCCTTTGGTCCGGGTACTCCATCCAATTGCAAAATCATCGAAGACTGCAGGCGGCGGGACGTGCCCGCCGTCGGCCTAACCGTGGGAGGTTTCCATGATCCACATCAAAGACATCGCCGAACGGCCGAGCAAAGCCGACATCGAGGCACTTTCCAAATTTTCGCCGGCGACCATCCACGAAGCGCAGGGACGCCGCGGAGCACTCTCCTCACGCCTGAAGCCGGTGGATTACCGGATGAAGCTGTGCGGCCCGGCATTCACGGTCAAATGCGCGCCGCGTGACAACATCATGCTTCAGCTCGCGATCAACTATGCCAAGCCGGGCGACATCATTGTCGTGTCCGCCGGCGAATACGAAGAGGCAGGCTCGTTCGGCGACGTACTTGCCAATGCCTGCCTGGCAAAGGGCATCGGTGGCCTGGTGACCGATACGGGCGTGCGCGACACGCTGCAACTGAGGGACCTCGGCTTTCCGGTCTTCTCCCTGAGCGTCTGCATCAAGGGTACTGTCAAGGAAACCATTGCGGCGGTGAACGACACGATCATCGTCGGCGGCGAGACGATCAATCCGGGCGACATCGTCGTCGGCGATGCCGATGGACTCGTCGTTGTCCGCCGTGCTGAAGTACAGGAGGCCGCCGTGCTTTCGCAGGCCCGCGAGGATGCCGAAGCCGGCTATATCGCTGCCTACAAGCAGGGCAAATCGGTGATCGAGGTCAGCAAGCTGGAGTCGGTGCTGAAAGCCAAGGGCCTGATCGTCGATGTCTGAGCCCGGCCGCGATTATCACGCGAAGCGCCGGACTTTCTTTTTCGGAAAGAGGTTTGAATGACCTTCCCATTATTTGATTTGGCCGGCCGGCGTGCGTTGGTGACGGGTTCGTCGCAGGGCATTGGGATGGCGCTTGCGCGGGGGCTTGCGCGGCATGGGGCTTCGGTCGTGCTGAACGGCCGCGACCCTGTGAAGCTTCAAGTCGCCGTCGATAGCCTCGAAAATGAAGGCTACGAGGCGAGGGCGGCCGACTTCGACGTTACCGATCCCGATGCCGTCAAACGCGGGGTCGATGCGATCGAGCACGGGATCGGTCCGATCGACATTCTGATCAACAATGCCGGAATGCAGTTCCGCAGCCCGCTGGAGGAATTTCCGGCCGATCGCTGGGAGCAATTGCTGAAGACCAACGTCTCCAGTGTCTTTTATGTCGGCCAGGCGGTGGCCAAGTACATGATCGGCCGAGGGCAGGGGAAGATCATCAACATCGCCTCGGTGCAGAGCGAGCTGGCACGCCCGGGCATCGCTCCCTACACGGCCACCAAAGGCGCGGTGAAGAACCTGACCCGCGGCATGTGCGCGGATTGGGCAAAGCACGGCCTGCAAGTCAACGCGATTGCACCCGGCTACTTCAAGACACCCTTGAACCAGGCGTTGGTCGATAACCCGGAATTCTCCTCCTGGCTTGAGAAACGCACGCCGGCAGCCCGCTGGGGCGATGTCGAAGAGCTCGTCGGGGCAGCGGTGTTTCTCGCCGGCAAGGCTTCCTCCTTTGTGAACGGGCACACGCTCTATGTCGACGGCGGCATCACAACCTGCCTTTAGGGAAGCCCGCCAAACGGGCGGCGACAAACCATCATCTACATCACAATGGAGGAATTCGATGGCCAAGCCGGACATCCTGCTCGTCGGGCCTTACCCGGAATGGGATCTCGTCGAACTGGAAGCGCAGTACAGCGTGCGCAAGCTCTACGAGGCTGAAGACCGCGATGCATTTGTTCAGGACCACGCGGACGGCATTCGCGCCATCGCCACGCGGGGTGAGCTCGGCGCCTCTGCCGAACTGATCGCCAGGCTGCCGAAGCTGGAGATCGTCTCGGTCTATGGTGTCGGTTATGACGCAGTCAATCTCGACGCCTGCCGCGCGCGCGGCATCCGGGTCACCAATACGCCCGATGTCCTGACCAACGACGTTGCCGACCTTGGCGTCGCGATGATGCTGGTCCAATCGCGCGGTATGATCGGCGCCGAGACATGGGTGAGGGACGGAAGCTGGGTGGAGAAGGGCCTTTATCCGCTGAAGCGTCGCGTCTGGGGGAGAAGAGCGGGCGTGCTCGGCCTCGGTCGCATCGGCTTCGAGGTCGCCAAGCGCCTCAAGGGCTTCGACATGGACATCGCCTATAGCGATGTTGCCGCAAAACCTTATGCGGAAGGGATGACGTTCATCGCCGATCCGGTGGAACTTGCCCGGCATTCTGTTTTCCTGTTCGTGACGTTGGCGGCCTCGACTGTCACGCGCCATATTGTTTCGAGGCATGTGATCGAAGCGCTCGGGCCCGAAGGCATGCTGATCAACATCTCGCGGGCCTCCAACATCGACGAGGAAGCGCTACTCGCCGCACTCGAAAGCGGAGCGCTCGGATCTGCGGCGCTCGACGTCTTCGAAGGCGAGCCGAAGCTCGATCCGCGGTTCCTGAAGCTCGGCAATGTGCTGGTGCAACCGCACCATGCGTCCGGCACGATCGAAACCCGCAAGGCGATGGGCAAGCTGGTGCGCGACAATCTCGCCGCCCATTTTGCAGGCGCCGCCCTGCCGACACCCGTTCTCTGAGGATAAGTCCATGAAAGCCGTCGTCATTCATGCCGCCAAGGACCTGCGCGTCGAAGAGAGGGAGGTCGAGGCGCTCGGGCCCGGACAGGTGGAGGTCGCCATCGAGGCCGGCGGCATCTGCGGCTCTGATCTGCACTATTACAATCACGGCGGCTTCGGCACCGTCCGGGTGCGCGAGCCGATGATCCTCGGCCACGAGGTTGCAGGAACGATTAAGGCATTGGGGGCGGGGACATCGGGCCTTGCCGTCGGCGACCGGGTGGCGGTGTCGCCGAGCCGTCCCTGCAATGCCTGCGACTACTGCCTGAAGGGGCAGCAGAACCATTGCCTGAACATGCGCTTCTACGGCAGCGCCATGCCGATGCCGCACATCCAGGGCGCATTCCGCCAGCGGCTGGTCGCAGAACAGTGGCAGTGCCACAGGATAGCAGATGGCGTCTCGATCAACGAAGCGGCGATGGCGGAGCCGTTCGCGGTAACGCTGCATGCGGTGGCCCGTGCCGGGTCGCTTACGGACAAGCGCGTGCTGGTCACCGGCTGCGGTCCGATTGGTGCATTGGCGATCATCGCTGCCCGTGCCCATGGTGCCCGAGAGATCGTCGCGACCGACGTCATGGGCGCGGTCCTCGACAAGGCGCTGGCAGTCGGCGCCGATCGGGTCATCGACGTCGCCAGCAATCCGGAACAGCTTGCCGCCTATTCCGTAAACAAGGGCTATTTCGACGTTCAGTTCGAGGCTTCCGGCAACGAACGCGCCGTACGCGCCGGCCTGGAAGTGCTCCGGCCCCGCTCGACGGTGGTCCAGCTCGGTCTCGGCGGCGACGTCGCCATCCCGCAGAACATCGTCGTCGCCAAGGAAATCGAGATGAAGGGCACCTTCCGTTTTCATGAGGAATTCGGTCTTGCCGTGGATCTTATCGGAAAACGCCGCGTCGATCTGAAGCCGCTGCTCACCGGTATCTTCCCGGTCGACAAGGCCGTGGAGGCTTTTGAGACTGCCGGCGACAGAACCCGGTCGATGAAGGTGCAACTGGCTTTCTAGCGATCGAACAGGATCGACAGGGTTGGCGTCAGTGGAATTGAAGCCGCGCCTCTGCCCGGACAACAAGAGTAGGAGGCGGCTTTTGAGAAGCCGCCTCCTACATTCTTGGGTTCAATACCTGCAGAATAGGATTCCCTTGACCTGCCGAGGCCCGGGCGAGAGCTCAAACAGTCTTTTTCTTGTACAGCAGTGTCGCCAGAGCGAGAACGCAGCCCACCGCACCGACGGTCGCGAAGATGTAGAAGTTCCATTGCGGTGCAAGTCCTGCTCCCAGGACTGCACCGCCGATGGCGGGCCCGATCATGCCCCCGACGCGACCGATGCCCAGCGAAAAGCCAAGGCCGGTGCCGCGAATTTCGACCGGGTAGAGATTTCCGACCAGGACATTGGCTAGAATCTGGGTTCCGATCGTTCCGGTTCCAGCCAGCGCAACCAGACCGTAGACCTGAAGGCCCTGGCCTACCTGGGTCAGCATCCAGATCGAGCATGCGCCGAGGAGAAACATTCCAGCCACGACCATCTTGACGTTGCCAAGGTCGGCAATTCTCGCGCCGATCAGCAAGCCGACTGCCGCACCAAGATTGAGCGTGACGGAGAAGAGAAGGGCGGAACCGAGGTCGTAGCCCATCTTGTTCATGATCGTCGGCAGCCAGTTCACCATGCCGAAAGTAAGCAGAAGCGAACAGAAATGGATGCCCCAGGCGTTCAGGGTCGGCAGCAGGCGGCCTTCGGAAAACAGCGACTTGATGCCTACCTGACGCAGAGCAGCAGGCCTTGGATTGGGATTGGGCAACCCATACTGATCTGCAATCCGATTGGCTTCTGCCTGGCGGTTCTTGGTCGCCAGCCATTCCGGCGATTCCGGGAGGAGGCGCAGGAACAGCGGAAGAAGCAGTATCGGTGCGCCGCCGATGAACATCAGCACGCGCCAACCGTAAGTCTCGATCAGCATAATGCCGAGAATGCCCGAGATGATGCCGCCGGCGAGATAGCCGAGAAGCGCCGTCGAGTAGGCCATGGCTTTCCGCTTGGGCGGAGAAAACTCGATGATCAAGGCAGTTACCGTCGGGAACAGCGCGCCCAGGCCAAGACCGGCGAGAAAACGGGTTCCTTCGAAAATCAGGAAGCTCGGAGCCAAACCGCTGCCGATCATCATCACCGAAAAGCTCAGGAGGCTCCCGATTATGACTTTGCGGCGGCCGATCCTGTCGGCAAGGGTTCCGGCAATCAGCGCGCCCAGCAGCATCCCGAACAGGGTGATTGACGCGGCTCTTCCGACCATGCCGGGCGTCAGAGCCCAGCTTGCCTCTCGAAGCAGCGAAGGTGCGACCGCACCATAAACGATAAGGTCATACCCATCGAAAAGGATCAACAGGCCGCATAGGGCGATGATCATGTTCGGGCTGCGGACGCGTTCCTTGGCGATAGCGACATCTTGTATGGTCATTTTCCCTCCCCACACATTTGAGTACAGGAAGTACGCTCCCGCCATCGGCAGGCCAGCATCGATCCATGTACAAATCCTCCGGATCGTCGTCGGCGTGTTTCCTCCCACACCGGACCCTCATCCCGAAGAGAGATGATGCCAGGACAACGATTGACGCGCCATTAGATACTTGCAGATAAAATATTTGCAAGTGCAAAAGTCATTGGTCGCTGGTTTTCCCTTTTCCGGACATGGCCGGCAGATTGCTGTGCATCCGCTTCAACGCACTTTTCAGGGCGGTGACCTCCTCTTTGGACATGCCCTGCACAGCCGTGGCCTCGAGTTCCATGGCAAGCGGCATCAGCTTTTCGGTCAGGGCCTCTCCCTGTGGGGTCAACCGAACGATGACGATACGGCCATTGTCCTCGGGACGGGTTCTGGAGACCAGCTTGCGTTTCGCCAGAGTGCCGACGAGCCGCGAGAGGGTGGAGATCTCAACCGAGACGACGTCGGCAAGGTCCCCAAGCGTACTTTCCTTGCGTTCCCTCAACATTGCCAACACTCGATACATGGCAACGCTGAGATCGTTCTCGGCAATTCGTTGTGAGAAGACCTCGGCGATACGCACGCCCGCACGGTTGAGCAGGTAGGGAACTGAATCGGTAAGTTTGTACATGTCTCAGTCTGCTGGCGAAATCTCGTGTGCGGCTGACCGCGGCTTGTTCCGACATGCACCTAAATGGCCCAAATGACAACACGAGCCGCTGGACCACTTCGCAAAAAGGATCAACATCGAACGAGAAATTGCCTGCAGTCTAAAATTTGCATTGACAATAGTTGCGTTTGCAATAATTTAACCCCAAGGAGACTCGGGAGGAACTCATGTCTGCCACAGCTGCCGCCGGCCTCATACCGGCAATTCCGCCTATCAGCGATGCGTTTCGCGCAACCATGCGCAGGTTTCCGGCGACGGTTACCGTGATATCCGCCTGCCGTAACGGAGCCGACCACGGCATGACCGCAACGGCGGTGACATCACTTTCCATGGAACCGCCGTCGCTGATTATCTGCCTGAACAACCGCACTTACCTGCACGACATGCTGCTGGAAGTGCCGGAATTTGCCGTCAGCGTTTTGACGCACGAACAGGTTTCCGTATCGGAAGGGTTCAGCGGAAAGATCGCTCCGGAACGCCGGTTCGACGCGGCCGATTGGGTTCGCCATGAACGGGGCATGATGGTCCTGGATTCGGCCCATGCCGCCGTGATTTGCCGTCGCATGGGTGCCGTTCCCTATGGAACGCATACGATCTTCATCGGCCAAGTGATAGACACCCGTCTTTCCAACGATACCACCCCATTAATGTACGAAAACTCGAATTATTGCGCGCCACAGCACGCGCCTTTTACCTCCCATAACTGAGGGCAGTTCCATGAACAGTACAGCAGCCTTGTTTCCCGCTTCGATGCGGGCGGAAAACGCATGTCTTGCCGAGCGCATCGCGCCGGTTCTTGATGAGATCCGCGCCACTGCTCGTGATACCGAGAAGGCGGGGCGGGTGCCGGCCCGCAATATCGACCTGCTGCGCGGCGTCGGGTATTTCGATATTGTCAAGCCGGGCCGTTTCGGCGGCGACCAGGGCTCCTTTGCAGAGCTTGTCGATGCCAATATCGAGCTGTCGTCGGCTTGCGCCTCGACCGGCTGGGTTGCGGGACTTCTCTCCGCACATCAGTGGCTTCTTGCGATGTTCGACGAACGGGTTCAGCAGGAAGTCTGGGGCACGAACGCCGATGCACTTGTATGCGGCTCCTATGCGCCGACGCGCATGGCGGAGCGCGTGGAGGGCGGCTTTCGCCTTTCCGGCGACTGGGCCTTTGCGAGCGGTTGCGAAAATGCGCAGTGGGCATTGTGCGCTGCCATCATCCCGCCAAAAATCGAGGGAGACCGCGCCGTCCCGTCCTTTCTCCTGGTGCCTGCAAGCGACTATACGATCGCCGAGACGTGGGACGTCGTCGGTCTGGCCGGTACCGGTTCCAAGAGCCTGATCCTGAAAGACGTCTGCGTGCCCGAGCACCGTGTCCTGGCTTTCCCGGATGCGACTGCGGGCAGAACGCCGGGTGGGCGGGGATACGAGGGCATCGGCCTTTTCAACATTCCGCTCCTCATGGGGATTCCGTTTTGCCTTGGCAGCGCTGCCATCGGTGCCGCAAAAGGCGCTTTGACCAGCTATCTCGACCATATGGGCACGCGGATCACGCGCGGCGCGGTCGCCGGGGGTAACAACAAGATCGCCGAGTTTCCGACCATCCAGCTGAGGGTAGCAGAGGCATCGGCATCTATCGACGCAGCACGCGAAATCATGCTGCGTGACGTGGCGTGGGCGCAGCAGCTGGCGCAGGCACGCGAAAACGGCACGGTCGAGATCACCGATGAAGACAGAATTCTGGCACGGCGCACGCAGTCCTTCGCCGTCAGCCTGTCCCTTCAGGCGGTCGAAGCCTTGAACGCCTCCACGGGCGGTCTCGGTCTTCAAATGTCCAATCCCGTCCAGCGGGCATGGCGGGATGCGAATGCCGTCGGACGCCACATTTCGATGAACTGGGACGCCGTTGGGACCATGGTCGGCCAGCATCTCTTAGGCCTGCCGCCCAAGGGTCAGTACTGATCCGTACACGCCCATTCTAGATTTGAGACAGAAAAGAGAGAGTATCGTGCAAGGCAAAATAGCGCTTGAAGAACACTTCGCCATTCCCGACACGCTGCAGGATTCGGCAGGTTTCGTGCCCGGAGACTACTGGACGGAACTATCGGCCCGCCTTCTGGACATACAGGACAAGCGCCTGCGGCTGATGGACGCTCACGGCATCGACAAGATGATCCTTTCCCTGAACGCTCCGGCTGTGCAGGCTATCCCGGACAAGGCCAAGGCTCTGGAAATTTCCCGCCGCGCCAATGATTTCCTGGCGGAGCAATGCCTCAAGAACCCCAACCGCTTTCTGGGTTTTGCGGCGCTGCCCCTGCAGGATCCGGATGCGGCGATACGGGAACTGCAACGCTGCGTGACGACGATGGGCTTCGTCGGCGCGCTGGTGAACGGGTTTTCGCAGGAAGGCGACGGCTTGACCCCGCTTTACTACGACCTGCCGCAATACCGTCCGTTCTGGGCGGAGATGGAGAAGCTCAACGTTCCTTTCTATCTCCACCCGCGCAACCCGCTGCCGCAGGATAGCCGGATCTATGCCGGCCACTCGTGGCTGATGGGCCCGACCTGGGCCTTCGCACAGGAAACCGCTGTGCATGCGCTGCGGCTCATGGGGTCCGGTCTTTTTGACGAGCATCCCGGCCTGCGCATCATTGTCGGTCACATGGGCGAGGGACTGCCCTATATGATGTGGCGGATCGACAACCGAAATGCTTGGGTCAAGGTCGAAAAGAGCTATCCCGCCAAGCGCCGCATCGCAGATTATTTCAACGAGAACTTCTACATCACCACGTCGGGGAATTTCCGCACCCAGTCGCTGATCGATGCCATGCTGGAAATCGGCGCTGACAGGATTCTGTTCTCCACCGACTGGCCGTTCGAGAATATCGACCACGCCGCCGACTGGTTTGATAGCACCACGATCTCGGAGGCAGATCGCCTGAAGATCGGCAGGACCAATGCACTTTCGCTGTTCAAGCTCGATCGTTGAACATGGCGCAACGAAGACGGAGTTGATGGGTGTGGTAGCGTCCTTCCAATACAATATCGGTCCGGCAAGGGTCATTTTCGGGCCCGGCTCGCTTGGCCAACTCGCCGACGCAATCACGGGGCAGGGCTGCAAGCGCGCCCTGATCCTGTCCACCCCACATCAAAGTGCGGAAGCCGAAGGTATTGCCGCCGTCCTCGGCCCGCTTTCGGCCGGCCTGTTTACCGATGCCACGATGCATACGCCGGTCGATGTGACCGAGCGGGCGATGGCAACTTATCGTGCCGCCGGAGCCGATTGCGTCGTTTCCCTCGGGGGTGGATCGACGATCGGGCTCGGGAAAGCGATCGCCTATCGCAACGATGCGCCTCAGATCGTGGTAGCGACGACCTATGCCGGCTCGGAAGTGACGCCGATCCTCGGCCAGACGGAAAACGGTGAAAAGACGACCGTCCGGGCCGCCAGCATACTGCCCGAGGTCGTCATTTACGACCCCGAATTGACCGTCGGATTGCCGGTCGCCATGAGCGTGAGCAGCGGCCTCAATGCGATGGCCCATGCCGTAGAAGGTCTCTACGCACGGGATCGCAATCCGATCTCCTCGATGATGGCAATGGAAGGTCTGCGCGCTCTGAAGCAGGCATTGCCACGGATTCTGAACGAACCGCAAGATCTCGGCGCGCGGGGGGACGCACTCTATGGAGCGTGGCTTTGCGGAACTGTGCTTGGCACCGTTGGCATGGCCCTGCACCACAAACTCTGCCACACGCTGGGTGGCAGCTTCGACCTGCCGCATTCAGAAACCCATGCAATCGTGCTTCCGCATTCCGCCGCCTACAACGCCCATGCAGCGGCAGATGAGCTGAAGTCGGCAGCCGATCTCTTCGGTGGCTCGCTGGGAGCCGGTCTCTACGACTTTGCCGCGTCGATCAACGCGCCTACGGCGTTGAGAGATCTCGGTATGAAGGAAGCAGATCTCGACCGTGCAGCCGATCTGGCCACCCGTAACCCGTACTGGAACCCGCGTCCTATAGAGCGCCAGGCGATCCGCGCCCTGCTGCAAAACGCCTGGGAGGGCGCGCGGCCGCAATAACGCATTCGGAGGAGTTTCAATGTCTCGATATTTCAGCGAGGAAAAATCCGCAGAAGCGGTCAACGCACGCATGGCCCAGGATATAGGGCCACGGCTGGCCGAGGTCATGGCATCGCTTGTCACGCATTTGCATGCCTTTGCGAAGGATGTCAGCCTTACCCAGCAGGAGTGGGAGACGGCAATCAGCTTCCTCACCCGGACAGGCCATCTTTGTCACGACGAGCGACAGGAATTCATCCTGCTGAGCGACGCGTTGGGTTTTTCCATGCTGGTCGATGCCATCAACAATCGCCGGCCGGAAGGGGCAACCGAAAACACTGTGTTCGGGCCGTTTCACGTCGAAGGAGCGCCAGTGCGCCAGATGGGAGAGACGATCTCTCTGGACGGCAGGGGCGAGAGTTGTCTTTTCAGCGGCTGCGTGCTGGATCTTGACGGCCACCCTGTCGAGGGTGCGCTGATCGATGTCTGGTCGGACAATTCCGATGGGTTCTACGACGTCCAGCAGCCGGACATTCAGCCAAAATGGAACAATCGCGGGATCTTCGTGACAGGCGCCGACGGCGCCTATAGTTTCGTCGGCATCAAGCCGGTTTCCTACCCGATCCCCGATGACGGTCCGGTCGGCCAGATGCTGAGATCGCTGGGCCGCCACCCATATCGCCCTGCCCATACCCATTATCTGATCACCGCGGAGGGATACCAGAAGCTCGTCACCCACACGTTTGTCGGCGATGACCCCTATCTGGCGTCGGATGCGGTCTTTGGGGTGAAGGACAGCCTGATCGCTCCCTTCGAGCGGATCGATGAAGCGACGATCTGGCGCTCCGATTTCAATTTTGTCCTGACCCCTTTGGATTGCCGCCGATGAACTCTCTAACTTCGTAAGTCGGATAACCTCCGTCTGCTGCGAGCCGGGGTGATGCACTCACCCCGGCCGGCATTCACGGCCAGGCGGCAGCCGCGCTGCCGCCCTCGTTGCGGCTCGACGCCGCGCTGATAGTGTCAGACGGCAATCTTGCCGCCACCCACCTTGGTGATCGCAACGACTGCAGGTCGCACTGGCATGTCGGGCTTGAAGTCCGGCCAGCGGGTGGAAAGGTCCTCGTAATAGGACGGACGGCCATGGCCCGGCCAGTCCTCGCCGCCATCGGCCGGATGCTGGACGGCGACGAAAGCGGTTTCGTCATCCGGTGTGAAGAGTGGACCGCACATCTCGGCACCGACGGGAACGCGGAAGAAGAGCTTGGACGTGGCGCGGGCTTCACCTTCCGTATCGACGGCCCAGAGACCGTCCGTTCGGCCGGTCGCCTTGTTGTTATTGCCATCGGTCGAGACCCAGAGCCGACCGGCGGAATCAACCGCGCAGTTATCCGGCATGCCAAACCAGCCGTTCTTGGTGGTCTCGGTGGAGAAGGTCGCGCCGACCGCCGCAACGGAAGGATCGCCGCACTTCAGAAGCACTTCCCACTTGCCGGAGGTCGCGGTGAAATCGCCGTCGTTTTCGGCGATCTCGATGATATGGCCAAAGGCGTTTTCTGCGCGCGGGTTGGCGGCATTGACCTGGTCGGCCTTGCGGCGGGTGTTGTTGGTCAGCATCACGTAGACCTTGCCGTTGACGCCGTTCGGCTGGACGTCCTCCGGCCGGTCCATTTTCGTGGCACCGAGCACGTCGCCCGCGCGCCGACATTCGATCAACACGTCCGCCTGGCTGTTAAATCCGTTGGCGGCGGTCAGCGGCCCCTGGCCGTGGATCATCGGCAGCCACTGCATGGTGCCGTCTTCGTTGAACTTGGCGACGTAAAGCGTTCCGTTGTCGAGCAGGTTCATGTTGGCTGCGCGGTCGTTCGGGTTGAACGTGCCTTCAGTCACGAACTTGTAGACATAGTCGAACCGTTCGTCGTCACCGAGATAGAAGACGACCTTGCCGTTCTTGGCGACGATCGATTCGGCGCCCTCGTGCTTGGTGCGGCCGAGCGCTGTACGCTTTTTCGGCGTGGAGGCCGGGTCCATGACATCCACTTCGACGATCCAGCCGAAGCGGTTCGGCTCGTTCGGCTCCTTGGCGAGATCGTAGCGGTCGTAGAAATTGGCCCACTCGTAGCTGCCTTCCGGAACGCCGTAACGCTTGTAGTTGGCGGCCTCTTTGTGGCCTTCCGGCAGCTTGCCGGAGAAATAGCCATGGAAATTCTCTTCCGCCATGATGTAGGTGCCCCACGGCGTGACGCCGCCGGCGCAGTTGTTGATCGTGCCGATGGCGCGCGTGCCAGTCGCATCGACATTGGTTTTCAGGCGATCGTTGCCGGCGGCCGGGCCGGTAATTTCCATCGGCGTGTTGGCAGTGATACGGCGATTGTATTTGCCGTCGGTGACGACCTGCCACTTGCCGCCGGCCTTGCGGATTTCGACGATGGTGCCGCCATGGGCCGCCATTTCGACATCCACCTGCTCCTTGCTGAGCGTGCCCTGCTTGATCTTGCCATCCACGACCTTGACGAGGCCTGGGAACATCAGGTGCGGGTTGGTGTATTCGTGATTGACGACGAGCAGGCCGTGCTCGCTCGAACCTTCGAGCGGAATGTAGCCGACATAGTCGTTGTTGTAGCCGAACTGCTTGCTCTGCGCATCGGCCGTCTGTTTGGTCGGATCGAATTTCGGCGCGCCGGGTAGGACGGCATCGCCCCAGCGCAGAAGGATGTCGGCGTCATAACCATCGGCCACGTGGTGGCTGGCATCAACGCCGGCTTCCACTTCGGTGAACTTGAAGGCGGACCCGCTCTTGTCCTGGGCACGGGCCTCGTCGGCGCTCATCAGGGCGACCGGGCTGACCGTGGCCGCGATAGCCGAGACGGCGAGCGAACCCTGCAGAAAATTCCGGCGCGAGAAACGCTTGCCGATGATTTCACCCATGGTCGGGTTGACGCTCGTGTTGTGGCCATCGCCATCCGCGTCTTCAAGCTGAGTCGTCGGGAATATCTTCTGGGAAGTGTGCTCGTTCATTGGCTCGCCTCTAAGTTAGGATTTGCCCCAAGTCTGGAGCCGTTCTAACCTAAAGTTACACTATTACAGGTATGCGACAGGCATCGCCGCGCCGTCCCTCTCTTGTCTCAGGGGTTCCAAATCTTTTTGAAGCCGGCGAAACCATAAGTGTTACCGCTGCGGGCGAGGCCTTCAAGGGAGTGTATTTCAGGGGAGGGTGGAGCCCGCCGCGCGGTAAGCAAGTTCTCGATGCGGCAGCCTATGCCGAACAGCGCCTCAGCCACCGTCCTGTGTGCGTCAGTGGGCGAAAAAGATCGAAAACCGGCCGGTTCGGACCCATCTTGATCTCGGTGGGGTCATGTCGACTTGGGCATTGCGCTCTGTGAATTTACGATGAACTCGCATATAAGGGCGGCGCATTCCTGATGATGCGTCTCAAGCAGAAGATGCGCCCCGTCGTAAATATGCATATCCAATCGGTTGAGCTCGCGGGCATAAGCCATTACCTCATCGAGCTCGAAATAGGGGTCGTGCCGCCCCCAGACTAGCAGCGCCGGCGGCTGGTGATCGCGATGATAGGCCGAAATCTCCGGAAAGCGGGCGACGTAGCGGCCATAGTTGCAGAAGATGCGAAACTGTATTTCGACCAGTCCGGGTCGGCTCATCCGTTCCCAGTCGAGATGCCAGCCTTCCGGCGCGAACTGCGGCTTGAGCCTATCTGGGATGTCGCCAACATATGTGTGCCGCACCCCCTCGAAATTCAGCCATTCGGGCAGGCTCGCGCGGTTCTCCAGGGTAGGTTCCGCCCAGTAGGCTTTGCTGGCGCCCCAAACTGGGCCGAGGCCTTCCTCATGGGCATTGCCGTTCTGAATGATGAGCCCAAGTACGCGGTCGGGTCGTGCCAGCGCCAGATAGTAGGCGACCGGCGCCCCGAAATCGTGGATATAGAGGAAGAACCGCTCCAACCCGATTTCCCGCGTCAAGGCATCGACCGTCCGCGCCATGGCGTCGAACGTGTACTCGTAGTCGTGGGGTGCCTCCGTAAAGCCGAAGCCGGGCAGATCGGGCGCAACGACCCGCGCGACGCTCGCCAGGGGACTGATGACGTCACGGAAACTGTAGGATGAGCTGGGTTGGCCATGGAGCAGCAGCAGACCGGGCGCATCGCGTCGCCCTGCCTCGCGATAGAACAGGTCTACCCCATCTACTTTGACTGTCTGATGCCTGGCCTTTTGCACGTCAAGCATGCCGACCTCCTCGTTTTTCTGACCCGCATGTCAACATTCAAGGAGTGAATTGGTTCACCTGAAAATCCTGCCGTCCGCCCCGTCGTGACCGCATCTGGCTGGATCGGGGCATCTCCAACCGGGCGCGATAAGGTTGGAGCGTTGCCATTTATCATCTGGCGCGCCACATTGCCGCCGCCGCTATAGGAGGAGTTCCATGCATACCGGAAGTGCCAAAGCAGGCCAGAACCTTGCCGGACGCAGGGAGTGGATCGGGGTCTGCGTGCTCTCGATTGCCTGCCTCATCTATTCGATGGATCTGTCCATCCTGTTCCTGGCCATTCCCGCGATCGTCGCAGATCTCGACCCGTCGGCCTCCGAACTCCTCTGGATCAACGACATCTACGGCTTCATGGTTGCCGGCTTCCTGGTCACGATGGGTACGCTGGGAGATCGGATCGGTCGTCGCCGCGTGCTGCTGATCGGAGCCGCCGCCTTCGGCGTCGCCTCGGCACTTGCGGCCTTTTCTACCACCGCGCAACAGCTCATCGTGTCGCGGGCGCTTCTCGGCATTGCCGGCGCGACGATCGCACCCTCAACTTTGTCGCTGATCGTCAACCTGTTCAGCAACGAGGCGGAACGTAACCGCGCCATCGGAATTTGGGGCACGGCTTTCGCCCTCGGTGGCCTGATCGGGCCGCTCCTGGGCGGCTTTCTGCTGCAATATTTCCACTGGGGGGCGGTATTTCTCATCAACATCCCGGTCATGCTCATCCTGCTGATAGCAGCTCCCATCCTGCTGCCGGAATACAAGAGCGCGGACGGCGCCAGGCTTGACCTCCTGAGCGTACTGCTGTCGCTCGCCACCGTGCTGCCAATCATCTATGGCTTCAAGCACGTGGCGGCAGACGGTTTTGACATTCGTCATCTGCTTCCCATCGGCGGCGGGCTCATTGTCGGCTGGCTGTTCGTGCGCCGTCAGAAAACCCTGCCGGATCCCCTGATCGATCTGAAGCTCTTTGCTCTGCCCGCCTTCACGGCCTCGCTTCTGGTAAACCTTGCCGGGATGTTCTTCGTGTTCGGCGTCTTTCTTTACCAGAACCTGTTCCTCCAGTTCGTGCTTGGCCTCACACCGCTCGAAGCGGCTCTCTGGTCGGTTCCCTCATCGATCGTCTTCACAGTCATGTCCTTGCAAGCCTATCGGTTCACCAACCGTTTCGGCCCGGTCCGTACCGTATTGCTGGGCCTGCTGATAAACTCTGCGGGCATGTTTCTGATGTCGATCGCCGCCTATTGCGAAAGCCTGTTCGGAGTTCTCGGCGCAACCATGGTGATCGCCGTCGGTTTCGTGCCGGTCGTGCTGACGACAACCGGCCTGATCGTCGGAAGCGCGCCGCCGGAAAAGTCGGGCTCCGCCTCGGCGATTTCGGAGACAAGTGCCGAATTCGGTGGCGCGCTGGGCATCGCGTTGCTCGGCAGCCTCGGCACCTTGATCTATCGCATGCTGATGGACGGGGTGAATGTTGCAGGCCTCGATGCCGCTGAGAGGGCAGCGGTGAAAACGACGATCGGCGGCGCCGTCGAAACCGCAAGGGCTCTTCAAGAGAGCGTCGTGCCGGCCTGGCTTGACGCGGCCCGCCAGTCTTTCTCGACAGGCTTTGCCAGCTGTTGCCTAGTTGGGATGGCGACGCTGCTCGTGCTCGCAGTCATCGCCCGAAAGATCTACGCCCGCGCAAATATCGACGAGCAGGCCGTTGCGTCTGCCCATTGAGAAAAAAGGTGGTTACATCGGCGAGCCATTAGGTTGCTGATCCTGTCAACGTAATTTCTCAGCTGAGGACTTACGTTCGAGCGCGCTCGCCTGCTGCATCCCAGCGGATGTCTGGCCCTTCGCTCTCCTGCAAATCGGCACGCGGGGACGGCTGGAAACCAAGCTCCAGACCAGGTTTGTCGAGGGAGCTCGACAATAAGGCACGCGGCGAACCAGGTGCTGCCGGAACCGCCATGGCCGCCCTGCGGGCGCAGGCTCCCGATCGTGCCGTCCATTGGGCCAAGCAGCTGCAGGCGGCATTCTACGCTCATGGCCTCAGCCTCTCCGAGTCGAGCACCGTCGCTGCCATAGCGTCCGCAAATGGTCTCGATAAGGGCAAGGTATTGCAGTCCCTTACCGGTGGCGTAGCACAAGCTCAGGCTGAAGCGGACTTCGCCTTGACCCGCACCCTGCGGGTATCTTCATATCCGACGCTGCTCTGGATCGATGGCACCAGCGTCCACCAGCTTCCCGCCACCGGCACGCCACTGGCCACGCTGAACGGCATCCTGGACGAACTGCTCGCGGAAAAACGGGCGGCCACAGCAACAGAGCCGCCTTCAATATTGGCCACCCTCACTGGAGCCGAAAGGTAGCCATAACTAGCCCTTGTATTGCCGACGAAAGCCAATCGGGGTGCGGTCCGTTTCACGCTTGAAGAACTTGGCGAAGTTGGTTGCCTCCTCGAAGCCCAGGCCCTCGGCGATAAGGTAAATGGGCCGGTCGGTGTGAACGAGGAGCCGTTTTGCCTCGAGGGCAATACGAGCCGTGATGACGCTCTTGGCGCTCTGGCCGGTGGCCTCCAACGCCGCTCGCGTCAGGCTTTTCTCCGTACAGCCCAGAGCCGACGCATAGGCGGATACCTGATGCCAGCCAGCATAGTTCTGTTCGACCAGCCGGCGAAACTTGGCGAAGCGCTGCACAGCCAAGCTCCGCGCGTCGGCACCGCCCACCTGCCGGTCCTGCAGAATTGTCAGCCGTAAAAGCAGTGCGCAAAGCTGGTATCGCAGCAGGGCGTGGACATCCTTGGCCATCGCGTCGATCGCCGCATCCAGCTGCATCCTGGTGATGATCTCGCTGACGGCATGAAAGTCCGCGGTCGACAACGACAAATGGTCCGGCAGCCGGTCCAGACCGAGAGCCGGCAACAGATCGGCGGTCGTCTGCGCTTCTGATGGCAGGAATTCGGCCCGGAACAGCACCATCCATCCATCCCACCCTTCATCACTGCCAAAGCTGTGAACCTGCCCTGGCCTGAGCACGAGGAGGGATCCGGCTGAGCAGGTGACCGGCTGAAAGTCCACCAGCTGGGTCACCGCACCATCGGTGACGCAGATCAGGGTGTGAAAGGTATAGTGGTACAGCGCCAGGATTTCCGCGCGGGCGACCCGGTGCCGCAAGTCAGTGAAGCGGAAGACCTCGACGTCGAGCTCGCGACCCCGCGGACGGTACGCGAGTTGATCCACCTTTGACGCGTTCCTTGCCATGTTTTGCCCTCATCAATCAGCAGAGATGTCCATTAAGTATCAGATTTTGGCCCGTATGCACCACGACAGCATGGCGCATCGCCCGTTATTACCACTCCATGAATAGCGCGGTTTCTCCCCGGCAGGTTTAACATCGGCAATGAAAGATAGAAAATGACCAATATCGATATCGCACAGAGCTACATCGAAGCCGTCCAGACCAACGATCAGGCCACGCTTGGCAGCCTGCTTTCCCCGCAGGTTATCTGGCATCAGCCGGGCGCCAACCAGTTCTCGGGCACCAAGAATGGAATTGCCGAATTCGGCGCCATGATGGGTGCCATGATGGCCAGGTCTGGCGGCAGTTTCGCCATCACCCATGCCCATCGCTATCTCGCTAACGGCAACCTGGTGGCCATTGAGATCGAGTTCGCCGGCCAACGTGAAGGCGCCCAGGTCAACCAGCCCGGTATTGATCTGCTGCGCATCGCCGACGGCAAGATCGTCGAAGTGTGGCTGTTCTCCTCGAACCCCGAGCAGGAAGACGCCTTCTGGGGCTGAAACGTCACCGAGCCACGGCGGCGGACCAAGGCGTCCCCGCCCATACTGTTTTCCAAATTCCACGAGTTTTACGATGACCGCGAACAACAGGCAGCTCGTCTTGACCGCCTATCAGCGCATTTCGGTGATCTGGATATCTCGGTCGTAGAAGAACGCAGTGGACCTGGCCTGGGAAGAACTCAGGCGCATGCCGCGCGACAAGGGCGAGGGCACTTTTCTGCTCAGCTCCGCGCTAAAGGGCATCGTGAGACGCTCGGCGCAATCGTCGAGAAACTAATGGTCAAGCACGGCCCGAAGCTTCGCTTCGAAGAAGTCATCTACCACGACGAGTTCCAGGTCAGGTACGCGATGTGAAGCGTGAGCCAAGCGTCCCGCCAGCCGCGCAGAGGCAGGCGGTACGCGAGCCCACAATAGCTACTTCAGGAAATCATCGGCTGCGACGACCTTGCCATAGGCGAAGCCAAGTGCCGCCATAAAGGCCGCGTGGACCTGGCCTGCCGGCACGATCATGCCGTTGAACTCGGCGTCGCGTGTGGCTGCGGCGTCTTGGACGACCGTGACGTTGTAGCCGTGGTCGGCGGCAGCTCGGGCGGTTGCGTCGATGCACATGTGTGTCATGGCGCCAACAATGATCACATCCGTGACACCCTCAGCATCGAGCTTGGCCTTGAGGTCAGTGTCCCGGAACGCGTTCGGATAATTCTTCACCACGACCTGCTCACCGCCGTTGGGACCGACTGCCGGAATGATCTCTGCGCCGGGAGAGCCGGCGACGAAGAATGGCGCGCCCTCGGGGCTCTCATGGCGCACGTGGATGACAGGCACACCCTTGGACCGGGCATGCTTGATCACCTCGGCCGCCTTTTTTACGGCGGCGTCAATACCAATCAGCGGCCAAGATCCCGAGGTGAGATAGTCGTTCTGGAAATCGACGACAACGATTGCTTGCTTGTTCATGGAGTTCATCCTTTCGAAGCGTCTCTTATGGACGGCAACCAAAGATGACGCTATTGGCGGTAATGACAAAGAACGGGTTGGAAACGACATATGCCCGAAACCATCGACATCGGCTTGCTAGAGTACCCTGGCGCGCAGGAGGCCGCTCTACTCGGCCTTGCAGACCTATTTGAGATCGCCAACCGCCCTGACCGACCGACCCTGAGAGTGGCGAGATGGCGGATCGAGAGCGATTATCTGGTCCCTACCGAACCGAGCGGCCACCCAAGCGTGGTCATCGTTCCTTCGGGCAAAGGGGGACCAGTCCCTTCTGAGGTCGCCCGTACTTTCGCAGCGGGTTTGCGACGATTGCATTCAGCCGGCACGATCTTGGCCTCAGTTTGCGTCGGCGCTTTCATTTTGGGCGAAACCGGCCTGTTGAACAGGCGGTCAGCCACCACTCATTGGGGCGCTGCTGAGGCATTCGTGGCGCGCTTCCCCGACGTCAATCTAGACGTCGACCGGCTGATTATCGATGACGGCGACATCATCACCGCTGGCGGCATGATGGCCTGGACGGATTTAGGGCTGAAGCTCGTCGAGCGCTACCTCGGCCCCACGGCGATGATGGAGACCGCAAGCACACTGCTCATCGATCCTCCCGGCCGGGAACAGCGATATTACAGTACCTTTGTGCCTAGCCTGAACCACGGTGACACGGCGGTGCTCAGCGCGCAGCACTTGCTTCATGCGTCGTTCGCGGACGACATCACGCTCGCCGACCTGGCGAGCAAGTCGAGGCTCGAGGAAAGGACCTTCCTGCGCCGGTTCCGCAAGTCGACGGACATGACGGTCACCGAGTACCTCCAGCGGTTCCGCATGAACAAGGCACGCGAGTTGCTCCAGTTCGGCAAGTATCCCGTGGAAGTGATCGCCTGGCGCGTTGGGTACACGGATGCAAGCGCGTTCAGGAAGGTGTTCCAGAGGATCGTAGGTCTGTCGCCATCCGAGTACCGGCGACGTTTCCGCGCGTAGTATCCGCTGTTGATGAAGGATAGGGGCCTGATGCACTATAGACCAGCCGCCGCTTAAGCAGCAGCTCCCGGTTTGGTCCGCCATCATTCCAGCCGGCCCAAAGCGGACGGTCTGCAAGCGGCCCCATAAAAGACCTTCCGAGCGTTACTTGGGTGCGGCCAATCCGGGAGCAAGGTGATGCCGAATCTTGGCGCGGCCTCGCGGAGACGCTCGATCTCCTCAGGCGTCGGCGTTCCTACGATTTCGTTCGGCTGCAGTTCGTGGCCACCCTCCTCGAGAAAGCGTTCAAATAGAGCGGGGGTCCCGATCAAGATGTATCTGCAAGGATTGCCGCTCATGTTTGTAAGCTGGTGTGGAATGCCGCGGGGCAGGAAGATGCTCTCGCCCGAAGTCAGGCGTCGAGGCTGGCTATCGAGCACCGCGGTCAGTTCTCCTTCTATGACGTAAACCGTCTCGTCGTCCCTGGTGTGGACATGGATCGGTATCTTCGTGTTTCCGTCACTCTTGTTCTCGAAGAGGCAAAACTGGCCGGCGGTCTGTTCTCCGGACAACAGGCACTTCATGACGATGCCTGCAAGAACGAACTCCTTGCTTTCGATGTCGCGCATTGTCTGCTCCTTCCTCGAACGAATCGCCCAGGCAAAGGGTTGAGGAAACCATTCGATGCCTGGAGGACCTTCAAGCCGCTTTTCGCGCTTGGTAGGCTTCGATGACCCCGCTGGCAGCTTCAGTGTCGTCTATCCAGGGGAAGAGATTCTGCAGCTTCGAGAAATTCCCGAAGAACCGCTTGTCCGTTTCGAGAGGTCAGGCGCTGGCTAAGAATGCCCGGCTGACGCCACGCGATCGAGAGCCAATTGTTATGCAGGTCGAGAGCGGACAGACGCAGCGGGCGGTCGCGAAAACCGCAGGCGTCTGCCTGCGAACGGTCCGCAAATGGCTCGACCGGTATCGCCGCGAAGGATCGGCGGGATCGCCGCCCCCACAGATGTGGGCTCAGTTGGGCGGTATGGATTGTGCCACCGATCATTTGATCGCCGGTTGTCGGCCGTCGGAATTCAGTTCGCTACTTCATCGACATCAGGTTCGTGATCAGACATGGCTTGATTTCAAATACTGGCGCGGGAACCTCGGAACAACCGATATCTCTCAGCTGTTCGGGGGACAAATGTGCGATTGCCCGACGTCTTGTGATGGTCAGTTGCCAGGTTATGAGAACCCGGATTACAGCCACTGTGGTTTTCAGCGCGAATCCAGGCGGGCGCACTCTCGACAACTTACGGCTGCTGCGGGTTTCGTTGTGAGGCATTTCGGCCTCCCATTTTTCCAGATCAGGGGCATATTCTTGGGGGTGGACGGCAGAACGCCTATTCCACTCTGTTTTACACCTTACGGCTTGCGGCCGATTACGCCGCCGCTGGCGGCGGGCGCGTCGAACCAGACCGTCTCGACGTGCCTAAATCCGGCTTCCTCGATCCATGCCGAATATTCGGCCGGCGTGTAGTTTCGTCCTCCTTCCGTCTCGATCAGCATGTTGAGGCTCATCAGCGCGGCCGACACTGGCCCGGTCTTTTCGTCATCGACAAGAAGCTCGCTGATGACGACTGCACCGCCGCTCGGCAAAGCCTCGAAGGACCGGCGCAGCAGGGCGCGGTTCGTCGCCTCGTCCCAGTCGTGCAGGACCATCGACAAAAGATGTACGTCATGCCCCTCCGGAAGACCATCGAAGAAGCTGCCGCCAACGGTATCCACGCGGTCAGCCAGGCCGGCCACGGCAATCTTGCCTGCGGCGATCTCGGCGCCATGCGGCAGGTCGAACACGGTAGCACAAAGCGCGTCATATTGCTTGCAGAGTTCGATGTCATAGGCGCCAGATCCGCCGCCGATATCCAGCAGCCGGCGGAAACGACTGAAATCCATGGCTTCGCCGAGCTTGCGCGCACTCATCGCGGACATCGAATGCATCGCTTCCCAGAAGTACGCCAGCATTGTCGGATCCTCGCCGTCGAACAGCGAGGATTGTACCTCCGGGTCCCACGTGGTTGGCCGGTTCGTTGGCAGCGCTTCGACAAGTTTGCCCCAGCCCGCGTAGAGCCGCTTGTCGGCCATCAGCACGAAGCCACCGAAGTAGTTCGGTGTCCCGCGCACGAGATAGGCTTCGCTTAACGGCGTATTGCGATAACGGCCGTCCGTTTTCTCCAGAAGCCCGAGTGCAGCGCAGCCGGTCAACAGCATCTCGGCCGGGCGTGGATGTAGACCGAGCGCTTGCGCCAGCTCGCCGGCAGTCGCGCCCGGGCCGCCCGCAAGGCGGCTGAAGAGGTCCAGCTCGTGGCAGCGGCCAGGGTCTTGAAGGCCCAGAACCCGGCGAAAGCGCCATCAGCGGGACGGCGGAAGGAAGCTCCGGCGTAGCAATCGGCTGGACGTTCATATGCTTGGCCGGACGTGCTGCCTGCGAAAATTGACTGACCATGATCACCTCTCTTTCAGAGCATGTCACAGCCGCAACCGGCTGGCCTGTGGCCATCCATTCGGCGAACTGTGGCTCCTGTCTGCTCAGGTGCAAATCTGGGTGCGCAGGGCTACGCTACGATTTCAGAAGGAGAAAATTTGGTTACGGTTGAAACTTATGTCATTTGGCCGCAGCCGGCTGACTTGCGCAGCAATTCTGCGCCGTAGGGTGCGCCGCTGGTCAAGTTTCGACCGGGGGTGTATAATCTTCACGCGTGCAGGTTCAGTCCTATGGCGCCGTTCCTCACGTGGGTATCCGTTGTGGTCGTTGTTGTCTGTGACAAGAATGGAGAGGAATTGTTATGGCACATTTTCACGTGATCGCGGGAGGCGCCAGGAAGGCGGCCTATCCCACCGTGCGGCGCATCCATGTGGCGGATGTCTTCACCTCGCTGCGTCAGGGGTTGGATGATTTCTGGACCAAGCCGTCGCACTACGTCTTTCTTTGTCTGATCTACCCTATGGCCGGCGTGGTCCTGGCGTATTGGACATCCGGCGCCAATGCGCTGCCGCTGCTGTTTCCGCTCATGTCAGGCTTTGCCCTGATCGGTCCGATAGCGGCGCTTGGTCTTTATGAGATCAGCCGTCGGCGGGAGCTTGGCCTTGACACTTCCTGGCAGCATGCGCTCGAAATCAGGCATTCCCCGGCGGTCCCGGCAATCCTTGCCATCGGCCTTATGCTGGCGGTGATTTTTATCCTGTGGCTTCTGACGGCGCAGTCGCTCTATGTCAGCCTGTTCGGGCCGGAACGGCCGGAATCGCTGTTGATTTTCGTCAACGAGGTGTTCGCGACGAGCAGGGGTTGGCAGCTGATCCTCTACGGAATTGCTGTCGGCTTCCTCTTCGCTCTGGCCGTGCTTTGCACCACAGTCATTGCATTTCCGCTGCTTCTTGATCGCGACACCGGTGCGGCGACAGCGGTTTATACTTCGATGAAAGCCTTCGTGGTCAATCCCATGGAATTCATGCTCTGGGGCCTCATCGTGGCGGTGCTTCTGGTCGTCGGCTTTGCGATGTTCTTTGCCGGTCTGGCTATCGTGATCCCCGTACTTGGGCACGCGACCTGGCATCTGTATCGCAAGGTTGTTGAACCGGAATCCGTCTTGGGGAGCGGCACCGGTCGGTAGGTCGGAAAACCGGCTTCGGCACTGCCCGTCAGGGACCAGTGCCGAAGAAGGCGAGGCGGGTGAATATCGTATAGTCCGCTTCCGATACCATCAGCGCGACGAAAACCAGCACCAGTAGCGGCGGCAGCAGGATGGCGTAGACGAGCGCCAGCCGCTCCCAGGCCATGTGCATGAAGACCGCAACGATCAGCCCAGCCTTCGCCATCATGAACAACAGGATCAGCGTCCATCTGAGATAACCCTGGAGGCCGAGATAATCGACCATGTAGGAAAAGGCACTGAGTACGAAGAGCAGGCCCCAGACGAAGAGGTAGAGCCGGATCGGATGCTGCTGCCCGGTTTGGAGCTGCTGTCCAGATTGGATGTGTGCATGCGCCGTTGTCTCGTTCATGACGACCTCACCACAGATAGAAGAATGCGAAGATGAAGACCCAGACCAGATCGACGAAGTGCCAGTAGAGGCCCATGATCTCGACGCCCTCGTAGCGGCCTCTCCGGCTGGTGAAGAAACCGCGCCGTTCCTGGTCGAAATCGCCGCGCCAGACCTTGCGGGCGACGATGAGGAGGAAGATGACGCCGATCGTGACATGGGTGCCGTGAAAGCCGGTGATCATGAAGAAGGTCGATCCGAACTGTGCTGCCCCCCAGGGGTTTTCCCAGGGACGCACGCCTTCGGTGATCAGCTTCGTCCATTCGAAGGCCTGCATGCCGACGAAGCCTGCCCCGAGGAGCGCCGTCAATAGCATCAGCATTGCGGTCCTGTGGCGTTCCTGGCGATAGCCGAAATTGACCGCCATCGCCATGGTGCCGCTGCTCGAGATCAGCACGAAGGTCATGATCGCGATCAGGATCAGCGGCACGTCCTGGCCGCCGATATGCAGCGCGAAGACCTCGCTCGGATTGGGCCATGCGACCGGCGTCGACATGCGGGCGGTCATATAGGCGATCAGGAAACAGCCGAAGACGAAGGTGTCGCTGAGCAGAAAGATCCACATCATCGCCTTGCCCCAGGAGGCGGTCTTGAAGGCGCGTTGATCCGACGCGAAATCGGCGGCGACACCGCGCAGGCCCGTCGGCCTGAGGTCTGGCTCGCCATGTGTCCCGATAGTCTGTGCCATCTGCAAATCTCCTGGTTGAGCTCCCTTGGTTCGGCCCCTAGGTCAGCAATGTGCGGCAGAGATCGAAGAAGTCATTCGCCCAGCCGGCAAAGAGCGCAAAGAGCAGGAGCCAGACGGCGAGCATGAAATGCGAATAGATGGCGGAAAGATCGATGCTGAGGCGCAGCCTGTCCGGCTGAACGTCGCTCGCGAATGCCCTGACCGTCGTGTGAGCGAGCACGGCGAGCCCGCCGAGGATATGCAGGCCGTGCAGTCCGGTGAGCATGTAGAAGAAGCTGTTGGCGGGATTGTCGGCCAGCAAGTAGCCGGCCGCCGTCAGTTCCCGCCATGCCTGGACCTGTCCGACGAGAAAAAAGAGGGCAAGCGCAAATGCGGCGGCAAGCACCGGCCGCAGGCTCTCCATGTGGCCGTGCCCCGCTTCTCTTCTCGCCCATTGCAGCGCGACACTGCTTAAGGACAGTGCTGCGGTGTTGACCCAGAGCAGCCGGGGAACCGGTGTGCCCCACCAGTCCGTCGATGCCATGCGCATGAAATAGGCGCTGACGGCAAGACTGAAGAGTGCGCCGACGACGCCGAGAAACACGAAGAGGCCGATCTTCACCGCCGGTACGGGCGGCTGTTGCCGATCGGCGCCGTGATGATCCGGCAACTGCACGGACCCGGTTTCGAGCCAGGGTTTCGAGGCCAGCCGCTGTCCGGAAAGCCACCAGACGATGATGGCGGCGATAACGGCAAGGAAGATCAGCGTGACGCTCATGCCGGAACCTCCCGTGTAACGCCGCCATCTGCCGGCACGGTCTGCGGAATGAAGTCCTCGGCCGCTCCCGGCACGCTGTAGTCATAGGCCCAGCGGTAGACCACCGGCAGCTCCTTGCCCCAGTTGCCGTGGGCAGGCGGCGTCTGCGGCGTCTGCCATTCCAGCGTCGTTGCCCGCCATGGATTGCCACCTGCCTCCCTGCCGCGGAAAAGGCTCCAGACCAGATTGAACAGGAAAACCATCTGCGCGGCCCCGACGATCAGCGCCATGACCGTTATGAAGATGTTCAGCGTATGGGCCGAAGGCGGAACGAAAGCCGTCTCTCCCATCTCGAAGTAGCGGCGCGGCACGCCGAGCAGGCCGAGGTAATGCATCGGGAAGAAGATCGCATAGGTGCCGAGGAAGGTGGTCCAGAAGTGGATCTGGCCGAGCGTCTCGTTCAGCATCCGTCCCGTTACCTTCGGATACCAGTGACAGATCGCACCGAAGATGACGAGGATCGGCGCCACGCCCATGACCATGTGGAAATGCGCGACGACGAACATCGTATCCGACAGTGGCACGTCGACGACGACATTGCCGAGGAACAGGCCCGTCAGGCCACCATTGACGAAGGTGACGATGAAGGCGAGCGCAAAGAGCATCGGCAGCGTCAGGTGGATATCGCCGCGCCATAGCGTCAGCACCCAATTGTAGACCTTGATCGCCGTCGGGACGGCGATGATCAAGGTCGTGGTGGCGAAGAAGAAGCCGAAGGCCGGGTTCATGCCGCTGACATACATATGGTGCGCCCAGACGATAAAGCTGAGCGCGCCGATGACGACGATCGCCCAGACCATCATGCGATAGCCGAAGATGTTCTTGCGCGCATGCGTGCTGATCAGGTCAGAAACGATGCCGAAGGCCGGCAGTGCGACGATATAGACCTCCGGATGGCCGAAGAACCAGAACAGGTGCTGGAACAGGATCGGGCTGCCGCCGCCATGTTGCAGCTGCTCGCCCATTTCGACGATGGCAGGCATGAAGAAGCTCGTGCCGAGCAGGCGGTCGAACAGCATCATGACGCAGGCGACGAACAGGGCAGGGAAAGCGAGCAGCGCCATCACGGTGGCGGTGAAGATGCCCCAGACGGTGAGCGGCATGCGCATCAGCGTCATGCCGCGCGCGCGTCCCTGCAGCACCGTCACCACATAGTTCAGGCCACCCATGGTGAAACCGATGATGAAGACGATCAGCGAGGAGAGCATGAGGAGGATGCCCCAGTCCTTGCCGCCGGGCGTACCTGACAGGACGGCCTGCGGGGGATAGAGCGTCCAGCCGGCACCTGTCGGGCCGCCGGGGGCGAAAAAGCCCGCGGCCAGGATCAGTACGGCCAGCAGGTAGATCCAGTAGCTCAGCATGTTCGCATAAGGGAACACCATGTCTCGCGCGCCGACCATCAGAGGAATGAGATAGTTGCCGAAGCCGCCGAGAAACAGCGCGGTCAGGAGATAGATCACCATGATCATGCCGTGCATGGTGATGAACTGATAATAGTGATCGGCATCGATGAAGGCGAAATAGCCGGGAAAGGCAAGCTGCAGACGCATCAGCCAGGAGAGCACCAGCGCCACGAGGCCGATCGCGATGGCGGTCAGCGAATATTGCACGGCGATGATCTTGGCATCCTGGCTGAATACATATTTCGTCCACCAGCTTTTCGGATGATAAAGCTCGACATCCTCGACCTCGGCGGAGGGGATGGCGCCTGCGCTGCCGGATGGAATCTCGACCATGATGTCTCTTCCCTTTCCTTCCGATGCTGCCTGAAACCGTTTCACCGGTTCAGTTTGCCGGTCGCGGCTCTCCCGATGCCATAAGCTGGGTGAATGTCTGCTGCTGCCCGAGCCAGGTCTGATAGTCCGCCGCTTCCTCGACGACGACGGTCCCGCGCATTTGCGCATGGCCGATGCCGCAGAGCTCGGCACAGAGAATCTCGAAGCTTCCCGTCCGTGTCGGCGTGAACCAGAAATAGGTGATCATGCCGGGGATCATGTCCATCTTGGCGCGGAATTCCGGCACATAGAAATCGTGGAGGACATCGACGGAGCGCAGCAATATGCGCACCGGCTTGCCGACCGGCAGATGCAGCTCGCCGCCCTCGATGATCACGTCGTCGAGGCCGCTTGCGTCGTTCTTATTCAGGCCGAGCGGATTTTCGGGGCTGACGTCGCGCGTCTCCGCACGGCCGAGCTTTCCGTCCGCGCCCGGCAGGCGGAAACTCCACAGCCACTGCTGGCTGACGACCTCGACCGGTACGGCATCGTCAGGCACCGTGATGAACTGGTTCCACACCACGAGGCCGGGCGCCAGCATCGCCGCGACGCCGACTGCCGTTCCCGATGCCAACAGCCATTCCAGCCTGCGGTTTTCAGGCTCATAGGCCGCCTGGCTGCCTGGCTTGTGCCGGAAGCGGAAGACGCAATAGGCCATGAACGAAACCACCGCCACGAAGACGATGCCGGTGATCCAGAAGGTGATGACGAGCGTGCTGTCGATATAGGTCCAGTTGGACGCGATCGGCGTCCACCACCACGGGCTCAGCACATGGAACAGCACGGAGCCGACGACAATCAGGACGAGAATCAGCACAACAGCCATTTCCGCCCCTCCCTGAGCAGGTCGACCGTGAAACCACATTCTGCAGAAATACGGGTTATTATCGCACGAATGGAAAAGATGGGCAATTACTGCAATTTAGGCATGTCCACCCGGTCGTCTCTCAGACTGTCACTGGGAATATTGCTTGAGATAGGCGATGAGATTGGTGATCTCCTGCTCGTCCTTCACACCAACGAAGGCCATCTTGGTGCCCTTCACCTTCGCTTTTGGATTGTGCAGATAGTCGCGCAACGCCGCCTCGTCCCAGACAAGACCGCCGTCTCCGGCCGCCTTCATCCCGGTCGAATAGGCGAAATTGGGATGTGTTCCGGCCTTTCGGCCGAACAGCTTGTTCAGCGACGGACCGACCTTGTTCGTGTCGGAATCGACGACATGACAGGTCGCGCATTTCTTGAAAACGGTGGCGCCCGCCGTCGCGTCACCTTCCTGAGCTAGGGCATCAAGCGACGAAACGGCGACGATGGACGCGCCGATCAACAGAACAACACGATAGGTCATGGCAAACCTCATCCTCCTCAAGGTTGCCCAATTGCCACATCATCCGCCGTCATCTTCGCGCGGATATGTTTGCGATCACTAAAAGAGTAGTCCTCCGGGTTGGCAAGTCAACCGGCCCCACAAGAGGTTCGCGGATCATATCTGGCCCAATGGCCCTTTGAGGATGCGATCAAGAAAGCCTGGACCTGTGACGGCTGGAAGCCCCGAGGGGTCCGCGCCGTCTGCCAGGAGGCCTTCAACGCGGGACCGACACGCAGTGCAGCATGAGATCAATCAGCGCTCTATGTGAGTAGATAGACAAGGATTGCGGCTCCCAATAACCAAAGCCCGCTCAGAAGGCCTAGAGAAACAGCAACCGTTCTGCGGTCAACTTGAACCCACGGCCGCTGTGGACCGCGCAGGCTCATAGCAGACGTGTTATTGGGCGTGGTCACTCCGAAGGCCGATATGCTTTCCTCAGCAGAAGATGCTTTTGATGGTCTCGCGTTCATGCCAGTCTCATCCAATTTTGTCCGTGATTTTTCACCGAGTCCAACCAAATCCATTCGATTTCTCGACTTGAGGGCAATGGCCCCCTGAACACGCCAGCGACGATTGCTGACCCGAGAGAGAGCTTGGCGGTCTCAAGCAATGTTGTGGCGCTGACCAAAGATCTCACCGCCGATCTCCGGAAGCTTCTCGTCAATTTTGATGGTATTCCGCCGGAGTTGATTGCCGGCGCGCTGACCCGGTGCGCCCACGAGATCATGTGCCTGCAAAAGTTGTCCCAATACTCGTCGGTTGCGGTGGAAGTTTACCAGATATTCGCTACACTCCCTGACCGAACTGGACGACGGCGACAGCCGTGTGGAAGTTCCACTGCCGCAGGGCCGCCCCCAGCGGTTACCCCCACTGCGGCAAGGGCTCGACGTGCTTCCATACCGCCCGTCGAGCCCTTCGTGCCGCCCCCACTGCACCGTCCAGCGACCTCAACCGTCGACCATGATCCGATCGCGGTTCCCGCTCATTGATAGGTTTGACTTGATGTTTTGCGTGAGTGCTTGGTCGCCGTAACATCTGGATCACCAGTAAGCTCCTTGGTGATCGCTTCAAGCGTCACGGAAAGTCCAGCCTCGACCTCGACCGATTTGAGGCCTTTTGCGATCTCTCTCGCGTAGATCACTAGCCTCGCCAGAGCGACGAGTTCTACTTCCATATCAGTTTGCAAATCCGAGTATGCCATGCACCGACCCCCAACTTGTGTGGGCAATCTAAAACTCTTTGAGGGTCGTCGGGCGTGACATCGCCGTGACACAACGCATGGCTGATGACGCTAGCCATCACGCCAGAGAGACGTTCGGTTAAATTCAAAGTGGGTGGAGGGAGAATACGTGTCGGCCCGGCGCAGAGCGTCGATCAGGGCGATGGCGTCCGCTCTTTTTTGGTCCACATAGTTGTGGCGAAGAATTCGCAGCAATTCGTTGGTGCGAGCACTCGCAATTTCCGGGCAGTTTGCGACGATTGCGTTCCAGCTGCGGACCTTGAAGAACAAAGATCGCGCCCTTTCTTTGAGCAGCTCTGCCTCCTGATCGCTGATGAGACCGTGCGTGCAACAGTTGGCGACGGTAGCGTCTACATTGACCATCGGGATGGTGACGGCGACATATCCAAGCTCTTCCGGTCCATGCAGCAGTGCGACATCCGCATCGTCGACACGGGTTTCGCTCGCATAGGCCGCAAAGATTTCGCCAATGCCAGTCATGCCGAAGGCGTGACACTCTGCCGCCCGCAAGGCACCCATGCTCGCCGCTCCAAAGACCGCAACGCCTTTTGATAGACCGTAGAGAATTTCCTTGTGCCAGACGGGGGCGACATATTCGAAGGAGCCGTCGATCAATCCGATGGCCCGCGCACCTTCGTCGACCGCCAGCCGCACATCTCCCTGCATCGCCGGCGGCTTTACAATTATATCATCAGTGACGAAACGTCTTGCCTCCGGAAGGCTTGGACCGACAAAGAGTACTTTCATGAGGTAAACGATGCTGTCATCGCCCTGTCGCCAAATCTGCGCCGGCGCTCTCCCTCAGGGCTTTCCAGTCCGGGCACCAATATCTTGACGACCGCAAAAGGTGATGTCGGCTCGCTCAATCGAACGGCGATTGCTTGCGTGATATCCGACCGCTTCAAGTTCCCCAAGATTCCTGCAAGGTCGTTCGGACCGGGCAAGGGCACGCCGCGTGAAGGATCAGCAGAAAACAACTTTAACAACCTCTCCGGCAGTGGTCGCCGATAGGTCTCATGGAATACGTCGTCACGTGCGCCACTGATATAGGTGACCCGGGACTGTGCGGCTTCCGTCAGCGCGCGCACTGCAGCGCGCTCGCTGGATGGATGTGCACCACAGCCGAACGTCACGTCGACATACCGTGGCGCATGGGACGCGAGCGCGGTTTTCGCCGCAAGGAAGGCGCCGATACACGGTATGCCGATATCGCTTGTCATGTCGAACATGCGCAGCAGGATGTCCGCTTCCTCGATTTTCGCGATAAGGGACCTAACGTCCTCATCGCTGAATGCGTCGGGCTCCAGACACCTGGAGTGCTGACCGGATTCAGGAAGAACCTGCCACAAGACATGAGCGTCGCGTTCGATGCGCTCGACAAGGCCGTGGAAAATGGCCTCGTCATGCGTGTTGCCCGATGCAAGGCCATCCGAAGATTGCCAGTACCGGCAGTTCGACAGGCTCCGATCGAGGGACACGGCTTCGGCCGGAACGTAGACGCGGTCAGAACCGAAGAGGTCTTCTCCCGCCGCAAATGCCATAATGTCGGTTGCTCGGGGAGGGGACTGGTTCCGGCCAAGAAGCGGTACAAGCAAGTCGACCCGCTCGTCGGCATCTGAAAGAGCTGACGCGGAGACAGTCTCGATTGACAGGAACGGATCGCAAGCGACAGCCCGCTCTATGGCCTCCATGACCGCGGATGTTCTCGCATCGGCATCGGTAAGCCCTTTGCCTTGAGCAACCACGATCGATTTGGCGTTTGGAGTATAGGCGCACCAGACCGGAATACCGATATGATCGAGCCCGGTCTGGCGGCCAATGCGGGTTATCCCGAGCGTCTTCAGAAAAGGACGCACCCGCTCATAGGTCTCCTCGGGCGAGCAGATGCGGTCCATCGCTTACGCCGTCGGCAGCTTAGCCATCGAAGACACCAGAGAAAGCCTGTTCGGAGGAAGAGACTGCAACCGCCAAATTGACGTCTTTGACAATTGTTCCCCCTGCATTTCTAAGATCATTTGCCGCAGCCAGCGGCCCGGAAACGGGCGGCTGCATCGGCAGGACGGTTCCCGCATCAATGTCCGCCAGATAAAGCTGATTGTCTCCGGGCAGCCCGATTATCACAACTCTTGCCATATGTTACCCCCTTGGTTTTAGGTACTAAAAAATCTAAAAACCGGCTTTTACCAGGCCTTCCCGGTAAAGTTCCTTCTGCCATTGCTCTTTGACCGGCAGCACGGAGAGCCATTTGTCGAGATCGAATTGCGGATTGAGCTCCTGAGCCTTGCGGCGATGGGCGCGTGCCTTCGCGGTATCGCCAGCCATAGCATAACTCGCCGCAAGCAATCTCCGGGCCGACGAGGAGTCGCCCATTCGGTCGATGTAGCTGATAGCCTGATGAAATTCACCCAGGAAATAGCTGGCGCCGGCCGCAATCCAGAAATAATCGTCGGGGCATATCGGATTTAAGCGGATCGCTTTGTTGATCTTTGCCAACCCATCGGCGGGCTTCGATGCATGAACCAGAGCGTCGGCATACCCGCATATTGCGTCGGCAAGGTGTGGGCTCAATCCCTCCGCGCGATCGAATGCCTCTAGGCTCCCGTCGACATCGCCGCGGTAAAGCCTCGATAGCCCAAGCTCGCGGTGCGCCGATGCCAGTTCCGGCTCCAAGGCCACCGCTTTTCTTGCCGTTTCCTCCGCCTGAACCAGCAGTTCGGTCTCTCCCCGTGCCGTCAAGACCCATTCCCAGGAGTAGGTACGGGACAAACCCGCCAACGCCGGCGCGAAATCCCCGCGCATTCGCAGCGTTTCTCGAAATGCATTTCTAGCCCGGCGCACGTCAGGGAGCGTGAACTTGTTGAGATGCTGGGCGCTTGCAAGATAGGACCTATAGACATCCGGATGAGCACGGTAATCGGCGAGCACAATTTCGGTGCGCTGGAGGTGGCCGCTGATGGCCATCACGATCATCTGCGCCACTTGTCTGCGGTGTGAAGCAAGTGAGCTGGCATTGAGGCGGAAGCGTTCCGCCCACAAAACGCTGTCCGAGGGAAGGAAGATCATCTGCACGAAGAGACCTTCGCTGCTGATGTTGGTGTCGAGGACGTAGGAGATGGAATGTCTCTCCAGCTGAGCCATCTTATCCGCATCCTGCCGGATGCGGGCAGCCGTATACGGAGCAACGACCGCCACCGTCCTCAAGGAGCAAAGACTTATCGTGATATCTTCCATCAATGCGCGGGCTGGATAAGCCGCGTTTTGCTCTGCTTCCTGGGGGGGAAGCAATACCAGCCGGGGCAGTTCCGTGGGCATTGAGGGGACGACTGCTGTCCCTACGGGCAACGTGAACTCAGCTCGACTGACCGATGATCTAGAGGATCCAATTTGGTCTTCATGACGATGCGCCCCAAGCAGCACCTCGCGTACGGCGGAATCGCCCGGATCGTGTTCGAGGAGTTGTTTTGCGCTATCCTTGACATCGGCCCATTCCGACCGACTTGCCGCGGCAGCTTGTGCCTCGAAGAGCCCCGCGCGAAAACGTTGCCACTGGACCGACCGTTGTTTCTCGACCCATGGTTTTAGGCCGACAGGTAAATTGGCTTCATCCATAAACTGCCGCGTCATCAATTTCGACATTGCGTTCAATCGCGGCAGCGCTTCAAGATCACTGGAGAAGACGGAGAAATCCGCCTCAACGGGCTCGGCGGATAGCTGTACGGTCGAAGCCGTGAAATCGAGTGGCGCGGGCCAGCCGTCCACGGCGCATTTGCGCACGCGCTCGGTCATTTTTCGAAAGTTGATCTTGGCGGCGTCTTGATCGCCTGCCCAAAGCAGTCGCGCCAGATAATCTCGCGGCAGTTCAAATTCACCGCTGGCCAACATATAGGCGAGGCCGAACAGTGCCTTCTGTGGCAGTGGCAGCGTCCCTCGGTCCTCGTCAGCAAGCCAAAGGCCTCCGAATGTCACAAGCCGGAGCATCGGAACGATCCGTTAACGCGTTGCGCCCGGATCCGCGTGATCGCGATCCAGACCTGACGGGGCCCCCAGGGATTTGACCAGTTGAACGATGTTTTGGCGCAGCTTCGCATTCGCCACCCTCTGGAATGCCAGATTGAGTTCCACCCCCTCGCGGGTTGCCAGAAAGGAGGTCACCGCATCTTCCTCGTGCACGACAGGCTTGCTATCGGTCGTCGATGACGGGATTGGCGCATCGGCAAAGAAATAGCCAACAGGCGTGTCCAGTATAGTTGCAATCATCTGAAGACGACTGGCGCCAACCCGATTGGCTCCCTTTTCGTATTTCTGCACTTGCTGGAAAGTAATCCCAAGCCCGTCGGCCAGTTTCTCCTGAGACATCTTCAGCATGGCCCGCCTCAGCCGGATCCTTGATCCAACATGTATATCAATCGGGTTCGGCTTCTTCTGATCCATCACTGCACCCTCTGTCACCGCTACACAGTGGTATAAACGGAGACTTCGTGCAACTGGGACCTGCCGGCAAAGGTGTGCACCATGTAGATTCATGGCAAACCACGACCTGCGCGCCTTCCAAGCTTTTCCAGTGCGCCTGATCTGGGCGCGGAGTTTCTGTCGGGACACTTCCGCAGGCGTTTTTTAGCCAAGGCTTCTCGATGGCGAAGATCATCTGCGTCGCCTCGCTTGCTCTCTAACTCGCTATTCCGCGCTTCGAAACGTTCCTAGCAGTCTTTTGCAATTCCGAGATCCAGCTACCAGTATGCGATCTCTGCAGTCGCCGGGCATCAAGGGAGGGGACCATGGTTCACTGGAAAAATTGGATGAGGAATGGCTTGGGTGCGGCGGCGGGGGTGCTGTTTTATACGGTGGGCGCCTGGGCAGCCGATCAGTATCCCATCTCGACGGTGCGCATGATCGTGCCCTACGCCCCTGGCGGCGGCGGTGACATAACCGGCCGGATGATCGCGGATGAACTCAGCAAGCGTCTTAAGACCACGGTGGTCATCGAGAACATCGGTGGCGCTAGCGGCACGATCGGCACCGAAAAGGCGGCCCGCGCCAAGCCGGACGGAGGGACGCTGCTTCTCGCCGGCAGCGCCATCTTCACGATCGCGCCGCATATCACCAGGATCGGTTTCGATCCCCTCAAGGATTTCGTCGCCATCGCCAATGTCAGCGAATCCGTGCGCATGCTGAGTGTGCCGGCATCGCTCGGGGTGAAAAGTTACCAGGAACTGGTGGCCTACGGGAAAGCCAATCCAGGAACCCTGAACTACGCTTCGGTGGGGGTCGGTTCGACCGGCCATATTATCGGCGTGGATTTTCTGCGGACTGTGGGCGTCACTGCCAGGCACATTCCCTATAGTGGGGCCTCGCAAGCGGTTCAGGCGCTTCTCTCGGGAGATGTGCAGTTCGTCATCGACGCAATGGTCATTCCGCCGTCGCGCGAAGGCAAGCTCGTGCCCATCGCCGTGCCGAGCGAGGCGCGCCTGCCTGACTTCCCTGAGGTGCCGACGTTCCGGGAAGTGGGCCTGAAGGACATCCGCTCCGGTGGCTGGCAGGCGGTCATGGCGCCCGCCGGCACGCCGAAGGAACTTGTCGTCATGATCGAGAAGGCGCTGAAGGACGCCGATGCCAGCCCGGAATTCCGCGCTGCTCTCACCCGCGCCGGCTTCTCGCCGCGCTTCCGCACCAGCGTGCAGCTTCAGCAGGAGCTTGAGGCCGAATATGCCTATTTCGGCGAGTTGCTGAAGAGCATGGAGCTCCCCAAGAAATAACCCGTCGGAGCAATCCGGATAAGACAGCCACACCAACACGCGCGGACCTGCTGGCGCGTATCGTTTAGTATAGGCCAACAAGGATCCAAATATGCAGGAGAGACGCTCGACCGCCCCGACCCTGAGCGCCAAGGTGGCGGAATGGATGACAGGGTTTCCGCTCGATACGGTTCCGGCAGACGTCCTGGAAAATACGAAATTGCGGATTTTGGACGTCGTCGGGGTGATGATCGCATCGAGCCGGCTCGACGTAGTTTCGGCCGCACGGCGCTCCGTGGCGGAATCGGACGGCGGCCAGGGGAGCGCCTTTTCCGTGATGGGCGTTGCGCCTTCGACACCCGCGAGTGCGGCCTTCATCAACGGGGTCATGTCCGCCGTTCTCGAATTCGACGACACACATATCCAGTCTAACATCCATGCGACCGGTGTCGTGCTGTCGGCCCTGCTGCCGGAATGCGAGCGTCTCGGTCTTTCGGGTAAGAACCTGTTGGACGCCGCGCTGATCGGCAGCGAGCTGTTATGCCGTCTTGGCCTCATCTCACCGGTGCGGATGCATGAGGTGGGGTTCCATCCGAGTTCCGTCTATGGCGTCTTCGGCGCGGCCTGGGGGCTTGCGCATCTACGGGGCTTTTCGGTCGAGCAGACGGTGCATGCGATCGGTACGGCGGCCAGCCTCTCGGCGGGCTCGATTGCCTCGTTTGAAGACGGTACCTCGACCAAAACCTTGCATATCGGCATGGCGGCATCGTCGGCAATCCGCGCTGTCGCACTGGCGAACCAGGGCATTTCCGGTCCCTATCCGGTCTTCGAAGGCAAGTTCGGCTGGTTCAAGAGCTATTTTCAGTCCAAACCCGAGTTCCGTTTTTCGGCACTGACGGACGAACTCGGCGAGCGCTGGGAAGTGTTGAACATCGCCTCGAAGGCGCATCCTTGCGCATATACGATGATCCCGTTCATCGCCGCGGCGATCGAGCTTCGCGATGCTCATGGCGTCAAGCCGGAAGATGTGGATGTCATCTATTGCGATATAATGCCCCGTTCCTTTGCGACCGTCTGCGAGCCGGTCGAAGAAAAGCGCCGGCCGCGGACCTCCTGGCACGGGCGTATCAGCTTGCAACATACGGTCGCCGAAGCGCTGGTGCTTGGCCGGATGGACAAGGATGCCTACGCGCCGGAGAACCTCGTCAACCCGCTCATCAACGCGATGGCAGATAAGGTCATCCACCGGCCGGATTTGGTGGCCGCACATGATATCAGCCGTTCGCGCGCGACCGTCTCCGTCCGCCTGAAAGATGGACGCGAACTATCTCATACGATCGAGGATATGCCGGGCACCCGCCGCAACCCGGTCGCCCGCGAGGGCTATCTGCAGAAATTCCGGGCGAATGTTCGTGGCGTGATTTCCGACGCGGCGGGCCAGGAACTGGCGACAGCTCTGCTCAATTTGGAGGAAGCCGAGGACATTGGCGCTCTGTTCAGGGGGCTGCGCGGGTAAAGTCACTGATGGCACTCGAATTTACAGCCGCCCGGAGGACGACGTAGGCCTCAATCCGCCGCCTCCTGTGCGCCTTTCCTTACGAAAGATGTGGTGGCAGCCAGCAGGATCGCGATGCCGAGGACCACGAAGGTGAGGCTGATCGGGCGGTTGATAAAGGTCATTGGATCGCCGCGCGACAGTGACAGGGCACGTCTGAAATTCTCCTCGAACATCGGCCCGAGCACGAAGCCGAGGATGAACATGGCAAGGCTGCAGTCGGCACGCTTCAGGAGGTAGCCGACGACCCCGAAGATGACGAGGGTCAGGATCTGCAACGATGAGAAACCGATCGAAAAGACCCCGACGCAGGCAAAGGCGAGGACGAACAGATAGAGCCAGTGATACGGCACGGTCAGCAGCGTCACCCACAGGCCGATCAGCGGCAGATTGAGGATGACGAGCATCAGGTTGCCGATCCACATCGATCCGACCAGTCCCCAGAAAAGCTGCGGATTGTTGGTAATCATGCTCGGGCCCGGATTGACGCCCTGGATCAGCAGCGCACCGAGGAAGAGCGCCATGACCGGGCTGCCGGGCACGCCGAGCATCAGAGTGGGGATGAAGGCGGTCTGCGATGCCGCATTGTTGGCCGCCTCGGGAGCCGCAACACCTTCAACCGCGCCGCTGCCGAAACGACCGGGCTGTTTCGAAATGCTCTTCTCGACCATGTAGGCGGAGAACGAACTCATCGCGAGGCCTGCGCCGGGCAGCATGCCGAGGAACGACCCGAGCGCCGTGCCGCGCAATACGGCCGGCCAGGCCTGACGGAATTCCTCGCGGTTCGGCCAGAGACGGCCGACCTTTGAGGTGACCAGTTCCGGCGTCCCCGTGCTGCCGATTGTGGTGATGATTTCCGATACCGCGAAAAGGCCGACGGCAAGCACCGCGAAGTCGATACCGTCGCGAAGTTCCGCAATCCCGAAGGTGAACCGGAAGACGCCGGAGGCGACATCGGCACCCGCCAAGCCCAGAAGCACGCCGAGAACTGCCGAGCCGATGCCCTTGACGAAACCGCCCTTGGCAATCGAGGCGGTAGCGACAAGCGCGCAGAAGACGAGGGCGGCATATTCCGCCGAGCCGAATTTCGCGGCTACCGAGGCCATGGCGGGTGCCGCAAGCGCGATCAGCAGCGTGCCGACGGTGCCGGCAAAGAAGGAACCAAGCGCGGCAATGGCGAGCGCCGAGCCTGCGCGACCCTGACGTGCCATCTGGTAGCCATCCAGGCAGGTGACCGCCGACGATGCTTCGCCGGGAAGATTGAGCAAGATCGAGGTCGTCGATCCGCCATAGGCGGCGCCATAATAGATGCCGGCCAGCAGGATCACCGAACCTTCTGGCGGTAGTCCGAAAGTCAGCGGCAGGAGCAGCGAGATAGTGATGATCGGGCCTACGCCCGGCAGCACGCCGATGGCGGTTCCGAGCGTGACGCCGAGTAAGCAATAGAAGAGGTTGTCGATGCTGGCGGCGACTTGCAAGCCCAGCGCAAGGGAAGAAACGAAGTCCAGCACGCTAGATACTCCAGTCGAACAGGTGGAATGGAATGCCGAGACCGAAATGGAAGATGCCCAGGATGATGGCGACGATCGCCAGGGTCAGGGCGGGCAATTCCTTCAGCCGGCTGCGTTTGTCCGCAAGCCAGCCGAGACCGATCAGTGCGACGACGCTTGGCAGCAGTCCCACACGGTCGATAAGCAGGCTGAAGACAAACAGCGCCGCGAGGATCGCCAGGAATGGCCGGATTTCCTCGCGCGGTATGAGCGCAATGGCTGCCGCACCCGCATTCGCCAGTGTGGCTTTCATCAGGAGGGCTATGCCGAAGACGGAGAGTGTCGTGCCAAGCAACACCGGTAGGGCGCCCGGCCCCATTTCCGAAAGGTCGCCGAAGCCGTAGTCCAGGCCGAGATAGACGGCGATGCCGCCAGTTGCGGCGAACAGGATACCCACCGCATGGTCTGCATGAAATGTCATGATCGATCCCAATGTTCGAGGCCAGTGCCCAGGCCTATGTTCAAGCTATGCTGGCTTGACTGATCTGCGCTGGAGATCTGTTGGCGGCCGACTAAATCCCAAGTTGTTCCCACCCTCCTTCGCAACGAGCTGAAGATATCGGCCGAGACAGATGGCTAGCCTACAAGAAGGCGGCTATACAAAGATAAAGACGGCTCGTTCCGATGTTCGAAACGGGCAGGTGCATATAGCGCGGTATGGTGGTTTCCATCTCTCTGAACCGCACCGGGTTTGCCGGAGGCCATTTCGTTTAAGTTATGCGGCCATGGCTGGTTCGTCCAGCATGGCGTAGTACTGCTCTTCGGCTTCGGCTGGCGGTCCGATGGGCTCCAGAAGTCGTCGGTGGTTGAACCAGTCGACCCATTCAAGAGTGGCGAATTCCACTGTCTCGAAGCTCCTCCATGGTCCACGCCGATGTATGACCTCGGCCTTGTAGAGACCGTTGATTGTCTCGGCGAGGGCGTTGTCATAACTGTCGCCGACGCTTCCGACAGAAAGCTCTATGCCAGCTTCCGCCAAGCGCTCGGAATATCTAATCGACACGTATTGGGCAGATTCAACCGGTCGCCGCAACACTCTCGATCATATCCGATTTGAGCATCCCGTCGAAAGCCTCTGCAGGTGTGCGCCAACCCAGCGTCTTGCGGGGCCTGCTATTGAGAGTGTGCGCTGCAGCGCTGAGTTCATCAGGCCCTTGCTGGCTCAGATCTGTTCCTTTCGGAAAGTACTGGCGTAGCTGGCCGTTGGTGTTTTCGTTGCTGCCGCGTTGCCAGGGGCTTTGAACCGGCGGTTCACCCGGTCAAGCGGGCTCGGGGCCGTCTTGTCAGAGAATGTCGCGCGGATCGGCTTTCCGCGAATGATGCCCTGTAGGCTCATCGACCTCATAAGCCTGGCGACCGTGCAGCGGGCGACATCGAAGCCTTCACGCTTCAATTGCCGCCAGACCTTGCGAACGCCATAGACGCGGAAGTTCTGCTCGAAGACACGACGTATCTCGATCTTCAGACTGATATCGCTGTGGGCGGGGATCGACAGGCGATCCACATCCAAGCGCTTGGCGACGTTCTCGTAGTAAGTTGACGGGGCAATCGGCAATAGTCTGCAGATCGGCTCGACCCCGAAGACGCCTCGGTGTTCGTCGATGAACGAGATCATCGTTTGAAGGGGCGGTCGAGTTCCGCCATCGCGAAATAGCCAGACGCCTTGCGCAGAATCTCGTTGGCCTGACGAAGCTCACGGTTCTCCCGCTCAAGAGCCTTCATCTTCTCGACCACATCACTCGGCAAGCCTGCTCGTTTGCCGCTGTCGACCTCGGTCTTCTTCACCCATTCATGCAACGTGGCTGGCGAGCATCCGATCTTGGCCGCAATAGATGAAACGGCAGCCCACCGTGACGGATGTTCTGCTTCATGATCCAGGACCATGCGGATGGCACGCTCACGGACTTCAGGTGAAAACTTGTTCGTTGTCTTGCTCATGATGGCTCCACTTTCTCAGAAGTTGGAGCCTCCGGCAAACCCGGTGCGGTTCACTGCCATCCTTCAGGCAAACGGCAAACTGTCCTTTGCGATCGCCTGGGGGGCGACGTGCTTCCTCACTTCGCTCCCAATCTACTCGGAACTGATGGCGCGCGCTCGCGTGTCCGGGAAGGCAGTCGGATATATTGCAGCCACAGCAGCGGCGAATGGCCTCGCGGTCGCAATACGCAACGCAAGCCCCTTCGAGGCCGCCGGATGAAAGTGATCAATCCATGGTCCCAACAAAGGTGATATTTGGCTAAGTGTCCTTGACTCCGATTTCCACCGAGACCACCGAAGAGGAAGTGCCCGAAAATCGCTCGGAATTCCTACTCAGCGCCGCGGAGGATCCAGTGTTGGAAGAGACTTCGCGTGAGCGGCCGCTTCGCCGGAGTAGGGGAAATCCTCACCGAGCTGGCGGTCGCCGTCATAAACTTTGAAGGTCGGTCCCTCGAGCTCAACAATCCTATAACCGTTGACGAACTCGACCTTTGGCGTTTTCCATCCCATATCAGCTTCCTTCTCAGAATCTCTAAAGCCGCAGCACGCGCTCGCCGGCACACTACAGCATTCTTTGTCCCGGAATCACCAGGACGACTTGCATCCGCTCATGTTTATCAGGCGCTTGGTAAGCGGCACCATCATCGCGGCACGCCGATCCGATCAAAACGGTTTCGTTACGAAAAGCACGACGATCGTCGAAAGCCCGAGGAGCATTGCCGTTTCATCGCCCTATAGATGGAGCCAGCTTCGCATAGGTGCTCTTGTTCTAGTAGCCATTCCTGATGAAGCCGCTCAGTCGACAGATCGCCCGGCTTCATCCCTCCCTGAACTCGCCCTTTCCTGAACCGCCGGCCGTCCGGTCCGTTCAATGGGGATCGGTATCGTGTCTGCAACTCGTAAGTTATGACGTCCTCCATCTGCCAACCCTCCTCAGCAATCATTGAAGGGAGTGCGGGTCGGGGAAGAAGTCCAGCTGGTGTGCCTTCCTGTGTGAAAGCGAGACGCAATTAACCTTTCGGTAACGAAGCCGGAGCATGAGTCTGCGGCTCAATCGCTGAGAGGTTTTGTTATGCGTGTTTCCGGTGGTGCTGTGCTTTTGGTTATCCCGATTATTGCTGTGCTGCTGTTTGGCGCGTCGCTCGCTTGGGACCAACTCGACAAATTGGATCCCATCGTGACTGGCACTATCCAATAGATAGATAGTTATGCCGTCCTCAACCAACTCCCACGCTCGCTTTTGGGTGAAGAAGAACTTGGCGGTGGTGCCCGGTTGCCATTGCAATCATCGGCATGAGTCCCATCTTGGCAGGGAGGAGGACTATTTATGGTCCGCCTTCTCTGTCTTCTGCGATCAGGAGGCGGTAACACCAACCGAGCGCTTTGGGGCCATAACCTCTGCTGCCATCCGTCAACACGCGGGTATAAGGATACGCCACGGTTCCCGCGACCAGCTGCGCCCTGGTGGCAACTTCCACGAAGCCGCCGTTCTGCATGATGGCGACGCGATCGCAAAGATGCGCGACCGCGAGATCGTGGCTGACGAGGATATAGGTCAGTTTCTCCCGATCGCGCAGATCCTTTAATAAGTTGAGGATTTCCGCCTGAATGGATACGTCGGCATGCTCGGCACCGATGTCGGCCCGGTGCGCATTCCGGGCGTCGTCGCTCTCAACGAGGATGAGCGGCGGATCCTGCGCGGCATTGTCGACCGCGTCAAAACGAAGCGCTCGCCGCCTGACGGGAGAAAACTAAAGTGCGTATTACCGGAATAAAGACATAGATGCAGCGCATCGACGACCGTCCTCGCCTGTTGCTCAAGATCGAGACCAGCGAAGGCATTTCCGGCTGGAGCGAATGCTACAATCACGGCCCCGACTTGGCGCTTCCGCCGCTTCTCGACTACCTTTTCCACCAGATCGAGGGCGAGGTCCCGCGCCGCGTGGAATTCCCCGCCCTGAAGCCCACCCAGCAGTGCTGGTTTCCTCCCGGAGCGCTCGGCCTTGCCGCGATTTCTGCAATCGACCACGCGTTGTGGGATGTCGCCGGCAAGGCTGCGGGTCTGCCGGTCTACATGCTGCTGGGCGGCAATGTGCGTGACCGCGTCCGTGTCTATTGCGGCGTCTATACCGCACCCGATCCACAGGACGCGCTCGATCAGACGCTCAAGCTCCATGAAGACTACGGTTATACCGCGTTCAAGCTAGGCCCCTATCGCCGCGATCTTCACAACAGCCGCTGGGGGCGAACTGGCAAAGGAAACGGGCGACTATTTCGGCAAGATCCGTGAGATCACCCCTCCGCATTTCGAATTCGCCTTCGATGCGCATGCGAAGGTCTACGAATCCTACCAGGCCGTCCAGCTGGCTGCGACGATCGCGCCCTATGATCCGCTTTTCTACGAAGAACCAATACGACCTGAACATATTCCCGCTTGGGCGGAGCTGAAATCGAAGGTAACGGTGCCATTGGCGACCGGCGAATCTCTCTACAACCGCTTCGAATTCCTGTCGCTGCTGACCTCGCGCGGCGCCGACATCATCCAGCCCGACATTTGCGTCGTCGGTGGCGTCACCGAAATGCGCCGCATCGCGGCGGTTGCCGAAGCGCATTGCGTGACGATCGCGCCGCATAACCCAATGGGTCCGCTGGCAACAGCCGTGAACATCCATTTCTGCGCCGCCCAGCTGAACTTCAAGATCCTCGAGTTCAAGCCGCATGTGCACGCGCCCTGGGCGCTCGACCCGTATATGCCGGTGGATGGATATATGAACCAGCGCCCGGATCGCCCGGGCTGGGGTCTAGAGATCGACGAAAAAGTGCTGGCCACGGACGATTACATTCACTGGGAGCGGAAGATCACCTGCAAGCCGGACGGCTCGACCGCCTGTCCCTGAGAGCAGGGGCCTGGTCACGATAATAGCGCGCCGCGTTCCCGGCTGTTGAGGAGCAAATCCTCCTGACCGGCTGGACGACCACGCGAGTTACGGCATCAGGCTTCGGAAGCCACGCTTGTTGCCGTGTCGGGACGTCAGTGCCGTGACATAGGCATCATGGGAAGCGAAGCCCGCGAAATCCTCGATGTGAGAGGTAAGCGATGCACATCTGACAAGATGCCGCGCCGCGTGTTTGTAGCGGCTGGATCGTGCGTTCTCGAGCGTGAAGTCGATCATGGAGCGCAGCACGATTGTTGCCGCGAGCGGATGTTTCTCGGCCAGCGCTTCTGCCGCCGGCGTCATCAGGTCGTAGAGATCGCCATTGAGTTCTCCCTTTCGCTTCAGCACGAGCTTGGCCGCCTCGGCCAGTGCTGGCCAGTGCAGGAAAAACGCGAGTGCTCGATGCACCTCCGGAAATGCTTGGGCAAAAGCGAACGCCTTTTCCTCGGCCTCCATGTCATCGAAGTCCGGCAACCGGCGGATAAAGGCACGCAGGTGCACGTCGTTCAGTGACTGCTCAAACCACTTCCATCGATCCGCCTGCGCTTCGTCCGCGCCCCCCAAGGCTTCGAGTACCTCGACACGGGCGAGTTGCCACTCGATCGGAGCGTCGACACGGCTCCGGGTGTCGATCGCGTCCAGCGTTTCGAGTGCCTCGGCGGCGCGTCCTGCGGAAAGGAGCCGACGAGCGATGTCTGTCGCCACCAGGGGCGCCTTGCGGGTTTTTTCTGGCTGCTGGGCGATATACGCATCCACGTCGCCCTGGGCATCGGCGATTTCCTGCAAGGCAATGCGCACCGTCCGTTCCCGGTGATTTCCGTAGACTTGGACTTCGTGGATCGCTCCTTGGCTGCTCCAGCCGAGAACCTGACAGCCGCTTTGGACTACCTTGTCCTCAGGTTCCTTCGACCACTGCATGAGCAGGGCCTGTAGTCGTTCAAGGCCATCCTTGCCGAGCGCGGGCGCCATAGCCGCAATCAGCGGATCATACTGGCCATAGTCGTTGTTCTGCACCGCAGCGCAGATCTTGTCGGCAAGGGCGTCCTTCTCGACACCGGCCGACGTGGCGATCACACCGGCGTCCACGCATGTCTGGTGGAAGCTTTCGATGATCGAGCTGCTTTCGTTGGCGGACCTCTGAAAGATGGGATCGGCCAGCGCCAGGAGTTGCCAGGCGAGCTCCAGGGCTTCCTTCGGATCGTCGGGGGCAACGACATCGACGATCGTTTTGCGCTGCGTCTCCAGGTCTGCCGTAACTGCCTTCACCTTGCGCCAGTTTATGACGGTTCGCGAACGGGCAATGCTTGCGAACCGCTTGCGCACTTCGCGTGCAATCTCGGCACCGCTGTGATTACCGGCAAGCTCCATGCGAAGCCGTCGTTTGTTTGCGGCGCTGCCGGTGCTGATCTCGATGAGCAGTTCGGCCAGACGCGGCGCGCCGAGCGTTTCCAGATTTTTCGCGTTGAGTGTCGTCTTGGCTGCCATCGATTTCCGCTGTCGTTTGCATCCAACACTAGCCTTGCGGCCGGATGGCGCAAGGTAGCAATGGCGTGCCTTTAGATTTAGGCGTTTTCTGCTTGCTCGAGGCGGAATGACTGGGCGTGTGCCATGGAAAGAAGCTCTTGACGGATGCTGTCGGCATCATATCCCTTGTCAACAAGGAGACGACGGCCCCTGTTTACTGGCATTCCACGCGGCTTCGTTCGGCGTATCAAGGACAATGATCGTTGGTCGGTGACCAGTTACGGAGTCTTGGGTCATTTTAGTTCCCTTTGGCGCCTGCGCGTAGTTGAGCATCCTCATTCAAAAAATGGACCCCGTCGATGTTGGACCGATAGGGCTCAGGCACTGCCAGCGACTGTGGCTGAAGACCGAGCCGTGCATCTTCGGCATTGAAGGATAAAATGACCTGAGACATGAAATTCTTTTAGAAACCAACCTTGTTCCATTTGCCTTTGGGACTGACCGGCGTCGAGGTCGTCCGGCGATATCGTGAAGCTCTTCCGCAGCACACGGCACGCGGGATCTGGAGGGCCGTCGGCGGTGACCTGGTATTCCAGAACCCTGCCACCCGGTTCGCGCGCCTCCATGCCGCGCATCAGCCGGTCTATAAATATCTCTATGGTCCCGTCGAGCCGAACGAGCTTGGCGCGCCACACGGTGCGGAGGTCGGCGAGGTCTGGTATCGCCAGGGAATGGACGTCAGCCATCTGCCGACCCGCCAGTCCGTCAGGGATAGGACCTTCGCGACAGCGGTTCACGACGTCTGGGTCTCGTTTATTCGCGACGCGGCGCCTGAGACGCCGGCAGGCAGGTGGCCTCGTTATTCCGGCGCAAAGCCACAGGTCCTGCATATGGAGAAGGGCGTATTCCGCCTCTCGATCGATCCCTTCGACAGCCGAACGGCGCTTTGGGAAAGGCCGCCCGCCTAACCAGGCTTCCCTGGGGCGAGCCTGTCGCTTTATGGGCTTCGCTTCGATGATGGAGATTGCCGATCTTGTTCAATCCACCTCTAGCTTCCGCTGAGCAAATCGACCTATGGGTATTATCGGGCAATCCGAGCCGGTCTAAGAAGACATCTAGTCGGCTTGCAACAATTGCCAAGCTTTGCGGTCTTGCCGAATTCGGGATTTTGGATGCCCCCTGACTATCTGGATACGAAACAGCTCGAGGCGTTCGTTGCCGTGATCTCGATCGGCAGTATGACAGGAGCTGCCAAAGCGCTGGGCAAGTCGCAGCCGGTGATTACCCGGCTCATACAAGATCTGGAGCAGGAACTCGGATTTCCGATCCTGCATCGCAAACGGTCCGCGGATAGCGCCGACGGAGCATGGCGTGGCCTTCTTTGCGCAGGCGGAGCTGTTCTTGAGCGGATTGCGCACGATCAGCGAACGTGCCCGGTCGATCGCGACAGCGCGGGCGACGCCTATCGAGGTGGCGTCGATCCCGGCCATCGCCGCGAGCATTGTCCCGCTCGCCCTCAGTGACTTACCCGCGGACCAGTTTCCGGATCATGTCCACCTTCGAAGCACGTCGGCTGAAAATGTCGTGCAGGCGGTCGTGGCGCGAACTGCTGATATCGGCATCGCAAGCCTTCCGCTGGATAATCCGGGGGTGGATGTGCATTGGGTGGGCGAAGTCCCCTGTGTCGCCGTTGTCGCCGTAAACGATCCCCTGGCCGGTCTCGATCTGCTTTCCGCGGAAAACCTGAAGGGCCGCCGGCTGATCGCTTCCGCCAACCCCTATCGGCTGAGGATGAGGATCGACAAGGCACTTGCGGAACAGTCGATCGAAACGGGTGGAATTATCGACAGCAATGCGACTTATGTGTCGCTCGCGCTGGCTCGATCGGGACTTGGCGTGGCGATCGTTGAGTCCGTTACTCTGACGGGCCTTCCGATCAAGGATGTGGTGATCCTGCCGCTCGCCTTCCACATTCCGTTCTACTGGGGCGTCATCACGGCAACCGGCGTACCGCTGCCTGCGACTGTTGAGCGGCTGATCTCCTCGATCGAGCGCCGGGCAATGGACGTGCCGCATTTTCGCAGGCTTGAGGCAATACCACCCGTTTAGGAAGCTGACACTGATTTGGTGCTGAAACTTCGCCTTCAGATGCCTCGCTCAAGACGACGCCGCAAGCAAATTCAGGAGATTTGATACCGATGTCGACTGAGAGAGATCCAGGAGGTTGTCGTAGAGATCATCGGTCGCATGTCCGGAGCCCCAACGAGCGCAATCGAAGAATTTGCTTCGTCGCTGGCCGGCATCGAGGGGGGCCTCGATCGATCCCTTGGCGTGAAGCCGTTGGCTGGACAGGCCCGTACCGTCCCGCAGTGTCACAGTCAGCACATGCGGAAGACGATCATGACCGTACTCCTCGCCTGATGTGTAGGAATGCATCTCGATCCGCGACATCAGCGCAAGGACGTCTGCCTGTCGAAGGGCGGCGGGCGCGAAGTTCGACAGGCTGAGCGTGTCCTGCAGCATCGCCCTCGCAAGGCAATACGGCATCGAGAAGCGGGCCTGCATCTCGTTCTCGGGCCTAGGATAAGCAAGATTGCGGGCGGCTGAAATCCCGACTTTGACGTCGATACGATCGATCTCACCGGCACTCAGCCGATATTCTTGTTTCAGGTCGAAAAGTGCGTCGATTGCCCGATGCGTCGAGGCGCAGCAAGGATGGCGCTTGGTGACGAGACCGCGGGTTTCAATGATATGGGCTTCATCCAGCCGCCAGTCCGCCCAACCTTGGGCTTCACCGCCGCCAAAGAGATCCAAAAAACCCTGCGGGCGCTCAAGGATGTCGAGCCGGCCGCCGCTGCCTGACATTGCCAGCAAGGCGGCTTCGACTGCATTGCGCGCTGCAATTCCGGCATGCAGCGGTTTGGCCGGGGTGCCGAACTGGCCCTTGGGGCCGGATGCCATCGAGATGGCCAGGCTCATGGCCTGCGCCGTCTCCTCGATGTTGGCGCCGAGGAGGCGCGCGACGCCGGCGGTCGTTCCGATCGCGCCGACCGTGGAGGTACCATGCCAACCTCTGTTGTAATGGGAGGGATTGACCCCAAAACCGACCGCCGCCTGGGCCTCGAGCCCGGTGAGATAGGCTTCCAGAAACGGCTTGCCGCTGATCGGGCGCTGCGAATGTATGGTGGCGAGCAGGGCCGGCACCAGAACTGCGGACGCATGAGCCCGGCCGGGATGAAAATTATCATCGAAATCGAGAGCATGAGCCGCCGTGCCGTTCACAAGTGCCGCCACCGAGGGCGACGCGTATCCGCCTGTGACAAGCCATCTGGAACCGCCGCCCGATATCTCACTGCCGAAAGCCGCGGTAACCGCCGCTACGCTTGCATCCTTGGTGCCGGCGATCATGCATCCGAGCGTGTCGATAACCGCGTCGCGGGCGCGCTCCATGGCAAGAGATGAAAACTCCGTCCGCGCTGAAAGCTGTTGGGCGATATCGAATAGGATCGTGGTCATTGACGAATGTCTTTCGCTGCGCTTGGTACACGGGCAAAAGTGTTCGACTTCGACGAAGGCCGCAATCTTATGCGGTTTTCGAATAAGTCTATCGAAGGAAGGGGTTCTCCATGGTGAAGGCGGCGATCAGCCTGAAGCATATCGAGGCCTATGACGCGATCGCCGCCACCGGCTCGACGGTTGCCGCAGCATTGGAGCTCGGCATTTCGCAATCGAATGCAAGCCGGCTACTGCAGCAGCTGGAGGATTATCTCGGCGTTCGCCTGTTCGAGCGTGACAAGAACCGCCTGGCGCCGACGCGTGAAGGCCTGCAGCTCGGACCGGAAATCCGCGCCATCGCAGATCGCCTGCGTGTGCTTAAAACGGCGGCCATCGAATTGGAGAACGGTCGCTCCCGCGACATGCTGCTGAGGCTTGCTTTTCCGGCCAGTCTATCGTCGAACCGGATACCGAAAATGATCCGAGATTTTCTTGCCGCCAACGGCCCGATGCGGGTGGAACTGGCCTCCGGCAATTATCTGGCGCTTGAACGCATGGTTGCCGATGGTGAAGCCGATATCGGTTTCGCACGCCTGCCGCTGGCAACTCCCGGACTGCGGCAGGAAAAGCTGCTGCCGTCGCGAATTGTCTGCGTACTGCATCGCGATCATCCGCTCGCCGAGCGGTCATCGCTGACGATCGCCGAGCTGAAGGGCCACGATCTCATCGTCCTCAATCGCGAACGGCCCGTCCGCCACCAGCTTGAGGCGCTGTTCTATCAGCACGGCTTGCGGCAGCGGCCGTTGCTGGAGGCGCATTCCGTCGCAAGCGCCTGCGCACTGGCGGCCGAGGGTCTTGGCATTGCGCTGGTCAGTGAACTGATCGCCCGCGAATACGCGGCGCTGCCCTTGCGGTTCGTCGCGCTTGAACCGGATCTGCCGGTCACATATTGCCTGCTCAGCGGCGAAAAATATCCGCTGTCACGGGCCGCCGGCCTGTTCCTGCAGAGCATTGCCGGCTGGTCATGAGCGAAATGTTTTCACCCGGGGCGTTGCCAACAAATAGTAGGCTGTAGAGTTGCAGCAGGATTTGACCAATTTTCCCAGTTTGCGTTGACCCACGAAATGCAGCGTATCGGATTGATGGCAAACATGTTTCAAAAGGTCTGAGTGGATCTCGGCGAAATGAAAAAATGGCTCAAATTTACGCGATAATTAACATATCACGGCACCGCTTCCTTTTGAGGCACCCGTTACCACAGCAATACGATGCAGCAACAGATCGATGGACGCATGTGCGTCAATGCACATTAACGCGTCCGCTCATCTCGAAAATATCCCCCCGTGGATTTGACCACATTGTCGGACAGGATTGATCTTGTCTGCCACCAACTGCCGTTCATTATGGACCGCTCCTCGTAAATACTCGCTTGGGTCCGTACTTGGAGTTCTTGCGCGTCGTTTGGTAGAACGTTCAAAATAGAGAAAGTAGCTTTCTACGAGTCCGCGTTCGCCGGGGCTTAGTCGAGGCCTTGCGCGCTCGACGACCCGCATGGATGGACACCGATTGGCCTGTTTCAAGGGCGGCTGAAACCGGCGTCGGCGCAAGGGGTGTGCGAAGCATCCCGACAGATTGCGCTCCGGCCTTATCGGGCGCGCCTTGCATGCACAATCGCGAGGCTCACGCAGAGATCGGTAACCCGGCGCGACGCCCCTTAGCCAATCCCTAGAAGATATCAGCCGGGATCGGAACACGGGCCACTTTCGATATGAACACCTGCTCGCTGGAGCAATCCTCACCGACGATGAGCCTGCGCCGCCAACCGATCAAGATATCTTGCGGGATATAAAGCTAGTCAAAACCTCGCCAGCGAGATATCCAAAGGAATATCTCGCTTAAGGATCGGAGAGGAAATCATGAACGTTTATCGGCATTCCTGGATCAGGCTCGCGGTGAGGTCGGTGGCAGCCGCCCTCGTGTCGATCGCCTCGTTTGCCGCTCCCGCCGCAGCGCAGGAAAAAGTCACCGTCTTTGCAGCAGCCAGCATGAAGAACGCGCTCGACAACGCTAATAAGGCATGGGCGACCCAAGGAGGCGGGCAAGTCACCGTTTCCTACGCCGCAAGTTCGGCGCTCGCCAAGCAGATCGAAAGCGGCGCGCCAGCGGATATCTTCATTTCGGCCGATCTCGACTGGATGAAATATCTCTCCGACAAAAAGCTCGTGAGGGAAGACGCCAGGTTCAACTGGCTCGGCAACCGGATCGTGCTGGTCGCCGCCAAGGACGCCGCCAAGCCGGTCGACATCAGGCCGGGCTTCGATCTCGCGGGCCTGCTCAAAGGCGGCAGGCTCGCCATGGGTGAGCCGAACGCGGTTCCGGCCGGCAAATACGCCAAGGCCTCGCTCGAAAAGCTTGGCCTCTGGTCGTCGGTCGAAAAGAGCGTCGCAAGCGCCGAAAGTGTGCGCGCAGCACTCGCGTTCGTCTCGCGCGGCGAAGCGCCTTACGGCATCGTCTACCAGACGGATGCGGCCGCCGATCCGGGTGTCGCCATCGTCGGCACGTTGCCGGCCGACACCCACCCGGCGATCATTTATCCGATCGCCATCCTGTCGGAATCGAAGTCCAAGGATGCGCCCGCCTATCTCGACTATCTGAAGTCGGCCAAGGCAGCGCCATTCTTCGAAAAGGAAGGTTTTACGGTTCTGAAATAGCCGCAAGCACCTCGGTAAACACTCATCGAAACGGCCCCTTTCGGGGCTGTTTTTCGTTTCCGACCGAACCGTTCTCAAGAGCGAGCCTCTCCGCCCAGCGCTGTCCGAATCTCGATTTCAACCGGTCTCACGCGATCGTTTGTTCTCGAATCCCGAACATTCCGTTTGGAAATCATGCCCTAGCGACCTCGATTGGGTTTCCCCATCTCCATGACCGGAAGCAGACAACGCTTCCAAATACCACCGAGCGGATGCCGGCTCCCAAACGGCTCCGTTTAGCAACTGAGGAATACGATAATGAAGACAGTACTTTCCAGTTTCGCCGCAGCCATGATCGCTTCGGCTTCCTTCGCCGGCGTCGCCCTTGCAGAAGGCGATTATTATCAGGGTGCGACCAAGGGACAGGCAACGGTGCAGACCAACGACAAGGTCGACAATGTCAGGACCGGCAGCATCGATCAGGTTCGCGCCAACGACAATCGCGGCGACCAGCCGATCTTCAAGCATGAAAGCCGCGACAATCGCTAGCCGCAGCTCATTCAAGATACCGAACATCGTCCGGCAGGCAGGTCGCAAACTCAAGCCCCGGACGAACTCTGAAAGGACTAGGACAATGAAGACTTCCATCTCCGCTATCGCCGCCATGATCGCTGCCGCTTCCTTCGGAGGCTCGGCTCTCGCCGACGGCGACTATTTTGAAGGCACCTCGAAGACGCATGCTTCCGCCCGGGTCAACGGCGGCAATGTGGACGACGTCCGCACCGGCAGCATCCAGATCCGCGACACCGATCGCCAGGAAAGCCAGTCGATCTTCGGCAACACGAGCCGCGACAACCGCTAAGCCGTCGCGCATGAGAACCAAGGCTCCAAGGGCCTTCGTTCAGTAGACCATCTTGTGAATGCGATGGTGCAGGGAGAGCAGCGGCAGACCCGGCGCTCTCCCACCGCCTTTTTCAGAACCCTCCAATAACTTTCCCGCCAGGATCTAGCCATCAGACCCGTCTCGATATATCCAATGCGATATATTGCATCGCGGCTATGGATGGGATCGGCGTTTGGACTGGCTGGCATTGAGCGATGAGGAATGGACCGCGATCAGGCTCAGCCTGAAGGTTTCCGCCGTCGCCATGATCGTCAGCCTGCCGTTCGGTCTTCTCGTCGCCTACCTGCTTGCCCGCGGAAGATTCTGGGGCAAGTCGATCCTGAACGGCGTCGTCCACCTGCCGCTTATCCTGCCACCGGTCGTCACCGGCTTTCTGCTGCTGATATTGTTCGGGCGACGCGGGGTCATCGGTGCCTTTCTCAACGAATATCTCGGCATCGTCCTCTCCTTCCGCTGGACGGGTGCAGCACTTGCCTGCGGCGTCATGGGCTTTCCGCTGATGGTACGGTCCATCCGGCTGTCGATCGAATCCGTCGACCGCAAGCTGGAAGAGGCGGCCGGCACGCTCGGCGCCGGACCCACCTGGGTTTTCATCACCGTGACGCTGCCGCTCATCCTGCCAGGCGTGATCGCTGGCATGATCCTCGCATTTGCCAAGGCGATGGGCGAGTTCGGCGCGACGATCACCTTCGTCTCCAATATTCCCGGTGAAACCCAGACCCTTTCGGCAGCCATCTACACGTTTACGCAGGTGCCGGGCGGCGATGCCGGGGCGATGCGGCTGACGCTGGTCGCGATCGCCATCTCGTTTGCAGCGCTTCTCGCCTCGGAGTTCCTGGCCTATCTGGTCGGCAAGAGGGTTGATATCGAATGACCCTCGTCGTTATGGCACGGCAGACTCTGGGAGAGTTTGTCCTCGACGCGGGCTTCACCTCGGATGGCGGCGTGACCGCACTGTTCGGGTCTTCGGGCTCCGGCAAGACGTCGCTGGTGCGGGTGATCGCGGGGCTGTCGAAGCCGGATCACGGGCGGCTGGTGGTTGATGGCGAAACGCTGTTCGACACCGAAAGCGGCATTTTCGTGCCAAAGCACAAACGACGTTTCGGCTACGTCTTCCAGGAAAGCCGGCTTTTCCCGCACCTCTCGGTGCGTCAGAACCTTGCCTATGGCCGCTGGTTCGCACCCAAGACCACGCAGCCGGAAGATTTCGATCGGATTGTCGAACTGCTGGGCATCGGCCTGTTGCTGGAGCGGCGGCCGGGGAAGCTTTCAGGCGGCGAAAAACAGCGCGTCGCGATCGGCCGGGCGTTGCTCTCCGCTCCGCGTCTCCTTCTGATGGATGAGCCGCTCGCCGCGCTCGACGACCTGCGCAAGGCCGAGATCCTGCCTTATCTCGAGCGCCTGCGCGACGAAACCTCGACACCGATCGTCTATGTCAGCCATTCGGTCTCGGAGGTGGCGCGGCTTGCCGACAAGGTGGTGATAATGAAGGAGGGCCGGGTCGAGGCCGTCGGCACGCCGTCGGAAGTCCTCTCTATGCCTTCGGCGGATCGCCGCGATGCCGGCGCGGTGCTGACCGGCACGGTCGAGACGATCGATATCCCGCACCGGCTGGCGACGATCCGGCTGTCGCAGGCGCAGATCGTGGTGCCCAACGCGCATGCCGAAGAAGGTCGGAGCGTCCGCGTGCATATCCCCGAACGGGACGTCATGGTCGCCACCCGGCGGCCGGAAGGACTGAGCGCCCTCAACATCCTTGACGGCATGATCGCCGCGATCGAGCCGGACGGGGACGGCATGGCCCGCATCCACATTCGCTGCGGCGGAGATACCGTGCTCGCCCGCATCACCGCACTTTCCGTCGAACGGCTCGACCTGAAGCTGGAAAAGCCGGTTTTTGCCGTGATAAAGACAGTGGCGCTGGAACGGTAGGCGGGCATTGATCTTACGTCGACTGTGAACTATAGATTACATATGATCGAAATTCGCAAGACGGCAACCTTTTCAAAATGGTTCAGCGAACTTCGGGACCATAACGCCCGAATGCGAATAGTTACGCGCATTCGCCGCATGGAAATTGGCAATCTTGGCGATGTGAAGCCAGTCGGCGAAGGCGTCAGCGAGGCGCGTATTACCTACGGTCCTGGCTACCGGCTCTATTTCATCCAACAGGGCCAGGAAATCATCATCTTGCTCTGTGGCGGAGACAAGAGCACCCAAAGCAGGGACATCGCTTCGGCAAAACAGATGGCGAAGGAGATATGACAGTGCCTATTGAAACGACGAAATGGGACGTTCAGGACTACCTGAAGACGCCCGAAGCGCGCGTTGCTTATCTCGAAGCAGCTTTCGAGGACGGGGATCCGAAACTTATCTCGATCGCCCTTGGCGATGTTGCCCGCTCCATGGGCATGACCAATGTCGCCAAGGAAGCGGGCATTACCCGCGAGGCGCTCTACAAGGCGCTGAGCGATAAGGGAGATCCGAAGCTCTCCACGTTGCTCGGTGTCTTGAAGGCCCTCGGACTCCGAGTCACGGTGGTTTCCACCAACGAAGCCGCATAGGCTCCGGCCTCAGCAGACGGCAGAACGATTCTTCGAAGAAATTTTGCACACGCGTACATTTTGTCATCCGGGTGTTAAGGAGCCCCGCTAGACCGCTTCCTGTTGATGATCTTCAGCGCTTCCGCAGCCTCGGCCGACAGGTCTTTCAGGGTTCGGAACAAGGCATTTCGCTCTTCGGGGAGTAAACCATGACTGTTCTTCCGATACTCAAGTCCGCCACGCTCGCGGCCGTTCTCCTGGCCTCGACCGCTGTCTTCGCGTCCGCCAAGGATGTCACCATTTCCGTCTGGTCCGGCGGTTCCGGGCCGAACGACAACTACCGCACCGATGCATTCGATATCGCAGCCGATATTCTCGAGCGTGAAGCCGCCATCCGCGGCCAGCAGCTCAACATCATCGTCCAGAAGACGCCCTATTCCGGCTGGGAAGACTTCAAGCAGGCCCTGACGCTGGCCGCCGAAGCCAAGAAGGCTCCGAACATCGTCGCCACCGGCCATGAAGACATCGGCCCATGGGCGCAGGCCGGCCTCATCGTTCCGGTCGAGAAGTTCATCGACCTCGACAGCTGGCCGATCAGCGACATCTATCCGAACCTGATGGAGATCACCTCCTTCAATGGTAGCGTCTACGGCATCCCGCAGGACGCCGAATCCCGCCCGTTCTTCTTCTGGAAGCCTTACATGAAGGCGATCGGCTATTCGGATGCCGATATCGAGGCCCTGCCGGCCAAGGTCGAAAAGGGCGAATATACGCTCAAGAACGTGCTCGAAGACGCCAAGAAGATGCAGGACAAGGGCCTCGTCCAGGCTGGCTACGGCTTTTATCCGCGCACCAATAACGGCCCGGACTACTGGCAGTTCTACACGTCCTTCGGCGGCGTGATGGAAGAGGAAGGCAAGCTCGTCTTCGACAAGGCCGCGATGAAGCGCACCTACCAGTATTTCGCCGATCTCGTGAAGGCCGGCGTCACCAAGAAGAACCATGTCGGCATGCCGGGCGACCAGTGGTGGAAGGAAGTTGCCACCGGCAAGGCCGGCATCTGGCACGGCGGCACCTGGCATTATGCCCGCCTCGTCAACCAGGAAGGCCTGAAGGACTTCTTCACCAACGTCCAGTTCACGCTGGTACCGGGCGGCGAGGGCGGCAAGGCCAACACGCTGACCCATCCGCTCGCTTACCTGCTGATGGCCGGCCATACCGAAGAAGAAAGCCAGATCGCTGCCGACCTGATCAAGATCGCCTCCGAGCCGCGCATCAATGCGCTGCATGCGATCAAGTCCGCCCATCTCGGCATCTCGCCTTCCGAAACCAAGGTCGACCTATATGCGGCCGATCGCTGGGCTTCGGAAGCCACCGAACGCCTTCTGCCGCATGCCAACGCCATGCCGAACAATGCCGATTTCGGCAAGTACTGGACGATCATGTGGAAGAACTTCGAAGCCTCCTGGACGGGCGCCAAGACCGCCGATGCCGCGGTCAACGATGCCGAAGCCGAGCTGAAGTCGACACTCGGCGCGGCGATCATCATCCGCTGATGCCAGGCGACTTATCCTGCTCGGACAGGGCGGGATAAATCGTGGACTGTCCGGGCGAAACTCCTCGCCCCGAACTGTGGGCGGCGATCACTCCGCCGCCCACACCCCATCCGTCTCCCAAGGCTTCACCCATGCGAACGTCACGAACGCTCGGACTGGTGATGATCGCGCCCGCCGCGGTCATGATCTTCCTGTTCTTCCTGATGCCGGTCGTCCTGACCGCCATCTTCGCCATGACCAACATGACCACCGCGACCGGCATTTCCGGCGGCGCCTGGCAGGTCACGCAGGGCGCCATCAACCGCCTGAAGGCAGACATGCCGGAACTTGCGGGCGGCATTGCCGAACCGCGTTTCGTCATCGACGAGGAGGGGCTTGCAGCGCTGGAGGCCTTGAAGCTCAAGGCAGGTTTCAGCACTGAACTGCGCACCAGCCACATGGGCGAGGTCTTTCCCTCGCGCCGCGAGGCCGAACGCATGATCAAGGCGCTGAAGGACCGGCCCTCGACGCGCGAGGTCAAGCAGATCTCCGACCTCTTCAACCGTTCGGTTCTGAATACCCGGTTCGAGACCCGAGACGGACTGATGGCGAGCCTCAAGAAGCTGGGTTTCGCTCTGACGCCGGCCGAACAGGAGACGGTCGCCACCGCCACCTATACCGGCTGGGTGTGGACGACGGAAAATTTCAGGATCATCGGCAACTCGCCGGACATGGCGCAGATCTTCCTCAACACCGCCTTCTACGTCTCAGTGACGCTGCTCTTGTTCAACGTCAGCTACGCTCTCTTCCTCGCCATCACGACCCATTACATGCCGGCTTCGACCGCATCCATCTTCCGCGCCATCTGGCTGCTGCCGCGCATCACGCCGGTGGTCATCTACGTGCTGATGTGGAAATGGCTGACCTGGGACAGCGGCTTCATCTCGATGTTCATGGGCCAGTTCGGTTATCCGCCGAAGAACTACCTGCTCGACAGCGCCTACAACGCCTGGTTCTTCGTGATCCTGATCAACGGCTTCATCGGCGCCTCGATGGGCATGCTGGTCTTCTCGTCGGCCATCAAGGCGATCCCGCAGACGCAGTTCCATGCAAGCGAGGTGGACGGCGCCAACCGCTGGCAACAGGTCCGCCACGTCATCCTGCCGCAGCTTCGCTGGCCGATCCTGTTCGTCACCTGCTACCAGACCCTGTCGCTGCTCGCTTCCTTCAACGAAATCCTCCTCTCGACCCGCGGCGGGCCGGGGCGGGCGACCGAAGTCTGGTCGCTCGCCGCCTACCACACCGCGCTCAACAACTATACCGGCAACCTGGAATATGGGCTGGGCGCGGCCATGGCCCTGGTGCTGGTGGTTGTCGGCATCGTCCTGTCGCTCATCTACCTGCGCATCTTCCGTTACGATACGCTGATCTCCAAGCCGCTGATCGAGGATTGAGCATGGCCGAAAAACCGCAAATCTCGTCCAACACCACCTCGGCGAATTTCTCGAGCCTCCCGGTGATCCTGCTGCTCGGCCTTTTCAGCCTGCCGCTGCTGGTGATGTATGCCTATCTCTTCATCGACACGATCAGCGACACCGAGGCCGGCTCGCTGATCCCGAACGAGTTCACGCTGCGCCACTGGAGTTTCCTCTGGGAGACCAAGGCCGGCAAGCCGAACATCTGGCTCGTCACGCTCAACACCTTCATCTTCGCAAGCTGCATCACCGGCGTCATCCTCACGGTCTCCTCGATGGCGGGTTACGTGCTGTCGCGCCTCAACGTGCCGGCACGCGGCTTTTTCCTCGCCGGCGTCATGGTGCTGCATGCCTTCCCGTCGGTGACGCTGATCATCGCCATCTTCATCGTGCTGCAGTGGATCGGTCTCTACAATTCGCTGATAGGGGTGATCCTGGTGAAGGCGGCGGTCGAGCTTCCGCTCGGCATCTGGTTGATGAAGGGGTTCTACGACACCGTGCCCTGGGAAATCGAGATGGCCGGCACCGTCGACGGCGCCTCGCGCTTCACGGTCTGGCGCCGGCTCGTGCTGCCGCAGATCAAACCAGCGGTGATGGCACTTGGCCTCTTTTCCTTCCTCACCGGCTGGAGCGAGTTCATCATGCCGCAGGTGCTGGCGCCGGGCGCGAAAGTGCAGGTCCTGTCGGTCTATCTGGCGGGCCTGATCATCGACGACAACAATTTCGATTTCGGCACCTTCAAGGCCGTCGGCGTCTTCTACGTCGTGCCGGTGCTGATCCTTTACGTCTTTTTCCAGAAGCATCTCATGAACATCTATGGCGGAGGCACCAAGGGCTGATGCGTATCCTGCTCGACAAGTTTTCCAAGAGTTTCGGCTCCACCAAGGTCATCGAGGACATGGATCTCGAAGTGGGTTCCGGCGAAATGCTGGCGCTGCTCGGGCCTTCCGGCTGCGGCAAGTCGACGACGCTGTTTGCCGTCTGCGGCATTCATCGGCCGACCTCGGGCCGCATCATGTTCGGCGACAGGGACGTCACCCATCTGCCGAGCCAGGAGCGCAATGTCGGCGTCGTCTTCCAGTCCTATGCGCTTTATCCGCATATGACGGTGGAGGAAAATATCGGCTTCCCGCTGATGGTGAAGCGGGTTGCCTCCGCCGACATCAAACAGCAGGTCGCTGGCATCGCAGCCCTTGTCCATATCGAGGATCTCCTCGGGCGGCGCCCGGCGCAGCTTTCCGGCGGCCAGCAGCAGCGCGTGGCGCTCGCCCGCGCCCTGATCCGCCGGCCGGACGTGCTGCTTCTCGACGAACCGCTCGCCAATCTCGACGCCAAGCTCCGCCTCGAAATGCGCTCGGAAATCCGGCGGCTGCAGAAGGAAACCGGCATCACCGCCATCCTCGTCACCCACGACCAGGTCGAGGCGATGTCGATGTGCGACCGCATCGCCATCATGAAATCGGGCGAGATCGTCCAGATTGCCACCCCGTCGGAAATGTACAAGGATCCTCGGACGTCCTTCGTCGCCAGCTTCCTCGGCAATCCACCGATCTCCTTCCTCAAGGGCCAGGCGCAGCACGGGGCTTTCGTGCTTGGCGGAAGCGGCTTGCGCCTGCCGCTCGCCACCCTGACCGGCATTCCGGACGGAACCGCGCTCAGCCTTGGCGTCCGCCCGGAGCATTTCGGGACAGCGGGCGGTGTGCCCGTCGAAGGCAAGGTCGTGTTTGCGGAAACGCAAGGCCGCGAAAACCTCTACGACGTCGTTCTGCCGGACGGTTCCGTGCTGCGCTCGATCCAGCCGGTGCGCGACGACGTGAAGCCGGGCGACAGCGTGCGCTGGAACCTCGACAGCGCCTCGACCTTCGTTTTCGCCGAAGACGGACAGAGATTGTGACGGAGGCTTTGATGCACGACTTTTCCGCCTTCTTCGACAAATTCGGCTGGCCGGAAGGGAAGGGCCGGCTGCCATTCTGCATCGGCCATCGCGGCGCGAGCGGCCATGAACGGGAAAACACGCTCACGGCCTTCCGCCGCGCTGCCGAACTCGGCGCCGAAATGTGGGAACTCGACACCCAGATGACGTCGGACGGCGTGGTCGTCGTTTCCCATGACGACCATCTGCAACGCGTCTTCCAGCGGGACCTGTTTATCTCGCAGATGAGTTTTGCAGAGCTGCGCGAGGCGGTGCCGGATGTGCCGAGTTTCACGGAAGTCGCCGCACTCGGCCGGGAGACCGGTTGTGGCCTTTACGTCGAGCTGAAGCGGCCGGGCACCGGTCCGCTCTGCTGGCAGCACCTGAAGGACATGGACCAGCGTTTCGCCTGCCTCGGCTCCTTCGATGTCGCCCAGGTGCGCGAGCTGCGCGAGATGGGCTGCGATTATGCGCTTTCGGTGCTGATCCGTGTCGGCCACGATCCGCATGCGGCGGGGGAGGCGGCGGCCGCCGACATCCTGCATCTGTGCTGGGAAAAGGCGAGCGAGACGCCGCAGGAATTCGTGACCGAGGAACTGATCGACAGGGCTTTCGGCGATGGCAAGGAGCTCGTGCTCTGGCACGAGGAGCGACCGGATGTCCTGAAGGACATCATGGCGCTGCCCGTGCTCGGCATCTGCACCGACCTGCCGGACCTGATGAGACCAAGGGAAACGAACGGCATGTCCCGCGAGCCACGCCGCGTCACCTCCTTCGACGTCGCCCGGGCGGCCGGCGTCTCCCGCGCCGCCGTGTCACGTGCCTTCACCCCGGATGCCAGCGTTTCGGAAAAAACCCGGCAGAAGGTCTATCAGGCGGCCAAGGAACTCGGCTACCGGGTCAACTATCTCGCCCGCAGCCTCACCAACAAGCGGTCCGATTTCGTCGGCCTAGTGGCGGCCGGCCTCGACAACCCGTTCCGCACCCAGCAGCTCGAACATCTGGCCCGCGCGCTGATCGCCCGCAATTACCGGCCGATCCTGCTGCCGACCTCCAAGGAGGCCGACAGCGCCACCGTCATCGGCCAACTGCTGCACTACGCGGTCTCAGGGGTGATCATCACCTCGGATGCGCCGCCCTCGCACATCTTCGAGGAATGTGCGGTCGAGGGCGTGCCGATCGTGCTGGTCAACAAGGGCGAGGATTTTCCCTTCGTCGACCGGGTCGTCTCCGATGACCGGATGTCGGGTTACACGGCCGTCGACCACCTCGTCGAATCAGGCGCCAAGAAGCTCGCCGTCATCGCCGGCACGACTGTTTCCTATTCCTCGCGCCGGCGTGCTGAGGCTTTTCAGAGTCGCTGCCAGATGCTCGGGCTCGATGCGCCGCTCATCCCGGTTGCCATCAACGACTACGCCCATGGGCACGAGGCGGCGCAGGCGCTGATCGACATGGGCATAGACGGGGTGTTTTCGGTCAACGACTACATGGCTTGCGGTGTCCTCGACGGGCTCGCCAGGGCCGGCCGGAGCTACGGCTCCGTCAAGGTAATCGGCCATGACGACATCCCTCAGGCAAGCTGGTCGGCCTATGATCTCACCACCTTCGTACAGCCCTGCGACGTACAGGCGGAACAGGTGATCGATCTCCTGACCAGCCGGATGTCCGAACCGGACGCCGTGGCTCGGGTGGAATTCACGCCGGTGACGCTGATCAAAAGAAGAAGTGCATAAATGGCATCTGCATTCGATCTCTCCTCCCTGCAATCGCGCGAAAGGACCGCAATCGAGGTCGCCCGCCGGGTCGGCATGGGGGCGGCCGCCTTCCGTGCCGAGGCGCTTCCCGAAACGCTCGGTGTCGAGAACAAGGGCCTGCAGGATTTCGTCACCGTTGCCGACAAGCGGGCCGAAGAAGCGATCCGCGCATCCCTGCTCGGTGAATTCCCCGACGATTCCTTCATGGGCGAAGAGGGCGGTGGACATTCCGGAGAACGCGGCACCTGGGTGGTCGATCCGATCGACGGCACCACCAATTTCATCCGCGGTTTTCGGCACTGGGGGGTCTCGATCGCCTTCGTCTCCGGTGGCGAAATCCTGCTCGGCGTGATCTATGACGCCGCACAGGACCGGGTTTTCCATGCGATCCGGGGTGAGGGCGCCTTCAAGGAAGGAAAGCCGATCACGGCGGCCAAGACCAGTGATCCCAACCACGCGATCGCCATTCTCGGCCATTCGCGCCGCACCGATTTCGAGGACTACATCGCCGTCTCGCGCAGGCTTTACGAGCGCGGCATCGACTATCGCCGCATGGGCGCGGCCGCCATCGGCCTCATCCGCGTCGCCGAAGGCGTGTCAGACCTCTATTACGAACGGCACCTTTCTTCCTGGGACATGCTCGCCGGCGTGTTGATCGCCGCGGAAGCCGGTGCGACGATCGCCGTGCCGCCGCTCGAGGAATTGCTTTCGCGGGGCGGGCCGGTGGTCGCCTGTTCGCCGGGGCTTGCCGGCGAATTCGCCTTCCTGATGGAGATGGAAGGCCTGCTCGCTGCTGCGCAGTAGGGCAGGCAGATGGCAGACGGCATCGACGGCGACTTAGAAGGAGCCTGGGCGGGATGCAACCTTCACCCCAGAATGATATGAATAGGCGGATATTCACAATCCATGGGTGGACACGATGGCAGGCGCTTCACGTCACGACGCATGGCAGGCGGGCGACAGTTACGAAATCTACATGGGGCGTTGGAGCCGGCAGATTGCGCCGCGCTTCATCGAGTGGCTTGAACCCGACGATGATCTTGATTGGCTGGAGGTCGGCTGCGGGACAGGCGCGTTGAGCGGCCGCATCCTTTCGGATACCAATCCGAAATCCCTTATCGCCGTCGATCCGTCCGAAGGGTTCCTGGAGAAGGCTCGCTCGACGATCGCCGATCCGCGCGTGGAATTTCAAATCGGCAATGGCGAAGCCCTGTCAATTCCATCGGGCACCAGGGACATGATCGTCTCAGGCCTGGCTTTGAACTTCATACCAGACCGCGAAAAGGCGCTTCTGGAAATGCAGCGGACTGCGCGCACCAAAGCCACCATAGCCTTCTACGTCTGGGATTATCCAGGCGGTGGAGTGGAATTCATGCGGGCTTTCTGGACGGCTGCGACAGAACTGGATCCAGGCGCACGCGACCTTACCGAAGATCGACGCTTCCCCTTCTGCACACTTGAGGGATTAACCGATCTCGCTCACCGAGCCGGGCTTTCCCACGTGGAGGCGACGAAGATCGAAGCGCCCACACGCTTCCAGAATTTCGACGACTTCTGGCATCCATTCACGCTGGGTGCTGGCCCCGCACCCGGTTACTGCGCCAACCTGAAGACGGCCGAACGAGAAAAGCTGCGGGAAAAGCTCCAGGAAAATCTGCCGACGGCAGAGGACGGGTCCATCCCGCTTCGGGTGAGAGCATGGGCAATCCGCGGCAGAAAGCAGTAAGGGGCCTCCGGGGCAACTTGGGCGGCAACGCAAAATGAACGCGTCGGAGCCATTGCCTAACCTATTGTTTTTCCTGTCTATGCCGTTCACTGGTATTCGGATTTCACCTCTGCTAAGTGATATCTATGCCATTCGAAGACAAAAAGAAAAGTCGTGTGACGCTTCTCGACGTAGCGCGGCGCGCCAATGTGTCCCGCGCCACCGCCTCGCTCGTCATCCGCAAGAGCCCGCTGGTCGGCACCGAGACGCGGGCGCGGGTCGAGGAGGCGATGCGCGAGCTCGGCTATGTCTACAACATGGGGGCCGCGCGGCTGAGGGCCGAACGCAGCCACACGGTCGGCGTCATCGTGCCCAATCTGACGAACCCGTTCTTCGCCGAACTGCTGTCCGGCATCGAGGCAGGGATCGATTCGGCCGGCATGGTGGTGATCCTCGCCAATAGCGGCGATCTGGTCGAACGGCAGGACATGGTGATGCGGCGCATGCGCGAGCACGGCGTCGATGGCGTCATCGTCTGCCCGGCGGCTGGCACCGAGCCTGCATTTCTTCACCAGCTTGCCGAATGGGACCTGCCGCTGGTGCAGGTGCTCCGCCAGATCTCCGAAGAAGTCGATTATGCCGGGGCCGACTATGCGGCCGGGATGCGCCAGGCGGTTGATTATCTGGCCTCGCTCGGCCACCGGACGATCGCGTTTGCCGTCCAGGGGCCGATCCATTCCGCCTATCGCGAGCGTGTCGAAGGGTTTCGCGACGCCATGCAGTCGCGCGGGCTCGATCCGAGCATGATCGTACGTGTACCGAACCAGATCGGCGAAATCGCCGACGCGGCGCATCTCTTGTTCGACGAGCACGAGCAGCCGACGGCGGTGATCTGCTTCAACGACGTGATCGCACTCGGCCTTTCCGCCGGCCTCTACGACCGGGGCCTGAAGGTCGGCGAGAATTTTTCGCTGATCGGTTTCGACGACGTGACGGACGCGGAGGCGATGCGGCCGAGGCTCACCTCCGTTTCCACCGCACCCGTGACCATCGGTGCGAATGCCGCCAGGCTTCTCCTCGACCGGCTGCCCGATCCCATCCGCCCGGCTCGGAGGGTCGTGAATGAAACGGTTTTACATATCCGCCAGTCCTGCGGGCCGATCGCCATTTCGCCTGACAACAATCCGCCAGCTTCCGGTTGACGTCCGGATGAAAAGCTTTTAGATCGATCTAAATGGAAAGGCGCCGCAGAGGAGTGGCGCTCTTTCGACATCATTGGGGAGGTCCCAAGTTGTACGCTTTCAATTTCGAGCCCGTATTTGCGGGTTTCGACCAGCTTCTGCTCGGCGCCTGGCTGACGATCCAGCTTTCGGTGGCAGCGATGATCATCGGCTTGATCGTCTCGATCGCCTGTGCCGCGGGCAAGACCTCCGGTATCGCGCCGCTGCGCTGGGTCATCGACGCCTATATCGAGATCATCCGCAACACGCCGTTCCTGGTGCAGATCTTCTTCATCTTCTTCGGCCTGCCGTCGCTCGGGATTTTTCTGACCCCGAACAGCGCGGCGCTCGTGGCACTAGTCGTCAATTTCGGCGCCTACGGCACGGAAATCATCCGCGCCGGCATCGAGTCGATCCAGAAGGGGCAGATCGAAGCCGGCACGGCGCTCGGCCTCTCGAAGCTGCAGGTCTTCCGCTACATCATCATGAAGCCGGCGCTGCGCACCGTCTATCCGTCGCTGACCAGCCAGTTCATCTACCTGATGCTGACCTCGAGCGTCGTTTCGGCGATATCGGCCGACGACCTTGCCGCCGCCGGCAACAATCTGCAGTCGCAGACCTTCGCGAGCTTCGAAGTCTATATCGTCATCACGATCATGTATCTCGTCATGTCGGTCGGTTTTTCTACGATCTTCTCGATGATCGAGAAGGCTGCCTTCAAATATCCGTTGAGCCGATAGGAGCCTGGCCATGCCATTGATCAGACCTTTCGGCATCAACGAATTCTGGATCATCGTGCTCGCCGCGCAATGGACGATCGCACTGTCGGCGATCGCCTTCGCTGGCGGGGGTATCGGCGGCCTGCTGATCGCGCTGCTGCGTGTCTCGGATGCGAAGCTGCCGCGGCTGATCGCCACCGGCTTCATCCGCGTCTTCCAGGGAACGCCGCTCTTGATGCAGCTCTTCCTGGTGTTCTTTGGCATGAACATCCTCGGCTTTGCCATCAATCCCTGGCTTGCGGCAACCGTCGCGCTCACCCTGCATGCGAGCGCCTTCCTCGGCGAAATCTGGCGCGGCTGCATCGAAGCGGTGCCGCCCGGCCAGCGGGAAGCCGCGACCGCGCTCGGCCTGCGCTACTACAACCGGATGCGCTACATCGTCCTGCCGCAGGCCTTAAAGATCGCGGTGGCGCCGACGGTCGGCTTCCTGGTGCAGCTCATCAAGGGCACCTCGCTTGCGGCAATCATCGGTTTTACCGAGCTCACCCGCCAGGGCCAGATCATCAACAATGCGACATTCAGCCCGTTCATGGTGTTCGGCACGGTGGCCGCGGTCTATTTCGTCCTCTGCTGGCCGCTTTCGGTGCTGGCACGACGCATGGAACTCAGATTTTCCCGCGCAACGGCACGTTGACGGGACCCGAGCCGGAGGGAGGAAAGCCGGCACAACAGAAAAGGGTAGGAACATGAATATTTCTAGACGCATGGTTATGGCCGTCATCGGCGCAGGCCTGATGATGGGCGCAGGCGCCTCCACCGCATCGGCACAGACCGTGGAAAGCATCAAGTCCGCAGGCACCGTCAAGATCGGCATGCTGGTCGACTTCCCGCCCTTCGGCATCATGAACACCTCGAACGAGCCGGACGGTTATGACGCCGACGTGGCAAAGCTGCTCGCCAAGGAATTCGGCGTGAAGGTGCAGATCGTTCCGGTTACCGGCCCGAACCGCATTCCCTATCTGCAGAGCAACCAGGTTGACCTGCTTGTCGCCTCGCTCGGCATTACCGAAGAGCGCGCCAAGAGCGTCGACTTCTCGCAGCCCTATGCCGGTATTTCGATCGGCGTGTTCGGCGCCAAGGCGACCGAGGTCTCCAAGCCGGAAGACCTGTCGGGCAAGACGATCGGTGTTGCCCGCGCCTCGACGCAGGATACCGGCGTCACCAAGATCGCTCCGAAGGATGCCAAGATCCAGCGTTTCGATGACGATGCCAGCGCCGTGCAGGCCCTGCTGTCAGGCCAGGTTCAGCTGATCGGCGTCTCGAACGTTGTTGCCGCCCAGATCGAAAAGGCAGCTCCCGGCCGTTTCACCCAGAAGCTGCAGCTCAGCCAGCAGGTTCAGGGCATTGCCGTCCGCAAGGGCTCGACCGAGCTGTTGACGGCTGTCAACGCCTTCATCGCCAAGGTCAAGGCCAATGGCGAGCTCGGCAATATCCATGAAAAGTGGCTCGGCGCGCCGCTGCCGGACTTCGTCGCCAACGCCAAGTAAGACCAGAACCACGCCCAGAACTGAGATCGAAAAGGAGTTCCTCATGACGACTGAGGTGAACGCAAACGCATCGGCCGCGGCCACGCGAGGAACTTCCGAACTTGCCGTCAGGATGGAAGGCGTCAACAAGTGGTATGGCGGCTTTCACGCGCTGAAGGACGTCGAATTGTCGGTCAACCGGGGGGAGCGGATCGTCATCTGCGGCCCTTCCGGCTCCGGCAAGTCGACGCTGATCCGTTGCATCAACCAGCTGGAGACGATCCAGAAGGGCAAAATCGTCGTCGACGGCCATGACCTGACCGCCGGCGGCAAGAACGTCGATATCGTCCGCCAGGAGACTGGCATGGTCTTCCAGCAGTTCAACCTCTTCCCGCATATGACCGTCCTGGAGAACTGCACGCTGGCACCGATTAAGGTGCGGGGCATTTCGAAAGTCGAAGCCGAAAAGATCGCCCGCAAATACCTGGAGCGGGTGCGCATTCCCGAACAGGCGGAAAAATATCCCGCCCAGCTTTCCGGCGGTCAGCAGCAGCGCGTGGCGATCGCCCGGGCGCTGTGCATGAACCCGAAGATCATGCTGTTCGACGAGCCGACCTCGGCGCTCGATCCGGAAATGGTCAAGGAAGTGCTCGACACCATGATTGACCTTGCCAAAGAGGGGATGACCATGCTCTGCGTCACCCACGAAATGGGCTTCGCCCGCCAGGTCGCCGACCGGGTGATCTTCATGGACCGCGGCGAAATCCTCGAAACCGCCGCTCCGGGAGAATTCTTCGGCAATCCCAAGAACGAGCGCCTGAAGATCTTCCTCGGACAGATCTCTTAGACGCTGCTGTCAACTATTGAAATTTAAGGAGTTCCGGACATGAAACCCGATATCCTGCTTGTGGAACCGATGATGCAGTTCATCGAAGACCAGCTCGACGCCGCCTATACCGCGCATCGGCTGTATGACCCGGCGCAGAAGGAAACGCTGGAAGCGGCGTTGCAGAACATCCGCGCTGTCGCAACCGGCGGCAGCACCGGCCTTTCCAACGAGTGGATCGAGAAGCTGCCGTCGCTCGGCGTCATCGCCATCAACGGCGTCGGCACCGACAAGGTCGATCTCAAGTTCACCCGCAGCCGCAATATCGACGTCACCACCACGCCTGGAGTGTTGACCGACGATGTTGCCGACATGGGCATCGCGCTGATGCTCGGCGTGCTGCGCCATATCGCCAAGGGCGACGCATTCGTGCGTGCCGGCAAGTGGGGTGCCCAAGGATTTCCTCTCGGCAACAGCCCGAAGGGCAAGCGTGTCGGCATTCTCGGCCTCGGCCAGATCGGCAAGGCCTTCGGCCGCCGCGCCGAAGCCTTCGGCATGGACGTGCGCTTCTGGAACCGCTCGCCGGTCAAGGACACGACGTGGAAGTCCTGTGCCTCGCCGGTGGCCTTGGCGGAAGACAGCGACGTGCTGTGCGTCATCGTCGCGGCGAATGCGCAGACGAAGGACATCGTCAATGCCGAGGTTCTGAAGGCGCTGGGACCGAAAGGTATCCTGATCAATATCGCCCGCGGCAGCGTTGTCGATGAGAACGCGCTGCTGGCCGCCCTTAACGACGGCACGATCGGTGCAGCCGGTCTCGACGTCTATCTCGACGAACCCCGCATCCGCGAGGATTTCTTCACCGCGCCGAACACGGTGCTGATGCCGCACCAGGGCAGCGCCACCGTCGAAACCCGCGTCGCCATGGGGGAGCTGGTGCTTGCCAACATCGCCGCACACTTCGCCGGCGAAAAGCCGCCGACCACCGTCAATTGAGCAATTCCAGGAAAAGTGTGAAGCGGTTTTCCGTCCGGAATTGCGCAGCGCAAAAGTGAGCCGGAGAAACGAGATGATCATCCGTCAGGCCTTTTTCGAAGGCATGATCCATGCCGGCCAGGAGGATGCCTTCAAGTCCTATGTGGCCGAGAAGTTGATGCCGATGTGGCTTGCTTTTCCGGGCATCAGGGAAGTGCGCGTGCTCTACAATATCGAGCGCGACGAAGGCGCACCGTTCTATCCGATGGTGCTGTCGACCATGTACGAAAGCCGCGAGGCACTGGCCGCGGCGCTCGAATCGCCGGTGCGTTACCAAAGCCGAGACATGACCAAGGGCCTATTGGACATGTTCGACGGCCATATCCACCACCACGTCTTCGATCTGGCGATGGCCTGAGTTCGTCAACCGCCGGCGGTCTTGGTGCCTGAGCCGGGCGCGCGATAGGCGGGCGTGTTCGGCTCGAACAGTTCGATCAGGTTTCCGGACGGATCCTCCAGTAAAATCTGCTTGCCGCCCGTCCCCTGGATGATCTCGTTGTGGAAGCTGCAGCCGGCCAGTTTCAGGCGCTCGACCATCCCATCCAGATCCTTAACGGTCAGATGGATGCGGTTCCAGCCGCCGGGTGCCTGCTGCTCTCCGGACGGCATTGGCGCACCGCCGCCGCCCCGCGGGTTCGGCTGAGACAGATAGAGATGCATGTCGCCGCGTGAAATTTCCGCGAAGGGCGGGGCAGGGTGCATCTCGAGCTTGAAGCCGAGGTGTGCGGTGTAGAAATCGATCGCCGCCTTTACATCGTTGACGATATATCTGAAGCATGCGGACATGGTCTAAGCCCTCCCGGTGTCAGATGGATATCCGAAGAAAAGCCTAACACTCCCGCAACAGAGGGCAAGCGTCATCCGTCTTCCTCCGCGAAAGCTGCTGCACGTCAACGCACCGCAACCGCATAAAGCTGTGGGGAAAGCCCGAAACTGCGGGTGAAGATGCGGGTCATGTGGCTCTGGTCGGCAAAGCCGCTGGCCAGCGCCGCCTCCGCAAGTCCCGTCCCGCCGGCGATCAGCTTTCGCGCCAGCTGGATGCGCCGCTGGATCAGGTAGGCATGCGGAGTGAACCCCGTCGCCTTGTCAAAAGCGCGCAGGAGCTGGAATTGGCTGACGCCTGCGGGGCCTGCCAGGTCGGCAAGGCTGACCGCTTTGGCCGGATCGTCATCAATCCGCTCGCGCGCTGCCCGGATCCCTCGCGGCACCGGTTTCGGCTCCGGCACCTCCCGCATCACCTCGGCCAACAACGTCAGCAGCAATTCCTGGCGGCGGAGTTCGGCGCCGGCTTGCTCGACGGTCATCGCGGTGAACAGCTGCCGCATGGTCGCGGCATGTGGCGGTTGCCGCAGCACCGGATCGGCAAATTCGAACTCGCCAGGCCGGCCCTGGCGGATATCCGCGGCCGCGCCGGCTATCACGTTCGGATCGAAATAGAGCATCTGCCAGAAACGGCCCTCGTCGCCGATCGGCGCGCCGTCATGGACTTCGCCAGGGTTGACGGTGATGACGTCGCCCGGTCCGGCTTCCACCGGACCGCGTCCGCTTGCGGACTTCTGGGCGCCGCTCTCGATCACGCCGATGCCGTACTGGTCATGGGTGTGACGGGCGAAATGGTGGTCGGAGCGGGCCACGACCGCCTGCACGCCGGCCATGCCGCATCGAAACATCCGAAATCCGTTTCGTCCCTTCGTCCGCATCGGCTCCTCGCGTTTGACCCAGCATAACTCGGCTCGAGAAGATCGCCAACCGGCAGGTCCAAGCTTCGCGCGGCTTATAGGACGGTGCGCACCCGCCAGAGTTCGGGAAACAGTTCGACCTCCAGCATCCTCTTGAGATACGACGTTCCCGACGTGCCGCCGGTACCACGCTTGAAGCCGATCACCCGTTCCACCGTGGTGACGTGATTGAATCGCCAGCGGCGGAAATAGTCCTCGAAGTCGACCAGCTTTTCGGCGAGTTCGTAAAGCTCCCAATAGGTGCCGGGCGCGCTATAGACCTGTTTCCAGGCCTCCAGCACCTGCTTGTTCTCGATGCGTTTTGTGCGCCAGCCGGTTCTGGCCGCGTCCTCGCCGATATCGAACCCGCGCCGGGAAAGCAGCATCAGCGCCTCGTCGTAGAGGCTCGGGCGGGCGAGGATGCCCTCCAGCATCTCGATGATATCGGGCCGATGCGCATGCGGCCCGAGCATCGCGACGTTGCGGTTGCCGGCAAGGAACTCGATTGCGCGGTATTGATAGGACTGGAAGCCGGAGGACTGGCCGAGCGAGGCACGGAATTCCGTATATTCGCTGGGCGTCATGGTGCGCAGCACGTCCCAGGCATTGTTGAGCTGTTCGAAGATGCGGGCGACGCGGGTTAGCATCTTGAAGGCTGGCTGCGGATCGTCATTGCGGATAGCCTCGATCGCCGAGGTGATCTCGTGGATCGCAAGCTTCATCCACAGTTCGGACGTCTGGTGCTGGATGATGAACAGCAGTTCGTCATGCGCCGCCGAAATCGGCGCCTGCGCGTCGAGCACCTTTTCGAGATGCAGGTAGTCGGAATAGGACATCTTCTCGCGAAAAGACATTTCCGCGCCGTCTTCGCCGGGATCGTAAGGTTTCGAGCTCATGATGTCCGATATGTCTTTCGTGGTCTAGAATTCCACTTCCAACTCGACGATTTCGTCCGGTTCCGCAAGCGCCCCTTCGGTCCATTCGAGCATCAGCGGCCAGGCAAGGACCATTTCCGCATAGGCGGCAAGCTTCGGCGAGAGCTCGACCGCGTAGGTACGGAAACGGCTGCAGACCGGCGCATACATGGCATCCGCCACCGTTGGTTTCTTACCGAACAGCCACGGGCCGCCGCTCGCCTCCAGGCACTCGGTCCAGATCGTCCTGACCCGCTCGACATCCGGCCGGGCGCCCGAAAAGATCTTGAACCGCTCATGCCGCGCCTTGAGGTTCATCGGCAGGGCGGAGCGGAGATTGTGGAAGCCCGAATGCATTTCACCCGAGACCGCACGACAGCGGGCGCGATCGGCGATGTCGGCCGGCCAGAGACCGGCGTCAGGGGTGATTTCGTTCAGGTATTCGGCGATCGCCAGCGTATCCCAGACGATGACGTCGTCGTGAGTCACCCGCGGCACCAGCACGGAGGGCGACAGGAGCAGCAGTTCCTGGCGCGCATCATCGTTCATCTCGACCAGCACTTCCTCGAAATCAAGGCCTGCCAGGCGGCAGAGCAGCCATCCACGAAGCGACCACGAGGAATAGTTTTTCGACGAAATCGTCAGTGTCGCTTGTGCCATCGCTCGAAACTCCTGCCGGACAACCGTGCGTCCTGTGACAATCTTCTCGCATCGCGAGACATATTGCACTAGCATTTTTGCACTGCCGCATTTTGGCGGCGCGCGGGGTCATGTTCATGCTCTATCAGGCCTATCAATTTCATGATGACCTCCTCGCCCCGATGCGGGACCTGGCCCGACGCCTGCAACTGATGTCCTCCACCCTATTCTTCGGCGCCGGCACCGAAACGGGCCGGCATGCCGCAGCAGCATTGGAATTGATGTCCCGCTTCAAGATCTCCCACGAGCGGCCGGAGTTCGAGATCACCTCGGTCACGATCGGCAATCGCGACGTGCCGATCGCCGTGGAAACGGCGCTCGACCTGCCCTTCGGCCGCCTGCTGCATTTCGTCGCCGACGTCGATACGCCCCGCCCGCGGGTGCTGGTGGTCGCGCCGCTGTCGGGCCATTTCGCGACGCTGCTGCGCGGTACCGTCCAGACGCTGCTGAAGGACCATGACGTCTATGTCACCGACTGGGCCAATGCGCGGGACGTTTCCACGGCCGCCGGCCGTTTCGGCATGGACGATTATGTCGACTATATCATCCGTTTCCTTGAGGAGATCGGTCCGCGCGGGCATATCCTCGCCGTCTGCCAGCCCTGCGTCCAGGCGCTGGTCGCCGTCGCGGTGATGTCGGAGGCGAAGAACCCGGCGACCCCGCGCACCATGACGCTGATGGCCGGACCGGTCGATACCCGCGAGAGCCCGACCAAGGTCAACGAACTTGCGGTCTCGAAGCCGCTGGCGTGGTTCAAGAGCGAACTGATAACCGGCGTACCGATGGGGTTTCCGGGCAGTGGACGGCGGGTCTATCCCGGTTTCCTGCAGCTCGTCGCCTTCATGAGCATGAACATGGAGCGCCATGTCGAGGCGCATCGCAAGCTCTACAGGCATCTCGCCAAGGGCGAGACGGCTGAGGCAAACAAGATCAAGCATTTCTACGACGAATATTTCGCCGTGCTCGACATGACCGAGGAATTCTACATCGAGACGATCGACCGGGTGTTCCAGAGGGCGGAGCTGGCGAGCGGCACCTACACCCATCATGGCCGGAAGGTGGATCCGAACCATATCCACGCCACGGCGCTTCTGACCGTCGAGGGCGGACGCGACGATATCTGCGGGCTCGGCCAGACTTCGGCCGCGCACGACCTCTGTCGCTCGCTGCGGCCGCATCTGCGCCGCCACCACCTGCAGGCCAATGTCGGGCATTATGGCGTCTTCAGCGGACGCCGGTGGGAGAAGGAAATCTATCCCGTCGTGCGCAACCTGATCCTCGCAATGGAATGACGCCGAAGGCGTCAAGCCTCATGCCTTGACTTGCATACGATCCTCTATCTGCTGTATGCAATGAATGGGTAGGAGAAAAGAGATGAGCAACAGGGATCCAGTTTTCGGCTGGTGGGACGCTCCACCGTTTATCGGCGAGCTGATCCAGTCCTTGTCCGGCCGCGGCCGGGCCTTGTTCGGCCTGTCATCGCCGCCGTTGCAGAACCGCGATCTCACCGGCCTTGCCGAAATGATCCTGTCGCGTCGCGGCGAAGTCTCCGGCGCCATTCTCGCCGAAGCCTTCCTCGAAGCCTACCGCCAGGCAAGCGCCCCGGACCGCGACGTGTTCATGCGAGCACTGCTCGACCGTTTTGGCCCCGACCGCACGGTTCTGGATGCCGCGGCCGCCGCCTATAACAGCGAGCCGAGCGCAGAGAATATTGCGAGGCTGCACGAGGCGGCCGAACCGCGCCGGCAGGAGCTTTTCCGCCGCATCAATTTCGCCAAGCGCGGCACGGCGACGCTGGTCGAGATGCGTGAACATCTGATGGACATGTTGTCCAAGGAGCCGGCGCTGCAGCCGGTCGACCTCGATTTCTGCCATCTCTTCTCCTCATGGTTCAACCGGGGCTTCCTGATGTTGCGATCGATCGACTGGACCACGCCCGCCAATATCCTCGAGGCGCTGATCCGCTATGAAGCCGTGCACGATATCGACGGCTGGGACGATCTGCGCCGGCGATTGGCGCCGGCCGACCGCCGTTGCTTCGGCTTCTTCCACCCGCAATTGGAAGACGAGCCGCTGATCTTCGTCGAGGTGGCGCTGACCGACCATCTGCCGGCTTCGGTCGACGCGCTTCTCGCCCGCGACCGCCAGCCGCTGGAAGTGCAGCAGGCGACGACGGCCGTCTTCTATTCGATTTCCAACTGCCAGCGCGGCCTTGCCGGCATTTCGCTCGGCAACTTCCTCATCAAACAGGTGGTGAACGATCTGAAGCGCGACCTTCCGCGGCTCGAAAATTTTGTGACGCTATCGCCCATCCCGGGCTTCGGGGCCTGGCTGCGCGGCGAAAGCCGCGTAACCGACAGCGAAGAAATCACCCGAGAAAAGCAGCGGCTTATCGCCAGACTTGAAGGTGATTGGGCATCTGCCGGCGAGCACGAACTCGACCAGATCCAGCGCGCCATGCTGCCGCTCGGGGCGCACTACCTGTTGAACGTCCGGCGCGGCAATGGCCGGCCGGTCGATCCGGTGGCGCGGTTCCATCTCGGCAACGGCGCGCAGGCCGAGCGGCTCAATTTTCTCGGCGACCGATCGCCGAAGGGCATGCGCCAGTCCTGCGGCCTGATGGTCAACTATCGCTACCGGCTCGGCGAAATCGAAAAGAACCATGAGGCTTATGCCGAAAACGGCCATATCGCAGCCACGCCGGCGCTGCGCAAATTGGCCCAACCGGTTTCCCAGGAGGTGTTTTAATGGCTGGTAATCTCTATGACGCGCTGCTCGGCGGGCTCGACCGGGAGGACCGGCTGCTCCTGACGGACGAAACGGTCGGCGCCATGAGCTACCGCACCTTCGCCGATCAATGCGCGCGGCTTGCCGGAGCCCTTCTTGCAGCCGGCCTGCAGCCGGGCGACCGGGTCGCCGTCCAGGCGGAAAAATCGGTCGCGGCCCTGGCGCTCTATCTGGCGACGGTCCGCGCAGGCGGCATCTACCTGCCGCTCAACATCGCCTATACACCCGCGGAAATCGAATATTTCCTCACCGACGCCGAGCCCTCGATTTTCGTCTGCGATCCCTCGAAAGTCGAGGCGCTGCAGCCGATCGCCAAGGCGGCCGGCGCGAAGATCCTGACGCTCGATCCCACGGGGCAGGGGACTTTGACGGACGCCGCCGCCATTGCCACGCCGATTGCCGAAACCTCGGCGCGGGGAGGGGCGGATATCGCCGCGATCCTCTATACGTCCGGCACGACGGGGCGTTCCAAGGGTGCCATGCTCAGCCACGACAATCTCCTGTCGAACGCCACGTCACTGGTGGACAGCTGGCGTTTCACCGACAAGGACGTGCTGATCCACGCGCTGCCGATCTTCCACACGCACGGGCTTTTCGTCGCCACCAACGTCGTGCTCGCCTCGCGCGCCTCGATGATTTTCCAGGTGAAATTCGACCCGAACAAGATCATGGAGGCGATGCCGAAGGCGACTGTGCTGATGGGCGTGCCGACCTTCTATACCCGCCTGCTGCAGCATTCGGGGCTCAACAGGGACAGCACCGCCCATATGCGCCTCTTCGTTTCCGGATCGGCGCCGCTTCTTTCCGAAACCCACGCGGAATGGCAGGCGCGCACCGGTCACGCCATCCTCGAGCGTTACGGCATGACCGAGACCAACATGAACACCTCGAACCCCTATGACGGTCGGCGTGTCGCCGGCACGGTCGGGTTCCCGCTGCCGGGCGTCGAGGTGCGGATCACTGACCCCGAAACGGGCACTTCCCTCGGCACGGAGGAGATCGGCATGATCGAGGTGCGCGGCCCGAACGTGTTTTCGGGCTACTGGCGTATGCCGGAAAAGACCGCCGCGGAATTCCGCAAGGACGGCTTCTTCATCACCGGCGATCTCGGCAAGGTGGATACCGACGGTTATCTGCATATCGTCGGGCGCGGCAAGGACCTCATCATCACCGGTGGCTATAATGTATACCCGAAAGAGGTGGAGATGGAGATCGACGCCATGCCGGGCGTCACCGAAAGCGCCGTCTTCGGTGTCAACCATCCGGACTTCGGTGAGGGCATCGTCGCCGCGATCGTCCTGAAATCAGGTGCCCAATTGACCGAACAGGAGGTCGTCAAGGCGCTCGACGGCCGTCTGGCGGGCTATAAGCGCCCGAAAAAAGTGACGTTCATGGCCGAACTGCCGCGAAACACGATGGGCAAGGTCCAGAAGAATATACTGCGCGATCGGTTTTCCGGAATTTTCGAGCCTGCAGTGGCTGCAAAATAGGCGGCGGCGATTTTAGGACTTGACGGCTGATGTATACGCGTGGACTATGAATTGCATACGAGCACGGATCATTTCGGGAGGAAATGGGATGTTGCAACAGGGAAAGCCGCAGAGCGCTCAGCCGCTCGTCACCGTCCACAACCCGATGGGTTATCCGCCGAAAGTCAGCCGCAAGCAGCCGGCCGACCGACCCGCCAGCCTCGACGGCAAGGTCGTCTATCTCGTCGACAGCCGCTTTGACGATTCCGTCGAACTCCTGAAGGAGGTCGAGGCCTGGTTTGAACGCAACATGCCGTCCGTGGACGTACGGATCCGCCAGATGGCGAACACCTATTCCAAGGATGACCCGCAGCTCTGGGAAGAGATCAAGGCGAACGGCCATGCCGCGATCATCGGCGTCGGCCATTGCAGCACCTGCGCGCCAGCCGTCACCACCCACGCGATCACGCTCGAAACCAAATACGGCGTGCCGACCGCGGCGATCCATACCGAGAAATTCGACAAGGTGGTTCGCTCGGTGGCGAAGATGGGCGGGCTTTCGCAGCAGCCGCTGGTCTTCGTGCCGCAGCCGGTGATGGGAAAGACACCGGAAGAGCTGCGGGCCTATGTGGAAGGCATCGATCCGATCAGCGGCAAGCCGGTGATGAAGGAAATCATCGAGGCCCTGACCGTCGGCCTTTCGACAAGTGCCGAGGATACGCAGTTCGAGCGCAACACGCCGCGCCTGATTGAGCCGGACACGGAGGACAATCTCCACGCAGCTTTCCTGCGCAACAACTGGACCGACAAGCTGCCGATCATCCTGCCGACCGACGCCCGCGTCGCGGACATGCTGGCCGGCACAAGTCGAAAGCCGGACGAGGTCGTCGGCCATATGCAGCCAACCACCAATCGCGGCCTGTGGGAATATACGGTCGAGAAGGTCGCCGTGAACGCCGTCATGGCCGGCGCGTCGCCTGAATATTTCCCGGTCATCCTGGCGCTGGCGGCAGCACAAGTCTCCGCGCGGGGATCGACCTCTTCTTCGGCGGCGGCGATGGCCGTCGTCAACGGGCCTGTTCGCAACGAGATCGGCATGAACTGCGGCGTCGGCGCGCTCGGCCCCTATAGCCACGCCAATGCCACGATCGGTCGGGCCTTCGGGCTCCTGTCGCAGAACCTGCAGGGTGGCTCGGTCGTCGGCGAGACCTTCATGGGGTCGCTCGGCAACAACTATACCTACAACAACCTCACCTTTGCGGAAAACGAGGAGCGCAGCCCGTGGGAGCCGCTGCATGTGCAGAAGGGTTTCGACGCCAAGGCGAGCACCGTCAGCATCTTCCACGGCTGCCGTTCCACGACCTTCAGCCTCGGCCTGCGCAAGGAATATTGGCGCGAGCACGTGCGCGACATGCTGCTCGGCACCGATGCGATCACCGCGCCGACCCTGGTGCTCGACCCGATCTGCGCCCGGCAGTTCATCGATCGCGGCAGCTTCGGGAACAAGCAAGACCTGCTCGACTTCATCTACGAGACGGCGCAGATGCCGGCCGGCCGTTACTGGGACCTGCAGCTCGTCCAGAATTATATCTATCCGCGCGCCACCTTCGGCGAGGAGCCGATGGCGGGCAAGCTGAAGGCCGGCAAGGACGAACTCATCCACATCTTCCGCCCGCAGGACATCAATGTCGTGGTCGTCGGCGGCGAGTCCAACGGCTACTGGCAGATTTACGGCGCGCATTACCGCACCACCGTTTCCGTCGACGATTGGCGCTGACGATGAGCGCCAACGATTACGACATCGTGGTGATCGGCGCCGGCGTGGCGGGGCTCAATGCCGCCATCGCCGCTGCCCGCCACGGCGCGCGCACGATGATCGTCGACATGCTCGGCGCCGGCGGCCAGGTGATCAATGTCGACCGCATCGACAATTTTCCGGGGCCTGCCGAGGGTATGTCCGGTTTCGAACTCGGCCCGATGCTGCAGATGCAGGCGGACGAGGCAGGCGTCGAATTTGCGCTTGATACGATCGAGACAATTTCGAAGACGGATACCGGTTTCCGCATCGCTGGCGCCGATCTCGATCTGACGGCAGGCGCAGTGGTCATCGCCGCCGGCTCGGCCAAGCGCACGCTCGGCATTCCGGGCGAAGCGGAATTCGAAGGCCGCGGCGTGTCCCATTGCGCTTCCTGCGACGGGCCGCTGATGCGCGGCAAAGACGTGTGCATCATCGGCGGCGGAGATTCGGCGCTGGATGAGGCTTTGGCGCTCGTCCCGCATGCCGCTCGCATCACCATTATCCATCACGGTTCACGTCTCACTGCCTCCGCTGCCCTGCAGGCGAAAGCGCGGGAAGCCTCCAATATCGAAGTAAGATCAAACACGATCGTCACCGCGATCCGCGGTGACGGCGGCGTCAGCGCCATAACTGTCCGCGATCTGTCGACGGGCGCGGAGAGCGATCTCCCCTGTCACGGCGTCTTCGTTTATGTCGGGCTCGAACCCAATACCGCATTCCTCGGCCAATCGGTCACGCTCGCGGCGGATGGCCGGATTGTCGTCGATCTCGACATGCAGACGTCGGTTCCGGGCATTTTCGCGGCTGGCGACATCCGCACGCGTTCGGTTGCGCATTTGGCAGCCTCCGCCGGCGACGGCGTGACGGCCGCGATTTCCGCCGTGCGTTATCTCGCGGAACAGGACGACGAAACCCAACAGGCGGAGCCGCGTTTTGCGGCGGCCGCATCGGCAGGATAAGCCCATGAACGTGCAGCTCAAAGGCAAGCAGGGCAAACCGAGCGTTCGTGATGCGATCGAGCAGGATATCGTCACCGGCTTCTATTCCCCCGGCGACCGGCTCGACGAGGCAGGGCTTGCGACCCGCCATCAGGTGTCGCGCACGCCGGTGCGCGAGGCGCTGATCCAGCTCAGCACCATGGGCCTCGTCAAGATGGTGCCCAATCGCGGCGCCTTCGTCACCCAGCTGACGATCACCGAGCTTGTCGAAATGTTCGAGGTGATGGGTGAACTGGAGGCGATGTGCGCCCGGCTTGCCGCCCGCCGCATCCGCCCGGAACAGCTGAAACTGCTCGAAGGGGCGCAAGCCGCCTGCGCCGCGGCTCAGCAGGCCGGCAATTCCGACGATTATTATTATGCCAATGCGGAATTCCATCGGCTGATCTACGAGGCGAGCGGCAACGGGTTCCTCGCCGAGAACGCCCATGCGCTGCAGCGGCGGCTGAAGCCCTATCGGCGCCTGCAGCTGCGGGTGCCCGGGCGCGTCAACAGTTCGCTGTCCGAGCACGAGGAGGTGCTTGCCGCAATCCGGGACCGAGACGACGCCCGCGCCCGTGATGCGATGCGCAACCACGTCGTCATCCAGGGTGAATATTTCAGCGACTTCCTGGCGCTGATGCGCCCGGTGGAACGCCAGCTGATCCCCGGCGAATGATGAGGAACATCGCCTCCGGGATCGATTGCGGCGGAAGGGAAATGTGAATTTTTAAGCTCGGGAGGGTCGAGCTTATCGCCGGCGATGGGCCGGATCAAAGGGAGGAGAGACGATGAAGCATGCCATGACCTATGTGGCCGGCCTGGTTCCGGCATTCTTGCTGGCGGCCGGTCTTGCCGGTGCGGCTGAAATGACGGCCAGCGAAAAGCAGCTCTACGACGCCGCCAAGAAGGAAGGTTCGGTCACCTGGTACGTCTCGCAGACGACCACCGAGTTCGCGGACGGCATGTGCGGCCTGTTCAAGAAGAAATATGCCGGCGTCGAATGCAACGTCGTACGCGCCTCCGGCCAGGTCATCTTCCAGCGCCTCGTGCAGGAACTGCAGGCCAAGGCCGTCCAGGGCGACCTGATGTCGACCAATGACGATGGCCAGATGGCGCAGTTGAAGGAACAGGGCGCGCTTGCCCAGTTCGCCCCTGAAAACCTCAAGGACATGGTGCCGGAGCTTCGGTCGCTCGCCGACAAGGAAAATTACTGGATCACGTCGGGCGTCTCGCCTCTTGTCATCGCCTACAATACCAAGCTGGTGACCGAGGCGGAAGCCCCGAAGAACTGGACGGATCTTGCCGATCCGAAATGGAAGGGCCAGGTCGCCATCGGCCATCCGAGCTTCTCCGGCAGCGTCGGGCTCTGGACGGTGCTGATGAACGATCTCTACGGCTGGGACTTCTTCAAGAATATCGAGAAGAACAAGCCCCAGATCGGCCGCTCCGTGGCCGATGGTCATAACCTCGTCGCCTCGGGCGAACGCAAGCTGGCGCTGGCGCCGTTGCCGCTGATCCTGTCGGACTCGATTCTCAAAAAGGTACCGATCGGTGTCGTCTATCCGACCGACGGCGCGCTGCTGCCGCCTTCGGCAACCGCCATCTTGAAGGATGCGCCGCATCCGAATGCCGCGAGACTGTTCGAGAACTTCCTGCTCGGGCCGGAGATCGCGGAATATTTCGCCAAGGATTACCGTTACCCGCTTCGGGCCGGCGTGCCGCTGGCAGAGGGCATGCGTCCACTCAGCAGTTACAAGACGAAGTCGATCGCGACGGCCGACGGCATCAGGAAGCTGCCCGAGGTCCAGGAAAAGTTCCGCGACACGTTCGGGATCTGAACCGTAACCGGGAGGCCGGCATCTGCTGGCCTCCGCCCATCACGCCCGCTGGCGTGACCTGTTTCCGACGCCTCCAGTGACAAAGCGAGCGCCGATCATGACGAGTGTTTCCCATCCCGCGGCCTCCACCTGGTCGGAAGACCAGCCGGTGAAGGTACGCGTGCCCTGGCACCAGCGGCTGCAGCCGGCCAATCTGCTCTGGCTATTCCTGGCCGGCATTCTGGTCGTGCTGATCGTGGCGCCGATGTGGACGCTCGTCGTCTCCAGCTTCACTGACGCCAAGACCGGCGGCTGGACGCTTCACAACTATGTCGAGGCCTATGGCAAGGAACGCCACATCACGGCGCTCACCAATACGCTGAAGATGGGTGCCGTCGTCGTCGTGCTGAAACTGGCTTTCGGCGTGCCGCTCGCCTGGGCCTGCACCCGCACCGACATGCCGGGCCGCAACTTCGTGCGCTACAGCGTGTTCGGTGCCTTCATCATGCCGCCCTATCTCGCCGGCGTCGGCTGGATCCTGCTCGCCGGCCCGAATACCGGCTGGATCAACCGTGTCTGGCACAGCCTTTCCGGCTCGACCGAACCGCTGGTCAACATTTTCTCCTTTGGCGGACTGGTGCTGGTCACCGCGATCGGCGGCTTTTTCCTCGTCTTCGTGCTGGTGAGCTCGGCCTTCGAGATGATCAATTCCGAGATGGAGGATGCCGCCAACATCCTCGGCGCCGGGCCGTTCAAGACGGCGATGAAGGTGACGTTCCCTCTCGTCATGCCGGCGATCATCGGCGCAGCACTCCTCTCTTTCCTCGGCGCAATCGCGCTCTACGGGGTGCCGGCGCTGATCTCGATCCCGGCGCGGTATCCTGTCGTGGTGATCCAGCTCACCGAGTTCTTCTCGTTCCCGCTGCGGATCCAGGTGGCGGCCGCCTATTCGATCCCGCTGCTGCTGATCACCGCCGCGATGCTCGGGCTGCAGAAGCTGATCCTGCGCCGCAAGGGTTATGTGTCGGTCAGCGGCAAGGGCGGCGAGCGGCGTATCGTCAAGCTCGGCAGGTGGCGCTGGGTGTTGTTTGCCTATTGCTTCTGCGTCGTGGCGCTGTCGGTGCTGATGCCGATGTTCGTGCTGCTGCTCGCTGCCTTCTCGGACTCCTGGACCACGGGCTTCTCGTTCAGCAACCTGACGCTTTCAAATTTCCACTATGTGCTCTTTGAACATTCGAGTTCACAAAAGGCTTTGGTCGGCAGCATCGGTCTCGGCATCGTGGCGGCGACGGTCGCGATCACGCTGGCGCTGTTCATCGCCTATATCGTCCAGCGCAGGCTGATCCCTTTCTCGGGCCTGCTCGCGTTCCTGGCGGTCTCGCCCTATGTCGTGCCCGGCATCGTGCTCGCCATCGGCTTTTATGCGGCCTACGCCCTGCCGCCGATCGCGCTTTATGGCACCTACACGATCATGGCGCTTGCCTTCATCACCCGTTTCCTGCCGATCGCCTTCACCACCAGCTCGGCCGGCGTGCGCAGCATTCATCCGGAAATGGAGGAAGCGGTGCGCATTCTCGGCGGCGGGCGGGTGACGGCGCTGCGGCATGTGGTCGGACCGCTCCTGAAGCGCACGCTGGCCGGCGGATGGTTGCTGATCTTCGTGCCGGCCGCACAGGAACTCTCGACCGCCATCTTCCTGGTCGGTCCCACCACGCGCGTCGTATCCGTCGTGCTGCTCGATCTCAGCGAGGAGGGCGAGCTCGAAAAGCTCGCGGCGCTGGGCTCTTTGTTGTTGATCATCATTGTCGCAGTCGTCGCCCTCGGGATGAAATATCTCGGCCGCGACTTCATGTTGAGGAGAAGCTAATGGACGGACTTGTCCTCAGGAAACTCGGTCGCCGTTTCGGGGCCGTTGATGCGGTTCTCGATTTCGACCTGCATATCAAGCCCGGGGAATTCGTCTCGCTGCTCGGCCCTTCCGGCTGCGGCAAGACGACGACGCTCCGGATGATCGCCGGCTTCATCGACCCGACCTCCGGTTCGATCGAGCTCGACGGCAAGATCCTCTCGGCGCCTTCCGGCTCCGTGCCACCGGAAAAGCGCGGCATGTCGATGATCTTCCAGTCCTATGCGATCTGGCCGAACATGACCGTCTCGCAGAACGTCGCCTTCGGCCTCAACCTGCGGAAATTGCCCTCCGACGAGGTCAGGAAACGCGTCGGCGCCGTGCTGGAAACCGTGCGGATGAGCCATCTCGCCGACCGCTATCCGGCCGAGCTCTCGGGCGGCCAGCAGCAGCGCGTGGCGCTCGCCCGCGCCGTCGTCATCCGCCCGGCGGTTCTGCTGCTCGACGAGCCGCTCTCCAATCTCGACGCAAACCTGCGCGAAGAGATGCGTTTCGAGATCAAGCGCATGCATGACGAGTTCAAGATCACCTCGGTCTACGTCACCCACGACCAGGGCGAGGCGATGGTGACCTCCGACCGCATCGCGGTGATGAACAACGGCCGCCTCGAACAGATCGACACCCCATACGCGCTCTACAGCCGGCCGAAGACACGCTTCGTGGCGAGCTTCATCGGCCGCACCAATTTCCTCTCGGGCAATTGCGGCAACCAGATGATCGACTTTGCCGGCTTCAGCGTGCCGCTTGCCCTGATCGGTGAGGAAGTGAAGGGCTCCGGACCGATCACCGTCTCGATCCGGCCGCAGGCGATGAAGCTTTCGGCGACGGAGGCTCCCAAGGACAAGGCCATCAACCTCGAGGGCTTGGTTCGGCAGTCCGCGTTCCTCGGCGAGACCTGGGACTACGTCTTCCAGCCGAAGGACAGCGGGCTGCAGTTCCGCGTCGCGGCGCCGCCGGCCGATGTCTTCCAGGTCGGCGCTCCGGCCTGGCTGCAGATCGACCCGGCCCAGATCGTCCCGATCGTGGATTGAGGCCTGCCTCGCCCCCTATTTCACCTTGAAACCCATCCGTCGCACCACATCGAGCAGCACGTGCCGGCCTTTCAAGGCCGGTGCGTCGGCGATGCGGCTGGCGACGACGCTGGTCCAGCCGCGCACCGCCATGCCCTGGTCGGTCTGAAAGGACCGCATCGTGTCATCGTATGCGGCGAGATCCGCTTCCGCCGGTGCTGCCTGATATTGCTCGCGATGAAGCACGACCGATTGCGGCAGGCGCGGCTTGACCTCAGTCTCGACCGCCGGGTCCGGATATCCGACCGTCATCCCGAACACCGCCAGGGCCTCCGACGGCAGGCCGAGCAGTTCGCCCAGTTCGGCGGGATGGTTGCGAATACCACCGATATAGCAGGTGCCGAGACCGAGCGATTCGAGCGCCACCAGCGCATTCTGGGCGGCAAGCGTCGCGTCGATCGTCGCCAGCAGGAAGCTTTCGAGATAGTCGAGGCCTTCGCCGGTCTTGCCCTGTTTTGCGGTGATTTTCCTCAACCGCGAGAGATCGGCGATCCACACGAGAAAGAGCGGCGCGGAGATGATCTGCGGATTGGGCGAGGCGAGGCCGGCAAGCTTTTTCCGCTGCTCGGGGTCCTCAACCGCGACGACGCTCCAGGCCTGCAGGCTGGAGGAGGTTGGCGCCGATTGGGCCGCCGCGACGATCAGCTGCAGCACGCTTTCAGGCACCGGTTTCGGCAGATAGGAGCGAACGGAGCGGTGCGAAAGGATCGCCTCGAGCGCCGTGTTCCACTCCGCCGCCGCGGCCGGCTGATCCGATCCATAACGCTGGCGAAGAAGATCGGCCGGGATCGAGGAAGTTTCAGGGGCGGAGGCGAAGCGGGAAACGGACATCGGAAACTCCTTGGAACAGGAAAGGGATCAGGCCGGCCGTTTTCAGCCATTGTATACCGGGCGGAGAATATCTCAGTCGCTTTCAGCCGGAAGGGTGGCGGAGGGTGATTTTGGGCACGGGCGGGGAATGCTCTTCGCCGCCATGGCGGCATTCAGGAATTTTTTTCCAACCGCTGGCGATTTGGCCGCTGGCCGGCTAAGGCCTTGGGAAAAGACGGATCTGGAGAATGCGATGAGTGATATCGACCGCCGCCACGCAGAGCGCCTGATGGAGCAAGCCGGGCTCGACGCCCTGGTAATCTTCCAGCCCGAAGCCTTTCGGTATGCGGTGGGGGCGCCGGCCGGTGTCGCGACCATGTGGGGCAGGGCGGGTGCCGCAATCGCGCTTGTGCCGGCTGATGCCGCGACCGGTCTGGCCGCGATCGCCAGCGACCACGCCGCCGGCTCGATCCGCAAGGCTGTGGCAGAGGTGGACCTGCGCACCCATCGCGTCTGGATCGACATGCTCGATCTGACGGGAGCCGAGAGCGTCGAGCAGGTCAACGCCGCCTATCGCCGGCTCGGGTCTTTCGGACCTCGGCCGGAAACGTTCGATCGGTCCGCCTGTTTCGGCCTGCTCGGCGATCTGCTGAACGAGCGTGGCCTTGATCGGGCACGGATCGGCGCAGACCTGGAATTCATACCGGCGGCCGATTTCGAGGCGCTGAAACTGACTTTGCCGACGGTGACCTGGACCGATGGCTCGGACGTGCTGCGCCGCCTGCGGGCCGTCAAGACGCTGCGCGAGATCGAGCGGCTGCGTCGTGCCGCCAAGGCTGCGGAGGCCGGACTCGTCCGCATGGCGGCGGCGGTGAAACCCGGCGCGCGGCTCACCGACCTCTCTTGCGCCTGGAAGGCGGGCGCCCAGGCAGCCGCGGCGGAAGGCGGCTTCGGGCTGAGCGGCCACTGGGATTTCATCTCGGTCGGCGCCGATCTTTCGGACATGTCAGCGGTCGTGACGCCGGGCGCGCTTATCAAGGCCGATGTCGGAACGCTGGTCGACGGCTATTCCTCGGACGGCGCACGCACCTTCACCCATGGCCTTGCATCGCCATTGTCGCGCGAAATCTTCAAGGCGCTGGAAAACGCTTTCGCAGCCGGGCTCGGTGAACTTCGTCCGGGCAATACGTTCGGCGCTGTGCATGCGGCCATGCTCGCCTCGATGCGCAACGACGGTTTCGCGGAATATGATCGCGGCCATTTCGGCCATTCGGTCGGCGGCAGCGTCGGCATCGAGGAATGGCCGTTCTTCTCCGCCGGCAATCCGGAGATCATCCAGCCAAACATGGTGGTGGCGCTGGAGACGCCGTTCTACGGGCAGGGTATCGGCGCGCTGATGATCGAGGATCAGTTCCTGATCACCGAAACGGGGGCCGAATGCATGAACAGGCTGCCCCGGACGTTGCGCGATCTTTCGGCAGAATAGCGCCGAGACAAGCAAACCGGCGTTGAACCTTTGACGCCGGTCCTGTATCGGTGTCAAACCTTCGGCGATCTCGCCGCGAAGGGCACCAGACAGGCGGAATATCGATCCTCGATGCTTACGAAAAAGGGAAAATACGGGCTCAAGGCGCTTGTCCACCTTGCACAGCTTGAACCCGGCAAGACCGCCTTCGTCAGCGACATCGCCCAGCAGAACAACATTTCCAAGAAATTCCTCGATGCGATCCTGCTGGAACTGCGCAAGGGCGGTATGCTGCGCTCCAAAAAAGGACCCGGCGGTGGTTATGCGCTGTCCAAGCCTGCGTCGCAGATCTATGTCGGCCAGGCGGTCCGAATCCTCGACGGTCCGCTCGCGCCCATCCGCTGCGCCAGCAAGACGGCGTTCGAGCCTTGCGACGATTGCGACCATCCGGAAGATTGCCAGATCCGCCATTCGATGACGGAAGTGCGCGACGCGATCGCCTCGGTACTCGACAACATGACGCTGGAGCAGATGGTCGCCAAGCGCTCGAGCGGCCTTCTCGACGACGCCCAGACAAGCAGCAAATAGCCAGACAAGCAGCAAATAAATGGCGTCCCGCGGCCGCAAGCTGATGCACTCGGCCGCCGGCACTAGGTATTTAGTCCCGGCATTTGATGGATCGGATCGATGATGAATCTTTCCGGTTCTATTGTCCATCGTTTGGAGATGAACTCGTAGGGTGTGAGCCCCTTCAAGGTCTTGAGACGGCGTTTGAAGTTGTAGGCTGCGATGAAGCTTTGGAGATGGGTTCGCAGCTGATCATGGTCGTCATAAAGGAAGCGCTTGACGGTCGCGTCCTTTGTGGTGTGGTTCATGCGCTCGACCTGGCCGTTGGTCCATGGATGCTTCGGCTTTGTCAGCCGGTGTTCGATATCGTGGGCTTGGCAGGCTCGATCGAACGGATGCCCGCGCCAGATAGCTGTCGGCCCTGAGCGGTTTTTCGGCAGATCGGCAAACTGGATGCCGTTGTCAGTCAGAACAATCTTGATCTTGTAGGGAACGGCGGCCACCAGAGCACCGAGGAATGCACGTGCCGTCGCTGTGTTGGCCTTGTTTACGAGCTCAGCGAAGGCAGACGCAAGCGAGGCGTTGGCAGACACGAACGCAGGGTCGATATCGGAGATCACATTCAATTTTTGCGCGTCGAATAGTTCCGAGCTCAAGAGCGTCTGCCGGAACGGATCGTCAATCGTATATTTGTCTGGACCGGCCAGATACACCTCGAAATTTAAGGCAATGAACAGGACCTTGAGATCCTCGCCCTCCAGATGCTCGACATTCTCGACCGAAAATTCGATCTTGTCCTCCTCAATCAACACCTTGATCTGCTTGGGCTGACGTCTGGGAAACCTGGAATCGCCTGGGCAGCTTCCGGATGTAGGATCTGTAAATGTCGAGCGGAAAGCCCTCGTTGCCGATCAGGAATGTCCGCAGTGGCAACGCGAAATCCGCCGCAGGGACCGACTGATGGGAGAGGACGCTGTTGGCTTCACCGCTCTGCAGATACGTGGTCAGCAGATCCGGGCTGTATGGCTGGACCCCTGAGCGTCTGGTAGTTTTTCTTGTCGAGGACGCATAAGGCATCAGCGCCAATTGCGGGCTTCGTCTGCGAACCTATGTTCGATGACTATGTGATTGCAGTCTGTGCGCCGGGCTTCGCTGGCGGGCACCGGCCCATCGGTGCGCCTGACCAATTCGAGATCCTTGCTTGACCCTTCAGGAGGAAGATTATTTGCGCACCGTCTTCGATTGCCGGGTATTGCCCCGGCAATCGACATTCGTCGCCATGTCAGGCCTTGAGCCAGGCCCGCGAGATATTGCCTCCGAGACCTTCTGCACCCTGGGCGTAGTCCCTGACTTTGACGCTGCCCACGATCGGCTGGATTGGTGAAACCAGGTTGATGACGGGCAGATCGCGCGCAATGATGACCTGGAAATCCTTGAAATACTTCGCCCGCTTCTCGATATCCGGTTCCGCTGCAGCAGCTTCCAGCAGCCGATCGACCTCCGGATTTTCGTAATGGCTGGCGTTGGAGAAGGGCAGGCCGATCTTGAAGTTCTTGCTCCAGTAGACGCGTTGCACCCCGGCGGTCGGGTCGAATGTGTTTGAGAGAGATTCAACCGAGAGATCCCAGGCGCGGTCGGTATAGACGATTTTCACATAGGTCCCGAAATCGAACTTCTGAATGTCAGGCTCGATGCCGATCTTGGTGAGAGCCTGTGCGATGAAGTCAGAATAGGTTTGCGGGTTGAAAGGGTTAGTCGTGACCCGGAGCTTGAATCTCTTGCCGTCCGTCTTGCGCGGGTAACCGGCTTCGTCGAGAAGCTTTTCCGCCAGTGCGGTGTCGAATTTGGCAAATGGGATATCGGGGTTGTGGAACTTGGCCAATCCCGGGCTGATGGGTGTCGGTGACGGAACCGCGTAACCATAGAGCACGACGTTGATAAGCGCCTTGATGTCGATAGCGTGAGCGATGGCTTGCCGGACTTTCAGCTCCTTCAGATACGGGTTTTCCAGATTGATGACGAGCTGGTTCTGCTGGCCGGCATAGGCATAGATACGGTCATCGATCCGAAGCGCTGGAATGGTCTTCAGACGTTCAAGATCGGCAAGCGGCACAGGATTGGGACCGATGTCGACTTCGCCGGTCTCGAGCGCTGCCGATCGCGCCCCCGCATCGTTGACGAGGCGGATGATGACACGGTCGAGATAGGGACGAGGCGCATCCCAGTAGGCGGGATTCTTTTCCAGCAGGATATGGCTGCCCGGCAGCCATTCCTTCAGCACGAAGGGACCGCTGCCGATGATCTGGTCCGGCCTTGGATTGTCGATCGGTTTGAAGCTCTCGAAAATGTGCTTCGGCACGACGGGCGATTCCGAACCTGCAAGCGCCGTGATCAGCCCCGGTGATGGCTTGGCGAGCCTAATCTTGGCGGTGAGAGGATCAAATGCATCGACATCGACAACCTGCGAGAAGATGGCGCGGCCGCGCGGATGCGCTTCCTTCAGCCGAAGGATCGAAAAGGTGACATCGGCCGACGTGAGCGGCTTTCCGTCATGGAACTTGATACCATCGCGCAGCCGGAAGACATACTCCAGCCCATCGGGCGAAATGGTCCATTCCTTCGCCAGTGAAGGCTTGGGCGTAAGGTCGTAATCGTAGGTCAGGAGGCCGTCGAAAATCTTCGCGCCGATGAACTGCGGGCCGCCAGCGCTGGTATTGATCGCAACGAGCTGCGTCGGCTCTGGAAAATAGACGATCTTTAATGTGCCGCCGGAAATTGGCTCCTCGGCTGCGGCGAACGAGCCTCCCGGCAATGCGACCATTGCACCGGCGGCAAGGGCGATTTTGTGAAAGCCGCGTCTGGAAAACGTCATGGGATGATCCTGTGAAAAGCGAAAGGTGGATATCAGTGGAGATGCGGAGAGTCGTGGCGTTCGGCCTGGAGTTTCCGAATGCGCCGGGTCTCCTCGAGATCCATTCAGCGCAGCCGTGAAATGGCTGCGCTCCTGCTGATGCCGGCGTCTGTTTCGGGAAAGGGTAGGCCGTACCGCTCGCGGACAGTCTTTTCCTCGTACCGGGTACGATAGACGCCGCGATCCTGCAGGATTGGAACGACCTTTTCGACGAATTCCTCGATATCGTCCGGCGCGCGAGGCGGCTGCAGCGTATAGCCGTCGACGGTTCCATCCGCCCAGAGGTCGATGATCCCGTCGGCCACTTCCTCGGGCGTGCCGAGCAGGAGGCGGTGGTGCCCTTCCGACCGCCGCACGGCCTCTCTCGCTGTCAGCCTCTCGTGGGTGAGCAGATCGGAAAGCCCAAGGCCCATTCCAACCGCCTGCAGGCGGTTTGGATCGGGGATGAACCTTTCAGCATCCAGGATAGCATCCGGATCGAAACCGTCGGGATCAATGCCGTTTTCCTTGGCGAAGCGGGCGATCAGGCCGTCTTCCGTGCCGGCGCCGCTGAAGAGTTCGTGCTTGCGAAGCGCTTCCTCGCGTGTTTCGCCAAGAATGACGACGAGGCCGGGGACGATGCGGATGCCGGCGGGATCGCGGCCGAACGCAACTGCCCGGTCCCTGACTTTTTTGCCGAAGGCCCGCCCGGCAGGACGAGACAGGATGTTGCAATAGATGATCTCGCCATGACGCGCGGCCAGGTCGATACCGCCCTCGGACGCGCCCGCCTGTGCGATGACCGGATGACCCTGGGGGCCACGGGGGACGTTGAGCGGCCCCTTGACCGTGAAATAGGCGCCGTGGTGATCGATCGCGTGCGCGCTCGTTGCATCCCAGAACAGGTCTTCCGGGACATCACCCTCGCGGGCAGGGTCCCAGCTCGCCCAGAGCTTCTTGGCGACGTCGAGGAATTCGGATGCCTTGGCATAACGTTGGTTGCGCGGCGGCAGCGGTTCTGAGCCGAAATTGGCCGCGACGTTCGGATTGAACGAGGAGACGATGTTGATGATCAGCCGGCCCCCAGAAATGATGTCGGTCGATTGGGTACGCCGTGCGAGATTGTAGGGCGAATTGTAGGTCGAGGACATGGTGGCCACGAAGCCGATATCCGGCACCTGGGCTGCCAGAGCGGTGCAGAGGATCAGCGGATCGATCGTGTGGAAGGGGCGGCCGTTCGGATCGGTCATCAGCGCCGGGTGGTCGGAGAAGAACACCGCGTCGAACAGGCCCTTGTGGGCAAGCTCGGTCAGGCGCCGGTAATATTCGGGATCGGTGATATCGTGCCGGGTGCCGCGTCGGTATTTCCAGGCATTGCCGAGATAACCGGTCGTGTTGATGCCGACATTGAGGTTGAGCTTGCGCTGTGTGTTTGTCATCCGTGTGGAATCCTAAATACGTGGGCGTCAGTAGGCGGCAGTGAAGCGCCGGCGGACGAACTGGCCCTTGTCGAGTTCGTCAAGAATGGCAATGGCGAAGTCGGCCGCCGAAATGCGGCTTTCGCCGGCTTCGTCGCGCATCAGACGGTCTTCGCCGAGCCGGAATTTGCCGGTGCGTTCGCCGGCCTTGATGGAGAGCGGCGGAGAGACATAGGTCCAGTCGAGATCATGATCGCCGCGCTTGAGACTGCGCAGGATTTCGCGGTTGCGCAGCGTATGAGCCTTGTGTTCGGCCGGGTAGAAATCGCTGTCGACCACTTCGATGCCGGGGCTTGCCTCGAGGCTGCCGACACCGCCAACGATGATGAGGCGGCGCACGCCCGCTCGTTTCACGCCTGCGAATAGGGCGTCATGCGCCTCGCGAATGAGTTCGGCTGCATCTTCCGCTGGGTAGCGGCGCAGGCCGGGACTGTAGGCGCTGATCACCGCGTCGTGGCCTGCGACGATCTTCGCGACATCGTCGGCATCGGCGATATCCGCCTTGAGGGTAGTCAAGCGCTCAGCGGGTTCGAGGTCCGTCGAGCGGGTGACGGCGGTGACGCGGTGGCCGCGGGATTGCGCTTCTTGGCGGATATTGCTGCCGATATTTCCGGAGGCGCCGAAGACGGCAATGGACATGAGATTATTTCCTTGAAGCTATTGGGGAGCGGCCACGGCGGAAAGCGGCCGGCCGGCACCGACATTGCGTAACATTGCCGAAAGAGAGGAGCGCACGGCCTCGTAGCCGTGATCGCGCATGGCGTTTTCATAGTCGCGGACAGCGGCCGTCTGCGACTTGCCGTGGTGGCGGGCGGCGGTGAGTTGGGGCACGAGAAGACCCGTATCGTAAAGTGCCGTATTGCCACCAAGCGCGCGAAAATAGGTCATGGCGTGGATGGAGTCGCCAAGCAGGGTAACAGGGCCAGTGCGCCAGACTGCACCGGGCGTCGAACTCTTCACCTTGAGGAAGCCAACAGTCGAGGGGTCGGTATGCCGGATGAGCTTCAGGATTCGCTCATCCCAATGCTTGATCCGCGCGATGAGCGCATCAAGTAGTTCGGCACCATTGAGGTTTTCCAGTGCTTCGTCCGGCCCGAGCTCATTCGCGTCGTAAGCCGTGTTCCACCAGGCGTAGCTGGTCGTGTTGTTGAAGTGGAAGCCGGAAATGTTGCTATGGCTCGGGTCCTCGCCGCCGATCAGGCCGTGACGGGCATAAGCAGCCGGATCGACGCGGTGGCTGGTGATCATCAGCGTGCGGCCGTCGCGCGGGCGGATATGGGTGTTGAAGTCGGTCAGAAATGGCGAAACGCCGTGGCGTTCGGCATCCTGGAGCGTTATTTTTCCGGCGAGACGGCGCACGCCGGTGTCGATGCTGGTGAGATCCGGCAGGAGCTGGCGGCGCACCGCCGATCCCGCACCATCGGCTCCGACCAGCAGGTTGGCGCGCACCGCGGAACCATCAACGAAATGAGCGATCACCGTGCCATCCGGCTGAAGCTCGTAATGGCAGAAATGTTTGCCGGTTTGAAATATATGGTCGAGGCCCGAAAGCAGGATCTGCCGGAGTGTAATGCGACTAACCGACTTTTCGATATGGGTGTCTTCCGGCTCGCCACCGCTGCGCCCAGCGTCGTCCAGCCGGTTGAACTGCTCGTCGAGGGCGAGGTTTTCGGTTGGTGCCAGGCCAAGCGTATCGAGAAAGATCTCGTAGAGGTGCGCAGGCAGGTTGGCTTGAAGTGCATCGATGCCGCGCTGGCGGATGCGCATGCGAAAACCCTGCACATAATCGGCGCGGACCGGATCGCGTTCGAATACGGCGGTGTCGATGCCGTTTTTCTTGAGGCCCTGGGCGAGCGCCAGGCCGCCCGGGCCGCCGCCGATAATGGCGATGTCGACGAAGGGAATGCTCATGATCTCATCCGGCCAGTGCCGCCTCGATGGCCAATTGTTCAGAAATGAAGGACTCAACGCTGCGCGGTGGGCGGCCGAGCAGCGAGGCAACGACGTCGGTCGTCAAAGCCGCCCGACCGGCCGCAATAAGGCGTCCGAACTCCGCGACGGCACGATGTTCGAAATCGCCATCAGGCGTCAGAGCAGACGGAGGTCTCTCGACCAAGGCGACCGGCCGCTTGAGGATGGTGGAAAGCAGAACCGCGATTTGTCGCGGCGTGACGATTCCTGGCCCTGTCAGGTTCAGCGGAGTGCTGGAGACCGTTTCAGCCAGCAGCTGATGGACGGCGACATCGGCTATGTCACGGGCATCGATGTACCCGACGCCGGCATCAGGATTGGCTGCAGAGATGGGGTTGCCGACGAGAACCTGCCGAATCGTGTTGGCAAGCGACACCTGCATCCACGCATTTGGACGAAGGGAAATCGATTCAATCGAAAGGCGACGGAGGTGCTGCTCGATGGAGGCGTGGGCGTCACCGGAAATCGAGACGCCGGGCGGATCGATCGTCCAATCCGAACCCGAAATCTTGACGATGCGTCGCACGCCTGCGGTCTCGGCGGCGTTGGCTACGGCGATCTGGTCCGCCGCCAACCGCTCACTGATCGGCGACAGGAGGAGAAGCCGCCCGACGCCCCTGATGGCGGCATCGAGCGAGTAACGGTCGGCAAATTCGCCGACAGCGATCTGGACGGTAGTGCCGAACAGCTTGCGTGCCGTTTCCGGCCGGCGGGTGAGGATCCGGACCGGCCGGTTCCGCGCGACGAGCTGTTCGACGAGAAGCTGGCCCAGCCTCCCGGTCGCGCCGGTAACGAGGATCCGGCTCATGCGGCTGCCCGCCGGTTTGCGGCTTCCAGTGGCCTGCTGTCGATCCAGGCGGGCAGATCGAAATCGGCGGGGATGAAACCCCATTCGAGGAGGAAATTCTTGAAGTGATCGAAAGCGGCGATCTGGTCTGCGTCCAGCGAGAGCGTCAAATGCTTGTGTACGTCGGGGCCATTTGCTGCCCGGATCGCATCTTCGCCGACGCCGATCTCATTGGCGATCAGGCGCACGGCGTCGCCCGGATTGGCTTCAGCCCACGCCGCCACTCTGTCGACGGTTTGGACCAGGTCGGTAACGAGGTCGAAATGCTCGTCGAGGAAGCGGGCATCGACGGTCAGGGGCCGCGGCGTGCCATTGTTGATGCGGATTTTTGCGTCGGGATGGAAGCCGAATTCCGAGACGATGACCGCGCCGACCTGGTTGGCGAGCACGATTCCTTCCGCCCCCTTGACGAAAAAGGCGTCGATGTGGCCGCGGGCAAGGGCCAGGAGTTCGTCGCCATAAGGGTAGCGCCGCTTGAGACCGAGAAAGGCGGCATTGCCCCGCTCGATCAGGGTGGCCTCGGTACTGTCGAGATAGACGAGTTCGACATCGGTATGGACCAGGCCTTCCAGCGACAGGGCAGAGACAATCCCCTTCAGCGCCGTGGCGCGCTGGAAGTCGACGATCTTCTCGTCCGGCTTGCGCGGCACGCCGAGGCGACGGCCCTTCAAATCGGCGCTGGTCTTTATGCCGGAGGAGCGTAGCGCGATAATCGCCTGGAACTCGTCAGTGGTGGTGATGCCAACGACTCGCGTCCCGCGTCCGCCGGAGCGGGCCCAGATCGGCGGGATATTGCCTCCCTGCCGGAAAGAGTAGTCGAGCGCATGGGTGAAATGGCTCTGGCGAACGACGGGGTCCTTGCTGTCGCGGATCGAGCGGACCAAGACGCCGGAGGATTCGAACTGCCGATCGATCCAGCCGAGCTGGTGGGCGATCGAAAGCGGCGTCGGGGCGGGGCAGCGCGTGTACCAAATGGAGGAGGGAGACGACATGATGGCTCCTAACCGCGGCCGACGACGGCGAGGCGGGGTTGCGGGTGAGGGCGCACGGGCACCGGTTCGAGCACGGTCGCGGGTGCAGCGGCATGCCGGCCGAGCGCGGCCCTGGCGAGCATGGTGCGGATCAGGTTGTTCTGGGGCGCATGGGCGTTGCCGGACAGCGCATCCCGGTGATGCCGCTCCAGCGGGTTGTCGCGGCTGATGCCGGGATTGCCGCCGAGTTCCAGTGCCAGCGTGGTGACGGCGATGGCGTTTTCCATGACGGTATGCTTGACCGCCGCCGCATCCGGACCGAACGGTTGTCCTGCATCGAAATCTTCGGCGATCGAGCGGAGCAGGCGGCGGTTGGTCGTCAGCCAGACCTCGATGTGGCCGAGGCCGTCTTGAATTCGGGGGACTGTCGAGAGAGGAGCGCCAAGGCTTGCCGGCGCCCTTGATGTGGTGAATTCAATCAGCCAGTCGCGGGCACCTCGGGCGGCCCCGTCATAGATCGCCGGGACGAGGCTGAAATACCAGGCGCCCAGGCGTTCGTCGCGTTTGATGCCCTCACTGGCTGGTGCAATGTCGAGCACGTCCTCGAGCGGGATCGCGACATCATCGAGGATCAGGTCGTCGCTGTTGGTGGCGCGCATGCCCGTGGCGTTCCAGGTCTTTTCCACTCGAATGCCATCGGCGCTGGTGGGCACCAGAAATGAACCGAGGCGCGGCTCCGGCTCGTCGGTGATGGCGAGCACGGAGACCCAGCGCAGAAGTGGAATACCGGTCGCATAGGTCTTGTGGCCGCTGATCCGCCATTCGTTGCCGACCCTGCGGGCCACCGTTTCCGGCGGTGTGCCGTGCGAAGGCGAGCCGACGCGTGGCTCCACCTGCGCGGCGTTGATGAGCGCCACGCCTTCGCGATTGGCCTTCGTGACGCGTTCGACCAGATGTTTCGGCCACTTGCCCGAAGCGCGGATCGAATAGTGCTGGTTATAATGCATGGACAGCACCAGCGCGGTGGAAGGTTCGCCGCGGGCGATGGCGGAAACGACCGCCAGCGCTTCGGTCAGACCGCCGCCGAGGCCGCCATGTTCGACCGCCGTCACGAGGCCAAGAAGGCCGGTTTCGTAGAGTGCATCGAAATTGGCGAAAGGAAATTCGCCTGTCTCGTCATAATGACGGGCAGTCAACGCGAAGCGTTTTCCCAGTTCCTCAGCTTTGGCAATCAGCGACGCGAAATCGATCGAAGCGGTCATCATGTTCTCCGATCAGGCGACGGCACGGGTTTCGAGCAGTGCCCAGGGACGATGATCGACCCAGGCGTCGATATCGAAGTCGGAGGCGAGGAAGCCCCATTCGTGCAGAAAATCCTTGTAGTGGCCGATTGCTTCCACCAAGTCAGGCTCGAGCCCGATGCCGAGATGCTCGTGGAGGTGCGGTCCGTTGGCGGAGGCCACGACCTCTTCCGATGCGCCCACCTCGCGGGCGACGAAGCGGCGCACGTCGTCCGGATGGCTTTCCGCCCAGGCGCTGGCCCGCTTCAAGGTTCCGATGAGCTTTGCCACGAGATCCGGCCGATCGTCGGCGAACCGCTCATCGACGGTGAGGATGCGTGGCGAGCCGGAATTGATGCGGATCTTCGGATCGGGGTGGAAACCGAATTCGGCGACCGTGTGGGTTGCGAAGAGGTTGGCGACACTGATGCCCGACGTGCCTTTCACGTAGATCGCGTCCACCTCGCCGCGCAGCACCGCGGCGATTTCCGGCCCGTAGGCCTGCTGGTTGCGCAGACCGTAGAGCTGCGGGCCTTCGCGATTGTCGAGTACCGAATCGGGAAGCGCGATGTCGACGATCTCGACGTCCTTTTGGGTGAGGCCTTCCAGCGAAAGTGCGGAGACCAGGCCCTTCAGCGCGGTGGCGGCCATGAAATCGACGACGCCAGGTGGGCGGCGGGCGATGCCGAAGCGACGGCCGACGAGATCCTTCGTCGTTCTGATTCCTGTGCCGGGTAGGGTAATGATCGCCTGGAATTCATCTGTCCAGGTAATGCCGACGAGGCGCGTCGGATTGCCCTCCGAGCGGGCTCGGATCGGCGGGACATTGCCGCCGTGGCGGAAGGAATAGTCAAGGTGATGATCGAAATGGCTGGACCGGATGTTCCGGTCCTTGTTGTCGATGATCGAGTTGAGGGTGATACCCTCCCTGGCGAAGGTTTCATCCAGCAGGCCAAGCTGGGTCGCGAGACCCACTGGAGTGGGCACAGGGCAGCGCGTGTACCAGATTTGAGAAATGGCGTTCCGAATGGTCATGGTATCCTCCTATGCCTCGTCCGCGTCTTCAGGCCCGCGGAAGCCTTTTTCTTCCAGTCGCAGCAAACGAGTGTGTTCTTGCCTCTGGTTTGCGAAACGTGGGAGATAATTGCGTAAACTGATTATGCGTGAGTATTTATCGGAACCTGATTTCCAGAAATGATTGGAATCAGGTTTTATTTTGCGCAAACAGATTTGACAAAGCCTATAGAATTAGTCAACTATCAAAATTACCGGATGCCGAAATCAGTGTTTCCGGAAGTCTTGTGCTGCTCCGTGCAGCTAACGTGAACCTGAGAGGCGGAGCACGATGCCGGCGCTGCTGAGAATTGGACGAACACTGCGACGCACGCTGCTGCAGGCGATCCCGACCGTCCTCGGGATCGTCATCCTGAATTTCTTTCTGCTGCAGCTGGCACCCGGTGACGCAGCCGACGTGATGGCCGGCGAGGCGGGCTCCGCGACGGCGGAAAGCATGGCGGCACTGCGCTCGCGCTTCGGCCTCGACAATCCCGTCCTCGTACAGCTCGGGCATTATCTCAACAATCTTGCGCATTTCAGCCTTGGATTTTCACCACGCTACGGCATGCCGGTCGCGGACCTGATCGCCCAGCGCCTGCCGGGCACGCTGACATTGATGGCTTTCGCGCTGACCATTGCCATCCTGCTCGGCGTCATCCTCGGTTCGCTGATGGCATCTTTCGCCGGCCGTATTCCGGATCGCTTGCTGTCGATCTTTTCGCTGCTTTTCTATTCCATCCCGAGCTTCTGGATCGGCCTGATGCTGATCGTCTTCTTCTCCGTGAAGCTCGGCTGGTTGCCGAGCGGCGGCGCCGGGACGATCGGGTCGCGACTAACCGGCCTGCCGGCAATCCTTGACAAGGCGCGCTACATGGTGCTGCCGGCGACGTCGCTCGCGCTGTTCTACGTGGCGATCTATGCCCGGCTGACGCGCGCCTCGATGTTGGAGGTCAAGAACCAGGATTTCGTCCGTACCGCCTATGCCAAGGGGCTGACGCCTTTCGGCGTCACCGCCCGCCATATCCTGCGCAATGCGCTGATCCCGATCACCACCATGGCCGGCATGCATATCGGCGGCATGCTGGGTGGCGCGGTGGTGGTCGAGACCGTCTATAGCTGGCCGGGCCTCGGCCGGCTCGCTTTCGAAGCGGTCATGGGCCGCGACTTCACAGTGCTGCTCGGCATCCTGCTTCTCTCTTCGCTTCTCGTCATCATCGCCAATGCCGCCGTGGATATCATCCACGCCTGGCTCGACCCTCGTATTGGAGCCCGCTGATGTCCACGACCGATGTCGGAAACTTCCGCAGCCTTGCGGCCGAACGCCAATCCGCTGCGGAGCGCGAGGCGCTTGCGGCGAGTGCCGCAACCGAGGGGCCGGCGTGGTCCAATATGAAGGCTCCGGACGCCCGCTCGCAACAGAGCGCAGCGGTTGCGGTGACCAACGGACGGCGGGCGCTGAAGGTTTTTCTGTCGAACCCGAACGCCTTGTTCGGCACGGGTTTCCTTGTCTTCGTCATCCTCGTCGCCCTTACCGCGCCGATCCTCTATCCGGACGATCCCCTGTCCATGGTGGGCCGCCCGTTTCTCTGGCCGGGGCAGAGCCCCGCCTATCCGCTCGGCACGGATTCGCTCGGCCGCGACGTGCTTGCCGGTATCCTGCATGGTTCGCGCATCTCACTGTTCGTCGGGCTCATGGCAACGGCGCTGGGGCTGACGTTCGGCGTCCTGGTTGGCTCGACTGCAGGTTATTTCGGCGGCTGGATCGACGATCTACTGGTTCGGCTTATCGAAATCTTCCAGACGCTGCCGAGCTTCGTGCTGCTGGTCGTGCTGGTGGCGATCGCCCAGCCCTCGGCCACGACGGTGACGCTTGCCATCGCCGTCATTTCCTGGCCGACGGTGGCGCGGCTCACCCGCGCCGAATTCCGCGCCATTCGCGAGAAGGATTTTGTCGTGGCGGCCCGCAGCCTCGGTTACGGCCACGCCCGCATCATCTTCCGGGAAATCCTGCCCAACGCGCTGCCACCGATCATCGTTACTTCGTCGGTCATGGTGGCGACGGCAATTCTCATGGAATCGGCGCTTTCCTTCATGGGGCTCGGCGATCCGAACGTGGTGAGCTGGGGTTCCATGATCGGTACCGGTCGCGAGCTCGTCCGCACCGCCTGGTATCTGACCGCGCTGCCAGGGCTGGCGATCGTCTTTACGGTACTGGCCCTCAACCTCATCGGCGACGGCCTGAACGACGCCCTCAATCCCCGTTTCTCGCAGGATCGTTGAGCCATGGCCCCGCTGCTTCAAGTCGACAACCTGACCATCCGATTTCCCCGTGCCGAGCCCGTCCGCGATCTCTCGTTCGAAATTTCCCAAGGCGAGACGCTGGCGATTGTCGGCGAATCCGGCTCTGGCAAGTCGCTGACCGCGCTTGCACTGATGCAGCTCCTGCCGCGCGCCGCACGGATTGCCAATGGCAGCATTTCATTTGGTGGGCGCGATCTCACCAAGCTCGGTGCGCGCGAGATGCGGCATCTGCGCGGCCGCGAGATCGCCATGATCTTCCAGGAGCCGATGACCAGCCTCAACCCGGTCATGACCATTGGCCGCCAGATCGCTGAGGTGCTGCAGGTTCACGAAAAGCTCTCCAGCAGGGCGGCGCGCGAGCGGGCGATCGAGCTTCTGAGGCTGGTTCGTATTCCGGCGCCGGAAAAGCGCGTTGACGACTATCCGCATCAGCTCTCCGGCGGCATGCGCCAGCGTGTGATGATCGCGATCGCCGTTGCCTGCAAGCCGAAACTCCTGATCGCCGACGAGCCGACAACCGCGCTCGATGTGACCATCCAGGCGCAGGTGCTCGACCTGCTCGATACGCTGCGGCGCGAGCTTCAAATGGCCGTCGTGCTGATCACCCACGACCTTGGTGTCGTGGCGCAATGGGCCGACAAGGTCGTCGTCATGTATGCCGGCCGCAAGGTGGAACAGGCGCTGCCGGACGACCTCTTCAACGATCCGCTGCATCCCTATACGCGTGGCCTCCTCGCGGCCTCGCCGCGGCTGAAGCACGATTTCCATTATCGTGACGGGGCCCTCACCGAGATTCCCGGTTCGATCGTCTCGGCCGTCGGCGAGACCGGCTGTCCGTTCCGGCCGCGATGCAATCAGGCGCGCGCCAGCTGCAGCCATCACGTGCCTCAACTCACCGTTCCGGCCGAGGATCGGCTGGTCGCCTGTCCCTTCACGACATCCATCAAGGCCGTGCCCCATGCCGCTGCTCTCAGTCTCTGACCTCAAGACCCACTACAAGAGTCGGGACGGCCTGTTGCGGGCCGTCGATGGTATCGATCTCGTCGTCGAACGCGGCGAAACGGTCGGACTCGTCGGCGAGAGCGGCTGCGGCAAGTCTACGCTCGGCAAAACGGTGCTCAGACTGGTCGACCCGACGGCGGGCCGCATCGAATTCAAGGGCGAGGATATCACTGTGCTCGACCAGCGAAGCCTGCAAAGCGTTCGCAAGTCGATCCAGATGATTTTTCAGGACCCGTACGCCTCGCTCAATCCGCGCCAGACCATCGGCGAGATCCTGGAGGCGCCGCTGATCGTCCACAAGGTCGGTGATCGCACTGAGCGGCGGCAGATCATCGCCAATATCGTTGCCAAGGTCGGGTTGCCCTCGGAATCCATCAATCGCTATCCTCATGAATTTTCCGGCGGCCAACGTCAGCGCATCGGCATCGCCCGGGCGCTGCTCCTCAATCCCGAACTGATCGTCTGCGACGAACCCGTCTCGGCGCTCGACCTCTCCATCCAGGCGCAGATCCTCAACCTGCTCGTCGAGATGAAGAAGGAATTCGGCCTTTCCTATCTCTTCATCAGCCATGACCTTTCGGTGGTGCGCTATTTCGCCGACCGAGTGATGGTCATGTATCTCGGGCGGATCGTGGAGAGCGCCGATAATGCGACGCTCTGGTCCGATCCGCGACATCCCTATACGCGCGCGCTGATGGATGCGGTGCCCGACCCGGCAAGGCCGCGCCAGGCCGCCCCCCTCGGCGGTGACCTGCCGAGCCCCAGCGACATTCCTTCTGGCTGTCGGTTCCACACTCGCTGCCCGCTCGCGACGGATCTCTGCCGCGCAGACGAACCCGAATTCCGCGCTATTGCACCCGGCCACCAGGTCGCCTGCCATTTCGCGGATAGCATCAACTGAAATAAGGGAGTTTTTGAATGGTTGACTATCACTATCTGGGGCGCAGTGCCCTGAAGGTCTCGCCGCTGACGCTGGGAGCCATGATGTTCGGCAACCAGACGCCGGACGACGTCGCCTTCCGCATCATCGACAAGGCGCATGAACAGGGGATCAATTTCATCGATACCGCCGACGTCTACCACAACGGCAAATCGGAGCAGGTGGTCGGGCGCGGTATCAAGAAGAACCGCGACAGCTGGGTGGTGGCGACCAAGTTCGTCAACTCCCACAACAAGGGGCCGAACCTGGGCGGCTATTCCCGCAAGTGGGTCTACCAGACGGTCGAGAATTCGCTGCGCAATCTTAATACCGACTATATCGACATCCTCTACTTTCACCGTGCCGTTTTCGATGCGCCCCTGGACGAGCCGGTCCGGGCGATCGCCGACCTGATCAAAGCCGGCAAGCTGCGTTATTTCGGCGTGTCGAACTTCCGCGGCTGGCGTATCGCGGAAGTCGCGCATCTCGCCGACCAGCTTGGCATCGACCGGCCGATCGCCAGCCAGCCGCTCTACAACATCGTCAACCGGACGGCTGAAGCCGAGCAACTGCCGGCCGCTGCCGCCTACGGTCTCGGGGTCGTCTCGTACAGCCCGCTGGCGCGTGGTGTTCTCACCGGCAAATATAATGTCGGAGAAACCCCAGCCGCCGATACCCGCGCAGGCCGCGGGGACAAGCGCATGCACGACGTGGAGTTCCGCGAGGAATCGATCGGCATCGCCAAACAGATCGCCGCGCATGCGCAGGCCAAGGGTATTTCGCCTGCCGATTTCGCATTGGCCTGGGTGCTCAACAACAAGCTGATCACCTCGGCGATCGCCGGCCCACGCACCGAGGAGCAGTGGGATGCCTATATCCGCGCACTCGACGTGAAGCTCGATGCGGAGGATGAAGGGCTCGTCGACCGGCTGGTTGCGACCGGCCATTCGTCCACGCCGGGCTTCACTGACCCGGGTCATCCGGTCGAAGGTCGCGTACCCCGCTCGGCTGCCGCATCCGGCGAAGTCATTCCGCTCGCCCGTCCCCAGCGCGTTGCCTGATCAGGGACGGAGCCCGGCCGACGGATAAAACTCTTGAAGAGGAAGGCCCCGGATTTCGGTCCGGGGCCCCGCCGTCTGCCAAGTCTATTCGGCCGCTTGGGCTTGCGCCTCTCGAAACCCGAGCAGGCGTCTGGCATTGCCGCCGGCCACAAGGCGTGCTTCCGTCTCGCTCAGACCGGCCTCAGCGAGGCTGGCGGCGAGGGTCTTCCTGTCGAGTGCCGCCAGGATCGGCCAGTCGGTGCCCGCCAGCACTCTTTCTGCGCCAAAGAAACCGCTCAGCGTGCGGATGACAGCGGGGTCGTGCCCCATCGTGTCGAAATAAATGTTCGGCCGATTGCCCGCGGCTCTCTCCGCACGTCCATAGATGCCGCCGCGCGCCGCCTGAACGATCGCGCCAAGGCCAAGGGTCGCAAAGATGAGGTGAAGGTCCGGCAAGTCGTCGAGCAGCGGCGACTGGATGACCGACAGGAAGGCGATGCCGTTCATCAGCCCGCGGCCAAGGGAATTGCCGAGCGTGCCGGCGCCTGCGATCAGCACCTGCGAATTCGGATGGGCGACCGGGTGTACGAAGACGGGCACCTTGTAGCGTGCGGCAACTTCGAGGGTAGGCCTGACAGACGGATCGGCCAGGAATTTGCCGTCGCGCGAAGAATCGATCACGAGGCCCGACAGGCCGAGTTCGCCGATTGCGCGTTCGGCTTGGCGCGCACCTTCTTCACCGCTGAACGCGTCGGTGACGGCAAAGCCGACCAGCGACTGGTCGTAATGGGAGATGGTGGCAAGCCAGTTATTTGCCTCGCGAACCGCGGCAGGATCGACAGGTCCCTCGGCACCGAACAGGCTTTCGATCGTTGCGGTGACAATCGCGAGCGATACTCCGGCCGCCTGGAACTCATCCACCAGCGCCTGCGGCGTGGTGATCTTGCGATAAAGATCGGGAGTAAAGCCGCTGGCGGGTTTGGCATATTGGCCGCCAGGTCCCCAGGCCGGCGGCCAGAGATGCGTATGAATATCGACGATATCGAGCGGCGTGGTCATTCCGCGGCTACCTTTCTGGCTTCGCGTTCGGCAATCCCGGCTTTCACGAGCGGCACCACATCGCGCCCGTAAGTGACGGTGTCTTCTGTCGGATAGAAGCCGCGCACGAGAAAGTTCGAGACGCCGGCGTCGTAATAGTCGAGGATCGCGTCGGCCACCTGTTCGGGCGTCCCGACCAGTGCGGTGGAATTGCCGCCGGCGCCGCTTGCTTCTGCAACCTCGGTCCAAAGCCGCTTGTCGAGCACCTTGCCGCGTTTGGCCGCTTCGCGCAGACGCACCGACCCGACATTCGAGGGCAGCTTTTCGCCATTGCCGCCGGCCACGCGGGCGACTTGCGATTTCACCTTTTGCAGGATATCGGCGGCTTTTTCCCAGGCAGCGTCCTCCGTCTCGGCAACAACGGTCCGGAAGGCGAGCGTGAAGCGGATGTCGCTCGCCGCGCGGCCGTTGGCAACGGCTGCGGCACGCACCTTGGCGATCGTCTCACGCGCGCCGTCCAACGGTTCGCCCCAGAGAGCGTAGATATCGGCATGCTTGCCGGCGACCGCGATCGCGGCATCGGAGGAACCGCCGAAGGAGATCGGGATGCGCGGCTTCTGGTATGGCTTCACCTGGCTGAAGGCGCCCTTGAACTTATAGAAGCGGCCTTCGTGGTCGAAGGGCTGGTTGCTTTCCCAGACCTTCTTCAGCACGGTCAGATATTCATCGGTGCGGGCGTAACGGGTATCGTGGTCCTCGAAATCGCCGTCGCGGGCCTGGTCGGCATCCGATCCGCCGGTGATGATATGGACCCAAACGCGGCCTTCGGAAAACTGGTCGAGGGTGGCGAGTTGGCGGGCGCCGAGCGTCGGCGCCATCAGGCCGGGTCGATGGGCAAGGAGCGCGCCGATGCGTTCCGTCTGACTGAAGACGTAAGACGCGATCTGGTTGTTGTCCGGCCATTGCGCGAACTGGCCAATCAGAAGCCGATCGATGCCGGCGGCTTCCGCAGCCTGAACGTGGTTGCGGATATAGGTTTTGTCGATGATCGGGCCGGAGGCGGGGACGATGTCGGACCCTTCCCGGTTGGATGTATGGCCGATGAATTCGGGTTGCATCGATAAGCTCCTGAACGCGATCCAGTTTGGTGACCAAGCCGCGCCCGAAACGGGTTCGAGCGCCTCAGTTGGCTCACTTTAGTCTATTTCGTTGATAGACTTTGTCGATTGCGTTTTGTGGCTCTATCTTGGGAAGGATTTCCAATCGGCGGGCAATCCGTGGGATTTCCTTCGTCGCGCGAGCGTCAGGCTCTTCCGAGCCAAACGTTCGGCCTGCTTGACGGACGAGATTTGCGCTGAGGATAGATTTGCAACGAGGGACGGGATTTGGCGGACTCGCGCGAAAAATTCTCCAAAAGGCGGGAAAACCTCTGCCTTTTTTCATCCATCCTCCTCGCTTTAGAAATCGAGTATCTCGATAAAGTTAGTAGATTTTATATTCTCAAAGCAACCACGCTCGCTCGGGTGTTGGGCGAAATCCAGGTCGTTCGTCGCGATGAATGGCTGCTTTGGGGGATATTTCATGACGATCAAAAATGCTCATGCGCTGACGCCGACACGCCGCGCCTTCCTGCTTTCCACTGTGGCGCTCGCGGCCGCGTTCACCGTACCGCAAGTTTCCCAAGCTCAGGACGAGACACCACGCGGCGGCAGCGTTTCGATCAATATCGGCACCGAGCCTCCGGTTCTGGTGCTTATCGCCCATAGTGCCGGTGCCGCCTATTATATCAGCGGCAAGGCGACCGAGAGCCTCTTGACCTATGACCGCAATTTCAATCCGCAGCCGCTTCTGGCAACGGAATGGAAGGTGAGCGAGGATGGCCTGCGCTACTGGTTCAAGCTCAGGCAGGGTGTGCGCTGGCACGACGGCAGGGACTTCACCGCAGACGACGTGGCCTTCTCCATTCTGGCGCTGAAGGAAAACCATCCGCGTGGCCGGGCGACCTTCGCCTCTGTCCAGAAAGCCAACGTGCTCAACTCCCATGAAGTCGAGCTCCTTCTGTCCAAGCCGGCGCCTTATCTGCTGAGCGCCTTCGCAAGCTTCGAAGCGCCGATCGTGCCGAAACACCTCTACGAAGGCACAAAGGTTGCCGAAAACCCGCACAATGTTGCACCGATCGGCACCGGCCCTTACAAGTTCGTCGAGTGGGTGCGCGGCAGCCATGCACTCTTCGTCCGCAACGAAGATTACTGGGGCTCGCCGAAACCTTATCTCGACCAGATTATCTTCCGCTTCATCATCGATCCGGCCGCCGCGGTGGCGGCGATCGAAACCGGCGAAGTGCAAGTCTCGACCGCCAATCTGCCGCTGACGGATATCGAGCGCCTGAAGGCCAATCCGAACCTGGTCGTCGATACCACGCCGGCCGCCTATTCGCCGAGCATTGCCCGCGCCGAGTTCAACCTGGAAAACAAGTATCTCGCCGACATCAAGGTGCGTCACGCGATCGCCCATGCGGTCGACAAGGATTTCATCGTCAACACGGTCTATCTCGGCTATGCGACGCGGCTCGACGGGCCTGTGAGCCCGGACCTCGCAAAATTCTACAATCCCGATCTGCCGAAGTACGAGTTCAATCCGGCTAAGGCGAACCAGCTTCTGGATGAAGCCGGTTACAAGCGCGGGACCGACGGGTTCCGCTTCAAGCTCTTCATCGATCCGACCCAGCCATCTGGTCCTCCCAAGCAGACGGCTGAATATTTCGCCCAGGCGCTCGGCAAGGTCGGCATCAAGGTCGAGCTTCGCAGCCAGGACTTTGCGACCTTCGTGAAGCGGATCTTCACCGATCGCGATTTCGACATCGCCATCGAAGGCATGAGCAACCTTTACGATCCGACGGTTGGTGTCCAGCGGCTCTACTGGTCGAAGAATTTCAAGCCGGGGGTGCCCTTCACCAACGGCTCGAAATACTTCAATCCCGAGGTTGACCGCCTGCTTGAGACCGCCGCCGTCGAGGTCGATCCGAAGAAGCGGCTGCAACTCTTCCACGATTTCCAGAAACTCGTCGTGCAGGATCTTCCGACGCTCGATATCGTCACTCCTTCGGTGATCACGGTCTACGACAAGCGGGTGAAGAACCTCAAGATCGGTGTCGAAGACCTCTGGAGCAACGGTGCCGATATCTATTTCGAGGGGTGAGCGATCATCAAGGCGGCCGGACTTCGTACCGGCCGCTGTCGTTTTTGTATTGACGGAGACAGTCGCTTGAGCATCGCCAAACTGCAGACCAACCGAGGCCCGACGCGCGAGGAGCTCCTTGCCCGCATCCCTGATTTCACGGCCGAAATCGCCAAGGGCGCCGCGCAACGGGATCTCGATCGAGAATTGCCTTTCGAAGCTTTCCGGCTGTTTCGCGAACTGGGTCTCGGCACCTTGCGCATCCCGGTAGCACTTGGCGGACCGGGCGGTTCGGTGACCGACTATATCGAAATGATCGCGGCAATCGGTGCAGCGGATTCCAACGTGGCGCATGCTCTGCGATCGCATTTCAACTATGTCGAGAACGTCATCCTCAGTGAACCGCGGGAGTGGGACGCCGGTGCGGTCGAGCTGGTTCTCGCCGGTAAGCTGTTCGGCGGTGCCCATACGGAGCAGGGAACCGCCCGGCCCGGGCAGGTGACGACGACGATCGTGCGCCACGGCGAGACCTATCGCCTCAACGGCCGCAAATGGTATGCCACGGGCACAGCTTTCGCAGATTTTGCGTCTTTCAGCGCTTTGGATGAAGAGGGACAGACGGTCGGTATCCTCCTGCCGGTCGATCGCGAGGGCGTCAGGATCCTCGACGATTGGGATGGCATGGGCCAGCGCCTGACAGCGAGCGGCGGTGTTCTTCTGGAAAATGTCGAGGTATTTCCGCACGAGTTTGCAACGCGGGGCCTCGACAATCTCGTCGGCCGGCATTGTTCGACGCTGCGTCAATTGCATCTGGCAGCAAGTGCGGCTGGAGCGGTTCGCAACGTGCTGACGGACGGGCTTGCCTATGTGCGCCGGCAGGCGCGTTCGGCGGCGCACAGCATGGCGGAGACGGCAAACCAGGATCCGTTCGTACAGCAGGTGATCGGCGAGATAGCCGCCAACTCCTTCGCGATCGATACCGCCGTCGCGGCCGCCGCCATGGCTCTCGATCGGGCCGTGGCGGCCTTCGGCAAAGGCAACGAAGCAGGGATCGAGGAAGCTCTGGTCGCAAGCGCGCTGGCAACGGCACGCACGCAGCTCGTGCTCGGCCAGCTCGGCCCCCGCAGCGCCGAACGCATGTTCGAGCTCGGCGGTGGCTCGGCGACCTCCCGCAACAACAATTTCGACCGTCACTGGCGCAATATCCGCACCGTCCTCAACCACAATCCGCTGCTGCATAAGTCGAGGGTGGTCGGTGATTATCTGCTCAACGGAACGACGACGCATCTCAAGGAAGGAAGAGTGTTTTGACGTCTATTTCTGACCGATTTCGATAAGCCCTGGAGGTTTGCATGTTCCCGACCCTGATATTGCCAGGTCTCAACGGATCGCCGGAGGGACATTGGCAGCGTCATTGGGCAAGAGAGCGCTCCCATGCGTCGATTATCGAGCAGGAGGATTGGGACTGTCCGGTCATCGAGGACTGGCAGGCCGAACTGGACAGAGCGCTCTCGGAGGTGGAAGGCGCCTATCTGGTTGCGCACAGCCTCGGGTGCCTCCTGGCTGCGAGCTATGCCGAGCGCAGCATTGCCGGCAAGATCCGCGGGGCATTGCTCGTCGCGCCATGTTCGCTGCAGGTGACGCTGCGGCTTCACCCTTGCATGATCGGGTTCGGCGAACAGCAGTTGGCTCGCCTCCCGTTTCCGAGCCTTGTGGTTGGAAGCCTGAACGATCCCTATATGAGCGTTCCCGACCTGGAGCGGCACGTCCGCGCCTGGGGCAGCGAGTTGACGACGATCGGTTTTGCCGGGCATATCAATGTGGCAAGCGGCTTTGGGCGCTGGGATGAGGGCTACATCCTTTTTGATCGACTGGTTCGAAGCGCGCGAAATGCCAATCCGGTTCAGATGCTTCGCGTTTCTGCCAACACTGTTGGAGCAGGCACAGCCACAAGCCAAAGGGTATAGGCGAACGGTGAAACAGGTCATGAGATGATCGGCCTCCATTGGCCGCGGTCGTGGTGATCAGATCCCATGGCGCAGGTGTGACATCATCGGAAAGCCCCGTGTCCCGCCGACCATTGAACTTCCACCTTCGCATGACGGCAACTGGTGTTTTTGGTAAAAATTTCCGTCGTAACAGGCCGTTGGTCCCTATCCCCTCAAGAGCAAGGTTTCCCAATAAGAGTGGGTGCCGGATCGACTCCTAAAGCCAACCAAGTGCCGTTGCCGCGCGAAGTGCTTCTGCCCGGCGGCTGCAGCCCAGTTTCCTGAAAAGATTTCCGAGGTGGAATTTCACCGTCACCTCGGAAACGCTTAGCGTGTGCGCGATGCGTTTGTTCGACAACCCGGCAGCGACCAACTGCAATATCTGTATCTCGCGCTGCGACAGGCCGCCGTGCAAAGCCCGCGCCTGAGGTGAATTGATCGACGCCGCAAAGATCGACAGCGCGGTGCGGACGTCGTGCGACGTCTCGACAAAGCCCCTGATCCGTTTGTTGTTGAGAAGCGGTGACAGAAATATCCGCTCTTCCGACAGGACGCCGTTGCAGCCGAGGCGCGTGGCCGCCTCCAGCGCGGACAAAAGATGTGTCCGCACGGCGGCATTGTCTCGCCGCTGGTAGGCCGCATAGCTTTGCCATAGCTGGAGAGCCACGCGTTCGCGGTTCGTGACTTTCGGGTTTGCGATTAGCGCATCGATCTGTCGGACAAGGTAAGGACGAGGCGTAGCCAGCCGCACGGCATCGCGCAACCAAGCCATTGTATAGGCGATCTCATCGCGCCGAGCGAGGCGGATCAATTCGTCGGTTGCGCTCTCCACCCAGTTGCGCCCCAGCGGCATGCGCACGGCAGTGAGGGTTGCTGCAGCATCGGCCCATCGGTTGGCGTTCTGATAGGCGATGGCGGTACGGATCTCCATCATCGCGTGGAACTGCAATCCTTCCGACAGATGTATCCAAAGCCCATCCAGGAAGCCCGGCCTGATCGTCATCGCAAAATGGTCGCCGAGCACCTGCGAGGCGTAGCGAAGCGCAAACTGCATCAGGCTCGGCCAGATCTCGGCGGCCGCAAACGCCTCGAAGTCGTCTTGGACGAATTCCAGCAGGTCGCGGGGGCGCCCTGTCTCATAGGCAAGACAGGCTTCCGCCAACCGCAACATGCGGAACTCCTGGATGGCCTCGTGGGGAACCTGTTCAAGCCTGGCACGGGCATCCTTGGCCGCCCGGCGCGCAAGTAGAACGTCGCCGCTCGTCAGCCGCAGCACGGTTTGATGCAGATGGATGAAGAATTCGAGGAGTGGCTGCCCACCCCTTTTTCGAAGATAGATCAGCGCTCGCGTTGCCGCCGCCTCGGCCTCGCGGAAGTTGCGTCGGCGGATCTCGAATTCGAGGATGGCGTTGTAATAGCTGGACCATTTCGCGTCGTCGCCAAGCGGATAATCCGCCATGAACTCCCCAAGACGGGTGATCATCGCATCGTTGGGCGTCAAGTCCTCGCTGATCATCAGGTTGAGCCTGAAGGTGCGTGCCGCAAACGAAAAGCGGGAATTACGGCTCAGGACCTTCAGTGGATCCAGGTAATCGTGTCCGAGATGCCGTGCCAGCAGATGCCTTACATGCGGCAATTCACCTTGCTTCAGCAGCGTACGGGCAACAGCAAACAGCACGGTCTCGTTGGTGGCGATCAACGCCTGCGAAAACCGCATGACAATCCTCTGAAAGGCATCGACACTGTTTCGATAGATCAGTTCCCGGCCCTGCGCCCGTTCGAGGCTTTGCGCCGCATGTTCCTCATGCCCATGATCGAGCAGCAGGTCCATCGCCGCAAGCGGGCGCCCGGCTCGCTCGAGCGCAGATGCGACGTCAATGACCGCGCCGCCGGACGTGAGCGCGGTCAATCGTTCGCCGACCGCGACAGCGAGCAGGCGCAGAAGATCCGAATGCCGTTCCGGCTCATCTGCAAGAAGAGGAGGCAGGAAAGCCTTCCAATTGCCCGCGGTCGCCATCGAGGGCGCCTCCAGCCAGATCGACAGCTCGGTCGTCTGGGCCGGCGAGAGGGATGAAAGAAAGGCTTCTCGCAGATAATCGACGCAGGCCCTATCATCCGGCTGTGCCGCGATCGGCAGGAAGGCCGGCCAGCCTGCGTAGTCGTGCAAAAGGCGCTGCTGGTGCGGGACGGCTAGAGTTGCGAGCTCATTTTCTGCAAACACCAACCGGGTTGCGTCATACGTCACCGCACCCTGATGCAGGATGCGACGCGCCATGCCGCTGATCCGCTGTTCCGGCCGGCAAGCGATCAATACGGATCGCGAGGCCTCCAGCACCCGGCTGGAAAGCCTGGCGGAACGCGCCGTGACCGGGACGTCCCAGATCAGCCATCCGTCGGCGACATCCTCCAGTCGCGGCTGGTATGCCGCGCACACCGGCGTGCCGAGATGCCCTGCGACCATGCGAAGCAAGGTGGATTTTCCGGCACCGGCCGGAGCCCGGATGAACATCAGGCTGGCGGTTTCGTCGGCAATACGGCGCACGAGATCGGGACGAGGCAACAGGGACTGCATTGCCATCCGATAGTCCATAATCCGCAAATAACCTATACCATGCGAGTTAAAAACCATACCTTCACGTGGTTGTTGCCGACACTGCGGCGCGGGATGCTGGGCCGCAAGCAAGCGATGCACGAGGACCTCTCCGCCGATGCAGCAACATCCACTGGTCGCAATTCTCATCCGTATTGGCACATTCGTGCTGGTGATGATTGCGCTCTCGATCATGATTTTCGTTCTGGCGCGGGTCGTCCCTGGAGATCCGGCGCGCATGGCGCTTGGCCCATCCGCCACTCCGGACCAGGTTCAGGCCGTGCGTCTGCATATGGGCCTCGACCAGCCGCTGGTGGTTCAATACCTGGACTACGCCGGCAAGGCATTGCGCGGCGATCTCGGCATGTCGCTGGTCTCCCAACGGCCGGTCATCACCGACCTTGCCCAGACCGTGCCCGCAACGCTGGAACTCGTTCTGGTCTCCGTCATCTTCATGTTCGTGGTTGCCGTGCCGCTTGGCGTGGTAATGGCGCATTACCGCGACCGCGCCATCGATCATGTCGGGCGGCTGCTTTCCCTGACCGGCGTCATCATCCCGAGCTTTCTGTTTGCGATCACGCTGCAGCTGGTGGCGGCGCGTTTCCTGTCCGGCTGGCCGATCATCGGCCGCCTCGATCATGACATGAACTGGGCCGGCGGCCCGACTGGCCTGCTGTTGCTCGACGGCCTCCTGGCCGGCCGACCCGACGTCATGCTCAATGCGCTGCAGCATCTTCTCCTGCCTGCGTTTGCGCTTTCAATGGCCGGCATCGGTCAGATCACCCGCATCACCCGCTCGGTGATGATCGAGAACCAGCGCAAGGATCACGTGCTGACCCTCAAGAGCTTTGGCGTGCCGGAAAGAGTCATCATCTTCAAGTACCTGCTGAAGCTGTCGTCGATCGCGCCGCTGACGATCATGGGGCTCGAATTTGCGTCCCTGATCGGCAATGCCTTCGTCATCGAAATGGTCTTCGCCTGGGGTGGGTTTGCCTCTTATGGACTGACCTCGGTCCTTCAAAAGGATCTGAACGCCGTCACGGCCGTGGTGCTGGTCGCCGGTCTGTTCTTCATCATCGCAAATCTGATCGTCGATATCCTCATCACGATCATCGACCCGCGTCTGCGCCGCAAGGAGGCACGTTGATGGCCGATATGAACATGCTCGACGCGTCCGATCGCGGACTGAGCTCCGGCTACATGATGTGGTATCGCTTCAGCCGCAACCCGGCTGCGGTAATCGGCACGCTGATCATTCTGTCGGTGCTCGTGCTTGCCGTCTTTGCGCCTTGGCTCACACCCTATCCCAAGCATGTCGGCGCCGTCGTCGACTTCCGCGCCCGGCACCTGCCGCCGGACACGGCGCACTGGTTCGGAACCGACAAGGCGGGACGCGACATCTTCTCGCGGACGATCTTCGGCCTTCGCATCTCGCTCCTGCTGGTGGTTGGCGTGCTCGGCATCTCGGTGCCGGTCGGCGCGGTGCTTGGTCTTCTGGCGGGCTATTTCGGCAGCTGGGTCGAGAAGCTGATCAGCGGCCTGACGAACGTCATGCTGGCGATGCCGCCGCTGGTCATGGCGCTGGCCGTTTCCAACCTGCTCGAACCTAACCTGATGAATGCGATGATCGCCATCACGCTTCTGTGGTGGACCTGGCACGCACGGCTGATCTACACGGTCTCGAAGTCGATTGCGTCGGAAGACTATATCGAGGCGGCGCGTCTTGCAGGTGCGGGACCGATCCATATCCTGTTCCGTGAAATCCTGCCGAACTGCATTCCCGTCATCTCCGTCAAGACGACGCTCGATGCCGCCTTCGTCATCCTCTTTGGCGCGACGCTGAGCTTCCTCGGCTTCGGCGTGAAGCCGCCGACCCCGGATCTCGGATCGATGGTCGCGGACGGCCGCCAGTTCATGCCAGACTACTGGTGGGAAGTTCTCTGCCCCGGCCTTGCGGTCCTCTACGTGACGCTCGGCTTCAACCTGCTGGGCGACGGCCTGCGCGACATGTTCGACGTGGAGAGCTGAGCGATGACCGAACCGCTTCTCAAGGTGGAAAACCTTAGCGTCTCCTTCGCCACGTATGGCCGAACGCGGCGGGTCCTGAATGATGTCGGATTTACCGTTTCCGCTGGAGAGCGCGTCGCCCTGATCGGCGAAACCGGCTCCGGTAAATCGGTGACTGCCAAGGCGATCATCGGCACGCTGCCAAAAAATGCCGCCATCCGCTCGGGCTCGATCTCGTTCAGCGACCGTGATGTACTGGCCATGTCGCGCGGCGAGCGCGAGAGCCTCAAGGGCAGCGCCTTTTCACTCATCATGCAGGACCCGCTGTCGTCGTTCAATCCGGTCTTCAAGATCGGTACCCATCTCGACGACGTAATGCGGTTCGCCGACAAGCGCGACGGCAAGTCTTCGTCCAGGGCGGAGCGCCGCACCCGCATCGCCGCCGTGCTGCGCCGCGTGCAGCTGGCCGATACCGATCGCGTGATCGATGCCTATCCGTCCGAACTCTCCGGCGGTATGCGTCAACGTGTGCTGATCGGGCTTGCGCTTCTGCACCAGCCCAAGCTGCTGATCGCCGACGAACCCGGCACGGCGCTCGACGTCACCACCCAGGACGAGATCCTCAATCTCATCAACCAGCTGGTGGTCGAGGAGAACATGGCTCTCCTGATGATCACCCACAATCTCGGCGTGGTACGCAAGGTCGCCGATCGGGTCGTCGTCATGCATCATGGCGACATCGTCGAGACCGGCCCCTGCACAGAAATCCTCTCCAGCCCCAAGCAGCCTTATACCCTGTCGTTGCTCGATGCGGTGCCGGCGCTTTATGGCCCTCGCGTCATCGACCTGCCGGAGAGCACCCGCCCGCCGATCATAACGGTGGAAAGGCTGAACAAGATCTATGGCCGACGCAACGGTTACCATGCCGTGCGCGACGTGGATCTCGTCCTGCGCGAGGGCGAAGTCTTCGGGCTTGCCGGCGAATCCGGCTCGGGCAAGACCACCGTCGCGCGGATCATCATGGAACTCTCCAGGCCGACCACCGGGCGCGTCACGATCGACGCCCCGCAGCCGGCGAAGGGTAGGCGTCTGACGCAGATTGTCTACCAGAACCCCGGCACGTCGCTCAACCCGAAGCGCACGGCAAGGCAGACGCTAAGCGTACCCCTGAAGTCGATCGGACTGGATGGAGCCGCGCGAGAAGTGCGGATGAACGAACTGATGGATCTTGTGCGCCTGCCGCAATCCTATCTCGGCAAATATCCGCATGAGCTCTCGGGCGGTCAGAAGCAGCGTGTGGCGATCGCCCGCGCGCTGGCCGCAGAACCAAAGATCCTGATCCTCGACGAACCGACGGCGGCGCTTGACGTCTCTGTCCAGAAGACGGTGATCGAGCTGCTTTTGCAGCTGCGCAAGGATCTCGGGCTCACCTACCTGATGATTTCGCACGATCTGTCGCTAATGCGGAATTTCTGCTCCCGCATCGCCGTCATGCTGCGCGGCGAGATCGTCGAAGAGGGGGCGACTGCGCAGGTCTTTGCAGAACCCAAACATCCCTACACACGCGCGCTGATTGCTGCGATCCCGGTCGTCAGTGATGAGGAGGAGCGCCTGAAACCTGTCGTGACCGAGGAAGAGCGCATGCGCTTTCTCGTCAAGACCACTGATTGAGGAGGAGCCTGAGGTGTATCGGCTTGGAATTGACGTCGGCGGCACCAATACGGATGCTGTCGTCCTGCAAGGGAAGAAGGTTCTGGCGGGGGTCAAGGCCTCCACCACCGAGGATGTGACCTCGGGCGTGATCGAGGCGCTGGAGGCAGTGATCGCGACCTCCGGTATCGACCGGCAGCGGATTGCTGCCGTAATGATCGGCACCACGCATTTCACCAATGCGGTGATCGAGCGTCGCCATCTGGAAGAAGTCGCGGCGATCCGGCTTGGCCTGCCCTCAGGCGCCGGGCTGCCGCCCATGGTCGATTGGCCGGATGATGTACGCGAGATCGTCGGCAATCATGGCTATCAGGTCCGTGGCGGTTACGAGTTCGACGGACGCGAGCTTTCGCCTCTCGACGAGGACGAGATCGTTCGCATCGCCGGCGATATTCGCGCCAAAGGTCTGAAGGCCGCCGCCGTGACCTGCGTCTTCAGCGGTATCAATGATGCGATGGAAGTCCGCACCAAGGATATCCTGCAGCAGCAATGCCCCGGCCTGCCGGTGGTGATGTCGAAGGATATCGGCCGTCACGGCCTTCTGGCACGCGAAAGCGCGGCGATCATGAATGCCAGCCTGCTGTCGCTGGCCGATCGCACGGTCGCCGCTTTCGGCAAGGCGCTGACGACCGCCGGCATCACCTGCCCCTTCTACATCACTCAGAATGACGGGACGCTGATGGCGGCCGATGTCGTGCGCGCCTTCCCGGTCCTGACCTTCGCATCCGGTCCGACGAATTCGATGCGAGGCGCAGCTTTCCTTACCGGCATCAAGGATGCGGTGGTCGTCGACGTCGGCGGTACCACGTCGGACGTCGGCTCGTTGTCGCATGGCTTTCCGCGCCAGGCTTCGACAACGGTTGATATCGGCGGCGTCCGTACGAATTTCCGCATGCCCGACGTGTTCTCGATCGGACTTGGCGGCGGCTCGCTGGTCGTTGAAGGCGACAACGGCATTGTTGTCGGCCCGAAGTCGGTCGGCTATCGGGTTCGGCAGGATGCCTTGTGTTTCGGCGGCAGGACTTTGACCGCGACCGATATCGCCGTCGCCTCGGGCAAGGCGGATGTCGGCGACAAGGCCCTCGTGACAGGGCTTGCCAAGCCCCTCGTCGACGCGGCTGCCGCAAAGATCAATGCCATGCTGGAAGCCTGCGTCGAGCGCAGCCGCATTTCCTCGACGCCGGTGCCTGTGATCGCCGTCGGCGGCGGGTCGATCCTGATGCCTGACCGGATCGGCGAACTGGAAGTTATTCGTCCCGAAAATTTCGCCGTTGCCAATGCGGTCGGCGCTGCGATCGCGCAAATCAGCGGGGAGACAGATCGAGTTTTCTCGCTGGTCGATGGGCGGACGCGCGAAAGCGCGCTCGCCGAGGCCGAGGCGGAAGCACGGGAGAAGGCGATAGCCGCTGGCGCACTATCAGAAACGCTTGAGGTCATCGAGCGCGAGGATACGCCGCTGGCCTATCTGCCGGGCAATGCCACCCGCATTCATGTGAAAGTCGTCGGAGAAATGGGAGGCCACGATGCCTGAGGCACGCAAGCTGAAATACGACGAGGCCCATGTCCGCACCTTGACGGTGGAAGATCTCGATGCGCTGGAGATCGGCGCCGGCATTCTCGGCACCGGCGGCGGCGGCAATCCTTACCAGGGCAAGCTGCTGGCGCTCGAAGCGATGAAGGCCGGATACGAGATGAATGTATTGGCCACCGACCAGATCGCGCCCGATGCGCTCTGCATGTCGATCGGCGGCATCGGAGCACCGGTGGTCGGCGTCGAGCGGCTGCGCGAGGGGCGGGAAGGATTGCGTTGCCTGCGGGCGATGGAAGACCTCATCCGCGCGCCGATCGATGCGATGGTCTGCGAGGAAATCGGCGGCGCCAATGCCATCAACCCGCTCGTCACCGCCGCACTCGGCGGCTTGCCGATGCTTGATTGCGACGGGATGGGACGCGCCTTTCCCGAAATGCAGATGACAACGTTTTCCATCTACGGCCACAGCTCGACCCCCTCGGTAATGTGCGATCTTCACGGCAATGTGGTGATCTTCAACCATGCCGTTTCCGAAGTCTGGCACGAACGCATGGCGCGGGCCTGCGTGGTGGCGCAGGGCGGTGGTGCGATGCTGGCGACCGCACCGATGCTGGCGCATTTCGTGCATCGCTACGGCATTCCGAAAAGCTACACCAAGGCGATCGCCATTGGCGAGGCTGTCATCAAGGCCCGTAAGGCGCAGGAGGATCCGATTGCCGCCGTATGCGCGCTCGAAGGCGGCCGTCGCATCTTTAACGGCAAGATTACCGATCTTAAGCGCCATCTCCGCGGCGGCTTTGCCGTCGGAGATCTGGAGCTTGCCGGTTTCGACGATTGTATCGGCCAGGTGGCCGGCGTCGCGATCCAGAACGAATTCCTGATCTTCCGGCGAAACGGCAAGGTGGAAGTGACCGTGCCCGACCTGATCGTATTGCTCGATGTAGATACCGGCTATCCGATCACCACCGAAATGCTGCGCTACGGCCAGCGGGTCGCGGTTCTCGCAATTCCTTGCCACGATCTCCTGCGCAGCGCCCAGGCTCTCGAAGTCGTCGGACCGAAAGCTTTCGGTTACCCGGAAATCACCTTTACGCCACTGCCATCCGCAGTGCGCCAGGCTGCCTAACCATAAGCGGACGTTGTCCGCATCAAGAGAGGAACTTTGATGAAAGCCTATTCCAAGACTTCCCGCATCGCCGCGCTTGCGCTCGGCACAGGCATGGCCCTGCTGATGAATTCGGCGGCAGCATCCGCGGCCGGCGACAAGCTGTCGATCGCGGTCAACACGATGCAGATCTTTTCGTCGCTCGATCCGGCCAAGGTCACCGACTATACCGGCTATATGGCGATCGTGAACATGTACGACGGCCTGACAACGGTGAGCCCTTCGGGCGAAATCGTCCCGCACCTCGCCAAATCCTGGGACATTTCCAGCGATGGCCTGAGCTACACGTTCCATCTACGCGATGACGTGAAATTCCAGGACGGCACGCCGCTCAAGGCGTCCGACCTCGTCTGGTCGGTGAAGCGCCTTCTCGGCATCAACAAGGGGCCCTCGAACCTGATCGTCGGACTGATCAAGCCGGAAAATGTCACGGCGCCCGATGACGCCACGTTTTCCGTCAAGCTTGATCGCCAGTTCTCGCCGTTCATGTCGGTCACGCCTCTGTTCATGGCACTGAACCAGAAGCTGATCGAAGGTAATACCAAGGCCGAGGACAAGTGGGGCGAAGCCTATGTCGGCGAGCACTCTGCCGGCTCCGGCCCCTACAAGCTGGTCAGCTACAACCGCTCGGCCGACATGGTCATTGCCCGCAATGCCGATTACTTCCTCGGCTGGACCAAGGGCAAGCCGATCGACGAGGTCCGCTTCGTCCAGACCAGCGACGACGCGACCGTCAAGGCGCTGGCGGAAAAGGGTGAACTTGGCCTGTCCTCGCACGGGCTCGGCAACGATACCTATGAAGCGCTCGGCAGGATGAAGGGCTACAAGGTCATCCAGACGCCGACCGCCGGCGGCTTTGTCATCAAGCTCAACACCAAAGTCTACCCGACCGACGATGTGCATGTCCGCCGCGCGATTGCCTATGCCACCGATTACAAGACCATCCAGGAAGTGATCTATCCGGGCACGGACATGACCGGCCCGCTTTCGACCGCCTTCAAGGACGCTCACAACGACGGTATCAAGCCGGGCGTCTTCGATCTTGAAAAGGCCAAGGAAGAACTGGCGAAGTCGAAATATGCCGGCCAGAAGATCACGCTGGTCAACAGCTATGTCGCTTCTCTGGCCTTCGAGGCGGAAGTGGCGCTGATGATGCAGGCCAATCTCGAGCAGATCGGCATCGCGCTCGATATCAAGCCGGAGCCGTGGAACCGTATCGTCGAGCTCTCCGCCAAGCTTGAGACGACGCCGGCATCGACCCAGGTCAACGTCTCGCCAAGCTATCCGTCGCCGGATTCGATGTTCTACAACCAGTATCATTCCAAGGCATCCGGCACCTGGTGGTCGATGGAATGGCTGCAGAATCCGGAAATCGACGCGCTGATCGACAAGGCGCGCGGTGAAACCGACGTTGCAGCGCAAAATGCCGTCTACAGGGAATTGCAGGCAAAGCTTGCCGAGCTGCAACCCGACGTCTGGGCGGTTTCCCCGAACCGACGTTATGGCGCCAACAAGTGCCTGCAGGGCTACGAGTTCATCCCGATGCAGAGCTGGGACCTGAACTTCTCCAACTTCCATTGGGACTGCAAGGCGAACTAAGCCGCCCGCATCATACGAGAAAGTCGGTCCGCATCCGTGCGGGCCGGCAAGGCCAGCCATGCCGAACAGATACTGCCGAGAGGTGAAACATGCTTCAGGAATTTCCCGAGGAAAATATCGAACCGCTCGCCACGGGCGCCTGGATTCTAGGCACCGGAGGTGGCGGCAATCCATATATTTCGACGCTCAATCTTCGACGTCTCTACGCTGAGGGTCGACGCGTCCAGATCATGGATCCGATGGATCTCGAAGACGAGGACATGGTGGCGGTTGTTTCCAAGATGGGCGCGCCCCTGGTCAGCCAGGAGCGCCTCAGCGATCCCATCCACCTGGCACGTGCCGTCGAGGTCATGGAAGATTATCTCGGCAAGCCCTTCCGCGCCATTATGAGCGTCGAGATCGGCGGCTCGAATGCCTTTTCGTCCTTCCTTGCCGGTGCGATACTCGACCGCCCGGTCGTCAATGCAGACGCCATGGGGCGCGCCTATCCGGAAGCGCAGATGACTTCGTTTGCAATCGGCAACCTGCCGATGTTTCCGTTGTCGCTTGTCGATATCCGCGATAACGAGGTAATCGTCACCCGCGCCGCCTCGTGGAAATGGATGGAGCGCATCTCGCGAAAAGTCTGCACGGAAGTCGGCTCCACCGCCGCGACCTGCAAGGCGCCGCGCACTGGTCGCGAAGTCAAGGAATGGGGCATTCATTACACGGTCACCAAGGCGACCGCGCTCGGTCGCGCAGTGCTCGAAGCAAGCGCACGCCATGCCGATCCAGTCCAGGCGGTTCTCGATCACGAGGGCGGCAAGCAGCTGTTCCGCGGCAAAGTGGTCGATGTCGTGCGCGAAACGACCGGCGGCTTTCTGCGCGGCAAGACCGCGATCGAGGGGATAGATGCCGACAAGGGGTCCCGCATGGAACTGGCGTTCCAGAACGAATGGGCTGTCGCCTTCCGCGACGGGGAGCCCGTGGCCATGACGCCGGACCTACTATGCCTGCTGGACACCGTTTCGGGTGGTGCGATTGGCACTGAATCCGTTCGTTATGGACAGCGCGTCACGGTCGTCGCCCTGCCGGCGCCGGAACTGCTGACCTCGCAAGCGGGGATTGCTGCCGTCGGGCCTCGCGCCTTTGGTTACAACATAGATTTCAAATCGGTATTCTAAATGAAACGCATCGGCATTGACGTAGGCGGAACCAATACGGACGCTGTTCTAATCGACGGCGACACGATCCTTTCCTCCATCAAGGTTCCGACCACTCAGGACGTGATGTCCGGCGTGAAGGCGGCACTGGCGCATGTTTCCGGCCGTATCGGTCCGAGCGACCGGCCGATCGACGCCGTGATGATCGGCACGACGCATTTCACCAATGCGGTAGTCGAGCGTGCCCGCCTGGAGCGGGTCGCGGCGATCCGCGTTGCACTGCCGAGCGGATCCTCGCTGCCGCCGATGTGCGACTGGCCCGAAGATCTGCGCGCGGCGGTCGATCCACTGATCTTCATGGTGCATGGTGGCCACGAATACGACGGCAGCCCGCTTGTCCCGATGATCCCGGACGAGATCCGCGAGGCGGCAATGAAGATCCGCGACGCCGGCATCACCTCGATTGCCATATCGGCGACCTTCTCGCCGCTGACGACCGAATGCGAGGTCACGGCCGCGGAGATCGTCCGTTCGATCATTCCGGACGCCCGCATTACCCTGTCGCATACGCTCGGCCGCATCGGCCTGCTTGAACGCGAGAACGTCGCGCTTCTGAACGCGGCGCTGCAGTCACTCGGCAAGACTACCGTTCAGGCATTTTCCGACGCGCTGCGAGAGGCCTCGATCTCCGCTCCGTTCTTCCTGACCCAGAACGACGGCACCGTGGCGCTGGCGGATGTCGCTGCTTCGAACCCGGTGCACAGCTTCGCCTCCGGGCCGACCAACTCCATGCGCGGCGCAGCTTTCCTGACCGGCCTTAGTGATGCAATGGTTGTCGACGTCGGCGGTACCACCTCCGACATCGGTTGCCTGGTCGGTGGCTTCCCCCGTGAGGCGAACAATATCGTCCATGTCGGCGGCGTGCGCACGCTGTTCCGCATGCCGGACCTCCTGCCGATCGCGCTTGGCGGCGGCACGATCATCGACACCGAAACCGGCAAGATCGGCCTGCGTTCGGTAGGACACCGCATCCTCAGCGAAGCCCGCGTGTTCGGCGGCAGCACACTGACGACCTCGGACGTGGCGGTGGCTGCGGGGCTGATCAAAATGGGCGATCGCGACCGGGTGAGGGATCTCGACCCGGCCTTCGTCGAGGCATGTCTTGCCCGCATCCGGGACATGGTGACCAACAGTTTCGACCAGATGAAGACTTCGGCCGAGGACGTACCGCTGATCGCAGTCGGTGGCGGCGCCTTCCTGATCCCAGATCGGATTGCCGGCGCCTCCGAGGTGCTTCGTGTCGAGAATGCCGGCGTCGCCAATGCACTCGGCGCTGCCATGGCACAGGTTTCAGGCGAGGTTGACCAGGTGTTTTCCGGCGTCAGCCGCGACGAGGCGCTCACCACCGCGGAAGCCGGAGCGCAGAATGCGGCCGTTGCATCCGGTGCCGGACGTGAAAGTCTCAAGACGGTCGAAGTGGAAGACATTCCGGTCGCCTATTTGCCGGGCGGCGCCCGGCGTGTACGTGTGCGGGTGATTGGCGATATCGCCTTCAACTGAAGAGCGCCTGTCGACCTAGACCGGGCGGCCACTATCCGCGCCGGAACGGAGCATGACGAAGATCACACGGGCCATTCCCGGCGGATGCGGCGCGATGCCGGGAGACAGCACGAGCGCGGAAGAGTGGGCGGCCGCCCGCGACGATATCGCGGGGTCTGGGTGACGCCCGAGGGGAGAGCTTGCGTTGCCACGCATGAAGACAATCCACGAAATGCTGCTATAAGGAGGTTCGCGTGACCGAACTGACGGCTATCGTTCCTGTATTTGACGGACACAACGATATTCTCTCCCGCCTGATGCGCGAAGGCCGTGAAGGCGCCGAAGAGCGCTTCCTTAACGGTCAAGTGGGCTTGCATATCGATCTTCCGAGGGCACGCCAAGGCGGGCTCGCCGGCGGACTTTGCGCCGTCTACATACCTTCGGGCCGGGGCCTTGACGCGAACGGCGATCTGCCGCGCGTCGACCGCCAGAGCGCGCTCGATCAGACGATCGCGCAGGCAGCACTGCTGCGAAGCATCGAAGCCCAGTCGGATGGCGCCTTCAAGATTTGCGTCTCCGCCGGCGAAATCCGCGCGGCGATGGCGGAAGACCGGTTCGCGGCAATCTTCCATATCGAAGGCATCGAGGCTGCAGGGGCGGATCTCGACCTTATTCCAGTCCTGCATGCCGCGGGCCTGCGCACGCTCGGTCCCGTCTGGAGCCGTTCGAACATCTTTGCGCATGGCGTTCCCTTCCGCTTCGGCCACGGGCCGGATATCGGGCGGGGATTGACCGAGGCGGCCCGCGATCTAATCCGGCTGTGCAATCGCCTGAAGATCATGGTCGACCTCTCGCATATGAACGATGCCGGTTTCTGGGACGTTGCGAAGATCTCCGACGCGCCGCTGGTAGCTTCGCACTCCAATGCGTTTGCGATCTGCCCGCACAGCCGCAACGCAACCGATCCTCAGCTCGACGCCATCCGAGGTACGGGCGGGTTGATAGGCCTCAACTTCGGCGTCAAGTTCCTGCATCCGGAAGGCAAGGCGGATGTCAACCTGGACCTGTCGATCATGGTGCGCCATGTCGACTACATGGTCGAAAAAGTCGGTATCGATCACGTCGCTTTGGGCTCGGATTTCGACGGAACTTTGATCTCCAGGAAGATCGGCGACGTTACAGGCCTGCCGCGCCTGATGGCAGCGCTTCGCGAAGCAGGCTATGACGACGAGGCTTTGGCCAAACTCGGTCATCGCAACTGGATTGCGGTGCTGGAGCGCACCTGGGGGATTTAGAATCTCTTGTCGTGGCGATAGTTAAGTTGACCTGTCGTGAGGGCAGATCGACGGTGCGGTCGTTGTCTGGCGGCTTATTTTGCGCGTCTTTGGTCGAATCGACGGTGTAGTGACATGGAGCGCGGTGACTGCAGTTCGATCCCTTTCAAGAGCATAAATCCTCCCAGACGTTAACCGCCAGCGGCGGAGGCGGGTGTGGAAGGGGAGGCTCCGCCAGAGTTCTTCAATCAGTTGTAGAGGTTATGTCCAGCACGTTCAGGTTCGCCTAGGGCATTGTCCGTTGCAATTTTGCGACCTCTCGCAATAAGATGAGTATAACACTCATATTTGATTGATCAGCAAAGATTCAGCTTTTATAGCTGCCCTCGGCGAACCATCTCGCCCAGCGACCTTCTCTCGCTGCTCCCTCACATCCGTGATCTGTCAGGATCACCCACCGCATTTTGCCGCCAAGAAGGATCGGGTAGTGACGTTATTTTTCAACCAGTTTTACGCCCGCCGCCATCTTCTCAACTCCACCGTACTCGTTGGCGCGATGGCTGCAGCCATCATGCCAACTGGGGCAGTTGCGCAGGATGCGGCTAGTGACGCGACTACGCTCCAACCCATAATCCTAAGAGGCTCCGGCACCCAGACGTTCAGCGAGGACAACGACACCATCGTTCCCGAGCGTTCGGTTTCCGCCTTGAAGACCGACACGCCGCTCGTCGAGACGCCGCGCTCAGTTTCCGTGATCACACGCAAGGAGATGGAGCAGCGTGCCGTCACCGATATAATCCAGGCAGCCCGGTACAGCTCCGGCGTGAGTACCGGTGGCTTCGGCTATGACCCGCGCTTCGATCAGATTTACATCCGTGGCATCGAGACCACCGTAAGCGGTGATTTTCGCGACGGCTTGCGCCAACCGGTGATGACCTACGGAACATTCACAACCGAAATATACACGCTCGACCGTGTGGAGGTGTTGAAGGGCCCAGTGTCTGTCATGTACGGTGCGGCGAGCGCAGCCGGTATCGTCAACAAGATTTCCAAACTACCGCTCCAGGAAGCGCACCATGAGGTCGAACTCCAATACGGGACGGTTGGCCGTAAACAGGCCGCCTTCGATGTCGGCGGGCCGATCGGCGAAGGCCGTGACATGTTCTACCGTGTCGTAGGCCTCGTCCGAGAAGGGGAGACCAATTACGACATTCAGGACGACCGTTACCTGCTGCAGCCGTCCTTTACCTGGGAGCCGACCGACAGCACCAAAATCACCATCTATGGCCTGGCTCAGGATACCGAAACCGCGGCGAGCGCCTGGACTTTCAAAAATGACGGCCAGATCTATCTCGTCAGCGACCCGGATTACGATTATCAGAAAATTCGGCAGTATCAGCTGGGCTATCAGCTTGAACACGACTTTGGCAACGGCCTGACCTTCCGTCAGAACGCACGCGTGAGCGATCTCGACCTCAAGGCACGTTATCTCAACCGGATGACAATGTTCAGCGCTCCGGCCGACCCCTGGGCGACCGCAGCGGTGACGGACAAGATGCGGGCCTACCAGATCGACAACCAGCTCCAAGTCAAGTTCGAAACCGGCAGCTTGTCCCATACCATTCTCGCGGGGCTGGACTACACTGCCGTAAATTCGGATTTTGCCGTCGGCTATGGGTCCACACTGCCAAGCAACGTTGGTAGCGCACCAACGCCCGCGCTTACCGGCTTCACTGGCAACAACCTGCGTCAGACGGGACTGTATGCGCAGGAACAGGCAGAGATCGGAAACTGGCGCTTCGTCGGCGGCTTGCGCTACGATTGGCTGGACCAGACCAAGACAGATAAGGTTGCTGGCACAAGCGACGAGAGGGAAGACGGAGCTCTGTCCGGTCAGGTCGGCCTTCTCTATCTCTTTGACAACGGGATCGCTCCCTATGTGAGCTACGGAACCTCCTTTGTACCCTCCACCGAGCTCTCTGCCTCGGGGGCCGTGCTGGAGCCAACCGAAGGCCGTCAGATCGAAGTCGGTATCAAATATCAGCCGGATGGCGAAAACTTCTCGCTCAGCACGGCTGTTTATCGTTTGGTGGAAACCGGCAAGCCGCAATATGCCGGCGCGTCGGGGCCTATCCTTATTTATGAAAACTCGGGTGAGAATACGTTCACGGGCTTCGAGGTCGAAGGTCGCAAGACATTCGACAACGGCATCAGCCTGATCGCCGCCTACACTTACACTCACGGGGAAATCACGGACAATCTCGACAGCTCCATTATCGGCAACACGCCAACGACGACGCCGCGTCACATAGCATCGCTGTGGGTCAACTATGAAGCGCCTGAAGATACCGTGATTGACGGCCTCAGCGTCGGCGGTGGCATCCGCGCAACAAGCGAATCTTTCACCAGCGACGCCAACACGGACAAGAATGCGGGGATCGTGTATCTGGACGCCGCAATTTCCTATGACTTCGGTGCAAAAAGTCCGGACCTGAAAGGTCTTTCACTCTCCGTCAGCGCGACGAACATCGCAAACCGCGAAGAGCAGGTCTGCAACGGCGGCTATTGCTACTTCGGCCAGGGCCGCACGGTTCTCGGATCGCTGAAGTATAAGTGGTAACAGGTGGCGGCTGGGCGCCAGAAACCGCCAGGTAACCGCCTCACATCTGTGCTTTCATCAGGTATTCGAAGCAGGTGCGTCCAATGACCCCGTGGCAGAAAATCTCAGCGAGTTGAGCATGACTGAAAAAACCTACGCGCTGCCCGGAACTGTTTGTTTTGATCTGGCACCAAAGGCGGGCGGCGAGCCCTATCGCATCTTCCTCTATATTCCCACCGGCGAACCTCCCGCCGAGGGATGGCCGCTTTTGGTCACGACCGACGGGAATGCAACCTTTCCCTTTGCCGTCGCCAGCCTGGTGACGCAAGCGCCTTACCCGACCGGAACCAACGTCGATTGGGGCGTTATCGCAGCGATCGGCTATCCCTCTGACGAACCCTATAACGCACTCCGCAGGGCGTGGGACCTTGGACCTCCGCCGATCAAATCCTATCCGCCCTATTTTGAAGGTGGCCCCGCCGTCCGCATCGGCGGGACGGGCGAACTGCTCGACTTGATCGAGAAGCAGCTGCTTCCGCGGCTTTCCGAAATGGTGCGGCTCGATGCGACGCGGCGATCGCTTTTCGGGCATTCTTTCGGCGGTCTTTTCACCCTCTACGCCCTTTTCGAACGTCCAGCTCTTTTTGCCAACTGGATTGCTGCCAGTCCGACTATTTACTGGGAAGGCAGTGAAATCCTGAACAATGAGGCGCGTCGCCAGAGCGTAGCGGGTCACGCGGTTTTCCTTCACCTGTCGGCCGGTGAGTACGAGGGAGATAAACTTGCCCCTTTTCAATACCGAAACGAAGATGCAGCGTCTCGTCTGGAGAAGAGGAAAACCGAGCAGACGGTTGCGTTGGCGCAGGAGATGGCAGAGCGACTGAACCGCCCCAAGGACGGAATTCGGACGCAGTTCGAGCTTTTTGCAGGGCAAACCCACATGTCCGTCCTCGGACCAGCCGTCAATCGCGCCGTGGGCATCGCTTTCGAAGTGGCGGACAAAAATGTGTGACGGACATCTGCGCTGTTGGCGCGACATTTCATTATTGGTTAGGAGGTAACGTGGTCTCGGCTCAGCTAGCTCAGGACGCTCCCGAAACGACGGATGCTTTTGCTGTCGAGAAGGTCGGTCTTTCGATCGACGGAAACACGATCCTGTCAGACGTCAGTCTCGATTTTCCAGCAGGTGAGGTGGTGGCCCTGGTCGGCCACAATGGTTCGGGCAAATCCAGTCTCCTGAAAATCTTGGCACGGCAACTCACACCGACTGCCGGATCGGTTGCCTACGGTGGCCGCAACCTCGAGCACTATCACGGCCGTGACTTTGCACAGTCGGTTGCCTATTTGCCGCAGGATTTGGGTACAGGCTCAGACATGACGATCCGCGAACTCGTCGGTTGCGGGCGCTATCCCTGGCACGGTGCGCTTGGCCGGTTCTCCGATGTCGACAAGGCAAAAGTCGAGGCCGCCATAGCAGCCACGCATATCGAAACCTTTGCCGATCGTGTTGTAGGCACACTATCCGGTGGGGAGCGGCAGCGTGCGTGGATCGCGATGCTGATGGCTCAGGACGCTCGGTGCCTGCTGCTCGACGAGCCAACCGCGGCGCTGGATATCGCGCACCAGATCGAAGTGCTGTCTCTCGTGCGGCGGCTGGCCCGCGATGGCGGCCGGAGCATCGTGATCGTTCTTCATGATATCAACATGGCCGCACGCTTCTGCGATCGGATCCATGCGCTGAAAGTCGGACGGGTCGTTGCAAGCGGCACGCCGGACGAAATCGTAGTGCCTGAGACGCTCCACGCCATCTATGGGATCGATATGGATGTGATTTCCGTTCCGCATCTTTTGCATCCGCTTGCCTATGCCTGCTGAGGTCTGTCCCGAGATGAAGATTTCAAGGCGTTCATTTCTGCACCATGCGGCGGCCGCAGCCGTCTCGATGCCGAAGCCATTGCGGGCCGAGGTCGCCAGGCAAAGGGTGGTCGGCCTCGACTACGGGCTGTCGTCCACGCTCCTGTCGCTTGGATTGCCTCCAGTCGGAATATCCGACCTTGCCGACTGGGACAAATGGGTGGTCGAGCCGGCAATGCCGCAATCGGTCGTCGATATAGGCAGTTCCCATGAAGTCGATTTCGAGGTCCTGATACAGCTGAAGCCAGACATTATTCTGACGACGCCTTATCTCGACGAGCTTTTGCCCAGGCTCCAGCCGATTGCGAAGATTTTGCGGCTTGAAATCTTCACGCCCGACACTGGCCCGATCCTCCCGGCGGCGATCGCGGCGACGCGCAAACTGGCTGCCGAACTCGGCCATGAGGCCGAGGCGGAACCGTTCCTGGCGCGATCCGACGCATTCTTCGAGAGGTGCCGCCGACGGCTTGCCGGCCGGACCGTTCCGCCAGTTGTGCTGGTGAGCTTTATGGATGCGCGGCACGCTCGCGTCTATTCGGCCCCTGGCCTGTTTCACAATGCGCTCGAGCGTATTGGTGTGCGTAATGCCTGGACGCGGCAATCGAACTATTGGGGCTTCGAGACTATTGGCATCGAAGAATTGTCCGTCATCACCGATCCGAATGCCCGGCTGATCGCCTTCGACCCCGTCCCGCCCGACGTATTGCCGAAGCTCGTCGACAGCCCATTGTGGCAGGCGCTCCCGTTTTCCCGGCCAGGTCACCTGTCAGTCGTTCCGCCGGCACTGATGTTCGGCATGGTCAACGAGGCTGTGCGTTTCGCCGGCCTGGTGACCGACGTTCTGGAACAAGACGCATGAAGGCAATTCGCCGCGAAAATCTCGGGCCGGCGCTCGTGTCTCTCGTCCTGCTCTGCGCCGGTTGTATGGCATTCTGGCTTCTCGTAGGACCGACGCTCTCAGAATCGGCCGGGCAGGGCAACGACATTCAGCGCATGGTGCTGTATTATTCGACCTTGCCACGGCTAACCACGGCGTTGCTTGCCGGTGCCGCGCTCGCATTGTCCGGTGCCTTGTTCCAGCAGGTCCTACGAAACCCGCTGGCGGACCCGACGACGCTCGGCGTGTCAGCCGGAGCCAATCTCGCGCTGGTTGTCGTCTCGCTTTTTATTCCCGACCTGCTTGGGGCCGGCCGCGACATTGTCGCTCTTCTCGGGAGCGCCGCCGCCGCTGCGATCGTCGTCGGCTTTGGCGCACGGCGCGGCTTCTCCCCCTATTCGCTTGTCCTCTCGGGTTTGGTACTAAGCCTCTGGTGCGGGGGCCTGTCGGCTATCCTGACCTACCTGAACCAGCGCTACCTGGCGAGCCTGTTCATCTGGGGCGCCGGTTCGTTGGCGCAGCAGAGCTGGGTCATTCCCCTGTCGCTCATCTGGAAAATGGGCACCGTCGCCATCGTCTGCGCGCTGGTGATCAGGCCGCTGTCGCTGCTCGACCTGGGAGAGAGCAGTTCGGCCGCGCTCGGAGTGAGGCTCGCTCGCCTTCGCATCGTGGTCGTCGCCTGTGCGGTGGCGCTTGCCGCCTTCGTCACCAGTGCCGTCGGCGTCATCGGCTTCATCGGGCTGGTCGCACCGACGCTCGCGCGGCTCTCTGGAGCGCGTCGGCCGGTCCAGTTGATCTTCTGGTCTCCGTTGATCGGCGCGGGACTGCTCTTTCTTGCCGACTCCGTGCTCCAACTCGCTGCAGGCGGCTTTGGCGATTTTCTGCCGACTGGTGCAGTCACCGCCATCTTCGGTTCGCCGCTGCTCCTGGCGCTACTGCCGCGATTGAAGATCCGTCACAGGATTCAGCAGGCGGCGGCGCGACGCCGCCCGCCCGCGTGGAACACGAAAGTCCCGGTCACCATTGCTGCCGCAAGTGTTCTGGTTCTCGTGATTGTCGCTCTTTTTGTTGGGCGTGGGCCTGGCGGCAGCTGGACTGTCCTTTCCGGCGAATTCCTCGACGATATCCTTGCGATCCGCGCCCCGAAGGTCTTTGCGGCGCTCGCATCCGGCGCGATGCTTGCCGTCGCGGGTTCGATCCTCCAGAGATTGACCGGCAACGAGATGGCAAGCCCCGAAGTTCTCGGGATCAGCGCCGGCGCTACCTTCGGCGTTGCCGTCGCTCTTTTTGCCATCGCACCGGGGTTTTCCGGCCAGTTTGCCTTTGCCGTCGGCGGTGCCATCTCGGTTCTGACCGTCATTCTTTTGAGTTCACGGCGCTCCACCTTCGCCCCGGAACGGGTCTTGTTGGCCGGCATCGCGCTCAGTGCGATGGTCGATGCAATTGTCGGCGTCCTGAGTTCGACGGGAGATCCAAGGGCAGTCCTGCTCATGCGCTGGATGAGCGGCTCGACCTATCTGGTCGACGGCCCGATAGCCACGGCGGAAGCAGCAATAGCAGCTGCACTGATTGCCGTTGCTCTGGCAGCGCGCCGTTGGCTCGACATCCTGCCGCTTGGACCAGCCCCTTCAGCGGCGGTCGGCATACCGTTGGCGAGATCGAGGCTGGCGCTGTTCGGACTTGCCGGACTTATGACCGCGGCCGCAACGCTGACTGTCGGGCCGCTATCCTTCGTCGGGCTCATGGGGCCACATCTTGCGCGGGAGGCCGGCTTGACGCGCGCCCTTCCACAGATGATCGGCGCTGCGCTGATCGGCGCCGGACTAATGGTTGCGGCAGATTTCGTCGGCCGCACCATCGTAGCGCCCTACCAGATCCCGGCCGGACTCGTCTCTGCCCTCATAGGCGCTCCTTGCCTGATGTTTTTGTTGAGCAGGAGGCGTTAGAAACTATTTCCCGGGTGTGAATCCGAACTGGTGGCCCTGGTGCCGATCGGCAGGTTAAATATTTGTTATCGCTCAAGCGACAGGGGGCATTGGATGATGCCTGTTCAAAGCCTTTGTTCGTTACTCTTCGCCGGCTCGATCAGATGGCCAAATTAGGCCCGACCAAAACCTCGTCGGAAATAAAAGCCATCCGTGGCGAGGGCTTCACATACCTGATCCGGTGGCAGCTCAAGGCCTGGGCTTCAGCGAAAGGGTCGTGGTCTTGAGTGGCGGAGGGTTGCGACTTACCCAATGTCCAAGACGTACTTTGTGGGGGAACCGAACAACCGATGTTCAAGTCTTCAAGGAGTTTGCAACAAGGGTTGACTGGGTCTTCGGTTCGATCCTTTCAAGGGCACCGATACCCCTAGGACGAATCGGCATTCAATGCAGCCATAGTGGCCACGAGATAGACGAAGCCTTGGGAGTGAATGGTTCTGCGGTCGTAGCGCGTCGCGAAGCAGCGGAAGTGCTTCATTCGGTTGAAGCAGCGCTCGATGCGGTTTCGATCGATGTAGGCGAGTTCATCGTGCGGAATGATGATCTTGCGCGAGCGGTTTGACGGGATCACCGCCTCAGCTCCCATGCCGGCAATCGTTTCCCACAAGGCGTTGCTGTCATGGGCTTCATCGGCCAGCACGGCATTGCCGATCTGCCCCTCCAGAAGCGCCGGCGCTTGCGTGATGTCTCCGACATAACCTGATGTCACGATGAAACGCAATGGTCGGCCAAGCGCATCGGCCAGCATGTGGATCTTGGTGGTCAGTCCGCCTCTGGAACGCCCCAGCGCCTGATCCTTGGCCCCCCTTTTCCGGATGCCGCATGCTGATGGGCGCTAACGATCGTGTTTGATCCCGGGAATTGATGGTGCGATCTTTTCCGCCGAATGGAAGGAAGCACTATGGGCCAAATACGTCACGGCAGCGCCACGACCACGCACGCAGTCCGAGCTGCAATACAGCGATCGCAAGCTTCGGCCGCGGAGCTGAGCCGGAGCTACGGGATCAATCCGAAGACGGTTCTGAAGTGGCGCAAGCAGGCAACGGTCGAAGATTTCAAGACAGGACCGAAGGAGCCGCATTCAACCGTTCTCAGTGAAGAAGAGGAGGCGATCATTATCGCGTTCCGGCGGCACACGCTGCTGGCGCTGGATGATTGCCTCTATGCTCTTCAGCCGACAATCCCGCATCTGACGCGATCGTCATTGCATCGATGCCTGCAACGCCATGGGATTTCGAGACTGCCGGATGTGGAGGGCGACAAACCGTCGAGGTCTGGACAAAGGAGCCCGAAAGATTCAGGCTCCATCCAATCCATCAATTCCCGGGACTAAACACCTAGAACTGGCCGTTGGGCCGCGGCACATTGCCGTTCAGGTGAAAGTCGCCGATTGCGTGATGTTTCCAGCGCACCGGATCATGCACCGTGTGGGTGCGGGCATTGCGCCAATGGCGGTCGAGATTCAGGTCTTCCTTGGTCGCGGACGTTCCGGCAAGTTCGAACAGGCCGTTGGTCGCGTCGAGTGCGGCCTCCGTGGTCAGGATCTTTGCGGCGGCGACGGAAAGCGAGGCCTCGATCGCAGTCTCCGAGGACGGGTTGATCTGGGCGACATCGACCTTGCGACCGGCACGCTCGAGAACCGCGCTTGCCGCCTCCAGCTTCACGGCGATCGAACCGGTCCGCGCAATGGTCAGCGGGTCGGCGCTGGCGGTCTCAACGCCGACATTGCGGATGCCCCGGGATTTGCTGCGCACGAAGCCGATCATGTCGGCAAAGGCGGCTCGTGCAATCCCCAGGTCGACGGCGGCATGCAGCAGCTGGCCAAGCGAGCCGAGTGGCGCGTGCCGTTCGAAACTCCGGTAATAGCTGACGACCGAATCCGGCGAGACGTAGACGTTGTCGATCACGACGGTACCGCTGGCCGTGGTGCGCTGGCCGAACCCGTCCCAATCGTCGACGATCGTCAGTCCTTCGGCATCGCGCGGCACGATCGCCATGACTGCTTTTCCTTCGGGATCGAGACCGAAGACCGCCACCCAATCGGCAAACAGCGCGCCGGTCGAATAATATTTGCGGCCGGTGATGCGATAGCCGAGCCCATCCGCCACCAGCCGGGTCTCGATGTCGCCGGCCGCCTTCGTTCCGGACTCGGCAAGGGCATTGCCGAAATGTTCGCCGGCCAGCGCCCGCGCGAAGAAATATTTCTTCTGCTCCTCGCTGCCGGAAAGGCGCAGGGCTTCGAGAATGGAAAAATGGTTCTGGGGGATCTGACCCACCGATGCATCGGCCTCGGACAGAATGGCGATCACCTCCGCCAGGAAAGCATTGGAAATGTCGGCGCCGCCATATTCTGCGGGCACGGTGATGCCGAGCAACCCCGACCGGGCGACCAGTTCCATCTCGTCATGCGGCAGTAGCCGCTCCCGGTCGCGAAGACTCGAACCTTCGGCGATGCGCGCCGAAAGCCCCGTCGCCACCTCGATCGCCTGGTCCTCGGTCGCGAGATATGGAGCCACTGCTCTGATCTTTCCTGCCAAATGGAAAACCCTGCTCATGTGCGCCTCCCGGATCAAGCCCGTCATTCAGCCACGTCACGGAGTCGGTGAGAAGGAATAAAGCTTCAATTGCACGGGCCGAACGACGTGAATTTTCTCTTTTTGGCGGCCGCACCGGGAGATTTGCGGATTGTCACGCCAAGTTGAGCGGAAGGAGAGAGAATTTCTCCGGGGCGACGGGATCGACGCAACAACTTTCCTTAGCGCGCCGGACAGGAATGCCTAGTTTAAGGAAACAAGCCCGTTTTTCCTCTCAGCAGAGCGTCGTCCCATGGCAAGATCACTACACCTTACCGCCTTCATGCGTCCCGTCAGCCTGCATACCGGTGCCTGGCGTTATCCCGGCGCCTATGCGGACGCCAATTTCAATTTCGGGCATATCAAGTCCTTCATACAGAAGCTGGAGGCCGCCAAGTTCGACGCGTTCTTCATGGCCGATCACCTGGCGGTGCTGAACATGCCGGTCGAAGCGCTGAAGCGCAGCCACACGGTGACGTCGTTCGAGCCGTTCACGCTGCTGTCGGCGCTTGCCGCGGTCACCGAGAAGATCGGCCTTGCGGCGACCGCCTCGACAACCTTCGACGAGCCCTATCATGTGGCCCGCCGGTTCGCCTCGCTCGACCATATCAGCAACGGCCGCGCCGCCTGGAACATCGTCACCACCTCCAATCCGGATTCCGCCCGCAATTTCGGTCTCGACGAGCATGTGGAGCACGGCGAGCGCTACAAGCGGGCGCGCGAGTTCTATGACGTCGTCACCGGGTTGTGGGACAGTTTTGCGGACGATGCCTTCATCCGCGACCAGCAGAGCGGCATTTTCTTCGATCCGGAAAAGATGCACGTGCTCGAGCACAAGGGTGACGAACTCAGCGTACGCGGGCCGCTCAACATTGCCCGCCCGGTACAGGGCTGGCCGGTGATCGTGCAGGCGGGGCAGTCGGAGCCGGGGCGCCAGCTTGCGGCCGAGACCGCCGAACTGGTCTTCTGTTCGCCGCGCGATCTCGCAGCCTCCAGGGCGCTGTATGCGGACATCAAGGGCCGTATGGTCGCCGCCGGACGCAACCCCGACCACCTGAAGATCCTGCCGGCCGCCTTCATCGTCGTTGGCGATACGGTGGAAGAGGCGAAGGCGAAGCGGGCGGCGCTCGACAGCCTGGTGCATTACGACAGCGCCATCGCCTCGCTGTCGATCGCGCTCGGCCACGATGCGTCCGGCTTCGATCCGGACGGTCCGCTGCCGGACATCCCGGAAACCAATGCCAGCAAGTCCGGCCGCGCCCAGGTCCTCAAACTCGCCGAGCAGGAAAAGTTGACGGTGCGCCAGCTTGCGCAGCGTTACGGCGGTTATTCGGGCCTCGCCTTCGTCGGCACGCCGCAAACCATCGCCGACGAGATGCAGGCCTGGCTTTCGGAAGAGGCGAGCGACGGATTTACTGTCGTTTTCCCCTACCTGCCGCAGGGTCTGGACGACGTGACACAGCGGCTTATTCCGGAACTCCAGCGCCGCAGGATCTTCCGCACCGACTATGAAGGAGCGACGCTGCGCGAGCATCTCGGCCTGCCGCGGCCGGCCAACCGCTTCTTTGCCTGAGGCATCAGTGGGAAGCGGGCAGGGATCGCTATTTCATCGACTGCCACATTTTGGACATAACAATTTCAAATGTGTCAACGAATTAGTATAGGGTTTTGATAGACTACATTGACCGAAACGGTATTTGGCCTGAAAGTGGGGACGTATTACGCTCAACCAACTGGAGGCTGACGATGATCGCTTGTGGCTTATCCCTGTTTGGATTTGATCTGTTCGGGCTGGCCCGGCGCGCGCCGGGCAAGGCGGGTGCGGACAGCACTGAACGCAAGACGTCCGAAAAGGATCGTGAGGAACTTCGCGATCCGGATCGCGAACATTCGGAAAGCTTCTTCTGGGGCATGTATCCCGTCTATTGACCGGCCTTCCGGCACGGGGGCGATTATCCGGAATACAAAAAAGCCGGCGAAGCGATCCGCTCCGCCGGCTTTTTATGTTCGAATAGACGAGCCGATCAGGCCGTGGGCTGCTTGGTCTTGCGCAGATAGGGCAGGACCGTATCGAACGAACCGAAGCGGGTGATCGCGTCCTCGTTGGAAACCGCGGCGGTGATGATCACATCCTCACCCTGCGTCCAGTTGGCCGGCGTCGCGACCTGGTGCTTGGCGGTGAGCTGGATCGAGTCGATCGCCCGCAGGATTTCGTTGAAGTTGCGGCCGGTGGTCATCGGATAGGTGAGGATCAGCTTGATCTTCTTGTCCGGGCCGATCACGTAGACCGAGCGGACCGTCGCATTGTCGGCAGGCGTGCGGCCCTCCGAACTTTCGCCGGCTGCGGCCGGCAGCATGTCGTAGAGCTTGGCAACCTTGAGGTCGCGGTCGCCAATCAGCGGATATTCCACCTCGAAACCGGTCGCGGTCTTGATGTCGTCCTTCCACTTGCCGTGGCTTTCGACCGGATCGACGGAGATGCCGATGATCTTGACGCCACGCTTTTTGAATTCACCCTCCAGCCCTGCCATGGCGCCGAGCTCGGTCGTGCAGACCGGCGTGAAGTTCTTCGGGTGGGAAAACAGCACCGCCCAACCGCTGCCGATCCAGTCGTGGAAATGGATCGTGCCCTGGGTGGTCTCGGCAGTGAAATCCGGTGCTATGTCGTTGATACGAAGGCTCATGTTTCAGCTCCCTTGAATTGTTGTGTCTGCAGCGATCGGGACTTCGAAGCCGGCCCGATCAAGCGGCCGCTTGGGTCGCCTGTCAGTTATAGAGTATTTCGCGGATACCTGCCTGCTCTTCCGGCGGCCCGCTTTCCACGCTTGGCCAAAAAGCAGGAGCTGCCATTGAAAACTCCGGATTCGTGTCGTCAAGAACGATATAGCCGCTTCAAGATTGCGGGCCGACGCAGTTTGTTCCAAAATGCCGGCAGGAAAGAGTGTAGCTTTCCAAATCATGCCGCAGCCGCATCGGTTCCATCATCCGCGTCAGGAATGAGCCTCAGCGGCGGTAGCCAAGCGCCCGGCTGATATCGTCGGCTGCACTGCGGACCATCAGCAGAAAGCCCTCGCGCTGCTCGTTGTAACGCACGGTCGGAACGCCGAGATTGAGAGCCGCGACGACCGCGCCGTTGCCATCGAAGATCGGCGCGGCAATGCCGGTCGAGCCGGTGACGAATTCCTGGTCGTTCAGTGCATAGCCATCCCGGCGGATCTTCACGAGCATCTCGCGGATGCGCTCGATATCGGTCACCGTATAGCGGGTATAGGAGAGCAGCTGGACACGGGAAAGATAGTGTTCCAGCGCCTCCTTCGGCGTGAAGGCGAGCAACACGCGACCGGTCGCGGTGCAATAGGCGGCGATCGCCGCATCGAGGTTGACGTCATAACGAACCCGATGCCGGCTGACGCATTTCGCCAGCCGTCTTATGTCGCAATGGGCGTTCATCGTCGCGAGCAGGATAGTTTCGCCGGACTCGTCGCGCAGCTTTTCCATGAACGGTTTCGCCACCACGACCAGCGGCTCTTCATGGCGTCTGAACGGAAAGCCGTGCCGGCTCGCCTCGACCAGCATATAGCGGCCGGCATCGTCCCGGACCACGTGGCCACGGGCAGCCAACGTCTGGACGAGACCGTGCGCGCTGCTTTTCGGGAAAGAAAGATCGCGCACGATCTGCGCCAGCGGCACCGCTTCCCGCCGGGAAGCCATATATTCCAGGAGATCGAGTATCCTGCCGGCGCTTTTGATTTCGGAGTTCATATATGTGAACGAAACCCCCATTGATGGCTATCGGATCGGCTCATAACAATTCTGCCTAGAAAGCAGCCACTCACATTTTCGAGTGTCGCGCTGACAGGATGAACGATCTCATGAATGCGCCGAATAAGCAAAATGATGTCTCCGAACCCTGGACCTGGCCGGATAGTGTCTGGCAGCAGAAGGTTCAGAAGGTACGCGCCGGGCGTTCCCTTAAGCCTGCGAAATGGAAAAACGGCGCACGCATGGCAGTCGCATTGTCCTTCGATTCCGATCACGAGACGATGGAACTGCGCAATGGCGGCACCTCCTTCGGCACGATGAGCCGCGGCCAATACGGCGCCCGCGCCGGCATGCCACGCATCCTGCGGCTGCTGAAAAAATACTCCATTCCGGCCTCCTTCTTCATGCCGGCGGTCTCGGCGATGATCAATGCGGACGAAGTGAAGACCGTGGTTTCGTCGGGCCACGAGCTCGGCATCCATAGCTGGATCCACGAGTTCAATTCCCGCCTTGACGAGGTGACCGAACGCGACCTGGCGCTACGCGCCTCCGACACGCTCGAACGCCTGTCCGGCATCCGCCCCGTCGGCATGCGCACCGCGTCCTGGGATTTCAGCCCCTATACACTGAAGATCGCTCGCGAGATGGGTCTGCTCTACGATTCTTCGCTGATGGCCGACGAGGAGCCCTACGAACTTCTGGAGGACGGCGAACCGACCGGCGTGGTCGAGATCCCCGTCGAGTGGATCCGCGACGACGCACCTTACGTGGCGATGGACCGGATGACCGGCGCGCGACCTTACGGCGGCCCTGCCATGGTTTTCGACATCTTCGCCCGCGAGTTCGAAGTTGCCTGGGAAGAGGGCGGGCTGTTCCAGCTCACCATGCACCCGCATCATATCGGGCACCGTTCACGCATCTTCATTCTGGAAGAGATCATCCGGCTCGCCAAGTCAAAGGGCGACGTCTGGTTCTGCACCCATGCGGAACTGGCGCGTTACTGTGCCGACGAGGCCGGGCTCAAGACCGGCGCGAAGGCGGCGTAAACAGTTCTTGAATACAGCAGCAACAACAATGAGGGTAAGGGAATGTCTGCCAAATTCGCATCCATAGCCGCCGTGCTACTGGCGCTCACCGCGTCGACCGCGCTTGCGCAAACCAAGGACACGCTGACCATCGACCTGCCGAACGATGCGGCAACGCTCGATCCGCATCTGCAGTGGAACACCGACAGCTACTCGATCTACCGCAATATCTTCGACAACCTGCTGACGCGCGACGTCAAGGGCGAGATCGTGCCGCAGATCGCCAAGTCCTGGAAATATCTCGACGACAAGACGATCGAATTCCAGATTCGCGACGACGTGACCTTCCAGGACGGCACGAAACTCACGGCTGAGGATGTCGCCTTCTCGATCAACCGCATCATCGACCCGAAGCTGAAGAGCCCGCAGCTTTCGCAGTTCGACCAGATCGCCAAGGCCGAGGCGGTGAGCCCGACCGTGGTCAAGATGACCACCAAGTCACCTTATCCGGCGCTGCTCGCCCAGCTCGTCAAGCTGTCGATCGTGCCGAAGGCCTATGTCGAAAAGGTCGGCGACCAGGAATTCAACCTGAAGCCGCTCGGTTCTGGCCCCTACAAGATGGCCAATTGGCAGAAGGGCGTTCAGACCGAACTCGAGGCGTATTCGAGCTACTGGCGCGCCAAGCCGCCGTTCCAGAAGGTGGTCTTCCGCACCGTGCCCGACGTCTCGACCCGTATCGCCGACCTCAAGACCGGCAAGGCCGACCTCGTCCGCGACGTGCCGCCGGATCAGGCCGAAAGCATCAAGAGCGACAGCAATTCGCAGGTCCTGTCGGTTCCGACCGAGCGCATCGGCTATCTCTTCATCAATGCCCAGGGCGGCGTCACCAAGGACGTCCGCGTCCGCCAGGCGATTGCCTATGCGATCGACCGCCAGGCGCTCGTCGAGGCGCTGCTCGAAGGATACGGCAAGCCGGTCGAAGTCCTCGGCGCCGAGCCGGTCTTCGGCTACACCGACAAGATCAAGGGTTATGAATATAACCTCGACAAGGCGAAGGAACTGGTGAAGGCTGCCGGCGCGGAGGGCGCGACCGTCGAATTCCTGACCTCTCCCGCCTATAGCCGCGCCACCGTCGAAGCCATTCAGCAGATGGTCAACGAAGCCGGTCTCAAGGTGGAGATCTCGTCCAGCGACCAGGCGACCTTCCTGAAGCGCCGCCAGGGCGATCCCGCCAATGCCGGCGGTCTTGCCTTCGGCGCCTGGTCCTGCGCCTGCCAGGACGTCGATGGCGTGATCTTCCCGCTGTTCCGCACTGGCAGCATCTGGGCCAAGTACTCGAACCCGAAGTTCGATGAAGCGGTCGACAAGGCGCGCGTCATCCTCGACCAGAAGGAGCGTCTGAAGCTCTACGAACAGGCCTACCAGGTCCTGAAGGACGACGTTCCGGGCATGGGCCTTTATCAGGCCTATGCGCTCTACGGAGCCGCCAAAAAGCTGAAGTGGCAGCCGACCGCCAATGAAGCCATGTTCGTCATGGACATGAGCTGGCAGCAGTAAAAGACAGGTAACAGGATCATGTTGAGATATGCCGTCGAGCGTTTGATACAGGCGATCATTGCGATCTTCGGCGTTCTCACCATCGTCTTCGTCGTCATGCATCTCTCGGGCGACCCCACCCTGTTGCTGGTGCCGCAGGACGCATCGGCCGAGATGATCGCCCAGTTGCGCAGCCAGCTCGGTTTCGACCGGCCGATCTGGGTGCAATATCTCGAATATCTGGGCGGACTTGCGCATTTCGACTTCGGCATTTCCGTCGTCCAGCGGGTGCCGGCATTCGATATCGTCGTTTCGCGTGTGCCCTATACGGCGATGCTTGCCGCCGGCGCGCTGGTGGTGGCGATCGGCATGGGCATTCCGGCCGGCATCATCATGGCGACCAGGCGCGGCGGCTGGCTCGAACGGCTTCTGACGGCGATCGTCGTCACCGGCCAGAGCGTGCCGACCTTCCTGTCGGGCATCGTGCTGATCTTCCTCTTCGGCGTGACGCTGCGCTGGCTGCCGACATCCGGCTCCGGCGATTTTGCCTCGCTGGTCATGCCGTCGCTAGCGCTTGGGGCCATCTCGATGTCGACCTTTGCCCGCATGACCCGCATCTCGATCATCGACGAACTCGGCAAGGACTATGTCAGGGCAGGGCGCGCCCGCGGCCTGTCGCTCGGCTCCGTTGTGTTCCGCCATGTGCTGCGCAATGCTGCGATCCCGGTCATCACTATTGCCGCACTCGAAATCGGTAACCTGCTCGCCGGTGCTGTCATCGTCGAGACGGTATTCGCCTGGCCGGGCATCGGCCAGCTCGCCATCCAATCCATCCAGTCGCGCGACTTCCTGGTCGTCCAGGTGATCGTGCTGCTGATTTCCTTCGTTTATGTGCTGACCAGCGTGATCGCGGATTTCGTCTACGCGCTCGTCGATCCGCGCATCCGTCTGGTCCGATAAGGAGAAGGCTTTGAGCACCGCCGTCCTCGCCCTTAGCCAGCGCCTTCGCCGGGTCCCTCTCTCGGTCATCGTCGTATCGGTCATCTTCCTGGTGATCGTGCTGCTGGCGATCTTCGCGCCCTGGGTGGCGCCAGCCGATCCCAACCGGCAGAACCTGCTCGGCCGCCTGAAACCGCCGGGTTTCGAGATGCGCGGTATCACCTACTGGCTCGGAACCGACGACCTCGGCCGTGATCTGCTGTCTCGCACGCTCTATGGGGCAGGGGTCTCGCTGTCGGTCGCGGTGCTGTCCGTGGTCGTCTCTTCGCTGGTCGGCGTCACGCTCGGCATGATCGCCGGCTGGTTCCGCGGCAAGATCGAGATCCTCATCATGCGCCTCGTCGACATCATGATGTCGATCCCGGCAATCCTGCTCGCGGTGCTCACCGTCGCGGTACTCGGCCCGGGCTTCCTGAAACTGGTCCTGGTGCTCGGCCTGACACGCTGGCCGCGCTATACCCGCGTCGCCTATGCCCAGACGCTGCAGGTGGCGAACCTGCCGTTCATCAAGGCTTCGGAACTTGCGGGCGCCGGGGCGGCGCGCATTCTTTTCCATCACATCCTGCCGAATATCGCCGGCCCGGTACTGATCGTCGCCACCGCAGAATTCGGCCTGATGATCCTGATGGAAGCGGGCCTTTCCTTCCTCGGCCTCGGCATCCAGCCGCCGGCTTCGAGCTGGGGCTCGATCATGAGCGTCGGCCGTCAATATATCGAGCGGGCCTGGTGGATCGTCGCCTTTCCGGGCGCCTGTCTCTTCCTGCTCGTCTTTTCCGTCAACGTGCTTGGCGACTGGTTGCGAGACCAGCTCGACCCACGTTCCCGTACCCGTTGAGTCTTTGGCGCGTTGAGGTTTTAAGTCATGGAATTCGAAAACAAGACCATCGTGATCACCGGCGCCGCTGGCATTTTCGGCCGCTGGATCGCCGCTTATTTCGCCCGGGAAGGCGCCACGCTGTGTCTCAGCGACGTCCGCATGGACGGGCTGGAAAAGGCGGTCTCCGAGCTCGGGCTCGACCGTTCCAAGGTGCTGCTGCATGCGACTGAGCTGACCAGCGACGCCTCGATGCTCGACCTCGTCGATCTCGTGAAGCGCGAATGGAAGGCGCCGGACGTCCTGGTCAACAATGCCGGCATCTACACCCGCTTCAGCCTGCTGGAGATGGAGTTCTCCGACTGGGACCGCGTCTTCGGCGTCAACCTGCGCGCACCCTTCGTGCTGTCGCGCGAGTTCGCCAGGCTGATGATCGCGGAAGGCAAAACCGGCTCGATCGTCAACATCTCCTCCGGCGCCGCCCGCAAGATGACCCAGAACGGTGTTCCCTACTGCACGTCGAAGACAGCCATCGAACGCCTGTCCAAGGGTTTCGCCATGGAGCTCGCCGAATACGGCATCCGCGTCAATGTCGTCGAGCCGGGCTTCGCGCCGGGCAGCGAAGTCAGCGAGCTTTCCGACGAATACGTCAGCAACATGCTGAAGAACATTCCGCTCGGCCGCGCCAGTGGCCCCGAGGATGCGCCGGGCGCCATCGCCTATCTCTGCTCGGACAAGGCCGCCTTCATCACCGGCGCCGTGATCAGTGTCGATGGCGGCAATTCGATCGGCAATTACAAGCGCCCCGAGCGGGCGAAGACGGCAGGCTGAGGACAGATGATGGACGCCGCCGCCAATCCGCTGCTTTCCGTCGACAGGCTGACCATCGATATCGGTGGCGCCAACGTCGTCGACGACATCTCCTTCACCGTCGCGCCCGGCAAGGTCATGGCGCTGGTGGGCGAGTCCGGCTGCGGCAAGTCGCTGACCTCCTATGCCATGCTCGGCCTGCTGCCGCCTGCCGCCACGCGCACCGCCGGCCGGATCATGTTGGAAAACACCGACCTTGCGGCCCTCTCGGAACGGCAGTTCCGCAAGGCGCGCGGCAAGGACATGTCGATCATCTTCCAGGAACCGAGTGCTTCGCTCGACCCGCTGACGACGGTCGGCTCGCAGATTGCCGAGGCCTATCGGGTCCACCATGGCGTCTCAAAGGCAGATGCTTACGAAAAGGCGCGGCAGATGCTGGTCGATGTCGGCATTCCCGACCCGACCCGGCGGCTGGATCAATATCCGTTCGAACTGTCCGGCGGCATGTGCCAGCGCATCATGATCTCGATCGCGCTGATCTGCGGCCCGCGCGTTCTGGTCGCCGACGAACCGACCACGGCGCTCGACGTGACCATCCAGGCGCAGATTCTCGACCTGATGAAGAAACTGGTCGCCGACCGCGGCACCGCGATCGTGCTGATCACCCACGACATGGGCGTGGTGGCCGACATCGCCGACGACGTGGCGGTCATGTATGCCGGCCGGATCGCCGAAATCGCGCCCGTGCACGATCTCTTCCGGCAGCCGAAACACCCCTACACAGCCCTGCTGCTTGCCAGCGTTCCCAAGCTCGATGATGCGCCGAAGGCGGACCTCGCGACCATCGAGGGGACGGTGCCGACGCCGAACGAATTCGGCGTGGGTTGCCGTTTCACTGAACGCTGTCCGCTCGCGACCGAGAAGTGTCGCACCGAACAGCCGCCGCTCTTCGATTGCGGCGCAGGCCACCGCTCGGCCTGCTGGCATATCGACCGCATGGCGGAAATCCGCGAGGTGGCGGCATGAGCGAGCCGATGAAATCCAGCAAAACCGGGCACGTTCTCGAAATCCGCGATGTCGCGGTGCATTTCGGCGGCCGCGGCGGACTGCTCGGTAAGTCAGGTCCAGTGGTCAAGGCCGTCAATGGCGTCGACCTCGATATCGCCCGCGGCGAGACGGTGGCGCTGGTCGGCGAATCCGGCTGCGGCAAGTCGACGCTTTCCAATGCCATCGTCGGCCTGCAGGCTCCCATTTCGGGAAGCGTGCGGATCAGCGGCGACGAAGTGGTCGGCGCCAGTCGCCGCGAGCTCAACGACATCCGCCGCAAGGTGCAGATGATTTTTCAGGATCCGGCGCTGTCTCTCGATCCGCGCTCGACCCTTGGCGCGACGATCGGCGAGCCGCTGATCGTGCGCGGCGTCGCCAAGGGGAAGGCGCTGAAGGAACGGGTCGCGACGCTGCTGCAGCAGGTCGGCCTGCGTCCCGAACACGCGGACCGTTATCCGCACCAGTTTTCCGGCGGCCAGCGCCAGCGCGTGGTGATCGCAAGGGCGCTCGCTCTGGAGCCGGACCTCCTGATCTGCGATGAGCCGGTCTCGGCGCTCGACGTCTCGGTACGCGCCCAGATCCTCAACCTGCTGGTGGCGCTGCAGAAGCGCACCGGCGTTTCCTATCTCTTCGTCAGCCATGATCTCGGCGTGGTCCGGCATATCTGCGACCGGGTCGTGGTCATGTATCTCGGCCGTTTCGTCGAGATGGCCGACCGCGACACTTTCTTCGCCAATCCGAAACATCCCTATACCAAGGCGCTGATGTCGGCCGTGCCGGAAGCCGACCCGGAAGTGCAGCGTGCCAAGCAACGCTTTATCCTCAGCGGCGAATTGCCAAGTCCTTCAAACATCCCGTCCGGCTGTGCATTCCATACGCGCTGCCCGCTGGCGACCGAAATCTGCTCGCGAGAGCGGCCGGAACTGACGCCGCGTGCCGATGGCGCGCGCGTCGCCTGCCATCACGCCTAAGAGCCATGACGCATAAGAGACTGCCATGACGGATGCCCCGACGAACGAAACCCTCCGGCTGGCCGGCCTCGAAGCGCAGGCGGAAATCCGCATCGATCGCTGGGGCATCCCGCATATTAAGGCGGCGAGCGAGAAGGACCTTTTCTTCGTCCAGGGTTTCAACGCCGCCCGCGACCGGCTGTGGCAGCTCGACCTCTGGCGCAAGCGCGGCCTCGGCCTTCTCGCCGCCGATTTCGGCCCCGGCTACCTGGCGCAGGACCATGCCGCCCGGCATTTCCTCTATCGCGGCGACATGGCCCCGGAATGGATTTCCTACGCGCCGGATACGCAGGCGATCTGCACCGCCTTTGCCGCTGGCATCAATGCCTATGTCGCGCTTTGCGAGGCAGAGCAGGCTCGCTTGCCGCCAGAATTCGCCATCTTCGGCACCAGGCCGTCACGCTGGCAGCCGGCGGACGTGGTGCGGATCCGCAGCCATGCGCTGACCCGTAACGGCATTTCCGAAATCCTGCGTGCCAACATCATGACGCTTGCGGACGCAGAGACCGACCTGCTGCGCTTCGAGCTCGATCCACCGGTCTCGCCGACGCCGGAGGAGGGGATTTCACTCGCCGATATCCCGCTCGCCGCGACCCGCCTGTTCAAGCTCGCCACAGCCGCCGTCATCTTCGACAAGGCACGCCTGGCCGCAACGCTCGGCGATGTCTGGAAATGGACCGAGGTTACCGATCTCGGCGATATCGTCCAGGCGATCGCGGAGGAGGGGTCCAACAACTGGGCGGTGCACGGTTCGCGCACCGAAAGCGGCCGGCCGATCCTCGCAAGCGATCCGCACCGAGCGCACGCCGTGCCGTCGCTGCGGTATCTCGTCCATCTCGAGGCTCCGGGCCTCAACGTCATCGGCACAGGTGAACCGACCGCGCCCGGTGTCTCGCTCGGCCATAACGACCGCACCGCCTTCGGCCTCACCATCTTCGGCGCCGATCAGGAAGATGTCTATGTCTACCAGACCAAGGAAGGCGATCCGGAGCACTATCGTTACGCCGACGGCTGGGAGAAGATCACCCGCATCGAGGAGAATTTCCCGGTCAAGGGCTATCCCGACCAGACGCTGACGCTCTCGTTCACCCGCCACGGCCCGATCCTCCATGAGAACCCGAAGATCCATCAGGTCATCGCCATGCGCACCGTCTGGCTGGCGCCCGGTACGGCCGCTTATCTCGGCAGCCTGTCCTATATGCGCAGCGGCTCCGTCCAGGCGTTTTCTCAGGCGCTCGGATCCTGGGGCACGCCCTCGGTCAACCACGTCAGTGCAGATGTTGACGGCAATATCGGCTGGTTCACCGCCGGTTTCACGCCGGTGCGCCGCAACTGGGAAGGGCTGCTACCCGTGCCGGGCCATGGCAGCCACGAATGGGACGGCTTCCTGCCCGCCGGCGAGCTGCCGCGCAAGTATAATCCCGGTGAAGGTTTCGTCGCCTCGGCCAACGAGATGAACCTGCCGGCCGACCGCGACCCGAAAGCGCCATCGATCGGTCACGAGTGGGCGGAAGTGAGCCGTGCCCAGCGCATCAAGTCGGTCCTGCGCGTCGATCCCAAACATACGTTGAAAGCCTCGATGGCTTTGCAGACCGACGTCTATTCCCGCCCGGCCGCGACCATCTGCGCCATGCTCCAACAAGTTGCCAGCCGTCAACCGCTGGATGACCGGCAGGAACATACCACAAAGCTTTTCAACGGCTGGGATTATCGTCTCGAAGCAGGGAGTGCGGCGGCGGCGCTGTTCGAAGTCTGGTGGATGAAGCACCTGCGACCGGCACTGCTCGCCAAACTCGCACCGAACCCGACCGTCCGCCAGTTGCTGCTGCCCGGCGATGTTGACCGCATGCTGGCGCTTATCAGCGAATCCGGCACGCTCTGGGATGCTGCCGAACGAGACGCCATGCTGGTATCGACGCTTTCCGACGGCTTTGCAGATTGCGAAAACCGACTCGGTGCTGAGCCGACGGCTTGGCGCTGGGGCGACCTGCACCGCGCGCTCTTCGAACACGCGACCAGCCGCATCAAGACCGAAGATGCGACCGACTGGGATGTCGGCCCGCTGCCCGTCGGCGGCAGCCGTTCGACGCCCATGCATGCCGGCTATCGGATGGGCGATTTCGGCGTCAACGCCGGCGCCTCGGTCCGCCTCGTCATGGATGTCGGCGACTGGGACAACAGCGTCTGCATCAATACGCCCGGCCAGTCCGGCGATCCCCGTTCGCGTCATTATGGGGACCTGGCCAGTATTTGGTCGAAAGGCGAATACGTGCCGCTCCTCTACAGCGAAGCCCACATCGCCCGGGAAACAATCCACCGCATCATGCTTCTGCCGGGTTGAGCAGGCGGGGAGGGAGGGTTGGTGAATACGCTTTGTCGGATGTGTCTTTCAACGAGCGCCTTCAGCCTCTTCCCGTCGCGCGCCTGCAGAAGATCAACCATCTCATGATGCTCCCGAGCCGATTGCTCGATTCGCGCCCGCGTCTTCCACTGGGAAACGGGAGCGGAAGACGTGCGCTGTCGGAGTTCGGCGATAATCCCATCCAGTTCGTCGTTACCAGACAGCTGCACGAAGGCCCGATGGAAGTTCAGATTGGCTTCATACAGTTCCAGCACGGTCCCGTGCAGGATCAGGCTTTCGAACCGCTCGGCCGTCGGGTGTGCTGGCGCTTGAATTTCGACGGTACTCGAAGCCGAGCAGAGGTAGCTCATCGGCATCGCCAACTTAGCGAAACATGGACTTCGACGTGAGATGAAGGGCCATGACACGTGACCCTCTTTACCGCCGCCATCGTTTTCCCGCCGAGATCATAGCTCACGCTGTGTGGCAGTATTTCCGCTTTCCCCTTAGTCTGGGGATGGTCGAGGACATGCTGGCGGCACGAGGGATTATTGTCTCGCACCAGACGGTTCGGCTGTGGGCAGGGAAATTCGGGCGGGCCTTTGCCACCGAGATCCGCCGTCGCTGCGCGGGTCGGCCCTGACGGATTACATGCTCAGGCGTTGACGACAGCGGCGATGTCGCGAAGATGCCGAAAGTCCCGTGGCGCCTTGGGCGCCAGTAGATCTTTTTCGATCTCCATGACGATAGAGCGGACCGTGTCGGTCCTGTTCATGCCACTGGCCGCCATCACCCACCGGACGTCGTCATCGGTCCTGGCGGAGATCTTGAATGACAAGCGACGATTGGGGATGCGGATTGTCGGCGTTATGTGCTTGCCCCTCTCGGCCTTCGACCTCTGCCATGCTCCGAAGTTGCGGCGCAGGGCATTCGTTCTCGGCTCGTCTTGCCGAAGTCGCTGAAGATAGGATGCAAACAACGTTTTCCTGAAGCGCGTGGTAGCAGTCGGATCGATGCGATAGGCGGCGGCATCGAGGATCTCGACCTCGGGCGCGGGAATGCTGACTTCGAGCGCGACCTCGGCCACCTCGCGTGCGCGCCGGATGGCCGGCGTGGACTGCGCGGGGATGGCGACAACGGCGTCGCATTCATGGCAGACCACGGCCAGGATGCCCTTCACCGTGCCGGATCCGCTATCGAACGGAACGTCGCGATAGGCGAACGTCGTCGCGACCAGCTTTCCGCAGTGCGGGCAAATGGCTTTGCTGGTATCGCCTGGTTGGTATCGCCTGGTTGGTAGAGCTTCATGAAAGCCTCACTGATGCACGCTGATGAATACGGTATCCGGGTCGACGAAGTAGGACTCGATGTACCAGCCATCACTTTGGGGTGCAGCATGTGACGGGACATTCACCGGGCTTGAAAACGTCCTCAAAGGATCGAAAAATGGATAAAGCTCAGGCGACAATCGAAAATCCGGCCGCATGTCGATGGCTGAGCCGAACGGCCGCCTCCGCTGCTTCAATGATCGACAACGTATCGATGCCGAAATGGGCATACAGATCAGCGATCGTGCCTTCATATGCTCCGCAATCGCGACCATCGCAGTTGCCAGCACGGCCCCAGCGCGGGCGTCGCAAACCAGAATGACGGTCTATAGAGACCCGACCTGCGGCTGTTGCGGCGCATGGGCCAACGCCATAGCGAAGGCCGATATTGCCGTCGACGTTCAGGAGGTCGACGATCTTGACTCGGTAAAGCGGAGATACCGTGTGCCGAAAAATCTGGAAGGCTGCCATACGGCGACCATCGGCAAATATTTCATCGAGGGACATGTCCCGCTGGAAGCCGTTGAGAGACTGCTCAACGATGCTCCGGATATCCTTGGGCTGGCAGTACCGGGTATGCCCGTGGGATCACTTGGAATGGGCGACAATCCGGCAGTAGCGTCATTCGAGGTGTGGAGTGTCGAGGAGCAAGGTGGAGCGTCAATCTTCATGAGCGTTCGGCCGACGAAGCTTTGAGCCTGCTTGCGGTTGCCTGTTCACCCATTCCATGCGGCTTGGTAGCCCGGGAGAGTCCACTAATCCCTCCCGACAGATTTCTCCGCTATGATTATTCGTTTTGAAATGTTCACCGACCGAATACGAAAGGACCAAGGCTCATGTTCCTTGCGGGTTGGGGCACTACAATCTTGGGGCGGCGGTCACAGTCGATATCATCGATCAGGGTGTCCTTTTCCGAAGTGCTGGCATGGCAAAGCGTTTTGCTTCTTCGATCGTCACCTCCGATCGCAGGCCCTGCGCGGCAAGCTTCTCTGTTTACAATCTCTTGGAATGCGGCTCCACATTTAGGCATGCATGGACATGCCCGGGTTCGATTTCTCGCAACTCGGGCCGGACCCGATGGCAATGGTCGGTCACCATCGGACAACGCGGATGGAAGTGACAACCGGATGGCGGATTAAGCGGGGAGGGTATCTCGCCCTGGATCGGCATGAACCGCCGGCGTTGCGCCGAGATTTTCGGCATCCCGTCCAGCAGCATGCGCGTATAGGGATGCGTCGGCGATGCGAAAAGTTCCGACGTTTTGGCAAGCTCCACCACGCGACCAAGATACATGACGGCCACGCGATCGCAGAGATGGCGTATGACGCCGAGGTCATGGCTGATGAAGATCATCGCCAGGCCGCTATCACGCCTAATGTCCAGCAGAAGATTGATGATCTGCGCCTGAACAGACACGTCGAGCGCGGCCACCGCCTCATCACAGATCAGCATGTCGGGCTTCACAGCCAGCGCCCGGGCGATGCCGACGCGCTGACGCTGGCCGCCGGAAAATTGATGAGGGTAGCGGCCGACGCTGTCCGCCGGGAGGCCGACGCGCGCAAGGATGTCGACCACATAATCCTTCACCCGCGAGCGCGGCACCAGTCCGTGCAGGACCGCCGCTTCGCCGACGATCTCCCCGACGCGCAGGCGCGGATTGAGCGAGGACATCGGGTCCTGGAAAACCATCTGGACTTTCAGCGCGTCCCGCTTGCGCCTCAGGAAGCTGTCGTAATCTTCGCCGCGAAAGCGCCGTTCACCCGAAGAGGCTGGAAGAATCCCGGCGATCATCCGGGCGAGCGTCGACTTGCCGCAGCCGGACTCGCCGACGACGCCCAGCGTCTCGCCCTCGTTCAACGTCATCGAAACATTATCCACCGCGCGCAGGACGGCCGGCTGCCGGTTGCGCAGGAAATGGTCCGTGAAGTCCTGCAACGGTGAGCTTCCAACGGCAAAGCTGCGTGACAGGTCTTTTGCTTCGAAAATCATCTCGTTCACGGCATCAATCCTCGAATGGGTGATAGCACCAGATGCGGTGCGTCTCAGACAATTGCCTCGCCTGCACCGGTTGGCGGCAGATGTCCGTCATGCGCTCGCAGCGGTTGGCGAACGGACAGCCTTCGCCGAGCGTCAGAAGGGATGGCATGTTGCCGGGGATCTGCTTCAGTTTTTCTCCCGGCGCGTTGCGGGAGGGAACTGACTCGAGCAGCTTTCGGGTATAGGGATGACGGGCGGCGCCGATGATCTCCTCGGTCGTGCCGATCTCCATCATGGCGCCGGCATACATGACCATGATCCGATCGGCGAGTTCGGAAAGCGTCGAAAGATCGTGAGTTATCCAGATCATGCCGAGCCCTCGCTCGTCGATCTGGCGGCGGATCTGGTAGATGATCTGCGCCTGGATCGTCACGTCGAGCGCCGTGGTCGGTTCGTCGGCAATGATCAGGTCCGGCCCGAGAAGAAGCGCAATGGCGATGACCACACGCTGGCGCATGCCGCCCGAAATCTCGTGCGGATAGGCGTTGAGCCGTTCTTCGGGCGATGGGATGCCGACTGATCGCAGCGCCTCAATGCAGCGATCGTACATTTCCTTGCGGGGTACGCTTTCATGGGCGCTGATCGCCTCGTACATCTGGTCGCGCACCCGCATCAGCGGGTTCAGCGTCATCAGCGGGTTCTGGAAGACCATGGCGATGCGGTTGCCGCGATAATGGCGCATCTCCTCGAAATCGAGGCCGGTCAGTTCCTGGCCGTCGAGGCTGATCGAACCGGATACGATGCGACCGGGCTCGTCGATCTGGCCCATGATCGACATCCCCGTCACCGATTTGCCAGACCCGGATTCGCCAACGATGCCGAGAACCTCGCCGCGGGCGACTTCGAAGGAGATGTCACGTACCGACTTGATGGTGCCCTTGCGGGTGAAGAACCAGGTATTGAGGCCATCGACCTTGAAGAAAAACGTGTCGCTCACTGTCCGGCCTTCCTCTAGCGGTCGAGCCGCGGATTGTTGAGATCGCGCAGACGGTCGCCGAGCAGGTTCATGGCAACGATCATCACCAGGAGCACGACGCCGGGATAGATGCTGATCCAGTATTTCTGCGAAAAGATGAACTCATAGCCGCTGGCGATCAGCATGCCGAGCGAGGGCCGCGTCAGGGGCAGGCCGACGCCGAGGAAGCTCAGCGAGGACTCCATCGATATCGCCGCGGCAATGTTCAAGGTAAACAGCACGATGATCTGCGGCATACAGTTCGGCAGGACATGGCGCAGCATGATGCGCACCGGCGAAAGACGCAGGCAGCGGGCCGCCTCGACATATTCCTTGCCGAGTTCGCTCATGGCGAAGGAGCGCGCCGTGCGGGCATAATAGGACCATTGCACGATGACGATGGCGAGCACGACCTTGCTGACGCCATTGCCGAGAATGGCGAGGATCGCGAGGCCGATGAGCAGCGCCGGCAGGCCGAGCATGAAGTCCACGGCGCGCATGATGATGGCGTCCGTCACCCCGCGCTGCCAGGCGGCGAACAAGCCGAGTGCGGTCCCGAGCACCATGGCCGCACCCGCGGCCACCAGCCCGACCACGACGCTGATGCGGATGCCGTAAAGGATGGCCGAGAGCATGTCGCGGCCGAAATTGTCCGTGCCGAGCCGAAAGACGAAATCGGTTTCCTGATCGAGCGATTTGGCGATCGCGAGCAGCGTGAAGCTTGCCGGCAAGGAGGTCGCGGAGGTGATCCTGACCTCACTGCTCTCGGGATTGTCGATCGTCCACCAAGGCTGGATCGGATGTTTCTTCGCACCCTCGATCGTCGCACCGTTCGGCAGGTTGCGGACCTGCAGGCTCCCGAGCCTGGCGGCCGTGGGTTCGACGCTGACAGTCAGACAGTTCGGACCACACGAAGAGGCCGCCAAAGAAAGCCGGGTCTTCGTCGGTGAGGCAGGCAGGACGGTGATCGCGCCATTGTTGACGCGGATATTGACGCGGACCTCCTCTCCCGGAAGCATCCGCTTCGAGCCGGTCGGCTTCAATGCGTCGGAAAGCTGCAGATGCGTCAGGTCATACGGGTCGGTCGGCGCAAGTAACGGCGCGAAAATGGCACAGAACACGAAGACGAGGCTCACCGTCAGACTGATGACAGCGGAACGGCTTTCGGCAAAGCGCCGCGCGAAATCCTGAAAACTCGCGATACTCATGCCGCACGCCGCCTCAGAACGGATTTGACGCGGGGATCGATGATCATGTGCAGAATATCGACGATGAAGTTGATGGCGATAAAGAGCAGCGCCGTATAGGTAAGCTGGGCTACGATCATCGGCCGGTCGAGCACTTTGATGGAATTGATGAGCAGCTTGCCCAAGCCCGGCCAGGAGAACACCGTCTCAGTGATGACGCCATAGGCGAGCAGATTGCCGAGTTCGATGCCGGTCACAGTAACGAGCGGCACCAGCGCGTTGCGGAGAATGTGGCCGACCACCACCGACCTGCTTCGCACGCCCTTGGCATAGGCGAACTTGACGAAGTCAAGCCGACAGATCTCCATGGTCGCGGCCCGCGTCACGCGCATCAGCAGAGACATTTTCAGGAGCGCCAGGCTGAAGGCCGGCATGATGACATGCGACCAGCCGTCGAGCGTCCAGAGGCTGGAGGTGATGCCGAAATGGGTTGCCAGTTCACCGCGATCGCCCACGGGCAGGATTGGCAGGGCGATGCCGAATGCGACGATCAGCAGCATGCCCTGCCAGAAGGTCGGGATGCTGACCCCGATCAATGAGAAGGCCATGATACCGCGCCCGGGCAGCGATTGCGGCCGCAACCCGGCATAAAGGCCGGCGGGAATGGAAATGCCGACGGCAAGAATGAAGGCGACGAGGCCGAGTTCCAGGCTGGCTGGCAGGCGCTGCAACAGGATGCCGACGACCGGTTCCTTATAGACAAAGGATGCGCCCCAGTCGCCTTGCACGGCATTGCCGAGGAAGATTGCGTATTGTTCCCAGAGCGGTTTGTCGAGGCCAAGCGCTGTGACGGCCGCCACCCGGTCGGCCTCGGAAGCCTCCGACGAGATCAGGATATCCACTGGATTGCCGATCAGGCGGACGCCGACGAACAGGACGATCGACATGATCAGGACGACGATGACGCTCTGGAACAGCCGCTGCAGCACGAAGGACAGCATCAGCTTTCGGCCTTCAGATAGACGTTGATATGGCGCTGCTCGGCTGTCGGGAGGGTACCGCTGCCGATATCCCGGACAAGCGCACCGAAATGCAAGGCGTATTCGACGCAGATCCCTCCCGCGCTGCCGGCCGCCAGACGGTCTTCTATGGCGGCGCGCACCGTTTCGCCGCCCGGCAGGCGCGCCAGTTCTTCCATGAACGGCGCAGCGCCGCTCGCAGCTGCCATGGCTGCCTCATGCACGAGTTCATGGCCCCTGTGCTTGCCGATGAGGCCGCCCAGCTGCATCATGGCAAACTCGCCGAAGATGGCGCCACCGGACAGGTCCAGGTTCACCCGCATTCGCTCCTTATCGATGATCAGGTCACGCACCAGAAGCTCCGTACGCACGACTATCTCGGAGACGGCCGCGATCACCTCGACCAGTCCGTCCTCGAACATCTGGTTAGCGCTGCCATCCGACTCGAACGGGCGATGGGCGCTCGCCATGAGCATGCCGGCACTGGAATAGAGCTTGTTGCTGTTGGCGATGATGCCGTAGCAGAGGATCGGGTTGATCTTTTGCGGCATGGTGGACGAGCCGATCGAGCCTTCCACGCGGCCCTCGCTGACCTCGCCATATTCCTCCGACGAGCTCAGATAGACCTCTTCCGCGATCTTGTGGCAGATCGACGCCATCAGCGTCAGGGCATTGACGTATTCGCAGATATGCGTGCGGATCGCCCGCGAGGGAATGGCCATTTCACTCATGCCGAGCAGAGCCGCCACCCGTGACTGGAAAACCGGCCCCTGCCTGCCGAGCGCCGAGAAGCAGCCGACCGCTCCTCCGCTCATGACCGCGAAGGCCCGCGCTTCCGCTTCTTTCAGCCGATCCATGGCCTGCAGGAATTCTTCGATCCACACGGCGACTTTGAAACCGAAGGTGATCGGCACGGCATGCCGATAATGGGTGCGCCCGGCCATGATCGTGTTGGCATGGGCGCGGGCATGGCCGCCGAGATGGCGAACGATATCGTTGAGAAACCCGTCGATGACGACCTGGGCGCGTTTGGCAAGCAAAAGCAGCCCGGTCTGGATGACGTTCTGGGTGGTGATGCCCCAATGAACGTAGCCACCGTGTTCAGGTCCGGAGATCCGGACGAGTTCATTGATGAGCGGCATCAGCGGGTGACGCGTGGTTCGATAACCCGCGTCGAGGCGCTGCAAGTCGAGCAGCTCGCAACGGCAATTGTCGGCGATCACCTTGGCCGACGCCGCCGGGATCATCAGCAGTTCCCCCTGTGCCAGCGCGACCGCGCGTTCGACATCGAGAAATGCCTGGTACATCGCCGTGGATGCGAATGCGTCCCGCAGCCCCCGATAGTCGTATTGCGACGTCAGAGCGTCATTGAATTCAGCACCCATCTTACGCCTTGCTTTCATGAAATTGGCGGCAAGGCCGGTTTGGGATCCCGGCCTTGCCGATATCGCGCCTCATTCCGGACGGGCGGTATAGAAGATGTTGGTCAGGTTGGTATTGGCCTCGTAACGGACGCCATTGCGGACACCCCAGACGCCGAACTCGTGATAGAGCGGCACGTAACCGTCGTCCTTCTGGACCTGCGCCACGGCCGAACGCAACAGTTCCTCCCGCTTGACATCGTCCAGCGTCGATTGGGCGTCTTCGAGCGCCTTGTCGGTGATCTTGCTGGAATAACGCCCGCGGTTCGCGCCGCCCCAGCCCTTTTCCGGATTGCGCGAGCCGGCGAGATTGATCATCTGGCTCAGGCCTTCTCCCGTATCGGCGGCCGCGCCGGCAAGGTAGAGGCTGTATTCATAGGCGCTCGCCTTGGTGAAGTAGATGCTGAAGGGGAAGGTCTCCAACGTCACGTTCAGGCCGATCTGAGAAAGCATGGCGGTTATGGCCTGGGCGACCTGCGCGCCGTTGACATAACGGTCGCTCGGGGCGTTCAGCGTCAGCGAGAAGCCATTCGGATAGCCCGCTTCCGCCAGCAGTCGCTTGGCCTCGGCAGGGTTGTAGGCATAGGGTTGCAGGTTTGGATCGTGACCGAATACGCCGTCGACGACAATCTGGCTTGCAGGCTGAGCCATGCCGCCCATCACGGTTTCGGCAATCTGCTCGCGGTTGATCGCCAGGTTCAGCGCCTTTCGGACCCGTGGATCGAGGAAAGGGTTCTTGCCATCCGTGCCGGAGACCTTCGGCGTCTTTTCCTGGCCCTGGTCGGGCAGAAGAAAAATCAGAAGCGTCGACGGCATTGAGGCGAGATGATACTTGCCGGAGGTCTGGATGCTGTCGACGCTGTTGATCGGGACGGCGTTGATGACGTCGACCGAACCGCCGAGCAGCGCCGCAATACGGGCACTGTTGTCCGGCAAGGACTTGACCAGAACCGTTTCATAGCCTGCAGCCGCGCCGTAATATTGCGGGTTGCGCTCAAGCTCGATCTCGACATCCGGGGTGAACTTCTTCACCCGGTAGTGACCTATGCCCGCAGAGGTCTTGCCGCCGTTGAAATCACCCGTCGCCAGCCAGTTGTCGTTGCCGCAGTTCTTTTCGTCATAGGTCAGCATTCGGCCGGTCGGATTTTCGACGATACCGATATAGCTCAGGTTGCGCAGAAGGTTCGGATCCGGCTTCTTGGTCTCGATCTCGATCTTTCCGCCGCCGGCATCCCTGATGTTTTTGACGGTTGAGATGAAGCTGCTGAAAAGGCCAGGACTGTTCGGTACGTTGCGCACCCGGCAGAGCGAATAGACAACGTCATCGGCACTCAGCGTCTTGCCGCTGTCGAACCTGGCCTTGGGCTCCAGCGTCACGACCCATTTGGTATCCCCCTGAATTTCCCAGGATTTCGCCAGCCGCGGCTCCACCTCGCCGTTAACCCCGTTGGCGTAGACCAAGGCGTCGGAAATGTTTTCGCGCAGGTCGAAATTGTAGCCGGCGCGATGGAAATGCGGATCGACGGACGTTGCCAGCGCCGAAAGCCCCACGCGCAATTGCTTCGCAGATGCCGGAAGCGACGAAAGCACGGTTCCGCCGGCGAGTGTCAGGCACATCAATGCCAATGATGAACTTTTCATGGTCCTCCCCCACTTTGTTCAGGTTCTAGACCCTAGCGCCACCGCCGCCGTCGAAAAATCGAATTTTTCTCCGCTCGATTGAGTATTTCTCAATCAATTCGTATAACGATGCAGGAGGAGCCTATGACGGGAAAACGCAGACGCGATCTGCCGCCCATGACCTCGCTTCCTGTATTCGAAGCGGTCGGCCGGCATGCGAGCATCGCCAAGGCGGCGCAGGAGCTTTGTCTGACACCCGGTGCAGTCAGCCGGCAGATCCAGAACCTCGAAGCCTTCCTGGGATCCGAACTGTTTGAACGCATGCATCGCAAGATCGCCCTCACTCCGGCCGGAGAAGTCTACTGGGCCAGGATCCATGCCTCTCTCGGTGATATTCGCGCGGTCACCAGCGATATTTCCATCAGTATAGAGCAACGGCCGCTGGTGATCGGAAGCCCGCGCGTTTTCCTGCAGAAGTGCATCATGCCGGCACTCGGCAGTCTTTATGCACGGCATCCCGACATCCATGTGCGCTTCGTGACCGGCAATCAGGACACGGAGGCTCTGGACGGCATGATCTATGTGGGCAAGCCAATGAACCGCACGGGTTTCCTCTGCGAGGTGCTGGCCGACGCCAACCTCATGCCCATCTGCAGTCCAGCCTACCTGCGCCGCGCGCCGCCGCTTGAAACACCGGATGACCTTGAGCGGCACGTGCTGCTGCGCTCCGCAGAATTCACCCGCAACTGGGAACTGTGGCTCGGAATTCGCGCCGCGCGGGTATTCGCGAACGCTCGCTTCATCGATCTGGAGAGTTCAGGCCTCGAGCTGACGGCTGCGATTGAAGGGCTGGGTATTGCCATAGTGCGCGAGAAGCTTGTCAGGCAGGAACTGGCGGAGGAGCAGCTCATTCCTCTCTTTGCTGACCACACGGTGCGGGAACACTACGCCTTCGTGTTCGCCGAACCGAAACTAAGGTCGGAGAGTTTTCGTGCGCTCCGGAGCTGGCTGAAGAATGCAGTGTGAGTAGGACACAAGCAATCCGGCTAGACGCCGCAGTTGATCGAGATCATTGCGCGTATCGCGGCCGAGGCGCAGCAAAGATAGCATGAGCTCTCTCCATCCTGACCGCAGGGAACGCATATGCGATCGCCTGGTGGCCAAGGCCAATATTGGCGACGCCAAAGCGCAACAGCAACTGCAGTCAACCATATTGGACTTCTACACCCTCGCGGCGCCGTACGATGCCATGGTGACCACGCGCCTCAGGGAACTCGGCTCGGCGCTCGGCGCCGGTGAACCCGTGTTCACGCTGATCGACCCAAAGACCGTGTGGGCGCTCGCTTACGTCGACGAGAGCAAGGCCGGCGAGATCACCGTCGGCGAACCCGCCGAGATCGTGCTGCGTTCTCAGCCTGGCAAGCGTATCGCCGGCCACGTCGCGCGCATCCAGCCGGAAAGCGACCGGGTCAACGAGGAGCGGCGGGTCGAGATCACGTTCGACTCGCCGCCCGCCGACTTGTATCTCGGTGAGCAGGCTGAGGCCCACATCACGAGCGTTCGGCTTCCGCAGGCCCTATTGGTCCCGGAGGCGGCCATCATCGGCCTCGGCAAAAATCAAGGGACCGTATGGACCGTCGAGGATGGATCCCTGGAGCAGCGCAACGTGACACTTGGGCACCGGTTGCTCGACGGTCGTATTGAGATCACCGGTGGTGTCCCCGAGCACGCCCTCATCCTCACGACATTGCGCAGTGGACTGCGCATCGGCCGTGCCGCGCAGGTCGCCGAAGGGACAAGTCGATGAATCTGCCTACCGGGACATCAAGAACAATCTCCCGCGTTTTTCAATGAGCAGCCGCAACGGCCTGCTCGTCGATATTTGCGCGGGCATAGATCTAATTCGGCACTTGTCTCCGAAATCGCCGAGGCGGAGCCCGACTTTTCCGGCGGCGCGCTTCCGACGATCAGGCCGGTTGTCGTCAGCACGACCGGCACGAAACCGACGGCGATCACCATGGTTGCGCCGAGAACTCCGAAGAGGCTTTCGCAATAGGCGGCGACCGACATCAGAAACATGCCCGCAGAGTTTATCAGCAGGCCCAGGCACTCATGGTCAAAGAGATCGGCTACCGGCCGGGCTCTGCCCTCAGGTCGGGTTTGTGTGGAATGAGCTTGTCAAAAGCTGTAGTCCGCAATCGGCGCCAAAAAGGCCGGGCCGCTGGTTGCTCCACATACCTTGCCGTCCCGCATCTGATATCCGGTAAACAGAAATAACGTCCGGTTTGTCGAGTTCATCGACTGAGCCCAAGGAATCATGATAAATACACTCAAGTTTTATTGGCGGCGATCAGTAGGAGTGATATAGCTCCTGCAAATCTTGTCGATTGATCGAAATTTCGGATTGAGAACAGTCGATCAACTGCGCCGACAGCGCCTGCAAGACTGCATATGTTTTGAGTATTTTGGAATGGGTATAGGAAAAAATGGCGAGCGGTACGCAATGTACCTGCAAAATCGCAAGGCGCTTGTCGACTACGCGACGCCGCTCGTTGGATCGAGGGCTGAAGCCGAAGATGTTGTCCAGGACGCCTACCTGAAATTCGTCCCCGCCGAAACTGGCGAAAGCGTTTCGCACAAGGGATATCTCTTTCAGATCGTCCGCAATCTTTCCTTCAACAGGCGGCGGCGCAAGAAACTTGAAGAATCGGTGGCGTCTCCTGACATTCCGTGGTGGGCATTGCCGATGCCCAACGATACGCCTGAAGATAGTCTGCTTTTTCATGAGCGCGTCAAAACGGTCGCGGCAACTGTCGATGCCTTGCCGGAACGAGCCAGGCTGGTGTTGCAAATGTACAGGTTCGACGGCCTCTCATTGAAGGAAATTGCCGAAATTCTCAATCTCTCCACAACCTCGGTTCATCGACTGCTCAACGATGCAATGAGGATGATCAAGGAAGAAATGTCGCGCGGGCCCTGAGTTGAGGAAAGGCCCTCGAGAAAAAAACATGCGCCCCTGGAAATTTCGAGTGGGTTGAGTGTCTATAGAGTAAGAACAGGGAACAACGCTCTGCGTGATTTAAAGCTGGCAGTATGACCATCGATTCAAGAACGAGGACGCTGTCCGACCAGGCGACGGATTGGCTTATCCTGATCCGTGAAAGCCCAGAGGATCCGAGCCTGCGATCGGCATTCGAAGCCTGGCTCCTTGAGGCACCGGAGCACCGGCGCGAGTGGCAGGAAACCTGCGAGATGTGGCAGGCGTTGGGGCAGATGCCACCAGCTGTTCGAGAAGCCTTACCGCTCACCGCAGGCGCACCGCCCATGCGCCGATTCAGCCTGACCTCCAGACTTGTGGGCGCTGCAATCTTCACCGGCACGGCACTCTGTCTTCTGCTCCTGGCCGGTCCCTCACTGCTTATCCGGCTGCAGGCGGATTATGTAACGGACACGGCCCAAAGCCGAAGTATAACGCTTGAAGACGGAAGCTCCGTCGTGCTTGCAGCCGATAGTGCCATGGCGCTGGCATTTTCCGGCGACAGGCGTGGCGTCATCCTGCTCAAGGGAGAAGCGTTCTTCGATATCGCACCCGAAAAGACGCGACCGTTCACTGTCGAAGGAGGTGGACTGAAGGTCGAGGTTCTGGGAACCGCCTTCGACGTCCGCGTCGGTGGCGATGAGACGGCGGTCGCCCTCGCTCGTGGCGCGGTCAAGGCTTCCCCCGACAGAGCCGGCGCGACGGAACACGTCCTTGCCCCCGGGGGCATGTTGACGCTTGATCACGCAAGTGGTGGCGTTACGGCGTCCGCAGTCGCTATCGCCGATATCGGTTCCTGGAGGCAAGGCAGGCTCCTTGTCGTGGACCAGACAATCGGTTCGGTCATCGAACAGATTCAGCGCTACCATCCGGCTCTGATCTCCATCCCCGACCGGAGCCTTGCGAACCGGAGAGTGAGCGGGATCTACGACCTGAACGCCCCCGATCAGGCCCTCGGTGCACTGGTCGACCCGTATGGCGGAAAAGTTCGCAAAATATCCGATTACGTCCGGGTGATATCCCGCCTCTAAACAAAGTTGATAGTAATATTCATGATTTAGCGGAAAAGTGAAACTTTCCGCGGAAATCTGGCATTGCCCAATTGTCTCTAAGTCGAAGGCCCCCGGATGGCGGGCTGAAGACGGAGAGACTTGGGGTATTATGGCATTCGGGGCGGACGCAAGGGCAATTCGTAGCAGGGGCAGGGGGCCCCTCTGCAGGGTGATGTTGTGGAGCTCCGCCTTCACTGTCTTGTGGCTGGCAGGTTATGCCGTTGCACAGGACCAGACCGGCGCGGCGTCACCGACGGCAAGTCGGGCAGACACGCACAACTTCGACATTCCAGCCCAACGGCTTGCCGGCGCCTTATCCGCCTTTAATCGCCAGTCCGGCTTTCAGGTGACCCAGGCCTCGGGTGACACGCAGCCAGGCGTTACCGTCAATGCGGTGCGAGGCACCATGTCGCCGCAACAGGCACTGGCGCAGATGCTGGCCGGAACCGGCATACCCTTCTGGTTTACGGGGAACCGGGCGGCGGTGATCGGCGGCCAGCATTCGGCCAGCACGGACGCCGCGGATGAAAGTTTCACAGTTCTGGCGCCCATCATCATCAGGTCATCTCGACGGGCAAATACGGGATCGGGTTTTCAGGGAACGCCGGACTGGGTCTATGAAACACCATCGAGCGTCAGCGTCGTATCGCGCGAAGCGATCAAGAAGGCGCCATCGCGAAATGCCCGCGATCTTCTCGATAACGTCGCCGGCGTCCTGGTCAACCGCTCCGAAGGCCAGAACCCGGGCATGAGCATCAACATCCGCGGCCTTCAGGATCAGAACCGCGTGGTCACGATGATCGATGGCGCCCGACAGAACTTCCAGCGCAATGGTCATGGCGCAAGCCAGCGGACCTATGTCGATACGGCATTCTTCGCGAAATCGATATCGAGAAAAGCGGCGTTTCCGGCGTCGGTGGCGCGGGGGCGCTGGGCGGGTCGGTGAACTTCCGCACGCTTGTTGCAGACGACCTCATTGAAGGCGAAAAAGATTGGGGTCTCGAAGTCAACAGCACTGTCGGCAGCAACGGATTCAATTTCGACGGATCGGTCGTCGGCGCAGTTCGCCTTTCGGAAGACTTCTCGCTTCTTGGCGGTGTGAGCCACAAAAACATCGGTGCGTACAAGATCGGCAAGAACGGCGATGTCGAACTGACTGGCGAGGTGACGGATGGTGACGACACGTTGGTATTCACGGGCCAGGAATCGACCAATACCTTCTTCAAAGCCGAGGGCAATTTCACGGACGACCTGAACTTTTCGCTCTCCTGGTTGCGCAACGACTCGCAGTCGAGTCAGGGAGCGGCGGAAAACACCGGCGCCGGCGGCGAAGATATCCAGGATGTCGTCAACAACACGCTCACGGCAGGTTTCGAATGGGATCCGGACAGCGAGTTGATCGATCTCAAGGCCCGTTTCTGGTACAATCACACCCAGAACGACGAAATGCGAAACCGCGTCTATAACGGGGAAGACTGGACCCTGCCGGTCGAATACCGGTTGGCCACATATGGCGCCAGCATCGAAAACACCAGTCGCTTCAACACCGCAACCGGGCTGCTCTCCCTCAATTACGGCGTCGAAGCCTTTCAGGACGACGGCCAGTCCAGCACGCCATTCATGGTCCAGGACGGCATCGATTATTCATTGACCTATACCGGCACCAACCCGGCAGGCCGTCGCGACATGATCAGCGGATTTGCCAACGCGACGCTGGAGCATGACGATTGGCTGATGGTTTCGGGCGGCCTTCGCTATGACTATTATCATCTTCGCGGCTCGACATCGTTTTATGGCTCGCAAACGACCACGACGCCGCGCGTTTGCCTCCAGTGGAACGCTGCAGGCACAATTTGCAGGAGGTGGGGACCTGGCGGCACCGTTACCACCTACTACCCCGTGGAAACCGATATCGACCGTTCCGGCGGAGCGTTCCTGCCAACCGCGATGATCGCGGTGAAGGCGACCGACTGGCTGCAGCCTTTCGCAAAATATTCCCGCAGCTATCGTCCGCCGACGGCGATGGAGTCGCTGTTCAGCGGCGCGCATCCGAACACGACGCCCATCCAGTATGCCCCAAATCCCTTCCTCGAGCCGGAAAGCGGCAATACCTACGAGCTCGGCGCCAATATCTCGCTCGATGGCGTGTTTTCCGGCGATGATACGCTGCGGATGAAGGCCGTCGCCTTCTACCGTGAAATCGACGATTACATTTCCTTCGGAACGAACGTCTATCGCCCTGAAACGGCGATGGACTACGATTCTTTCGTGAACCTCGATGGCACGACCAGCATGAAGGGGCTTGAACTTGAGGCGAATTACGATGCCGGTTCCTACTATGTCGGCGGTTCGTTCACCTGGCTGGATGCGGAATTCCCCACCGCTTACAGCTACAACGGTCAGTCTTTCGACGCTGCACCTGCCGCTCTCTTCGTACCTCCCAAGACACGGTTTACCGTCAACGCCGGAGCACGCTTCCTGGAAGAGAAATTGACGGTCGGCGCCCGCGTCACCCATGTCGGAGACAGCGAACCCGCCTACGGGCAATTGGCGGGCAACTACAAGACGGACAAATATACGCTGCTGGACCTTTATGGCTCCTACACATTCAACGAGACGACGACGCTCAGGGTTGCCGTCAACAATGTCGCCGACATCGCCTACGTCCCGGCGCTTGGCTATCGAACGCTTCCGGCACCGGGGCGGACGGCCACGCTCTCCCTCAACGTCAAATTCTAGAATTTCGGCGGCAGCCCTCTGTCGCGGATCCGGGGTTCGCCAAGGGGCGGACATTTGAACTAACCCAAGGAGAAAGCAAATGACTGCAGTCCTTTCATTGACATCGGCAAGCAGCGATCTGCTCTATTACTTCGAAGAGGTGTGGAGTGCCGGTTTTGCTCCGTACAATGGCAACGGTGCGTTTGATAATCCGACCAGCTCGACCCATACCAATTGGGGTGCGGGCAATACCGCCGACTACGGTGTGGTTCTTGAGGGGAGCCCTCTCGACTACGCGCAGGGCGGGCTGGCGGGTACCAGCGATCTCGACACGATGGAGTTTGGTACGGGCTACAGCTATAATACCGCATCAGGGTCGAGCTTGACCGGCGTCGATCTGTCGATCGATTTCGGCGGCGCCGCGCCAACCGGCACCTTCAATGAAGCGATTTACTCGCTCTCACACGGCGGCGCTCTCGAAGGCGGTACCTTCTTCGGCCAGTCCTTTGACGGGCTATACGACTATTTCGCGGAAGTCGGAACCGCACAGAACGGAACTTCCAGCGCGGATGCGCTTTACAGTTTTGAAGGCAATGATGTCCTCACGGGCAATGGCGGGCTCGACTCGTTCATCTTCGACCTCAGCGGCGCTGGCTTGCTCGATACGGCATTCTCGGTCATCGGCGACGACACGATCGCCGATTTCAACTATGCCGCAGGTGAGGGGATCGTCATCGGGTTGAACAATGCAGCCTACGACACCTATGCCGAAATCATCGCGGCGACATCTAACACAGCATCCGGCGCGGTGATCGATCTCGGTTCCTATGGATCGATCACGTTGACGGGAGTGACGGTCGCAAACCTGTCCGCCTCGAATTTCGAATTCGTCTAACGCGGATCAGACATGTTTGGCTCATCCAAGCAGGTACCGTCGCAGCCTCGTGCTGCGGCGGTCACCTTCAATCTCAAGCACAGCATTATCGCGATTGCCATGGTAAGCGGGATGATCAATCTGCTGGCGCTGGCGTCGCCTTTGTTCATGCTGCAGGTCTACGACCGGGTATTGTCGAGCGGCAGCGTGCCGACGCTCGTCGGGCTCGCCGTTCTTGCGGCGGGACTTTATGCGTTCCAGTCATTGCTCGACATCCTCCGGGCGCGCGTGCTGTTGAGGATCGGCGAGCGGTTTGACGGACAAATGTCCCGCCGCGTTCATGACGCTATCGTGCGCCTGCCGCTTCTGACGCGGATGCCAGGAGACGGCCTGCAGCCGCTGCGCGATCTCGACAATGTCCGGGGATTTTTGGGCGGCGGCGGTCCAACGGCATTTTTCGACCTTCCATGGATGCCGCTCTACCTTTGGATCTGCTTCCTGTTCCATGTCTGGATCGGCGTCACCGCCCTCGTCGGCGCGCTCATCCTGATTTCGCTGACGCTCATCGGCAATGTGCTTTCGCAAAAACCGATCCGCGATACAATTACCCATAACATGGCGCGAAACGGTCTTATGGAGGCAGCCCGCCGCAATGCCGAGATCGTTCAGGCGCTCGGGCTTGGCAAGCGAATTTCCGCGCGCTGGCAAAGGACGAACACGGAATATCTTGCCGCCAATCGCAGAGCCGGCGATGTCGCGGGAGACCTTGGCGGGATATCGAAATCGCTGCGCATGGTGCTGCAATCGGCCATACTCGCGGTCGGCGCCTATCTCGTCATCGAACAGGAGGTCACGGCCGGGGTCATGACCGCCAGCTCGATCATGATGGGCCGGGCGCTGGCGCCGGTCGATCTTGCGATTTCCAGCTGGAAACCTTTCCTGTTGGGGCGACAGAGCTGGGCGCGCATTAAGGCGCTGCTGGCAATGCTGCCGGAAGCCACCTCCTTCATGTCCCTGCCTGCGCCGGAACGCCAACTGAGCATCGAGGGCGTAACGATCATCCCGCCCGGGGAGAAGAAACCGACCGTTACCAACATCGCGTTCACCGTAGAGGCGGGCAGTGCGCTCGGCATCATCGGCACCTCGGGTTCGGGAAAATCAACCCTGTCGCGCGCCATCGTCGGCGCCTGGCTGCCGGCCGCCGGAAAAGTCCGGATCGACGGCGCCAGCCTCGAGCAGTGGGACCGCGAGAGGCTCGGACGTCATATCGGTTACCTCCCGCAAGGCGTCGAGTTGTTCGACGGGACGATCGCCGAAAACATCGCCCGTTTCGAGGACGAGCCGGATCCCGCCGCCATTGTCGCGGCGGCCAGGGCGGCCGGCGCCCACGACCTCATCCTTCGCTTCGAGCGCGGTTATGAAACACCCATCGGTGAAGGCGGATCGGAGCTGTCGGCCGGCCAGCGGCAGCGCATCGGCCTGGCGCGCGCCCTTTACGGCGATCCCTTTCTGGTCGTGCTCGATGAACCGAATGCCAATCTGGACGCAGACGGCGAAGCCGCCGTCGTGCGGGCGATCGCCGCAGTGCGCGAGCGAAGAGGTATCGCCATCGTCGTTGCCCATCGTCCAAGCGCCATCGGCGCCGTTGATCATGTCCTGGTGATGGAAGACGGCCGACAGAAAGCTTTTGGTCCGCGCGACGAGATACTCACCAAGGTCCTGAAAGCGCCCCGGCCACCCGCACCGTCCGGCAACTGTTTCTTCTCGGCCCCTTTCGGCATATCGGGCCTGCGGCTGATCGCAAACCCGGCGCTTCCCGCCGCCGAGACTGCGGCTGCCGGCGGAAAAGATCATGCAGACGAGGAGGAAACCGATGTCCGACCTTGACCCGAGCCTTGGTGTCTCCCGCTCCATCCGGCTCCACCTGATCGCCGCCTTGCTGGCAAGTGCAGCCCTGGTCGGCGGGGCAGGGGCCTGGGCCTCCGTCACCAATCTATCCGGTGCGGTCGTCGCTTCTGGGCATTTCGTCGTCGATTCCTACGTGAAGAAGGTGCAGCACCCGACCGGCGGTGTGGTCGGCGACATCCGGGTGCACGAAGGGGACGAGGTGAAGGCCGGCGCCATCGTCATGCGCCTCGATGCGACCCAGACGCGCGCCAATCTCGCCATCGTGACCAAACGTCTGGACGAGCTTGCCGCCCGGCTGGCGCGGCTGGAGGCCGAACGCGACGATCTGGCGGCGATCGTCTTTCCCGATTGGCTGCGGGCACGTCTCGACAATGCCGATGTCGGCTCGGCGATCCACAGCGAAATCCGGTTGTTCGACTTCCGGACCCAGTCTCGACAAGGCAAGAAAGCCCAATTGGCCGAACGCATCACCCAGTACGAGCATGAAATTGAAGGCCTCAAGGCTCAGGAAGATGCATACCAGCAGGGGATCGAGGTTCTTGCCACGGAGATAGGTTCCCTTACCGCCCTCAGGCAAAAGGGCATCGTCTCGGATCAGCGCTTGAACAGCCTCAAGACGCAGCTTGCAACCTATGGCGGGGAACGGGGGGAAAAGATCGCCTATCAGGCGCAGGCGGCCGGGCGGATCACCGAGACGCGGCTGCAGATCCTCCAGGTCGACCAGGACCTGAAAACCGAGGTTGGCAGGGAACTGCGCGAAGTGCAGGCCCAGTTCGGCGAATATGTCGAGCGCAAGATCGCCGCTGAAGACGAGTTGCGCAGGATCGACATCATCGCGCCTCAGTCCGGCATCGTCCACCAGCTCGCCGTCCATACGGTAGGAGGCGTAGTCGCTCCTGCCGATCCGATCATGCTGATCGTTCCGGAAGGCGAGGACCTGGCACTCGAGGTGCAGATCGCGCCCAAGGATATCGACCAGATCCAGCCCGGTCACAAGACCGTGCTGCGCATGTCGGCTTTCAACTTGCGCACCACACCCGAACTGAACGGCTATGTCAGTCGTATCGCCGCGGACCTCACCGTCGACGAGCGCACCGGGCGATCCTATTATCTGGTCCGCATATCGGTGCCGCACGAGGAAATCAGCAAACTTGAGGGCCTGTCGCTTGTTCCCGGCATGCCGGCCGAAGCCATGATCCGGACCGGGGATCGCACCGCCCTTTCCTACCTGATCAAGCCGCTTTCCGACCAGATCAACAGGGCGTTCCGGGAGGAATGAGACCCTGCCGGCCGGGCATTGGCAATGACAATCAAAACGAGGACCATTGATGCAAGATACCGCACTCGCCCAGGAAAGCCGCACAAAGCGGTTGAAAGCCGCGACGCACGAAGCGCATGAGCAGCTCGACCGGTTCATCATGCGGGCGCGCCCCTTCGCCGACCGCGTGCGCTACGGCCGCTTCCTTGAAATGCAGTATTCTTCCATCGCGATCTCGACGCCTTATTCTTCAACCCCGCGCTTGAGGCGCTGTTGCCGGATCTCGCTGGTCGAAGAGGACCTGCGCAATATCGGGTCGTCGATCCCTAACGCAACGCGATCTGCCCTGTTCGTGAAAGAGCGGCCGGTCGAACTCGCACAGGCGCTTGTTTGACGTATGGAAAATCGGTTGGTCGGTCGACATTTTGGAAACTCAGATATCGCGCACGCGGAACCGGGCCACGTTTTCTCTTAAGCGCCTTCCGGCGCCAGTACGGGTTTCTGAAGGCGAGCCGCGCGTTACTGGACGACGCCGAAACTCCTGACTTAATCGCCGGAGATTGAGGTCCTGGCTGAATTCAACCGATCCTGCATCTCCTTGCCCGCCTTGAAGAATGGTACCCACTTTTCTTCGACAAAAATCGAGGCGCCGTCTCTTGGACTGCAGCCCGAACGGGATGGGCGGTTGCGATCGGTGAATACCCCGAACTCGTGGAGTTCGACTCGCCCGCTTTGTTCCAGGGTTGCTGCTATTTCGTCGAGGATCGTATCCACAATCCGCTCCGCATCGCTGTGATGGAGGTCGGGATTCCGACCGCCGATCAGGGAAACGAGCTCGGACGTTATCATTTATGACCTCATCGAAAATATGTGGTAGCCGCCTGAACAGGGATAAGAAATAGAGCGTAAAACAGGGCTGATCAACCTGGCACTGGAGGTGGCTCGCGGCGGGGTTCAAGAGCGGCTAGAGGGAGAGGAGGGAAGGGGGATTGTGGCGGGATAGGAGGCTGGAGAGAGGTTCCGGCCGGTCCGTCATGGAGAAACGACATGGCTCAGGCTATGGAAAAAATCACCCTCAGTGCAGCCCGGGATATTCCCTTCAACAAGCTGGTGCTCAGCCAGCAGAACGTCCGCAAGATCAAGGCGGGCGTGTCGATCGAGGACCTGGCGGAGGACATCGCCCACCGTGGTCTGCTGACCAGCCTCAATGTCCGCCCCGAACTCGACGACGATGGCAACGAGACGGGAATTTATCGGATTCCGGCGGGCGGGCGCCGTTATCGTGCCCTCGAGCGCCTGGTCGCGCAGAAGCGGTTGGCCAAAACCGCCGGCGTTCCCTGCATCGTCAGCAAAGGCGAAACCCTCGAAGTCGAGGACTCGCTTGCCGAAAACGTCCAGCGCGTGAGCCTTCATCCGCTCGACCAGTTCCGCGCTTTCCAGACCTTGCGGGAGCAGGGGCTCGGCGAGGAGGAGATCGCCGCGCGCTTCTTCGTTTCAGTCGTGACGGTCAGACAGCGCCTGCGGCTGGCTTCCGTCTCACCGCGGCTTCTCGATCTTTATGCCGAGGACGAGATGACGCTCGAGCAGATCATGGCCTTCTCGATCACCAACGACCACGTTCGCCAGGAGCAGGTCTGGGACACGATCTCGCGTTCGCATAGCCGCGAGCCGTATTACATCCGCCGGCTGCTGACCGAAACCGCGATCCGCGCCAGCGACCGCCGCGCCGTCTATGTCGGCATCGAAGCCTACGAGGCAGCAGGCGGTGTGACCATGCGCGATCTGTTCGACCAGGACCAGGGCGGCTGGCTGCAGGATCCGGCGCTGCTGGAACAGCTCGTGATGGAAAAGCTGAAAGCTGACGCCGAGGGAATTCGGATAAGCGAAGGCTGGAAATGGGTCGAAGCCGCCTTCGACTTCCCCTACGGCCACACGTCCGGCCTGCGCCGCTTCTACGGCGAGCAGGCCGAAATGACTGAAGATGAACTGGCACATTATGACGCCACCCGCGCCGAATACGACAAGCTCGACGCAGAGTATGCGGCGGCAAACGAATACTCGGAAGCGACCGAACAGAAGCTGGAGGAACTCGGCAGCGAGCTCGACCGGCTCAACGACCGTCCGTACGTTTTCGATCCGCAGGAGATCGCCCGCGGTGGAGTCTTCATCTCGCTCGGCGCCAGTGGCGAGCTCAAGATCGAGCGGGGCTTCGTGCGACCCGAGGATGAACCGAAGGATGAGACGGATCTGACGGATGATATCGGTGACGATCATGGCGCTCATGACAGTGCTCGCCCGGTAACCGGCGCCGGCGGGGAAGGCACCCAACCCGACGACGAGGACGAAACGATCAAGCCGCTTCCCGACCGCCTGGTTCTCGATCTGACGGCAGCTCGGACGATCGCTTTGCGCAACGCGCTGGCGAACAACCCCGTCATCGCCTTTGTCGCTGTCCTGCATGCCTTTGTCCTGAAGACCTTCTACGTCTACGGCTCGGATTCATGCCTGGAGGTGACGCTGCAGAGCGCTCGCTTCAGCCAGACGCCCGGCCTCGGCGATACGGTCTGGGCGAAGGAGATCGATCAGAGGCAGGAAGGCTGGGGCCAGGATCTGCCCAAGGATCCGAACGATCTGTGGGATTTCCTGATCAAGCTCGATGAGGTCAGCCGGCAGGCCCTGTTTGCGCATTGCGCCTCGTTGTCGGTCAACGCAGTGATCGAACCCTGGAACAAGCGGACGCGCGCCATCGCCCATGCCGAACAGCTGGCCAGCTCGATCGGCTTCGATATCGTGGAAGCCGGTTGGACGACGACCGCCGACAACTATCTCGGCCGTGTCACGAAGGCGCATATCCTGCAGGCGGTTCGTGAGGCAAAGGGGGACCAGGCGGCGGAACTGATCGGCCATCTCAAGAAAACCGACATGGCCCGCGAGGCTGAACGGCTGATGACAGGCAGCGGCTGGCTGCCGGAACCGCTCCGCATGACGAACGGCGAAGGCATCATCGATATCGACGCTGCCGGAGATGATGCCGTCGAGCCCGAGCAGGCTGAGACTACGGAAATTGAGGACCTGCCGGCCTTCCTGCTCGAAGAGCCGGAAGCATCGAGCGATGGTGCTGACGATACCGAGAGTGAGATCAACGACGAGCATCTCGCCGCCGCCGAATAGTGATCCGACCAGATTGACCCGATCGAATTTGCGGTCGGGTCTTCTTTCCCAACAGCCCGGCCATTGCGCCGGGCTTTTCCGTTTCAGGAGGTACCTATGCCTGACTTCACCATCGAGACCACCTATCACCTGCCGGTCTTCCGGCATCGCACCTATGAAGCTGACACGCTGGACGAGGCGTGCCGTGCTGCCATCGAGGATGACAGTTGGGATATCGCCGAGAAGGACTTCGATTCCTCGGGCGCAATTCATATCACCGGCATCTGGGACGGCGCACATGCGGCCTATGCGGGTCCGCCGATCCAGATCCCCCAGCAATTCGATGAACCTGTCCAACGCCGGGCGCGTCATTTCGAGATCCTGCTCGGACTGCTGAAGATCCTGTTCGATGACGTCCGCGCTGCCCGGCCACCGTCGCTCGATTGGCTCGTCCGATCTGCCTGGGCGATCGCCCGAGGAGAAGCCATTCTCGCCGGAGACCCGGGTCCTGAGGAGCCGGTCGACCCACCAAAGCCTTCCCACGTCCTGGTCAGGCTGCAGGAGGATCGCGTGCGCGACGCAATCACCGCCGTGCTCCAAGTCGACCCGAGTTTCAAAACTGTACGGCCCGAGGCGGTGACCGACGATGAGGTTCACGCCGCCTGCCTGTCAATCGCCACCACGATGGATTTTTCAGACATGGTCGGAAACGCCGAATTCCAGGCGGCGCTCTTGGCAATTCGGTCGGCGCAGGGCCGGCTGGCTTCCGATTGATCCCTCTTCTCAGCATCCTTCTCAACCTCACCCGGCCATCGCGCCGGGTTTCCGCTTTTAAGGAGACAATGAACCGCCCCGGCTTGGCCGGAGACCCCAACTCGTGAGAAGTAGGGTCTATGACAAGCAAGACGACGAACAAATTCTCTCCTGAAGTCCGCGCCCGCGCCGTTCGGATGGTGACGGAGCATGAAGC